>JACQZF010000038.1 GCA_016213945.1 Nitrospirota bacterium | reverse complement strand
CCGCCTACAAAATAATTGTCTCCGTCTGTATCTGCACAATATGCAGGACATCCTGTTGCAACAGGGTCTTGTATATCTACTATTCCGTTACAGTTGTTGTCCTTGCCGTCTGTGCAAAGCTCAGGAGCGCCCAGATAAACGGTATTATCGTTGTCGTTACAGTCAGTGCCGCCGCAAACAGATGAAGTCTGTCCGTCTGCATCAGCATCAGGGCATACGCATCCTGCCTCGTCTACCTGCCCGTTACAGTTGTTGTCCTTGTTGTCGCCGCAGATCTCGGGGCTGCCGGGATTTATGCTTGCATCGTTATTGTTGCAGTCCGGCGGTACACTGCAAAGACGGTAAGTGTCGCCGTCAGTGTCGATTTCATTTGAAGGCACGCCGCTTACGCAGTCGTTATCTATGCCGTCGCATATTTCGGGATTACCGGGGAAACGCGCCGCGTTGTTATCATCGCAGTCTCCAGCGCACCATAAAACACCATCATGGTCTTTGTCTTCGTCAGTTGTAAAGTCCTTCCTGCCGTCGCAGTTGTTGTCCTTGCCGTCGCATGTCTTGGGTGCGCCGGGATAGACAGTATTGTCATTGTCGTTACAGTCCTTTGTTGCACCTCTTGTACATGAGGCGTCTCCGGGATTACCGTAACCGTCTCCGTCCACATCAGTACATGCCGCGTAAGCTGGCGCGGCTGCGAGGCTGAGTACAAACAAGAAAATCGAAACTACAAGAAACAAACGAAACTTCAACATAATACCCTCCCTCTTTTTTTTAAGATGTTTACTTTCTATAAAACTGTTATCGTGAGATCTGATTGATTCCCTGTGTTAAACAAAAACAAGGTCCCTATTTATTAAAAGATCTCCCGTATAGTTGCCTGTTTGAGCAACTATGCAATAATTGTGCCGAATAAAATTTTTATTAGAATTGAAGAGTTACTATTTTATACAGGGCAAACGGTATGCCATAGTGACAAGAAAAGTGCCAGGTTGGCATAAAACCGTCTTCGACAATTTTAGATTTGCAGATAGCCATGCAGTAATTCCCAATCGTTATTGAAACGCAATTTACTTAAGTACTACTTTAGTACATATTTCAGATTTTTCAATACACAGTTATACACTTTTAAAAATTATTAATGGATATGTGCTTTAAGAATGGCGGAATATATAAATTTTGGTTAATATATTTTTGTATGATAATAGGCGTACCGAAGGAAATAAAAGAACATGAGTACAGAGTCGCAATTACCCCGTCCGGGGCCGTAGAACTTGCGGAAGCCGGTAACAGAATTATAGTGGAAACATCAGCGGGCGCTGGAAGCGGTTTTACCGACGAAGATTACATGCGGGCTGGGGCGCAAATTTCCGAAAGAGATAAAATATTCTCTGACACTGACCTGATTGTAAAAGTAAAAGAACCGCTGCCTTCTGAATACAATCTGCTCCGTGAAAGACAGTCATTATTTGCATACCTCCATCTTGCTTCTAATCCGGGGCTTGTGAGTGTCCTGATGAAAAAAAAGATCGCCGCATTTGCTTATGAAACGCTCGAGGCAAACGGCGCCCTGCCCCTGCTCAGGCCAATGAGCGAGATTGCCGGAAAGATGGCTCCTGTTATCGCCGCATACTACCTTCAAAAAATTCACGGCGGCGAAGGGCTGCTATTTACAGGTGTAGAAGATGTCCCCGCCGCAAATGTCCTTATTCTCGGCGCAGGCGTTGTAGGGATGAGCGCATTGAAAGTCGCTTACGGCATGGGGGCAAATGTAACTGTAATAAATAAGGGCGCTGACAAACTGCTCCAGATAGACGAAATGTATTCCGGCAGGGTAAAAACTCTGATGTCAGCAAGCGACAATATCGAGGCGGAGGCGGTCAAGGCTGATGTGCTTATCGGGGCTGTCTACGTCACAGGGGCAAAGACGCCGAAACTCGTCTCAAGAGAACTTGTAGCAAGAATGAAAAAAGGCGCGGTTATTGTTGACGTCTCGGTCGATCAGGGCGGATGCGTAGAGACAACAAGACCGACAACGCACAACAATCCCATATACTCGGTTGACGGTGTCATTCACTACACTGTCGCAAACATGCCTGGAGCATATCCGAGGACATCTACCCTGGCGCTCACAAGAAAGACGATCGAGTACATTAAACTCCTTGCAAAGGACGGCGTTGAAAATGCTGCAATGGAAGATCATCCTTTAAGAAGCGCACTGAATACTTATAACGGCAAAATCATGAATAAGGCAGTCGCCGGGTCAATATGAAAAACATCTTCCCTTTGCGGTCAAAGCGAAGCCATCTCTTTTTGGGACCGCTAATAATTTTCTCAATGATCTTTTTTTGTAAAGCAGCCGACGCCGGTACCGGGATCGGGGCCCACGCCGGATACGGTTTGATCAAATATGAGGAGGAAACTTCTTCCCCTGCTGACCGCGAATCAACATCAACATTAAACACAATCCTTTTCGGCGTGTCCGGCGAATATTCTTTTACGAAGCAGGCAAACTTTTTTACCGGCCTTACTACCGACTGGGCGATCGGGCTTACTGATGATGAAACGCATAAAGAGGACGGAGCGAAGTTTCAAAAAAATGATTTGAACATCTTCGGCCAGTTTTACGACGTACGATTTGGTTATAAAAACGGCATGGGAGATCTTTATTACAGGGTGTATGTCTCCGGCGGATGGGATGCAATGCATTTCAAAAGGACTGCTATTGTTGAACATGGTGTTGAGAAGCCGGGCACGACCTCTCAGGACATCAGCCTCTGGCGCACGGGCGGAGGCTTCGGCATGGGATATAAATTCGGCAATTGGGCGCTTGACGGGAGGGCGGCTTATGCTTACTATCCAAAAGGCACTGTGAAAAAGAAAAACTCCGTTGAGTCCAAGTTCGATACGAACGGGACCTGTCTTGACCTCGGCGCAGGATTGGCCCGTGAAATTACGCGGAATGTAAATTTTTATTTCGGCGGCAGTTACACACTCATCAAACTGGATGGAGATGTAAAACACGGGGAAGTCCTGCCCGACAGCGAAACACAGATCATGGTCGGTGTTGCTAATCTGACGTATGCGTTTTAACATAGAAAAAGTATTTATCCACAGATTGACGCAGATTATCACAGAGTAAAGACGATCCGCCAATCAGCCCTGATAGTTGGTCCTATCTTCTTTTCAGATAACGTCTCGCCGCCAGTGTTGCCCCTCCGGTGAGAAACAGTATCGTGCTTACAGGCTCAGGGGCAACAGGCGCAGTGTTGCCTAAACTTGCGGATAGATTCCCGGCATGATCGTCAAACTCGGCGGTATAGGCAAGATTGCCGACCTGTTGATTGACGGTGAATCTGAACCCGGACTGACTATTCCCCGGAGCTATATCAAAACTCGTATCCGTTGTAAAGGCGTCCACGTAAGAAGTATTATTTGTTCCTTCCCACATCGTTGCAGTCCATCCCGAAGGAAGAGTGTCTCCGGTGACATCCAGCAATTGCCCGAAGTCCATGTTCACCTTGTATAAATACTCTCCGGCGTCAGAGTTGTTCTGAAATATGTAGTCATACTGCCAGAGACTGCCTCCCAAATTTGTCTCCTGATAGAGAATGCTTGCGCTCTGAGTTGCAGACGCCATTGCTGAAATCATTAACATGCTTACTGCAAAAACCCCTGTGATGAAAAGTTTCTTAAGCTTCATTTTTACTTCCTCCTTTTTTTTATTCTGTCATTCCCCTCTAAAAAGAGGGGATTAAGGGGTGTGTTCTCTTTTTTGCTTACTGCCCTGCCAAGCTGTAATTACCGCTGCTTACCGGCGCAAGTGCCGCATTAAAATAAAGCGTATTGTCGGGCCTGCGGATCTCTATACCCATTAAATCAGGGCTGCCCTCCTGCGCCGTTGCTGTAAAGGTATAGTTCGGCGCTCCGTTTACCTTGCCGACTCCTATTATGGTTGCTGTTCCATTTATCACGGATATGTTTGTAATGGATGTGCTGGAAAGGGACATCCTCTTGAATGAGTATTTGAGCCAGCCTGTTGCCAAACTGGAAACATTCACATTCAACGTCAAACTCGCCTTGAAAAGCGGCGCGGGATAATTATACCCTGCTCCCGAAGCGGCAAGCACAGGTGTGGCAGGATTGCAGTCGTCGTCAAGGTTGTTGTTGGGGATTTCGGCTGCGCCGGGGTTGATGGCAGGGTTGTTGTCATTGCAGTCGACGTCTGAAGTATGCCCGTCATTATCAGCATCTGACACAAATACAACTTGCATTGCGCTGAATTGCACATTCGAAAGTTCAATAACAGCCTGTTCCTGTGTTGATGGATCAAGCCTGAAGGACACTGTATGTTTTCCTGGAGAAATGTCTCCCAATGCGACATTATCAGAATGATTAATCCCATCTGAAGCATTTTGCCCATCAACTTTATTTACAAGCTGGCCGTCAAAATAAACAGACAATAATCCCTTTGCGATTGAAGTAAACTGGTAATCAAATGTCAACGTATTTATCAGACTGGCAATATCCTGTGATGCAATTACCCATACAGGTGAACATGTCCTCATAATGAGACTATTTTGAGGAGATAACTCGGGGATACATGACTCACTCGTCGTAAGATCGTTTCTCTGTTGTGCCGAGTTAAAATCTAAAATGCCTTTCTGTTCTAATTTAATGACGGGCAAACCACCCGGCTCCGGTGGAGGAGGTGTTCCTGAGAAAGTGTGTGTAGCTCCACGAGGGAAGCCATAGTAGAGATTTTCATTTCCTAAAACTGAACCGGATTTTTCATACGAAAGTCGATAGCCATAAAGAATATTCTCATTCTGAAACAGTGCAACATTTGATGAACTGCCCCAGTCAAGCCAGCTTTGGTCCTTATCTATTGAATAGATGTACAAACGATATGGCCAAGCATGAACTTTTTCTCCAGTTATATCATTACCCCTCTGGATATCCAGACTTGTAACATCAAAATTATAGGCAAATGGTAGCGTAAGGTCGCTATCATCAAGAGAGGAGACTCCAACTCTCCTTGTATCCACATATTGCTCTGCGAAGTCGGCGCCTTTGCCATACCTTGAATTTTCTTTACTTGGATCATATGCGTCAAGAAATGTCATATGTATAGTTGGCATTTGAGAGCTTGTTCTTTGTTTGTTGCTGTTAATCCAATCTGCAGCACTCTGTATAAGATTAGAGCCGGCACTATGCGCTATGAAATGAATATGATTATAATTAACCGCTGTTATTTCCTGAGCTATTTTCTTGCCATGCTCTATTGCATTTACATATGCATCCCATGGCGCTGGCAATAAGTTATCAAACGTTGCAGCGTATTCGCTCCAATCATACGTACACACATCCCAATCAGCTTTATTAGTGAGGCTGGTATAAATTTTCTCCCGCATAGCTTTTACCCAAGTGTCAGAATTGCTGTTCCAGCCATGTGTAATGAAGACAAGGTTCTTGGCAGTGGGAGATGAAATACAAGAGATTCCTTTATATGTTAAAAGAGAAGGCTGCTCAAAAACTCCTGCATCTTTTACAAGAGGATCCTTGCCTTTTGCCACCTCATCTCCGTCATTCATCCCATCGCCATCCGTGTCCCATTTTGCCGGGTCTGTGCCCTGCTGATATTCATCCAGATTATTGAGATTATCGTGATCGTAGTCATCGTAAGGTCCTTGCGCTAAATTACCAAAATATTTCAGCTCCCAGGCATCCGGCAATCCGTCAATGTCCAAATCAACAAATCCCCCATACTGTCCGCCGCGCACGCACCGAACATAGAAGTTGCCGTACTTAACGTAGCTGACGACGTAGCCATTGCCGAAGCTCACGTCCCACGCGTAGTGAGGATAGTAGGCGTAGGTAGTAGACGACCAGTAGTAGGACGCATATGCGCCCGGAAAAAACAAGGTATCAATTGCAGGATAATATCTCGCATCGTCGGTTAAGGACTCAAGCTCCTTGATATTCGGCAGCCGCCAGTCTGTCTTGTTTCCAAGGGAAAGCCCTTCACAGTATGAAAGAGCAGCACCCCATGTCTTAGTTCCCGGCTCTCCCTGCTGCCACACAAGCCCTGTTCTACTATCAGTCACCGTGCCGTTGCCGTTGTTGACTAAACTCGCTGCAGCAGTGACAGCCTGCAAAGCACAGAGCATTACCAATAGCATAAATATTTTCTTCATAAGTCCCTCCTTAATGGTTTATATATTTCTGTGATCATTCGCTTCTTCAATCCTGACGGGTAATATCCCCTCTCACCGACGACTACATAAGGCACGCCCGCATTAAGGGCCTTGCCCTTGAATTCCTTCAGCCGCCTGATGGGGAAACCGCACTGCATCCCCGTAATTCCGGCTCTTCCATGACCTGTCACTCCGGCTTGTCCGGAGTCTTTCTTATCTACCGCTGTTAGATTCCCGACAAGCGGGAATGACATACCCTTAAATGTTTTCTTATCTATCTTTGTTCCTGTCCATATTTTCAGACCAAAAAACTTGCCATACCGTTCAGCCTGCTGCCCGTAAAACTCACAGAATTTCCCAACCTGAAAGAAGATGCAGGAATCCGGATACTGTTTCGTCGCCCATTCTGTTTCGTCGCCCATTTGTATTGGCCGCGAAAGGTTACAGGCTTAAAGGACGGCTCATGCAAAGGAATAAGACAGCCGCCATTATTCACAGTAAAAATATTTTCAAGGTACTCGTATTTCTCAAACAGACTGCGGGTAAGTTTATACGCATTTGCGTGTTTGAAATGCCCCAGATATGATGCAAGGGTCTGGCGCAACTGACATACATTCTCTTCACGCAGATGGATAATATTAAACTGTTTAGGAATTGTCACTGAATACCTTTTATATAAGAGACTCGTGCAAAAGTCTTTATTCGTCATTCCCGAGGTCTTTATCGGGAATCCAGTGTTTTTAAAAGCTTCTGGATTCCCGCTTTCGCGGGAATGACGGCAACTGATATGGCGCACTGAAGAGATGACCATCTCCTCTTCAAACCGCCTCAGCCTCGCCCTAAGGTTCCCGACAACCCTGTTGCGCACCAGCACATAATCAGGCCTCACAATATAACCGAGGAAGTCCGCTCCCTCGGTCACCCTTTTAAGAGTGAGCTCAGGCTTCAGTTCAAGCGCGAGCCTCTCATTGAGAAAGGTCTCTATCTTGTCCTTCATTTCAAGAAGCCGCTCACGGCTGGTATCAAGCAGGATAAAGTCATCCACATACCGGAGGTAATGGCGCGCCTTCAGGGTATGCTTCACAAACTGGTCCAGCTCATTGAGATAGACATTGCCGAAAAACTGGGAAGTGAGATTGCCGATAGGCAGCCCCTTTCCCTGTGGAATATGAAAGAGCGACTTGTGCGGAGGGATACCCTGAAGAAGGCGGGGATCGCCTTTGTACACAAAGTCTTTTGTGCAATCCTGATTCACAATGATTTCAGCAAGCTGAAGAAGCGCTTCTCTTTCTGTCATTCCGGCAGTCTGTAAGCCGGAATCCAGTTCCGTTTTCTCTGGATTCCCGCTTTCGCGGGAATGACGCCCCGCTGATGAATCCCTCAGGAACTGCCGTTCCAACATCCCAAGAAGTATCTCCCTGTCTATGCTCATAAAGAAACTCCTGATATCAAGCTGCATGAACCATGAGGCAACGCGCCCGCCCCTTGTAACGCAGTTCATGAAATGCCTCAGCCGCTTCACTGCGGCATGGGTGCCCTTTCCCACCCTGCAGGCGTAGGAGTCGTGGATAAATTTCGGCTCAAAAATCTTTTCAATCTCCGGCACGAGAAGATGATGCACTACCCTGTCTCTGAAGTCGGCTGCGAATATCTCCCTGAGCTTGGGTTGTTTGGCAACAAAACAGACAGAGCGGGAAGGCCTGTATGAGCCATTCTGAAGTTTGCCGCTGAGGTCCATGAGATTGTCTAAAAGAGACGCCTCGAACCTCAGCGCATTAATGGTATTCCGCTTTCTTCTCCTGCATGATACATAGGCCTTATGCAGAGTTCTGAAGGAATACAGGCGATCACTTTCCGCCGCGCACGCACCGAACATAGAAGTTGTTGTTCTTATTGTTGTTGTTGACGTTGCCATTGTTGAAGTTCACGTTCCACGCGTTGTTTGGATTGTTGGCGTTGGTAGTAGACGACCAGTAGTTGGACGCATTTACCCGGCCTCTTGACGGCCCTTCGGCCCTTCGCAAACCGATCCTGAAAAAGCGTACGGTTGGCTGTTTTTAATGCCCAGGACTCTTTTGTACCAAGGCGGGCCGGGCGCACAGTGATCATAGGCTCGCTCGCTGAAGCATCATGCATACAACGATTCCGGCCTTGCTTCCCGTCATTCCGGCTTGTCCTGAATCGTTCCGGGAAAAATGACTTCAGGTCTTCCACGCTCTGTCTGCTTATCATAAAAATCTCCAAATAATCAAATCACTGTCCGCCGCGCACGCACCGAACATAGAAGGGGCTGTGCTTATAGCCGCTGCTGACGTAGCCATTGCCGAAGTCCACGAGCCACGCGTCGTACGGATTGTAGGCGTTGGTAGTAGACGACCAGTAGTGGGACGCACTTGTATTCGGGAAATATGCAGCGTTAATTGTCGGGCCGGGATACGGGACAGCATAATCAACAATCGTTATCAATTCCTTCTTCGACGGCAAACGCCAGTCTGAATAGCCGCCCCGGACAAGGTCGCCGCAGACGTCTTGTGAATCCGGATTATATGTTGACTGATATGTGCCCGAAGCCCGATACCAGTTGTAGGACTGGGTCGTTCCGCTGCATGTATCATCGTTGTTCTGCCCGATACTGCACCTCTGCCACATAAGGCCTGTATTGTTGTCCGTCACTGTGCCATTGCCGTTGTTTGTAAAGCTCATCGGGTTGATGTTGTAGGCCCCATCCTGCCCTGTGCCTGCGCAGGAAATCTCGTCATAGGGACTGACATCCCTGTAGCACTTCGTCTGCCCCGTGTCGGGGAGGTTAAAGGCCCAGGCATGGTTCGACAGGCCCACCATGACAAGGCAGAACAGCAGCGCAGCAGTGCAGCAGCGCAGCAGAAAAAAGCCCTGATTGCTTGTGTGACCTGAAATCTCCCTGAAACTGTCATTCCGGCAAGTTGTAAGCCGGAATCCAGTTCCTTGAGAAAAGACTCTGGATTCCCGCTCAACAGACTGCGGGAATGACGGACAACCCTCTCTATCAACCTGCAACTCGTAACCTGCAACATTTCTCATATTCCCATCCTCCCTTTCTATCTCACGCAAAAAAGGCATGAAGCCCTATTGGGGGCGTCATGCCTTCAGTATGTTTTTTTAGACTTCCTTTTAAAAAATGTCTGTCTGTCTGTCTGTCTGTCGCAACATTGATGCCATCAGCCCATTCCCCTTCATTGTTGTTTTCAAATTAGATTACTGGATTAACAGCAACAATCATGCCGAACAATCAGGATTATTGAAAAATATTATTTCTGTTATTTTACAGGAAGTTACGGATTGATTGAATTTTTTTAAAGGTAAACATGATGTGCCATGTCACAATTGTGGGCAGTGCAAATATGTGCATGGCACAATTTTATTACATCTATGCATTCCCGAAACATCGGAACAGAATGACTCCTGAGCATTTTGACATCCCTTATATTTTTGCGTTATCCTCTTTGCGAGAGGTAACGCGAGATGACTATTACTGCTGAAATCAAAGAATCCCTTGTGAGAGAATTCAATATCTGTTCCACAACCATAAATTTCTACAAGAAACAAATCAGCGCGCTTGAGAAGAAACACCATATGACAACAACATCCTTTCTTGGGAAATTTGAAAAAGGCACGCTTGGTGACGAAAAAGATTTCTTTGACTGGTACGCTTTTCACAAACTCTTGTCGGGCTGGACCACTACTAAAAAAGCCCTCCAACCACTCATTAAATGATCCAGGCCGTTATTAAAGAAATAGAAGAAACTATTTCCAATTCGTCCATAGTCGTATCCTCCACCATCCAAATGGCAGAGAGAATGGGGTCAGACACGATTATTGACATTTGCAAGGGGGAAAATACTCCGAATAGCATGGAATTAGGGGCTGACTTTACTATAGATAATTGATACGGGATTGAAACAATGTTAAGGTTCAAGGGCTTGGGATAATCCTATGCCCTTTGGCGTTCATTTGTAAGTAACTACTTTTTCAACAGAGGCGAAGGGGGCGGCCCTTAAATCTGGAATTTTTTTCAGGAGGTGGGGATCAGAGATTTTATTGTGGCGGCAGATGTCCCATCTGCTTCTTCCTGATTCAAGGGTCCCTTTGACCAAATATACGCTAAATCTACTTATATACGTTTCCCCTGAAATCAACTACATCAACAAAAATTGATTTGCATTCGATGTCAGGTTTTAAAACAATTCTGACTTTCCCTTTTCTGATTCTGTAATAACCAGCCCATTCACCCTTGAGTTTCTTAGCATCTATATTTATGTTCGCGCCCGTTATCTTAAGAATAAAATCTTTAATAGAATCTCTGGTCTTATCTCTTATCTTATGCTCATCAATAAAATCATTTGCCCTTTTTGAGTATTCTATGTCCCATTTCATATATCGATTTTCTCTGAATATACAGATTTCTTTTCCGGACGTTCATGTCTGTCTTCAATATCGCGCATCTCTTTATCAGAGACTTCAGAAAAGAACATTAAACGCATCTTGATCAATTCCTCCTCAAGGGCCTCTTTTACAGACTCTTTAATAATCGCCTTGAACTCCTTTTGACTGCTAATAGTCGGCATTTATGCACCTCCTCGCTGCTTATTGTTATTGCTCATATTATATTGTGAGTTGCCCTATATGGTCAAATGTTCGGTGGAGGATAAAGGTCAAACAGAAGGTTTTAGTATCGGAAAATGAAAAGTAAAAAGTTAACCTCAATGCGTGTGTCCCTCATTCTTTATTTTATCTCCGACCGCGCTCCGAACTTGTAAAGTATATTGGCCATTATGCAGAATCCCGTGAACGCAAATATCAGCAGATTCACGCCCACAAGCCCTGTCAGTATCAGCCACCACTTGCTGACAACCGCGGCGAGTATAGTCCCGGTGATGGAGAATATTCCCGCCATCAGCCAGATCAATCTTTCCAGATACCATTTGTCTGTTCTTGCGATATACATTGTTTTACCTCCATTTTTGTTTATAAAAAAATCCCCCTTCATCCCCTGCTTAAAGCACCTACTTTTGGCTTTTTCAAAGGGGGATTTAATTGTTCCCCTCTATCAAGAGGGGTTAGGGGTGTGTTCCTCTCTTTAGCAAAGAGGGGTTAGGGGAGATTTTTTATTCTTCACTTTTAACTTTCAACTTTCAACTCTCCTCTTGTACTCATAATACAGAACCGGCACGAGTGTCCTTGAAAGCAGGGTTGACGCCACTTCACCGGCCATCAGCGCGATTGCCATGCCCTGAAAGATGGGGTCGAACAAAATCACCGATGAACCGACGACTACTGCTGCTGCTGTTAGAAGCATCGGCCTGAACCTTATTATTCCCGCCTGCACCACCGCTTCTTCGAGAGGCATTCCCTCACTGAGCTTCAGCTCTATGAAATCCACCAGGATGATGGAATTTCTCACGACTATTCCTGCTCCCGCTATAAATCCTATCATCGACGTGGCGGTGAAAAACGCGCCCATAAGCGCGTGACCCGGCAGGATGCCGACCAGGGAAAGCGGGATCGGCGCCATGATTACAAGCGGGGTTATGAAAGACCTGAACCATCCTACCACCATCACGTAAATAAGGACCATCACTGCGGCAAAGGCAATCCCCAAATCCCTGAACACTTCATATGTGATGTGCCATTCGCCGTCCCATTTCATGGAGTATTTGTCTTCAAGCTCCGGCTGCGTTGTGCTGTGCTGCTTTAATTCATAGCCTTCAGGGAGTTTAATTTTCTGCACCTCCTGCTTCATCTTCATGATTGCGTACACCGGGCTTTCCGCTGTGCCCGCAACCTCGCCTGTCACATAAACGACCTGCTTTAAATTTTTCCTGTATATGGTTTTGTCATCAATGCCCTGATATACCCTTACAAGTTCGGAAAGGGCGACAGGCTTGTCTGAAGACGACAAAAGCGTTATACCCTTTAGGTCCTCAATGCTCGAGCGTCCGGCTAAAGGCGTCCTGATAAATATCTCAACAGGCTCCTTTGCATTTTCAACATGCAAGAGTCCGGCTGACATTCCGCCAAGCGACATCCTGAGTGTTTGGGCCACAGCGTCTGTGCTTATGCCGTGGTAGGCGGCCTTCTCCTTGTCTACAATAAAAGTGTCTTTCCTCTGGTCATCCTCAACATACCAGTCTACGTCCACTACACCGTCTGTTCTCTCAAAGACATTTTTTATTTCTTTGGCAATCTCGACCTGCCTTTTATAGTCCGGCCCGTAAACCTCGGCCACCAGCGTGCTCAATACCGGAGGGCCGGGCGGCACTTCCTCCACTTTTATGTTTGCATTGTATTTTCCACCGATCTTCTGTATCTCAGGCCGCAGCCTTTTTGCGATATCATGGCTCTGCGATTTCCTTTTTCCTTTGGCGACAAAGTTGACCTGTATGTCCGCGACGTTGCTTCCGGCACGGAGAAAATAATGCCGCACAAGGCCGTTGAAATTAAACGGCGCAGACGTCCCGATGTAGGTCTGGTAATTTGTGACCTCGGGGACTTTTTTCAGGTATTCTCCGACCTCTCTTGATACAAGCGCGGTCTGTTCGAGCGTGGTGCCTTCCGGCATGTCAATGATCACCTGCAATTCGCTTTTGTTATCAAAGGGCAGCATCTTGACCGTGACTAATTTTAACGGCACTAACATTATTGCGCCGCCGAAGAGGATAAATACCACAACGAAGGCGCTGATCTTTTTGGTATTGCTTTCAAGGAGGCCGCGCAGGTTTTTTTCATAGAGCCTGTTAAGCGTTGCGAAAATCCCGTGCTCTTTTTCGTCCACGTCAGGGCCCTGTTGTGTTTTCTTTAATACGATGAAACTCAGCCACGGGCTGATGATGAATGCTATCAGCAAAGAAATCAACATTGCTGCGGATGCGCCTATCGGGATCGGGCGCATGTACGGCCCCATTAACCCGGACACAAATGCCATAGGTAAAAGCGCGGCGATAACTGTAAAGGTTGCGAGTATTGTCGGATTGCCCACTTCATCCACTGCTCGCACCGCTGTTTCAGGAGAGACGCCTTTCAGTCTGAAATGCCTGTGGATGTTTTCCACCACGACTATCGCGTCATCAACTAAAATACCTATGGAGAAGATGAGCGCGAAGAGCGTCACCCTGTTGAGCGTGTAACCGTACATGTAGTTAACAAGGATCGTTAGCGCGAGTGTAACAGGCACTGCCACTGCTACGATAACTGATTCACGCAGACCCAATGCGATCGCTATCAGGATCGTAACGGAAATTGCCGCGATGAGCATGTGCTCAAGGAGCTCATCGGATTTGTCCTTTGCCGTGTCGCCGTAATTTCTCGTGGTCGTCACTTCTATTTCGCCGGGAATGATAACACCCTTCAGTGCCTCTGTCTTTTCAAGCAGGCGCTCAGATATATGTGTTGCATTCGTGCCCTTCTTCTTTGCCACTGAAATGGTCACGGCATCGTAAAGGCCACCCCCCTTAATTCCCCCCTTGTTAAGGGGGGATACAGAGGGGTCAGCAGCCTGACCGAAACCCATCAGGACATAATTCGCCGGTTCCTCCGGCCCGTCTTTTATCTCCGCGACGTTCTTCAGATACACGGGCCTTCCGTTATAAACTCCAATCACAACACTGCCCACATCTTCCGCGCTCTGAAGCAGCCCGCCTGCTTCTATAACAACCTCTTCATTCTTGTTCTGGAACTTACCGGAACTGAGCGAGGCGTTCGCCCCCTGAAGCATTTGCAATATTCGTAATGAAGAAACATTGTATGCCTTTAAACGCGATGTGTCGGGAATGACCCTTAATTGTCTTTTCTGCCCCCCGATGACCTTTATCTCGGAGACCTCCGCGTCCTTTTTTAATTGGTCCGCAAGTTCGTTGGCGACCTTCCGTAATTGATAACCGTCGTAACGCCCGCTCCACAGGGTAAGCGTCAGGATCGGCACATCGTCAATGGACCTGGGCTTAACAAGAGGCTGTGAAACACCGGGGGGTATCCTGTCATAATTGGACATCAACTGGTTGTAGAGCTTTACAAGGCTCTTCTCCATGTCCTCGCCGACATAAAACCTCACTATGGAAACTGCCGTGCCGGGCTTTGATATTGAGTAAATATACTCAACGCCTTTTATCTCCCACAGGAGCTTTTCCATCGGCTTTGCCACCTGGTCATTTACTTCCTGTGAGGAAGCGCCGGGATACTGGACAAACACATCCACCATGGGAACAATTATCTGCGGCTCTTCTTCCCTCGGCGTTATGACGACCGCGAATATCCCGAGCAGCAGCGCAGTGATAATTATCAAAGGCGTCAGCTTTGATTGTAAGAATGTCTTTGCTATCCGTCCCGCTATTCCTGTCCGTTCCATTTAGTTATCCTTATTTAAAATCTTCTAATAAACTCAACCTCAGACGTCATTCCCGTGGTCTGTTGAGCGGGAATCCAGTAAATACAAAGATGGATTCCGGCTAAAGGACTGCTCCCTTTCACGATTATCCTCTCACCGGCATTAAGCCCCGAAAGTATCTCTGTCATTCCGTCCGCGCTCTTTCCTGTTTTCACAAGCCTGAATGTAATAATGCCGTCCTGATCTACCGCATAGACCGCCTTCAATTCGCCTCTTGATACAATTGCGACTTCAGGAATGAACAGCCCGGATTTTTTCCCGAGCGTGAACTTAGCTCTTGCATAAAAACCGCCCTGCAATGGTTTTGCACTTTCACTGATGTCGACCTTGACAGTAAAGGTCCGCGTGAGCGGATCAATCTGGCGGACCACCTCGCCTACCCTGCCGCCTGTTTGTACGCCGATAGCATCAATTACGATATCGACAGGCGTGCCTGTATTTATATAAGAAAGCTGTCCCTCATCAACAGGGACTTCAACCCTGTATACAGGCTCTTCAATAATAAATAGCGGAGCGCCCGGAGCAGTCATGCTGCCGGCATCGATCTTCTTTTCTGAAACAATTCCGTTAAGCGGGGACCTGATAACAGCGTAACCCTTAAACGCCTCTGCCTCGTTCAGTCCCGCCTCCGCGCGTTTCAACGCTTTCTGCGACCTTTCATACTCAAGCGCCGCAACATCTTTCTTTGTCTTTATCTCGTCGAACTCCTGCCCGGAGATGGCCTTTTCATCAAATAGTTTTTTGTAGCGCTCAAAGGTTTTCTCCATCAGGTCCCTGTTCTCGCCTGCCATGCTGAGGCCTTTTTGTGCTTCCTCAAACGCCTCTTGCGCCGCCTGGACCCTCGCGCCGATATCAGGGGCTTTTATGACGAGGAGAACGTCATCTTTTTTCACCCTGTCACCGGGCTTCACATTTATCTCCTTTACCTCGCCCATGATCTGCGCCGATACGAGCGCGGTATTCCTTGACCTGAGCGTCCCGGACGTTTCGTAAAGGTCAGTTACCTCTGACTGTTTTACTTCCTCAATAACGATTCCCTGAACAAGAGGTCTCTTTACTTCCTGCTCGCCAGGCTTAATTTTTTCATTGCAGGCATATATCAAGGATGCTACGAGTATAATCGCTAACAATTGTACTGACCTTATCATTAAGTCGCCTCCTTTAATAATTCTCTTTTATCTCTGCGCCCTCTGTGGTTAAATTCAATCCCTTCAAAAGCATCCCGCTCTGGTGATACAGATCCACGATTGAATTTACGTACTCATTTTCCGCTTCTAAATTTTTCGCCCTTGCGTTGTCGAGCATTACCTGAGTATCGAGCAGATCAATCACAGGAGCAAGCCCGTTCTCATACCTTGTCCTGACAAGCCTGAGGGCTTCCACCGCGTCTTCGAGCGCGGCCTTTGAAAGAGAGAGCGTCTTTCCCTTCTCCCTGATCCTTATGTAAGCCTCATTGACCCTGAACTGTATCTCCTGCCCTAATCCCGAAACGCGCTGTTTCATCTCATTGGCATCAGCCTCCGCCTTTTTGACCTTGTAATACAAAGAGGCGTCAAAGAGTTTCCATCTGAGAAACGCCGCGAACACATAGCTCTCCCCTTCAGACGCGAAAGGGCTTTTATGGTCATTCAGCAGGTAACTGCCTCCGATGCCGATTTCGGGGAGGAAGATCGCTTTTTCCATTTCTACATTTTTCAGGGAGTTCTCATATCTCAGGTTAACGGCCTTCAGGTCTTCCCTCTGATTTGCAGCTTCAAGATAAACAGTCAGCTCATCCAGAATCAATGAAGGTTTCTCATCAACAATGTCAACCGGCCCGGTACTGCCAGTAACTAAACCGAGTGTCCTCATTGCCACCTCAAGATTTCCCTCCGCCTTTGCGATCATGACTTCAGCGTTCTTGGTCCCGGCATCCGCCCTCAGCACGTCTGAATACAGGCCGAGTCCTGTGTCGTATCTCAGCAAAGCAAGGCGCTTGTGTTCCTGCGCGTCCTTCAACGCCGATTGCGATATCCTTAAATATTCCTTTGCCGTCTGGATCATGAGCGCGCTTCTTACTACGTTGCGCGCAACTTCACTTTTCACCCTTTCAAGCTCGGTCTTTTTCGCGTCCAGTTCTCTTTCCGAAAGGTTTATCCCATAGTAGATCTTTGGAACGAACACCGGCTGTTCAAAGCTGAATGAGGTCTGAAAATCGGATATGTCATCAGGGTGATTAAGCGAACCGATGGCAAAATCCTGCTGTGTAAAACGCTCCTGATTGAGCTTTGCCATAAAACCATAAGTCGGGTTGTCCGTCCGTGTAAATTTCTCCTCAATGCTCAGCTTTGGATAAAGATAGCTCTTTGCCATATTTGAATCTTCCTTCTGAGCCTGGACCATCCAGATGTAAGCCTTCAATTGAGGATTGTTTTCAAGGGCGGCGCTTATGGCTTCCTTGAGTGTGAGTGTTTCAGCGGCTACCACATTTACGCCACAGATTACACAGATTGCAAAAACAAGAAGTTGAGATGTTATGAAGCTGTGAAATTGTGACAAGTAATTTAAGATTTTCCCTCTCATCTTCTTAACTTCCCAACCTCTCATCTTCTATCTCCCTTCATCTTACGTTCCTTTAATTTCATGAATTCAGTCAGGGTCTTCATGTCACACCTGCCAGCCTTCTTCTGAAATGCGGTGCATTCGGCAAGAGTTTCCAGGTCCTCTTTAAATCTTGTATCAGATTTCAAAAGGGTTCGCAACAAAACAAGCACGGCAACTTTATCTTCCGCAATACCGCTTTTTATACTGTAGAACCTGAGCTTGCCGTCCCTTCTCTCATCAAGGAAGCCGCCTTTATACAATAATGAGAGGTTCCTCGAAATAAGCGGCTGTGACGCCCCGATGGTCCCCATGAGCTGGCACACGCTCAATTCCTTCCTGTCAAGCAGCATCAGTATGCGCACCCTGAGTTCATCAGTGAGAAGTTTAAAAACCTCAATCGTGTTTTTCATATCAACACATTAACATGTGTTGATATGTTTGTCAAGAAAAAAATATAGCTAATACATATTTCATGATAGCATCATATGGAAAACCCCAATAAAAGCAGCCTGCTCAATTCATATTGAACGGGTTGAGCACGGATTTCCCGTTGTATTGTTTCCCGTGTGCTTGAGCGTGGTGTTTATCTTTAAAGACATGCATCCTGTTCCGGGTAGCAGCCACGCTGATTACATCGCTCTCAACAAAGAAGGCAAGGGAGGCGTCCAGTTTCTCCCCGGTAAGTTCGTCAGTTACTGTCACGAAAGCAGACTTTGTATTGTTTCTTTTAAACCATTCCAGTGCACAGTAAACAGAGCAGAACTTTAACACACCTCTGTCTTTCTGTTCTATATCAACCTCGTAAACAGGCATGATATTTTCACCGTCATAATGACAGACAGGGGCGTTTTGTCTCTGGAGGGAAATTGTGATTAGCGAGATAGCAACTGAAAAGGCGATTATAATTGCGGCTAAGATGCTTTTTCTATTCATGGTATGACCGTTCATTTAAGCATTAAATGTATTGTGACCATAAGCATTGATGCGCCTGTTGAAATTATCCCGAAAAAATAAAGATTCATTATGTATCCCTTCAAAGCTGCATCTGTCTCGCTGTGCCTGCCCATGATATTGAGCAAAAGCGCCCAGCATGGAGAAAATATGCCGATGATAAAAAGAGCTGTTATCAGGACTGAATCCGGCACATACTGCCACATGCAGTAAATACAATGATGATAAGGAAGTCCCATCAATTCCGGCGCAATAACTTCAAACATGGCAAAGATGGTGATTACCGCAGTTAGTACGGCAAGGATTGCGCCTGCTATTGTCATCCAGGGGGGAAGGAGTTTATTGTTTTGAAGGCCCCGATATGAAACGCCCATAAGGGCCAACAGTGACATATTCATAGTGTAATACGAGGGGAGCATATATTTTTCATATGCCTCGCCGAGAATAGAAAGGGGAAGTACGGCAGTTGCCCGCTCGGGTACATCAAAAAAAGTGGTGCAGCATGCAACAGAAGAGCCTGTATTAAAACCTGTGAAATACATAAGGTCTCCCAGGCTGTCTATAAGAACCATGAAACTTATGAGATGAAGAAAAAGGAACTTTTTTCTAAAGAGGGGTGATGTCTCTGTTTTTCTGTCAAGCTGGTTGAGGAGCAGCCAGCCGCCGATCAGAAAGAAAACCAGCGGCTTGAATAGCTGAAGGGCGCTGCTCATGGAAGGATAAAACTGTGTCACTCCGAAAATGCACATAGCCCCCCTGATGCTTGGAATATAGCTTTGAAGCGTCACATAGAAGAAGGGCCATGTCAATAGTTTTAACGAGAGGATGACTGCCGCGGTGAGCAAAAGGAGATAGGACCTGTTCTCTATGTCAGTCCTTTCTTCTGCATAAAGAGGCTTTTCCCACTTCTGAAATATCCTGAAAGACATGATGCCGAGGGGGACCGCGAGCACACCCGTGAGCGCGGCTGCAAACATCATTATTATTGTGTATATATTGAGTATCATCAGATTACCTGTTATCAGAATCAGTCATGAGTTATTCCAGCCAGCCTCCCGCGTTTTAATTCAAAGACCGTATCGGCATGGGGCCGCAGCACCTGATCATGCGTAGAGACAAGGAGGGTCTTACTGTCTGATTTCAGGTTCTTCAGTATATCAATAAGAATATCTGTGGCCTCTGCATCAATGTTTGACGTCGGTTCATCAAGGATGATTATCTCAGGATTATTTATCAGGGCCCTTGCTATTGCAACGCGCTGCTGCTCTCCTCCGCTCAATTCTTCAGGGGCGTGAGAAGCCCTGTCCGCTAATCCGAGTTTTTCCAATAACACCATCGCCCTGTCTCGTCTGCCTTTTTCACTCACTCCTGCAGGAATCAGCGGCGTGGATACGTTTTCCCATGCAGAAAGTCTTGGGATAAGGTTGAAATTCTGAAAGACAAAACCTATGCTGTCTCTTCTTAATGTGGACAATGCGGTATCGGAAAAACCGGTAATATCTTTGCCCTTCATGAATATCCCCCCCCTGCTCGGCCTGTCCATTGTCCCGAGGAGGGCCAGAAGCGTTGTCTTGCCGGAGCCTGACGGGCCGTTAAGTATGGTAAAAGAGCCTTTCTTAATTTCCAGACTCACATCCGCAAGCGCCTGCACCTCGTGGGGCCGGCCCTCATTATAAATTTTCCACACACCTTCGCAGCGAATTAATTCGTCTCTTCTGACTCCTGACTCCTGACTCCTGACTCTTATATTTGTCATTTCATTGCCTCTGCGGGAGACACGATTGCGGCCCGCCAGGTGGAATAAATACTTCCGGTCATTGTCAGCAGCAAGGCAAAGAAAAATGAAAATACAAAAGGCAACGGCATGAACCTCGAAGGCACCGGAAAAGGAGGTATGCTGCCTGCTCCCGGAATAAAGAGCGGGGCAATGAACGGGGCATTGAACAGTTTTATCCAGACAAATGAGAGGACCAAGGCGGAAGGGGCGCTTATCAGCGCTAACATGATGTTTTCAAAAAACACCATCTCCAATACCTCATGCGTCTGCCAGCCTGTGGCTTTCAGAATTCCGATTTCTTTTCTTCTCCCGGAAAGGCCGAACCCCGATGTGACAAGTATGGCAGGGATTGTCAGCGCAAAGGCCAATACATAAAGCGCGGCAAAGATGCCGCCTTTCATGTTAAAGCCCCTTTCAATGTAAGTCCTCACAAGACCCTTTGTCTGTATCCTGAAAAAAGGATTCATCTTCTGAAGGCCCTTGCTCACTGCTGCCTCATAGCCGGGCCTGACATACAGTCCGATGTCGGTTGCAAAGTCTTCCATTTCAAAAACAGAGACGGCATCATCAATGCTCATAAGGACAAGATTGGAAGCCCATATGCCTGACTGCGCATCAAATATCCCTGACACGTGATACATCTTTTTTATTATGTACGGTTCATTCTCAATGAACGCCACCACCCTGGTCCCTATGTTCAGTTCTTCCCCGACTTCGAGGTTGAGATGTTCCGCCAGGCCCCTTCCAATAACTATTTCTCCGGCCTTCGGCAAAGAGCCATTTATGAAATTCAGGGAAGACGGCTTTTCATCATCAGTTATGCCGAGCAGGACAGCAAGCTTGCCTCCTATATATATCCTCCCGATGGCCCTCGGCACCGCTTTTGTAACGCCGGGTATCTGCTTCATCACCTCAGCCATTTCAATAGGGATAACGCCGTTTCTGCCAAACATGTCCATTGTCACATAGATGTCAGCGCCTTCAGATACAGATATGCGGGACTGCGTCTTGACGCCTTCCAGAATGGCGATAGCTGATAAAAAAGGGAAGAGGACCGCCACAAGGCAGAGTATAACCACAACACTCCTCAACTTGTGTCTTACGACATTGCCGGCGGCTGCGTATAGAATATTAAGATGTTTCAATTTAGGTTAGCCAAAAAATGTAATTAAATAAAACCACAAATTACAGAGTACTATAGAAGATAAGAAGTTAGGAGGTTAAGAAGCTGGGGGAATAGATTTTTGTTTTTTTCTCAACTTCACAACTTCTTATCTTCTCAACTTCTATTTTAGTGTTTATGCTTGCTGTGGCTGTGGGCGTCTTTCTCCGCTTCAACAAAGGCCTCTTCAAAACCAGCAACGGTCCCGCCGTATCCGGCTGCAAATTTCTCCGCTTCCTCTTTTGAAGAAAAGGCGATCTTACTCCTTAAGGCCATTGTGCCGGGCGCAGTAGAGCCGATGACGTAAAATGCCTTGTCTGCATCCAGCATCTTTTCAGGATGGAGATATTCCGCAACTTTCACATTTTTGGGCGCCTCATTTAGTTTCTTTTTCATTACGGCAGCACAGTGAATGGAGCATGTATGAAATTTGCCTTTTGAGTTTTCAAATTCATGCCGGGTCCTCGCCCATTCATTCAGGTCCATGCCGCAGTTACTGCATCTTTCCCGGTCAGTAAATTTCTGCGGCTTTTTGATGGGGTGTTCAATATTAAACTGTTCAGCGGTAAAGACCGTTGCTGCAAGTACAATACTGACACATAAAACCAGAAACAAGATTTTCTTGTTCATGTCGCCTCCTATTTCAAACTGTTAAGTGTCTGCTTACTAAGTGCTCTTGTCATTCCGGCTTGTCCGGAATCCTTCACCAAGAAGACTCCCGGCGCGCTTCGCTTGCGGGATCGACATAACATTCAGTCTTACTTATTAATTCCAATTTATCTTACAGTGAACTCCTTAATCTCAACTACAGACGCATTTTTATCTGGAGCATAACTGTATCCCCCGGGGACAGGCCACAGATTCGTCTCATCTGTATAATCAATACGCGGGTCATAATTTATGAACCCCCATTCAGGGCTGACAGACGCTCCAAGTCCAAGTCCGCCTGCATACTGCTGGAATTCTTTTATCTTCGCGGTTTCGTAACTTTTCCATAAGCGCCACTCGCTTAATAGTATGAGCACTGACATTGTCAGGAGAAGAGCGGTTGCTGTTATCAATTTGTTTGCAGTCATTATGGCTCCGGTAATTAATACTCGAATGCTGTCACTCCCGCTTGTCGGGAGTCTTTTCGCAAAGAAAGATTCCGGACAAGCCGGAATGACGTCTCCCGTGCATACCTGGAATTACCCGCAGAGCTCCAGCAAGAACAATTACTAATGCGGCCTCAGCATATCCATTGTCACATCGTTGAATGCAATCAACTTGCCGCCGTGCTGTTTTATGTACGCCGCAGCATCTTTTAATTCTGAAAACGGAATCATTGCCTCGCCCATAGGCCCCATAACATCTCCCCCGTAAACATAAAACGCCTTTGTTGCATCTGTCCAGAGATTCACCGGATGCTCCATGTCAGCCTTGCCCATATCATTCACATAGATTGCAGTGATGTCTTTGGGCCTGTCAGGCTGAAGGTAAAATAAAAACATGTCCAGCGTACTGCAGAAGGTGTCATATTTCCCCTTTTTATAATGTATCTGCGCCTTGGCCCCGGGAAAGTCCACTATGATCATCCCGCAGACCTGGCACATGTGCTCACGGGTAAGTTCTACGGGCTGCAGTTTGGTCTCTGATTGTTTGCAGGCTACAGAAAGGGCAATAATTAACGTCAATAAATATAGCGCTATTCTTGTTTTTTTCATAATGAATCCATCAGTAGAGGTATTATAAACAACTATCAGGTCTTTGTCATTCCGGATGCACGGTAAAAAAAGGAGGGGCCGCCGTGCTTCAAAGGGGAGGAATAGAAACACAGCGGCCTTGGGCAAACAAACACGTCTTTGAATTTCGAAAAAAACTGCCTTTCTACTTTTTTCTGTCTTCTTCCATAGAACAGGTTATTGGCTCCTCAGCTATCTCATCCTTGAAAAGACCCTCTGTATATTTAACATCAATTCCGTGACAGGCTATTTCTCCTTCAATAAATTGTTCAGTAAAGACAGCAAGACTTTTATAGAAATCCGTTATTGCCTTCTCTGTCAGATTTTTACAGAAGGGCCGCACCCATCGTCCCGGATGGTCGCCGAGAAACTTTTTATTTGCAGCATCACAAATATCCGTCATATCATTCAGGCCCTGCTCAACGCCGTAAGCCTCTTTCAGCAGGAGAAGGCTCATAAATTCCATTTCCACGGCAATGTGATCAAGCATCTCCTCTCCGTCTGCTATGGAAAAACCAAAGGCCTTATAAAATGCGCTGATGTCAGCCAGGGTCTCCGGCCTGCTGAAGCTGTTCCTGCCATAACTTGTTTCGTAAGCAGGGCAGAACATGCGCGTCATAAACAGCTCATTATATTCCGCTTCCATTTCTTCTGCTGCGGGATTGATGAAAGAATTTTTGAATGCCAGAAATCTTTCCCGAACATTACCGGGGATATCAGCAACTGCAATATCGTCACAAAGTAATTTAAGAGATTCGATGGTCTCTTTATCGGGATATGAAAAGGCCCGCGCCAATACTCTGTATATATCCGCCTTTGCGAGTAAATCTTCTTTCTTAATTTCTATTGTATTCAATTTATATTACCCCTATTCTATTTTAAGGTTTAACCACTCCCCCTCATATATGTTCTTTCTCGCGCCTATATTACCTTTGCTGCCGTCCCATACTGCAAAAGATATTATGGATGTCCGCTCTTTGCTCAAAACGGTGTCCGCAGTATCGTCCGTCATGAGTTTTCTTGTGATTACCACTTTCCAGTAAGCATAATCCCAAATACCCTTTCCGTTTGCATCCTGGCTTGACTGGCTGGTGAGCGTGCCGAAGCCCTCAGCGTTCAGCTCTTCCACAGGAACTCTCCTGTCTGTATTTGAGACCGGATTTTTAGCGGCGATACCGGCCATAAAGGCCTTTGCCTCGTCAGAGAAGCTGTTGACGGGATAGACAGCTTTGTTCTCAACGGTCTTTACCAATGGATAACCATCTACATTATAATTTGGATAGGCATGCTCCACATCCTGATATCCCATTGCTGTATCCTTCTCCCACGCGGCCTTCCAGTGCACGATATAAACAGGTTTGTCCTTTTCTCCCATAGCGAGATTCGGCTTGTCTGAATCTTTCAACGGGAATTGAATTGCGCAGGCATCGCTGTATTTATCAGGCATATTCAATGCCTCATCCCTCGTTGAATCAAACCATTCAAGTTTAAAGGCGATTTCCGTTCCGTTATTAACAGACCACACTCTTGCCTTTGAGATTGTCGCGGTGCCAATGCTTGGCACGGCCACAATCTGAGGCAATAAATCCATTTCCACGGATGCAGTTGTCTCCCATACTTTATCAGCAGGGCTGGATGGAATTGCGCCTGTTATGGCTTTTGATGTCAGCACATTCCCTGCGGCAAAAGAGACAGATACGACAGATAACACAAAAACAGCGGTCAGTGACAGGGTTTTTATAATATTCATTTTAGCCTCCTATGTGTTGTTGTAAAGGTATGCGCCTGACTGCTCAACCTTTGCGGGCCTTACAATAGCAGGCTCTGTTAACGGAACGCTGACAATCTCCTTGCCGTCTTTGTCATACCCTACAGTCATTTCTCCTTTAATCTTAAAGGCCTCTATACGTTTTTCTGTGCTGCCAAAAAGCAGCAGCGCTGCGAGGAGTTCTTTGTCCTGGCCTGCGTTCCTGTACATCTGCACGGCTTTTTCCGCGCCGGGCCCGAACATCTGCTTCAGGTATTTCGGGTCTACGTGCATAGGCGGAATATAGTAGACATTAGGCTCAGTGCCAAGCTGCGCGTAAAGGGGCAGCGCTATCTTTCTGACGTGAATAAGATAATCCATAGGATTGTTTTTTCTTATCTTGTCGGGATGACTTTTAAAACCCTGAAGCCTTATCTTTCCTATGCATGTGGTAACACACTGGGGCATTTCGCTGTTTTCTACTTTCGGGTAACAGGCGATGCATTTCTCAGATACCCTTGTAGTGTTGTTGTAATATGGTTTTTTATAAGGACATGCCTTGACACATTCACGATACCCCCTGCACCGGCTCTGATCTACAAGGACAATGCCGTCTTCATCCCTCTTGTAGATCGCCTTTCTCGGGCATGCGGCAACACAGGCAGGATAAGTGCAGTGGTTGCATATCCTTGCCAGGTAGAAGCCCCAGTTACTATGAACAGGGCCTTTAATATAATGGTCTTCTGTCCCTTTTATAACATCTTTACATTCATCCTCCCCGAGGTTTGGACTTGCATAGTCAAGATCCTCAGGCGCATATCCGAGAGCAGGCTCACCCTTGGGAGCAGCTTCAAATATTGTCTTGCCGGCGTATTTATCACCGTCCCACTTTTGCTGACCCAGAAGCTCCAGTACCTTTACATCCCAACCCAGCGGATAATAACCCCAGGGTTTGGACTCGACATTGTTCCAGAAAACATACTCTTGTCCCTTTCCAACGGTCCACGTGGTCTTGCACGCCATAGTACAGGTTTGACAGGCAATGCATTTATTAGTGTCAAACACATAGGCTATTTGTTTTTTGGGTCTATGTTCCGGATAGGGAAAATCCATCTCCCTTCCCAACTGCCAGTTTTTTACTTTAGCCATTTATCCCTCCTGATTTTTATTTAATATATTCTCCGTTCAGATATTTTTTAACCGCCTCGTTTTTACTTGCGGGCCTGAAACCAAGCGCTGCCACCCTCCATGTGCCTCCTGCAGGGTCTCCTGACTCAGCCTTTGATATCTTGACAAAGGACTCTTTTGGCGCTCCGTTTGCGGCATGTATATCCGCCTCAAAACCCTGCACTATAAGTTGTCCAAAGTTTGTCTTATGTGTAAGTGTATCAGTCAGAAGATTCGGATTAAGCCACGCCCTTGTGCAGCTCTGATGACTGCCGTGTCTGAACATCGCCTGATAGTTTGTCCTCGGATTTTTTGCAAGGCCGTCCGGTCTCGTCTCCTGGCCTTCTATGCTCCCGTGCGTCGCGCCATAAGCGCTGAAATACATCTTCAGTGTCCCCCTCTGTATGCCTCCAAAGTGCCTTGCCCTCGCCATCAGCCTTGAGAGCTTGTATTCCTTGGTCCCCTTGCTCCAGTTTCTGTAAGGCCTGTCCCCGGGGTCAGCATCTATCCAGACATAATCCCCGTCTTCAATGCCCAGTTCTTTTGCATCAAGCGGGTTGATATCCATGAATCCTTCACCAACACTCGGCTTTCTCTTGTCATGCCTGTATATATCTCCATATGGGCCAAACCATAGTGTCATTAAATCCGCGTCAATAGGTGTGGTGTGGGCTGAGTGCCTGTACTTAGGGGTATTGAAGCAGAAGGAGTAACCTAATTTTTTCAGAGGATGTTCAGACTTTAAGAGCTCCTCTGTGGTTTTAAAAACATTCCGAGCCTGTCTGTTCTCCGCAATATGAAGGCTGTCGCCGTTTCTCTCCAGTCCGTAATCCTCAGGTGTTGCGGGGTTGAGGCAGCGGTGCCCGCCTATTATTACATTCGGCTCATATTGTGTAGAGTCTACCGGTTCCCTGTACACGGGGATGTTCTCTCCGCATTCCATAAATCTCGGCTCATCGTTATAGAATTCCGCCCTGCCGCTCTTTGTATACCAGGGCTTGCCTTCATTCCCCAGCCCCTGCTCCCAGCCGCTTACCCTCGGATAGGTCCTGTTCATCATGAGCGTGGGAATACCTTTTAGCGCGTCTTCAACTATATCTGAAACTTTGTACCCCCTTGCGCCATTGGTCAGGTTCATGATCCTCTGCAGGTAGACCTCTGCCCCTCCTTCTTTCTGGTCAACAAACTTCCAGTAGTCGCTAAACCGCGTATCGCCGGTCAGTTTCGCAAGGGCCTTGCCGACTCCCTGATAAACCTCCATATCCCCCTTTGTGTCAAAGACACGCTTAAGCGGGGTCTTTGGAAGAACGTAGATGAAAGGGTTAGAGCAAGAGGCCGACATATCAGTATTTTTATTCTCAATCCAGCTATCCACGCCCCATACTATATCGCTGTATTCACAGGATGCGCTCCAGTTCCATTCGTTGTACATGATCAGTTCCCAGCGCGGTATCGTGTTTATAACCAGGTCATAATGGCCCTTTGCGTTGCCCAGGGAGGAGTTACTGTTGGCCTGCCAGATCACCTTTGTCGGCGTCGGCATATGGGACGGGTCCGTCAGCATCCTGTTGCCGACCTTCAAAGGCCTGTCGCCATAATTATAAAAGTGTGATGATTCAAACTTTGCATAGAACTTTACTTTTGCAGGTTTTAAAGGATCGTGTTCAATATTAAACGGGTCTTCATACAGATACTGCGGCTCTCCGCCATACAGTGAGACCCTGTAATTGCCTACAAAGTTGCCTATAGATGTACCGCCGATATACCCGAGGTTTTCTGTCAGTATGGCTGCAAGCAATATCAACCGGTCCTTAAGGTGCATATTGAAGTAATGATTATTGCCTGCGCCTGTGGCTATAATGGTCTTCCTCGGATTCGCGGCAATCTGGTTTGCCAGATCTATAACCGCCTCTTTGGGGATGCGGCATATTGCCGCTGTGTTTTCAGGAGTAAACTCCTGCAGATACTCTTTTGTTACCTGAAAGGCCGGCGTAACTTTCACCTTTTTCCCGTCTGCGAGGGTCACTTCAAATTCCCCCTCAAGCGCAGGGTCAATGCCGAGCTCGGCGAACTTTTTGCCGCAATAATCCCTTGACACCACAACAGGTTTTTTTGTCTTCGTATCCCACATTACAAAATCACCCCATTGCTTTCTAAGCCCTTCTTTTACAAATGCATGGGAATGCATTGCCGCGCCGCCGATATCTTTCGGGATTACTGCAGAATCAGGGATGACCTTTATCATATTTGAAAGAGGAGCCTGTTGATAGTCAGGAATAATATCCGAGGCCTGGAGTTTTTTCCAGTTGTCTGTCCTTATTAGATGCGGAAGGTCTGTGTGCGCTTTCACATTTTCTTCATTGTAGAGTTTCCTGTTTATCAACAAATGCGAAACTCCTGCGGCCAATGCGGCGTCGGTCCCCGGCCTGAGAATAATAACGTCGTCCGCCTTATTTGCCGTAGAATGGTAATCTATGCTGATATCAATGACCTTTGCGCCTTTCATCCTCGCTTCACTGAGCCAGTGACCGTCCGGCATCTTTGTGGATATGAGGTTTGCGCCGTAAACAATGATCAGCTTTGCATGTTCAAGCGTAGAAAGATCATAGTCCATGGCCTGATGTCCTGTAACCATCGGCGTTCCCGGCGCCAAGTCTGTATGCCAGGTATAACTGTCAAGCCCTTTGGCTCCATGCGCCTTGTCAGGGCCAACATCCCTTACATGCGAATCAAGAAGCGCCATCATGTTGGCGCTTCTTATCTCTCCGTATACTCTTGTGATGCCGAGGAGCGCCATACCGCCTCTGAACTTAAAGGTGGTCACCCCGCTTTCATCCATCTTCTTGATCATGGCCTCATCATAATCCTGCTTCCTCAAAAGCTCTTCGCCTTTTTTACCGGAGTATGTCTCGGCTATGTTTGCCATCGCCTTTGCTGACAGATCAAAGGCCTCATCCCATGGCAATTTCACAAAGGGTTCCTGCCCTCTTTTGAAATACTTTTTGTCAGGAAGCCCGTTTTCCGTACGCGGGAACCCGGCCTCGGCCCACTCCTTGAAGCCCTTCCTTACCATTGCGCCCTTAACGCGCCTGTCAGAATATAATCTCCTTGCCAGCACAAGCCCCTTGTTGCAGCACCTCGGATCCCACCTGTGAGACGACATATTGCCGAGCTGGTCTTTTGCCTTGCCAAAGCCGTAAGACGGACTGATTCTGATAACTACATCATTCTTTACATGTGCCTTTAAAAGACAATTATGAGTGTCATTTGGAACGCAGAGGAATGTAAATGCGCTGTCCATTTTAAACATATTCCTGTAAACCTTCTCCCAGTCTCTGTCCGGGTATGATGCGATGGGATTGTCAACGCTGACGGGTTTAAGGAATTTGGTTGCGGAAAAGGCGTTCTCGGCTACTATCGCCAATCCGGCTGTGCCTGCGAGCTTAAGGAAACTGCGGCGATTTATCATGCTGGCCATCTTAATATATTCCTCCTTTAATTTTATTTAACGAGACCCATTAATTTGAGTGTATAGGAAACCAGGTGCCATCTGTCCTCGTCAGACATGGAGTCTTCATAGGATGGCATGCCTGAGCCGTCCAGTCCTGTTGTATATGCCAGATAAATATCCTCCGGGGCGTCTCCGCGTTTTGCAGCGCCTGAGGTGAAATCATATGGCACGATCTGTTTGCCCCAGTCATCTTTGAGCTGGTTTGATTTTGGGCCGTCGCCCTTGCCCATATCCCCATGACATTCCCAGCACTTCATGTCTTTCCACAGCTTTTCCCCTTTCTTCACTGAATCCGGCATGCCAAGCCAGGCAGGTTTTTTAGCAATAATCGGCTTGCACGGCTCCATTTGTCCCCATTCCGCAAAGAAGGTCTTAACATACTCTATAACCGCTGTTGCTTCAGCCTCAGGAAGATCAGGATGAGAAGGCATGTGCGACCTCAGTATGCCGCTGCTTATTATTCTCCGAAGGTCATCATTAGCAGGCAGGCATCCGGTCGATGTTGAGCGGAATCTGAATACTCCGATGGTGAAATCCCGCGGATAGATTCCTGAGGCCAATGACGCTTCCTGGACGACTGCAAAGAATGCACCTTTGCCGTCGCCTTTTTCTCCGTGGCATATTACACAGTGCTTCTCATAAACTATCTTGCCCAGTTCTAATGTCCGGTTTTCTTCCGCAAAGACGGCGCTTGCTGTAATTGCGGCAAAACCCCATAGTAAAATTGTAAAAGCGAAAACGGCTTTTGAGATTTTAATTACTTGCATCATTGACCTCCTTTACCAAGTAAGATGGGAATAACAGATTTATTAAGCCTAACAAAATTCCGGAGGGCCGTCTATTCGCAGAAAGTATAATTTTAAAAAAATTAAGGACTATGCTTTATAGATATAGAGGCGTATCAGGGGATAGTCCTGAAGGACTAATGCGGTCAAGAGTCGCGGGGCGGCATATCAGTGAACAATTTATGTTTCATCGCATAAACAGCCGCCTCGACCCTGCTTGCAAGATTGAGTTTCTTTAACATATTCTGGACATGAATTTTTACTGTGCTTTCAGCAATGTTAAGAATGGTTGCGATTTCTTTATTGCTTTTGCCGCGTGTAATACATGAAAGTATTTCCATTTCGCGGCTGGTCAGGGATTCTTTTTTCGAAACGGGGATTGCGCTCTTACTGGACATTTCCCGGAACTCTTTCATTATCTTGCCGGCGAGCCGCTCGGAAAGGCAGGCTCCGCCCCTTGCGACCTCATAAATGGAGTTGAGGAGTTTTTCCACTTCCACTGTCTTAAGGAGATAGCCGCAGGCGCCGTGCCTCAGGGCTGTAAAAAGGTCTTCGTCGTCTTCTGATACAGTAAGAATGATCACCTTTGTTTGAGGTCTTTTTTCTATTATCCTGCAAAGCGCCTCAAGCCCTGTCATGTCAGGCATCTTAAGGTCCATAAGCGCCACATCCGGCATTAATTCAATTGCCTTTTGGATACCCTCTTTGCCTCCGCCGGCTTCACCAACAATCTCAATGTCATCCTGACGGCTTAAAAGCGCCCTCAGACCTTCCCTGAACAAGGCATGATCATCAATCAGCAGGACCGTTATTTTCTTCACACATCTCCTCTCCATCCGGTATCCTTAAAAGGACCCTTGTGCCCGCACCGGTTTGGCTTTCTATAATCAGTTCGCCATTGAGCCGATGGGCCCTCTCACGCATAATATCTATCCCCATGTGGGAAAAACCTCTGTTTTTGGGAAGGGAAACATCAAAGCCTTTTCCATTGTCCGTTACTTCAACTTCAAAACAACCGTTTTTGCTTATATATACTTTCACTGCAGAAGCCACTGCATATTTTCTGACATTGGAAAGCGCCTCCTGAATTATCCTCAGCACGTGGATCTCAGCCTCCGCAGGTATAGCCGGGATATCAGGGCTTACATTAAAGGTTATATTTATTCCTGTCTCTTCATTAAACCTGACAAGATACTTCTCTATCGTTTTCTCAAGTCCATCCGGATCTATCCTCGTCCTGAAATGAGTCAGCAGTTCCCTCACATCCCTGTTGCATTCTTCTATCCCCCTGCTTATACTCGCCAGATCAATATTAGCCTGACTGATATTGCCTGCTGCAAAGGATTGATTGAGGAGCTGCCCCTGTATTTTAAGAAATGCCAGAGATTGGGCGATACTGTCATGCAGCTCATTGGCAATCAAGACCCTTTCCTCCATGGCCGCCAGTCGCATCTCCTTCTTTGTTACTTTATCTTCAAGACATTTATAAAGCCCTTCCAGCTTCTCAACCATATAGTTAAAACCAGTGGCTATGCTTCCTATCTCATCCTCAGCCAGTGGTTTTACTCTCACCTTAAAATCACCTGAAGTTACCCTCAAGATTGCCGACTGTATCTCTTTAAGGGGTTTTTTAATAAAGCGCATGATGAGTAATATGGCCAGGACGGTGACCCCTACAGTGAGAATAAGAAATATATACTGGAAAAAGTTAAATACTTTTACCTTCCACGTTGAGTACTGTTCATGCAATAAAACAAACCGGTCTACTTCGTTGACAAAATTATGGACCTCAATTTTATACTGGTACAGAAAGAGGCGGGACGTCTCTATCCTTGGGGCAATCATAACATCCTCAAGCAGCGGTTTCATTTTAGACTCCCAGTATCCTATTACACGATTCAGCTGCTGTAAAGCGTCTTTCTTTGTGACTCCGGGGATACCCAGTTCAGAATTGCCGTCTCTCAGGCCATAAAGGATTTTTTCAAATATTATTATCTCATCCCGGGCCGCGTTAAGAGTGGTATCGGCCTTTTCCCTGATGCTGTATTCAATATGGTAAAGCCAGCTCTCCAGAAGAAGCCCTATCTTGAAGGAACGCATTCGCTCGCTGCCCGCGAAATTTATAGTGGCAGCATCGCCTTTCAAATGCTTTGCCGCAAAGAAACCCGTCCCTATCATAAAGAGTTTGAGAAAGAGGAGAATAAGGAGTATGCCTCCAAGCTTAATAAGCAGAGGGCTGGAGGTACGCAGCAATAACTTCTGTTTTATTTTGCTGATCCCGTATACCATATCTTAATTTTATCTTGTGCAAGACCCCGGCGCTGCTGCGACAAAAGATATTAGACCACAGGGGTAACGCCCTGCGGTCTAATTTTAAACACGTTGTCTTATCAGATACAGTTACTTCTTGGACAGCGTCACGCTCAAATCCGACGCCTTGCCCGCTGTAACCTCAACTTCTTTTGTAACTTCGGCAAACCCTTCATGCCATACCGTTACTTTATATTTGCCGGGAAGGAGGTCTTTTATTTCAAAGCTGCCGCTTGCATCGGTCACAGCAGCATAAGGATGGTCCGCGACAAATAAGTAAGCCCTCATCCAGGCATGGGCGTCGCATTTTATGGCATGCAGCCCGCCCCTTCTTATGGGCTTGGTTATGACCTGGTCCTTTGTCGGAAGCGCAAGGTTATATACCGTTGATCTCTTGTCTTTAAGCAGGAGTCCGAGGTTTGTGTTGTGCAGGATATTGTCGCTGTTTTTTATTACAAAGTTTGCTCCCTTGTATGCCACGCCGACGAGCGGTTCAAAAACGCATTTGTTATTGTCAATTGTAATGTCAGTCTTCGGGGCCGCCTTGCCTTTCTGCACCTCTTCGATAAAGACAAGCACATTTTTCACTTCAAGGGCAGGCGACAGGATATACATCCTTGCCGGCTGGCTCTTGCCGCAGAACTCCACATCCTTGTCAATTGTGAGCACAAGGTCGTCAACCTTGGCCGACGCCTTTATCTTCCCCTTTATGCTTCCGCCGTTTTTTACATCCACAACCTCATAGGCAAAAGCGGTTGCGGCAAACAACATTGATAACACTACAGCCGATACTAAAATCCTTTTCATTTCTACCTCCTCATTTTTTGATTGTTACGGACCAATGTCCGGTATTATTAGAGTCTGTTTATAAACTCGGTACAGGTGTCATTCCGGCTTGTCCGGAATCTTTCCTCAATCAGGTTCCCGACGCGCTTCGCTTGCGGGAAAGACAAACTATTTCATTATCTCTTTTATATTCTCATGAAGCTCTTTTTCGTGTATGTAATGCCCCACCACCTTTCTCACTGTTTTTTTTGAATCTACGAAAATAATAAGAGGCACATAATTTATCTTATAGGCCCTGAGAACATCCTCTCTGTTTCCGGCGAACATCGGGAAGGTAAAATCAAGCTCTCTCTTGTACGCCTTTATCAGTTTCTGGTCTTTTGCCATAACATTGACGCCTATTATCTGGAGTTTTTCCCTGCCGAATTTCTTCTCCGCCCTCTTCAGATAGGCCACTATCTGTGTGCAGTAGAAACACGCATTATGTGTGAAGTACATAATAGTGGGTTTTGTCAGAATACTCTCCAGTCTCACGCCCTTGTCATTTTCGTCAGTCAGCGTAAACATCGGAGGCGGCGCGCCTTCCTTTATCCCTTCACTGCCGTATGCGACTGACGCCGCTAACGTAACTATAAACATAATCATAACAGAGAGTTTTATCATCTATACCTCTGTCCTTAGCAGTCCATACCGGATGAGGTTTCTGTAGTGATGCCCGTATATCAGCGGCACGCCGTCAGCCTCTGCATAAGCATACGGGAAGCTGTTCAGAGGACTCTCCGCCTGGGCCGGTTTTAAAACTATGTCCCTTCCTGTGGACACCTTGAACCTGTTAGGGGAAAGAACGCCGAAGAAATAGTCCCTCAGGTCTTTCCTTTTATTCGCCTCGGACACATCAACAGGGACCCAGTTGCCGCCCTCCGTGTGAAACCTTACCCAGCAGTGCGCTCCTGTACAGTCGCCTTCAAATTTCCCGCTTTTTGTAATTGCCGAAGGATAAGGCAGCGCAATCCCCTGCTCCCATCTTGTCGGTATCCCTTTATATATCATCATCGTCCTGAAAAGCGCGTGAAAATCATCGCATCTGCCCCGTTTGCCATGAAAGGTCCAGATGCTTCTGCCCTCTCCGCATCCTTGTATCTCCTTGTCGTAGGTGAGGTAATCCGCAAGGGCATAGAATATCTTTCTTCCTATTTCAAGAGGGGCTTTTTCATCACCGATTACCCTGTCAACAAAAGCAGTGATGTTTTCATCCCACTTTTCTCTATTAGTCAGCGCAAGGTATTTGCTGACATCATCGTCTTTGTATGTAATAATACCTGATGATTTTCTCCGTATGCTGTATGCAAGCGTAATGCTGTCGTCTTTACTGAAAACTTTCTGCCCCAGATAAATGATCCTGTTTCCGTAATAAGGCTCTTCATGGATACTGAACGCGTGAGGCGAGGAAACCGAAAGGCTGGTCATCTCCTGTTCCTCATCGCTCTGCGGCAATGGTATCCAGATGCTGACCTTTTCATCACCTTTTGGCGGATTGATTATCTTTGTGGTATACGTGATTTTAAAAGACATTGCCTTGACCGCTGAATCGCTGATTCCCTTAGCATCAGCATGAGACTTTGCGGCATTGACAACATTTGAATGCAAAACCGCATTCAGGGAAATTGCTCCGGCTGCGGCGGCAGAAAGTTTCATGAATTCCCTTCTGTTCATATCAGCTTTTTAATCTCCTTCACGACCTCATCCTCAGAATAGTTGTAATCCGTCTCGTATCTGATAAAGCCCTTTTTGTCTATGATCGCCATTTTTTGCGTATATTCCATGTAGTAGCCTTCAGGGATTTCCCTGACCTCGATCCTGTTTGCGGCCACGCCGTAAAACTTCCACAGTTTTTCAAGTTCACCCTTTGCGCCGGAAACAAACATCCACCGGTTGTCTTTCTCTGCCTCGAGACTGTAAAGTTCGAAATAGTGTCTTCTCCTCTCTGCCGTATCCATTTCGGGATCAACAGACACATGGAGGTACACAACATCTTTGCGCGCATCTAATGCCGCATCAAGGGAATATAGCCGCGCAGTCACTACAGGGCACCTGACTGAGCAGTATGCGTATGAAAAAACCAGCACCACCACCTTATCTTTCAAGGCGCTCATCGTGACAGTATTGTTGTCCCAGTTGCCGAGTTTAAAGTCCTGCGCCTTCTTCCCCGGGGTACACGATATTGTCATGGCCCCCAGCAATGCGATTGCAATAATGAATTGCTTTCTCAATCTATTGGCCAAACTCAATTTCAACTTCCACGGTCCCGGACGGGGTTACCTTTATATTCTTTTTCTGCAGGCCCGCATCCTCGTGCCAGACATTAAGTGTATATTCACCCGGCGGGAGATTATCCAGCACAAATTCTCCCCTGCCGTCTGTAACTGCCGCATACGGGTGGTCAAATACATATACATACCCCCTCATCCACGGATCTGAATTGGAGGTCACGCGGATAAACCCTGTGTCTGTATGGTACCTGTAATATTCTTTTATGGGTTTTTCGATCTGTTTGTCTTTTGTTGGGAAGGCAATGTTATATATTGTCGCTCCATCCTTTAAGGGACGGGCGGACGCCAGCCTCTGATATTCAAGCCAGAGCTTCAATTGCAGCGTATGCAGGATATCGTCTTCATTCTTGAACACGAACTTGCCGCCTACAAAACCTATACTGACAAGAGGCGACACCCTGCAATTCCTTATATTCAGAGTTACCACAGAGTCTTTTGGAAGAGGCTTGCCCTGTTTCGGGCTGTCTATAAAGACAACCGCATTTTTCAGCCTTGAATCATAAACAAGATATTCGTTAAGGACTTGCGCTGTGCCGCAGACCTCGATATTTTTATCGATAGCAATACTCTCATTAGGGGGGATACTGCCTTTGAACTTCACCACGCCTTTAATAGCGCCCCCGTTTTTTACGTCCACCGTCTCGTATGCCGAAGCCGCAGTTGTAAAAGCGGCAAACAACAGTAATGAAACTGCAAGTAAAAGTTTTTTCATAGGTCCTCCAGTAGATTTATTTTCTTGCATCATGCAAGATACCTTCTTTTAAAAAAATGATAACTCATAATCAGCGGCAGTACAACCCATAAAAGAGATATAGCCCAGAGCACAGGCATCTTCATGTATGCAGGAAGTTCCACCGCCGCTAATCCAAGAAATACCTTTAATTCGCCGATGGACAGAAAGTTGAGAATCCTGTATACATCCACAGGGTTCAGCATCAAAAGTCCTGAAAATATCTCCTCTCCGACCGCGCCTTTGGTAATAATGAGCAGGCCGATAAGTCCCAGGTCGTAAAGTATTGCAAAGAAAAGCCACAGAAAAACCGTAAACGCAATCACCCTGGCCCTTTCAGTAAAGAGGATGGACACCACAAAAGATATACTGAGAAAGATGATGCCGAGTATGACGGAATTCAGCATGAATATGAGATAACTTGAAAGGGCGTTCATGCCTATTTCGGCTAACAGTACAATGCCAGATACGCCAAGCCCTACGAGAGTGGATAAGGTAAGCGCGATGGCAAGCCCAATGAATTTCCCTGAAATAAGTTCTGCTACTGAGACAGGGGCCGCAAGGTATATCTCAAGCGTGCCTTTGTCGCGCTCATCTGCGATTATGCCGCCGCCGAGCGTGAGGGCGAGAATAGGGATGAAATAAGTCACAAGGCTCGTTAGGCTTGCAATGGTAGCGTCCATGCTGCGGAATCCGGCAACGCCGGAGGTAGCCCCTCCGAAATATGATATGACGAGGGTGAATACCGCAAAGCCGGCCGCAATGACCAGCACCCATCTGCTTTTCAGTTTATCAGAGAGCTCTTTACGGGCTATCGCCTTCATGGCGTCAGTGAATACCAAAAAATACCTCCTCAAGATTAGGTTCTCTCAGCGAGATATCGTCAACGCTCTCTTTTCTCTCCATGATGACAGACAGTATCCTGAGCTTGTCTTCCCTCGGTATACTTGCTATCAGATGTCCGTCTTTATAGTTTATATCCACAGCGCCTTCTCTCCTGAGCAGCTCTTCCAGGCCTGCATCCCTGTCTTTAACGAGTATATGAAGCCTCATTGGCAGACTGAGTCCCGAATACAAATCTTCAAGACTTCCAAGCGCGTTGAGCCTGCCTGCCTTCATTACAGCCACACGGTCTATCTTGTCCTCTATCTCTGCAAGTATGTGTGATGATAGAACGACGGTCAGATTTTTTATCTTCCTCACATCGCTTAATATTTTGTAGAACTCCTTGGTGCCGACAGGGTCGAGTCCTGAGGTAGGTTCATCCAGCACAAGGAAGTCAGGATCATTGGACAGCGACTGAGCGAGATTCAGCCTCTGCCGCATTCCCTTTGAGAAACCGCCGACCCTCCTGTCAACCGCATTCTCCAGCCCTACTTTCTTTAACAGCTCAATAGCGTTTGCAGCACTTCCGCCTTTGACCCTGGCAAATAGTTCTATTGTCTCCCTGCCTGTAAGATTGTCATAAAAACTGACCCTCTCCGGCATATATCCTATCTGTTTTCTGAAATCCCGCCAGCCCTTCTCCGTCAACTCCCCGTTGTTTAAAAGTATCCTGCCGGAAGAAGGCCTTGAAATCCCAAGCATGATTTTCAGCAGCGTGGATTTGCCGGAGCCGTTTGGGCCCACAAGCCCCAGCATTTCGCCTTCTTTCACTTTCAGGGAAACAGACTCAACCGCCTTTATGTCTCCGAAGTTTTTTGATATGTCACAAAGCTCAAGCATTAAATATATTTCAATGGAGGACCTGAAACTTCTCCATCTCTCCGTAAAAATTTTCAGATTTATAAGGGTATTTTTTTTGCAGCTCCTTCCAGTTTTTTTGCAGAGGGAGCATGGAAGGTTTGTCATCCATTACCCTCGGAACTTTCAGCAGGGGAAACTGCTTCTCCATCATCCACAAAAGCTGGAAAGAAGCGCTTGCGTATAACAGTTTGGAAGAAGGATACCGCCAGAGAATATGGTCTACTACAGTGTTGGATTCATACGGCATGTCTCCGCTGCCGTCTCCCTCCATGTCCCATCCTAAGTAATCGCTCCAGTAGTTGCCGTCCCACTGCTGATTCCTGCCTGCGATAAACTTCACCTGCGCTTCGTTATTGATAAAGGAATTTCCGGTTACAGTATTTTCTTCCGAGCCGCCCCAGTTGTGCAGCCCGAGGCTGTTGTTCATTAAAAGGTTTGACGCTACCCTGTTGAGCACGGAATTGTAGAGGAATATGCCTTTGGTATTGCCAATGACCGTATTGCCTGTTATTTCGCTTCTTACAGTCTGGATAAGCAGCAGGCCGTGCGTCTGATTTCCTACCGAGATATTATCGCTGATCGTTGAGCCCTTTGAATACATGACGGCAAACCCGACCAGATTATGCAGCGCAGTGTTTTTGGAAAAGACCGACCTGTCAACCCACATTGTATGTATGGCGTAACGTGAATTGCTCGTATCATTACCGATAATCCTGCCGCCATGCGAGACCTCAAGATACATCCCGTCGCGGCAGTAGTTCATACTATTGCCCGCAATTGTCGCCTCCTGACTGTCTGTGAGATATATGCCATTGCCCCTGTAGTTCCTGTCAAGCGCTTTTTTGCCTTCAACAGTGTTTTTCTCAAGCGTAATGCCGTTGGCACCGACGCTCCATATGCCGTGCATCACATTATAAAAATGGTTATTCCTTACCGCTGCTCCGTGAGATCCTTTGGAAATATATACTCCAGAGCTGCTTAAATCAGAAGTAGTGCTTTCGTCTTTTATTGTAAAACCCTCTACGGTCACTCCCTGGCTCGCTATCTCAATGATTAATCCTTTATTCACGAGGATGACAGGATCATTAATCCCCCTGAGATGCACTGCCTTTTCAATTTTCAGTCTCTCCCGGTATTCCCCGGCATTCACCTCGATGACATCACCGTTGTCCGCTTTTTTCAGAGCTTCATTTATCGTTGGATAATCAGCTCCAACATTGAAAGTCTTTGCATGAATGATGGACGGGAATAAAAGCAACGCGCATATAATTATGAGTTGATAAGTATGATGACGGTCACTCCGGCTTGTCCGGAGTCTTTCTTCAGAAGGATTCCCGACAAGCGGGAATGACATCCTTATCACGACTCTACTAATAAGAGTTTTGAATCTTGAATTTTGAATCTTGAATTTTAAATTATTATCCTCTTCACTCTTGCCCCCTGCCTCCTGCCCCCTGCCCCTTTTTTTTATCAACGCCGGGCATTTTCCCTCATCCCAGAAATTCACCTGACAATCCAGACAATCAAGGCACTCGCTTTCCCTGATCCTGCCGTCAGAGGCGATCGCCTGATAATTGCACTCGTTACCGCAAATCCTGCATTTGCCGCAAAGGTCGTGTCTTTTCATTTTCACGAGCGGAATGAATTTAAGAAAAGACGGGATGCTCAGGGCCGCGCCGAGGGGACAGAGGTAGCGGCAGTAGGCCCTGTATATCACCACGGACCCAGCGGTTAAAATCATAAAGTAAGAAACAAAATGCCACTGCCTTTTCAATTTCAGCACAAAACTCTTGAACGGCTCCACCTCGGCAATATATTCAGAAAGCATGAAGCTGTAAAAAGACACCCCGAGTATAATTGCGAAGACAACGTACTTCAGATATATCAGCTTCCAGTGGACCTTTGCGGAAAGAGTGATTCTCAGTTTAGGAAAAAACCGGGCCTGTAATTTATTCAGAAGCTCGAGCATGGCTCCGTAGGGACACAGCCATCCGCAGAAAACGCCCCGCCCCCATAAGATAATGGTCGCGATTATAAAAAGAAAAGACAGAAATATATACGGCTCCATTATATAAAGACCCAGCGGAAACGCCCCGTTGATTATCCCGTTAGCCAGGATCACTATGTTGGTCGTTGTCGGCTGTGCCTTGAGCATCAATCCGACGTATATGAAGGAAAACAGGAGCATCACGTAAGAGACCGCTTTCAGCGTCGTGCGCCTCTTCGCAAGCGTATCTTTGAATATCATCAGAACAACCAGCAGAAGCAAGAAGACTGAAAAAACGATTATAGAGGGAAGTTTCATCTGCCATATCTGCATCCATGGTGTTACCTCCAGCGCTTCAATTGTGTCTTTAAAAAAAGACGCTGATATCCCGCTCATCAACAACCATATTTCAGACATAAGTTATTCCAGGAACCTCTCCGGAATCCCGTATTCCACGCGAAACGACTTGAACTCCTTTTTTGTGACAGTAAGACGATAGGGAAGTAACAAAGTTAACTTGAAAGGCATTACAGGGTTGAATTCCCCGCCTTTTACAATAAATACGCCCCCCTCGTTTATGGCTGGGGCGTCCTCAGCCTTGATCCCGGACAAGACCCTGTAATCTTTGTCATTAAATAAATAGACCTTCGCGCCCTGCTCGATATTAAACCTGTCAAAGGTCCCGCCACGCGCAAAACCGCTTCCTTTAAAAGACCCTTTGCCTTTTGAAAAAATTGCTATTGCGGATTCGCCTTCCTTTAATGTGCTCATGATATCCTTGTAAAATACGTCGCCGAGGATATTCCTGCCGATTGAAGGCGGTGTTATATTGGCGACATAAAGATCAATATAGTCGCCTTCATCCTCTAATCCCAGTTCCTTTGTTGTGACAACTATATTTTTGACCGCCTCTGATGCTTTCAGTTCCTCCCAGGTGAGCGCGGCGAATTTCCGGCTTATCTTTTTCCCGCTCCCCTTTGCGGCCTTGAGAAGCCCCGAGGCCTCGGCAACCTTCCTCGCGCTCTCCAGGATTATTGAATTCTGCACAACAGCGGTGACCGTGGCGCCTGTGACAGCATCCATTGATATCTCTTTTCCTACAGACACTGGTTCTTTAATGTTCCGTCCCTTATACTGTTTTATAAAATTCAGATAGTTTTCTTCCTTGAGCCCGATAAGGACTATGGGTTCCGAATGAAAGAGTATCTTTACTCCTGTGATGTTCCCGTTTGTATCCATGCCGATAAGAGTCTCAAGATGTTTGCCTGAATATCCCACGAGCTTACTCGTCCACTCTTTTGAAATAAAAACATATCCGGCCAGCTTATCGTCTTTGTAGCCCTCCCAATAGCTTTTTTTCTGGACAAATTTCGTGGCCTGCAGCACGTCCTCCAGCTTGTACTCATACCTGTGCTCAAAGAGTTTCCACTGGTCAGGATATGCGGAAAGCGGATAGAGGACAAATAATAGTGCGGATAACAGTATCAGTCTTTTCATAATTACCATTCCTCTCTTAAAAAAATCGCTGGAAGCCTTTGTAAGGAATTGTATCATCATCGCGGCAGCAGAACAAATGATTTTTATCATAGTCCAAACATTAGTCTGGGGCCGGAGCATTTTTTCTCCGGCCCCAGAATTGTTGTACAGAATTAACTGCTTTTAAGCCTCTACAATAAATCTCATCCTCATCTCAAGATGAAGCGCATGACAGAAATTTGTGCAGTACGCCCAGTATACGCCGGGCTTGTCTGCCGTAAAAGTCACTGACTTGGTCTGGAAGGGAGATACTATAAAATTTATGTTGTAATTGGTAAGCGCAAAACCATGTGTAAGGTCGGATATCTCATCATGGTTGGTGACTATGACAGTGACCCTGTCGCCCTTTTTCAGCTTAACTTCCTGCAAGCCGTACACAGGGGCGTTTGCGGTAAGACTTACAGTAACGTCCTTGCCCTTTCTCTCAACACCGCTCTTTGTCACTGCAAGCGGATGCTCAAACATATCATAACGGTGTTTTACTTTGGGCTCTATCACATCCCTCCTCACCATTATACAGTCATGCGGCTCTATGTATGTTGTGCCGTCGTGGACTATACGGAGTTTCTCTCCGCTTATATCCACAAGCTGTTCGCACTCCGGCTTGAGCGGGCCTACGTTGATGAACCTGTCTTTTGACATCTTGTTGAGGGAAATGAGCCACCTGCCGTCCGCCTCTTTGGTCTCAGCCATTGTTGCCATTATATGGCCGACCTGATAATGAACGTCCAGCACATCCACGATGGGTTTCTTCTCACCTTTTATGGCCCTTTCAAGGTCCCATTTTACATTCGTGCTGTCAATGAAGACAGAGGTAATTGCATTGCCCCTGCCGTCAAATGTAGTATGCAGAGGACCGAGTCCGATTTCCGGCTGGGCGACTACGCACTCTTCAGGCTTTATCTTCCCTGCAAAGGCCTGGTCTATCTTTGCGATCTCAACTACAGAGCATGTTGGAGATACCTTGCCTGAACATACGGCGTACTTGCCGTCAGGCGACACATTTACGCCGTGAGGGTTTTTCGGCACGGGTATCCGCAGAACTATATCGGATTTGCCCCTTCTGCCGTCTATTACTTTCACGCCGTTTATCATCTTGTAATTGTTTTTTCTCAGCGCCTCTCTGATCCTCTCCCAGTTAAAAACGAGGAGGTAATCGTGGTCTGCCGCTAACATCTCGGATATGGTGACTCCCTGTTCTGAATTGTAAGATGTAGACATGGAGTACTTGCCCTGATAATCGGTGGCAGCAAGGTCCAAATTCTCTTCAACCATTATCTGGCAGACAACCGCCATCTTTTCAGCATCAACGATTGTGTGGAGTCCGTAGTATTCGTTCTGCGGCGCGCCGGGGTTGTTCGGGACAGGGATCTGGAATTCCGTATTTGTGACAAGCCATTCAGTCTTTGGATATCTCTGCGGAAAGGTCCCGTGCAAACCCTGCGCATTTGGTATATCAATCATGGCGTCGGTCTCCATATAATCAATTCTTACCCTTGCGATCCTGGCGTTGATCTTGTCATTTACAAAGAGATATTTTCCGTCATAGGTGCCGTCTTTATATGAACCGTGCACATGATGGGTGTCTCCTACGGTAAGGCCTTTCAGGAGCTTTTTGCTCTCATTGGTTATGCCCCATCCGCTGCCGCAGTCAATATTGAATACCGGTATCCTTTTCAGCTCGCGCATTGAGGGGATACCCAGCACCCTGAGTTCACCGGAGTGCCCGCCGCTCCAGAAGCCGTAGTAATCATCATACTCGCCGGGCTTTACTTCATAACTCTGGCGGCCCTTCTCCTCACCGCCCTCTGCCTTTGCAAACATCATCTTTTTGCTTTCAGAGATGACGCTGTTTGGCACCATTACGCTTGCGCCTGCTGCTGCGCCGGCCACACCCAGAAACTTCAGAAGACTTCTTCTGTCAATTTTTTTATTTCCAATCTTTTTATCAGACATTGTATTCCTCCTTTGGTTGCGATTTCGTGCAAGACATTACTGTTTAGCGCGTCCCATTAATACCAGCGTGTAGGAAACAAGATGCCACCTGTCTTCCTCATTCATGGAATCCTCAAAAGACGGCATACCCGCCCCGTCAAGGCCTGTGGTATATGCGGTAAATACGTTTTCAGGAGCAAAGCCCATCTTGGTGGCGCCGCTGGTAAAATCAAACGGGAGTATCTTGTCGCCCCAGTCGTCTTTCAACTGGTCTGCCTTGGTCCCGTCGCCCTTGCCTTCATACCCGTGGCATTCCCAGCATTTCATGTCCTTGTATATTTGTTTGCCTTTTTCTACAGATGCGATGCTGCCTACCCAGTCCGGCTTTTTTACGGCTATGGGTTTGCAGGCTTCCTCTTCTTTCCATCTCTTTGAAAAGGTTTTGATATATTGCACTACGGCATTCCTCTCATCTAACGGCACATCCTGATGAGACGGCATATAGGCCCTGGGGATGCCGTTGGTTACTACCTTCAGAATGTCTTCATCAGTAGGCAGGCATCCTGTGGACGTCGTACGGAACCTGAATACACCTGTTGTGAAATCTCTTGGATAAATAGACTGTACTGCGCCCTTTTTTTGATACCTGTGCACGATACCGACAAGGCCCTTGCCATCACCGTTAGAGCCATGGCATATGACACACCGTTTATCATAAACCTTTTTGCCTAACTCCGCGGTTTTGCTGTCAGCCGCATATGTGCCTGCGGCGCTAATCAGGGACCATGACAGAAGCGCAAGAAAGAAAATCCGTGCAGCAGGTTTAAACTCTCTTCTGTTCAGTTTCATATCTTAGCCTCCCCAAATTTGTATCATCTGTTGTGATACTGTTATCTGTTTAATCTGATTTCCGATAAATTCAAATATTAAAAACTCCTCCCTCCTTCCTTCTTTAATAAATTTGCAGCAATTATTTCACCACTCCCATTAATTTAAGTGTATATGACACAAGATGCCATCTGTCTTCCTCATTCAGGGAATCCTCATAGGACGGCATTCCTGTTCCGTCAAGGCCTGCGGTAAAAGTTATGTACACGTCCTCAGGATTTGCCCCTCTCTTCAGGGACCCTGCTGTAAAATTGAACGGTAATATCTGGTTGCCCCAGTCGTCTTTTAATTCATTGGACTTGGGCCCCTTCCCTTTGCCGTCGTCGCCGTGGCATTCCCAGCATTTCATGTCCTTGTATATCTTTTGCCCCTTCTCAACAGACGCTTTGCTGCCAAGCCATTTGGGCTTTGCCGCGGATATGGCCTTGCAGGGTTCTTCCTCTTTCCATCTTTCAGAGAAGATTTTTATGTACGCAACCACGGCCTTCTTCTCATCCAGGGACAATTCGTCCTTGTGCGGCGGCATGAAGGATTTTGTAATGCCGCCGTCAACAAGCCGCATTAAATCTTCATCCGCAGGAAGGCAGCCTGTGGGAGTGGAACGGAATCTGAAGACCCCTGTAGTAAAGTCCCTTGGGCGCACATCAAGGACGCGTCCGCTCTTCTCCGACCTTTTTATAACGCCGACCAGTCCTTTGCCGTCGCCGCTTGCGCCGTGACATATCATGCAGCGTTCCTCATAAACCTTTTTGCCTAAAGCTGGACTGCCGTCTTCGCCGTAAGCATCTGTTTTGTGAAATGTTACCGCTAAAAACAGCAATAGAAATATTACGCAGGTCCCTGCTATAGTCCTGACAATTCCTTTATCAGAGAATCCTTCCATTTTCAATCCTCTCTTATCAATCTATAAAGTTTTCAATTATAATTTCTTTTGAGAAAGCGTCTTCACATAAGAGACGATGTCTGCAATTTCCTGCTCTTTAAGTCCCACGCCGTCTTTACCGAAGGGCGGCATGGGCGTACCTGCCCTTCCGTCACGCACTGTTACTGCAAGAAATTCCGGATCAGCCGACTGCACCACGGGGTTTTTGAGATTAATTCCAAGCTCTCCTTCCCCCTTTTTACCATGACACAATGCGCACCTGATATTGAATAATTCCCCGCCGCGTTTTACATCGGCCCTGAACTTTGCCACATCAAACGGCTCTGGTTTTGCTGCGGGCCTATCTTTTGATATGTACTCAACTATCATGTCAATCTCCTGTTCAGTCAGTCCCGCTGCCGTTGGCTTCCACGAAGTCATCTGCGTGCCTTCGCGTCCCTCGCTAACAATCTTTTTCAGATACTGATTGTCCGCGGATTTGAGCAAAGCCGGATTCATGATAGAGGGGATTGTGCGGTTGAATATTTCATCAAAGTAGCTTTCCCTGCCTGTGGTGTGACAGCCGATGCAGTATTTTTTGTATAAGGCTTCCCCGCTCATGTCAGGTGTTTCAGTTTGCCTGATGCGTCTGTATTCCCGCGGCATCTCTGTTGACTTGAGGGCCAAAATATATGTTGCCAGGAAATCGGCTTCTTCATCATTGATGCTCGCCTTCATCTCGCTTTCAGGCACTATAGCCCTCGGATCAAGGAAGTGCTCTTTATGCCACGCAGACTGGGTCCTCTCGCCTTGTATATACCGCATGGGGAAATACGCCCTCGGCTGGGTCCCTATCCCATCGAGCGCCTTGCCGAGAATGCCTCCGGCACCGTCAACCTTGTGGCAGCCGAGACAGCCTTTTTCCAGAAAAAGTTTCCTGCCTCTGACTACCTTGTCCGCGCCGTTTTTCTCTAACATGGCGTAATCATGGCACTGTGCGCATGAGCTTTGAATATGCTTTAAAGGCACGATAGGGTATTCCCAATGAGTGTCATGTTCAAGGGCATGGGCTTCTTCTTTATTGGTCGCGCGACCCTGTCCCTGATGACATGCAGTGCAGCCAAATCTTGACAGAGGGTGCTTTCCCAGATAGTCGCCGCTGTGTTTTTTATAGGGGGCCTCCGCCTTGGCCATCATCGGGTTTTCAACTCCGATATGGCAGCTCACACACCTGTCAGCCCTGTTTAACTTTTCAATATAAAGCTGCTGCACCTCGACTTTAAACGCCTTCGCCTTCTCTTTCATGGCCTCGTCTTTGGCGTTCTTCATAAATAATTCTTTGTAATTATTCTGGTAATGTTTCCACTCAGGGTTGATCTCTTTATAGGCAGCCAAAAGGGCAAATGCCAATAGAGCAATTGAAGATACCAGAAGCAGCTTCAAATAAAACCTTCTATGCATAATCCTCCTTCTCTATGCAAGATATAAAACACAGAGACACGGAGGCACAGAGAAAATTCCTGCTTATTCTTTCACTCAGTGTCTCAGTGCCTCTGTGGTTAATTATTCTTTTCATTTTGTACACCCCTGCTTGTTAAAGGATTAATGAACAGGCCACTGGCTTTTAGACCAGTAGAAGTCCCAGTTCGGGCCTCTCAGCTCCGTGCCGACATATGTGAGTATCACAAAGCTGACTAAAAACATTGTGAACAGGGCTATCGCACCCATCCTGGTCGAGTCCGTTTTTTTGATTATGAATAAAGACCAGGCCATCACAAAACCGACCCATAGGGTCCCCGGATTAACAAGAATAATAGCCACCTGCGGGATATCGGTGAACCAGGTCCTGAGCCAGCCAAAGTTGACTACAAATGCAAGAAGGCCCACAAGCGCTGCAATTGCCACAATAAATGACTGGAGCGCCACTGACTTGCCCTGTTTGTTTGAAAACCAGAGCCCGACATGTTGAGGCTCCCTGTCGAGATAAGGTATCAATCCAAGCCCTATCAAGGCCAATGTAGGAAGGGCAATGCCTCCCATGAATGCTGAATATGATACAAGCTCCTGAAGCCCGAGGAAGTACCAGGGCGCTTTTGCAGGGTTTTCAGGGATAAGAGGATTTGCAAGTTCTTTCAACGGGGCATTTATATACATCGAGTACACAAACACGCCTGCAAAGGTGAGCATCAACACCGCAAACTCCGCCCACACAAGATTGGGCCAGCTTAGTACAGTGTTCTCAATGTCTTTATCAACAGCAGGCGTCTTTCCGTGCGCAAGCTCCATAAGCCCGTATGTTTTATTTGTTGGGAATATCCCGCCTTTTTTCTCCGGCAGCGCAAGGAATTTTTCATCAACAGGAGCAGGCCCGAATTCATCCGGCTTTGTAAGTCCGCCGTCCTTTCTCACCCTCCAGAAATGAACGCCGAGGAAGATAACAAGAATAATCGGAAGGAACATCACATGGAAAAAATGGACCCTTGGAAGTGTTGCCTTGCCGGGGACTGTGCCGCCTAAAAACAGTTCTTTCTGCAATCCGCCGAAGTCAAAATATTTTGTTATGCCAAGAATATCCGTAATCTCTGCCGGAGAGCCGGCGATATTGGCCCCGATTACCATGGCCCAGTATGCAAGCTGGTCCCAGGGGAGCAGGTAGCCTGAGAAGTTCAGGATAAAGGTGAGCACAAGAAGCACAATGCCTACAACCCAGTTGAACTCCCGCCCCTTCTTATATGAGCTGGTGAAGAATACCCTTGCCATATGAAACATGACAAAGACTATCATCCCTTCCCCTGCCCACTTATGGATATTCCTGATCAGGTTGCCGCCGAAGACTACATTCGTTATATCCTTGACAGAATCGTATGCATTCTCAAGCGAGGGGCTGTAATAAATCATAAGGAGGACGCCGGATATTACCGCAAAGAAAAACAGATACAAAGAGATAAGCCCCATGCCGAATGTATATGTCGGTCTCAGGGTGTTTATATGCGTCTTTGCGCCCTGGACATGAAGGAAAAAATTATTGACCATTACAGCAGCCTTTGATCTGTCAGACAGGAGGCTGCGGCTTCTCAGAAAAGAACCGAGGAAGGAATCTTTGATGCCTATAAGATTTCCTACAAATTTATTTATGCCTGTTTGGGTAGACTCGCTCATGGCCGCTCCTTATATATAAATTAAACTGTAAACTTTGTTCCCTTTTTTACTTCCTTTGCCGCATCCACAACCAGGTTGCCGTCTTCGTGCAGGCTTACTTCAAGCCACGGCAGCGGCCTCGGCGCAGGCCCGCCTATGACCTTGCCGTCTTTGTTGTATTTTGAACCATGACACGGACACTGGAAACCCCATTCAGTGGGAGACACAATACAGCCTAAGTGTGTGCATATGCAGGATATTGCATAAAGCCCTTCGGTGTCCGCAAATACAAAGACCTTTTTGTCGTCAAGTTTTTTTATTGTGCCGACCGGAAACTCCGCAGGCATTCCTATCTTAAATTTGCGTGATTCCTCATAATGAACAGTCGCCTTTGTCATCCTGAAGATGCCTGCTATTGCAGTAAAAGAAGCTGCTATTGCCACACCTATGCCTGCAAGTCCGAGGAAATCCCTCCTTGATACGCCCTCCGGTTCCTTCTTATGAGGGTCTTTATGCGCGCAACAAGCATTGTTATTCACTTACCCATACCTCCTTAAACAAAAACCGCTCCATTGTTATAGCGTCAACAGGGCATCTCTTTGCACAGAGACCGCACCTGATACACCTGTCTTCATCTTTGATGATCGCGGAGCCTTCGCCCTCAGGGTCTGTGCCGTACCTGTTTTTATACAATGCAGTCAGCGCCGGATCTGCTTTTATATGCTCAAGGCTTACAAGCCTCAGGCAATATTCGGGACAGACATCCGCGCATCCTCCGCAAAGCACGCACCTGTCTCCGTTGAATATCGTGTTGACCGCGCAGTTGAGGCACCGCCCGCCCTCTTCCTCTGCCGTATCCTTTGTATAACCTTTTTCTACAATAGCTGACACGCTTTTCATTCTCTCGTCCACAGGAGCTACCGGCACATGAGAGCGCTGGATTATTTCATAATCCTCCATTTGAGGCACATCATTAAATGGAAGCTCTTTATGTACTTCAGATTTCTCAAGCGTTAATTTTTTACCGCTGACATATTCATGAATCGCTATCGCAGCCTTCTTGCCGCTTGCCACCGCGTCAATAACCAGCTTGGGCCCATATGCGAGGTCGCCCGCGACAAAAAGGCCCGGAACTGACGTGGAAACTTTGTCCGGCCCTGCCTTTATCATTCCTCTTTCAGTCATCTCAATATCAAGGCCGCATTTTTCAATGAACGAAAAATCATACGCCTGTCCGATTGCAAAGAAGATTGTGTCTGCAGGAACGGTCACTGTATCCAATTCATCATAAGTCGGGTTAAACCGGCCCTCGCTGTCAAATATTGAAATCACTCTCTTGAACGTTACTGAATTTGCGACTGAGGCTGCGTCTGTATTTACTTTATGAGGGCCATAACTGTTTATTTTCTGAATGCCTTCTTCCTCACCTTCCTCAACTTCGATTTTGTCGGCAAGCATGTGGTCAATATCTTCTATGCATATGAGTGTGACAGCCTCAACACCTTTATGCCTCTTCGCAGTCCTTGCAACGTCATATGCGACATTGCCGCCGCCGATGACAACAACTTTGGGTCCTATTTTCACTTCTTTGCCTGTAAAGACGTCTCTGAGAAAATCCACCCCTCCGAGAACGCCCTGGCTTTTTGCGCCTTCAACCGGGAGGGATCTCGACTTTTTTGCGCCCACCGCCATGAGCACGGCAGCGGATTCTTCGTGCAATTGTTTCAGTGAAATGTCTTTCCCAATTTGCATGCCGAGTTTTATCTCAACTCCGAGGGCCTTTATTGCGTCAATCTCTGCCTGAAGGATTTCTCTTGGGAGCCTGTACGGAGGAATGCCTACAGCGCACATGCCGCCGGCCACTTTTTCCATTTCATAAATCACAGGCCTGTACCCCATTAAAGCAAGTTCGTGCGCGCAAGCCAGCCCCGCGGGCCCTGCTCCGATTATGGAAACGGGTTTGTCTATTTTTGCGGCAAGGCCGATGAGGCCCGTGCTTTCGTCTTTATACTTGTTTATGAAATTCTGCGCAAAGTTTTTTTTGTCCGTGTAAATTTCGACGCCGAATTTTTCAGTAACGAATTTTTTTAATGCCCTTATGGAGACCGCGGCGTCAATACTTTTCCGCCTGCACGCCATCTCGCACGGAGCAGCGCATATCCTGCCGCATATGGAGGCAAGAGGATTTGGCAGCCTTGCTATCCAGTATGCCTTTTCATAATCACCATCTGATATGGCCCTCACATACCCCCTTGAATCCGTATTCACGGGGCAGCCTGACTGGCACCTTACATTCTGCCTCCAGTATTTGTAGTCGGGGATTACTATCTGGAATGTCCGTTTTGCCATTTTGTATAGAGCTGGAAGTCTTAAAAATTCAGTGCACTTAAAAAATAATGCTATTAAAAAAAATTTTCAGTAACTTATGTCACTACGTCACTATATAGCATAGATTATCTTTGGTTGCAATAGAATGCCACAGCCGCCCGATAGAAAAAGCATGAAATATTTTCCTGTACAGTCTGCTGTTTAATTATATTTTCACTGAACTTCAAAAAGATAACTTACTGTCGAAACCTTGCCTTGCCGGTTAACTGCCACCGCTGCTTTCCATAATTTCCCTCCATGAGGGCATGCAGGCAAAAAGCCTTCCCCCTCATATCTGCCGGCTTTAATATGTTCAAGGACAGTCCTGTTAATTCCCATGAACATACCCGGCATTGTCAGGTCAACAGTAATGTCGGCATCCGTAACCGGCTGTTCCCCCTGCTTAACGACAACAGCAAAAACAAGTTCAGACATCATATTGACAGGCTTTGGTGTTATGTCGAACTCTATCTGGACATTATCAGTCCCGGTTTTCTTTAAACACGGTCCCGCATTAATGGCACAGTCTGTTTTAATGCCTGAAGCAGCCTGGGTATCCTGCATTGTGAAACCGCTTATCAGATATAGCATAAAAAGCGATACTGATATCAAGGTCTTCGGCTTCACTTAAAAATCTGTAATTTTTTCATCGTGTCATTTACCTCTGTTCATTTCTCCTGTAAAGCTTCGTGTACTCTGCCAACCATTTTCGCAGAAGGCTTCAGTGTCTTGTCTCCGTCTTCCCTCCATTTAGCAGGACACCCCTCGGCAGTGTGCCTGGAAAGATGGAGGTTTGCCTTTAACCTCCTCATCAGCTCATCAACGTTCCGGCCCAGATTGTAGTAGTTTACTTCTGCATTTAAGAGCTTCCCCTCAGGGCTGATGATGAAAGTCCCTCTCAATGAGAGTCCTGTCGCCTCATCATAGACGCCGAACTTTTTTGCAAGTTTCCCTGTAGTGTCAGAACCCATCGGGAACTTCACATTTGCAAGCTGTTTTTCCTCTCGCTGCCACGCAAGATGTACAAACTTCGTGTCAGTGCTTACCGTGATGACCTCAGCGCCCAATTTCCTGAAGCTGTCATACTGCTCTGCCAGAGCAGCAAACTCAGTAGCTCAGACAAACGTGAAATCTGCCGGATAGAAAAACAGTATGGTCCACTTCTTGTTCTTCCGTAAAGTCTCAAGGCTGATCTCCCCAAAATCGCCTTTAGCCGGTTCATAGGTCTCAAGTGTAAAATCTGCCACTGTTGACCCGATATTGCATCCCAAACATTCACAAGCATTCGACATTATTAAGTCCTCCGATCTTTTTCCCCTGACCATTCAATCAGGACTGTTTTGGTCTTATTTAAGCATATTAAATTATAGTTGTCAATCTGAAGGCACGACACCTTCGGTCGTTTTACTGTCATTCCTGTCACCGGCCCCAAAGCCATAACTGAGCAGCCCGTTTTCCCTTCCCAACTCAAGCTCGCAAGCTGTTATACACTTGCCGCAGTTGACGCATTTTGTGTCTACCCTTCTCTGCGCTCTCGGCTTTAAGCCCATGAAACATGCCTTTTCGCACTGCCTGCAGTTTGTACACATAGAGGCTCTCTTTTTATCAAACCTGATCCTCAGGGAAATAGGGCTTGCAGCAGCAGGAAGCATCTGTGTCAACCCAATCAGACATATGTAACTGCAGAATAACCGTCTTGCAAGTATATAAGTAAAGACAATCAGCATCATGATGCCAAAAACTATCATGATAAAAAGGGGAGATAATTTAAGGGAGGATACTTCATGCCATATTCTTGAAGGAGACATGAGCAACCCTGAAAGAAAAACGCTTACCGTTAAAAGTGCCGTCATATAAAACAGGCTTTCAATCACTCTGTAAAAAATGCTCTTACCGGCAGCAAACCCGTGATTATGTTTCCAATCCAGCCAGGACTTTTTTAATTCAGCCGCATGATTACTTATAAAATCGCCTATCTCCAGAGTGGCCCCCACAGGACAAAACCATCCGCATAAAAACCTGCCGAGCACAGCTCCCCAGAACGGAAGAGAGGCAAATAATACAATACACGGAATGAGCCCCCTGAAGATGAAATTAGCAGGGTCTCCGCCTGCCCCTGACATATATTCTCCTTTAGGGGCAAACGACCACAACTGCCCGAACAGATAAAGCTCCATTGCCGATATATCAAATCTGAATATATCGAAGACAGGAGTCAACAGGGCCAGGACAAAGAATATCCCCTGAGTCAGCCTTCTCAATACATATCTGGTTGGACAATATTTCATTTATATCATTCTCGCAATGAAGACTACACCAGTTATTATCATAACAACAGCCGCGACCCTATAGAGTCCTGTCCGCATCTTCAAGCTGATAAGGCCTATAACCTTTCCAAATAAAAGCAGCGGCGGCATTGTGCCGATGCCGAATAGCGTCATTATTAAAATCCCCTCAAAAAATCCCTCAAAATGGTTTCGGGCCTCCATGCCTGCGCGCGCGGTTGTTATTAAAGCAGTATAAAGTAGTCCGCAGGGGACAAAGCCCAGGAAGACGCCTATAGGATAATAGGAAAACTTTGTCATATTCTCTGAAGAAAGATTCTTGACCCTGCTGATGAAAGGTGAAAATAAAATTGCGCGGTCTTTAAAATATCCCGCAAAGGGAAGCCATCCCGCCAACCCTATGCCCATGAGTATAATTACCCCGCCTGCAAGTATCATTACAACTCTTTGCAGCCCATAAATATATCCGGCTATACTGACAAATGAACCTGTCATTCCGGCTATGCCGCCTAAAAGCGCATAAGTTGATATCCTGCCAAGATTGTAGAACACATGTGGGAGCAGGCTTTTATTTTTTACTGTAACCGAATAGGACATTACGAGAGGCCCGCACATTGCCAGGCAGTGTCCAAACCCACCCAGCAGCCCAGATACAAACATCAGAAAATATACCGGCTTGACAGTAAGCATTAAATAAAACTACCGCTGTTTACTCCGGCAATAGCGGCATTGTCAGACGCAAAAATATTGTTGCCGCTGCAGGGAGTAACGTCAGAATGAATAATATATAAGGGGTAGACTTTGATTTCATATATGTTATGGCAAAGCGCAGCCACGGGACCGTGATTGAAATTATCAGTATTATGAATGTTTCAATAATAAAGTTTGATCTGCTGATACGGCTGCCCAGATCAAAGGCCTGCATGCTGAACCAGACAGGCACGCCGACAAAAGGGAATATATGATCCCACCAGTCAGCCTTAAACCTTTTCCTGCTTAACATCAATGGAGTGATTGACGATACCACGATAACAGATAAGACAAAAACAATGTAGAATGCTGTATCCATATTACACCTTCATGGAGTTGCCGATAACAAAGAGACTGCTTAATATCATGGCAATTACCGCAAACAGCGGCGTTATGGTCCCATCCACGGCAAAATATATGCCTATTACATTATATGAGAAGGCCCAGAAAAAGTTTTCGTATACCTTCCTCCTCACTCTTTTTGATAGCTGAACAAGATACGGTATCAGCCTCAGATCATCGCCGAGGAGGTTGATATTTGCAGATTTTCTTGTCAGCTCTGTCCCGCATCCCATAGCTATCCCGATATGAGCCGCCTCAAGGGCCGGAGCGTCATTTATGCCGTCGCCTGTCATTGCAACCATTTGTCCCTTTTTGCCTGCCTCAAGTTCGCACACTTTATCTTCAGGGTGAAGGCCCCATTTTATGTCATCGGGGTCCACCTGGTCTTTAATATACATCGCGCCCTGTTTATCATCACCTGTAAGGATAACTGTCCTGATGCCCATATCTTTTATTTTCCTGATGGTATCGGAAACTCCTTCTCTCAAGGATTGACTGAAAACAAAAAATCCGATGACTCTTTCTTCCTCTTTCAGGAATATAATCGTCATGCTTTCGCCCACTTTTTCGTAGTAATCAAGCAGCCGCCGTGGGATTGATACACCAAGGTCCTCAAACCACACCCTGCTTCCAAGAAAATATTTCTTCTGTTTTATCTCTGCCGTTATGCCAAGTCCCGGCATTGTCTTGACACCAATTGCTTCAAGAAGAGCCAGCCCCCGGCCTTCCGCCTCTTTCAGCAGAGACACGGCAAGAGGGTGGGTAGAATGGGCCTCAATTGATGCGGCAATTGTCAGCATATCGTCTTTTGACCCGGGGCCGTCCATGTATATTTCCGACAGAGCGGGGGCGTGCGAAGTTATAGTCCCTGTCTTGTCAAAAAAAATTGTCTTTACCCTTGAAAGACTCTCAAGAACATCTGCGCCCATAATAACCGCTCCCTTGCCCGCTGCCCTGGCAAGCCCCCTCCAGATCACAAGAGGCGCAGCTATACCGAAGGCGCAGGGACAGGATATGAGGAGGATGGAAAGCATCCTCATTACTGCCGTTGTAGTCTCGCCCCTGGCCAGCCAGTAAAAAAAGCTCCCAAGCGAAAGAAAAATAATTCCCGGCACAAAATATGATGCAATTGTATCACCTATTCTTTTTATGCGCGAGGGATTTTCTCTTATCCGTTCCATCAACCTCTCAATTTTTTTTACAATAAACTCATCCACCGGCTTTCTGACCTCTATGATAAGGCTTCCGTCAATGTTAATAGAGCCGCTTAATACCTCCATCCCTTCTTTTTTCACGACCGGGTTGCTCTCTCCTGTCAGAAAAGATTCATCAACCGAACTGTTCCCGTTTATCACGACCCCGTCAAGTGGGATTCTGTCACCAGGTCTCAGGAGGACCCTGTCTCCTATAGCGACTTTATCTGCGGGCATTTTATCTGTCGTATTGTCCGGTTTCAGCAGCAAAACATCTGTGGGAATAATTGCCGCAAGTCCTTTCATTGACTCTGAAGCCTTCCATTTGGCTTTTGTGTCAATGTAACGCCCCAGGGTAAAAAGCGTCAGTGTCATTGTAGCTGTTTCATAATAGATTTCACCCATTCCTGTTATGGTTGATTTAACGGAAATCAAAAATGCAGCTACAGTGCCAATCAGAATAAGCAATTCAGTCCCTATTACACCGTCTTTGATGGATTTACAGGATGATATCAGCAGCGGATACCCCAAAATCAGTATGACAGGAATGGAAAGACAAAGCAGGACGAACTTAATGGCAGCGGCAAATTTCCCGGGCACAATTATAGACGTATATGCCTCTGCATAAAGCGGGGCACTCAGCATCATAATGTTCATGGAGAGGAGAAATCCCAGGCCGAACTTGCCCGCTAAAATCTGGCTTAACCCCTCGTCTCCTTTTTTGCCTGTTATTTTATGTACAAGAAAACACCCTGAACAGCAAAATACCTCATCCGGGTCTTCTGTTTTATCTCTGCGGGAGTAACCCGCAACCGGAAGACCGCACTGATAACACCTTATTTCCCCCGTTCTATCTGCCATATGATTTTATCAGGGTCCGCTCCCTCTTTCAGCCAGTTGGACAGGTCCGGAGAAAAGTATATCACGGCATATGAAATTGAAATCAGCGCCATAAATAAAATAATAAACAATATAAACCATGTGCCTTTACCGTCGGCATAACCCATCTCATCTCTTTCTGTATGCATAGTTTTATCTCCTTTCTCCCTGCTTAAGATCACTGTCTTCGAAACTCTTTTCCATTTCCAGCATATCATATGAGGGCTTATCTATGTCTTTAAAGTGCCCCATAAAGAAGGCCCAGACAAAAAGGCAGACAAAGCCCATAGCAACAAAGAGATAGTTAAAAAAAGGCATGGCAAAACCTGACATACCTTCTTCCATCTCAACCATAAAGTAACTTCCAACCTTGGCAATAAAACTTATGCCTCCCGGAATGATTACAAAGATTATCATGCAATACGCTATTATCTTGTCTCTTTTGCTCATATTATCTCCTTACCTTTGGCTTAGCTCGTAGACAGGCGGCTTGGCCCAGCTTCCAAGCCACTGCATATATGCAACCAGTGAAAGCCCCTTCTTGTTTGGCCTCCCGTCTTTATCAAAGAGCCAGCCATATGAAGGCATTACAGACCCCGGGGTAACTGATGGGGGGTTCTGAAAGTGCGCTATATGCCAGTCATTGCTGTGAACGCCTGATTCTCTTATAAGATCAGGGCCGACTCTTCTTGTGCCGAGTAACTGTGGAAGCTGCATGGCATTTGCATATTCGGAAGGATAGGAAACCTTGCCATATCTCTCCTCTTCCTTTGAAACCGGGCGTACATACTGGGAATGACAATGCCAGCAGGCCTCTGCGATGTAGACTTTCTTCCCGGTCTCAAGCGCCGCAATGAATGAGGCCTTCCCTGGCTCTCCCAGATACTTTTTGAACTCTTCCGGATAGTCGCTTGCAAGCATGTAAAATTCAGCAGGGATATCCTCTGCAATTTTCTCCATTGACTTAACGGGTATATCTTTCAATGAGAGATAAGGCGCAACCGCCTGCCAGAAGGTGCCGAAGGCAAAAAAGACAATACCCACAAACAGCGCTATCGTGGCAAATTTTTCTGCTGTCGGTATTTTATTCATGCTGCACCTCCTGTTGTTTGAGCCCTTAGCGATGACACAGGCTGTTTCCTGCCGGTCATATACATGTTGTATGTAAACAGGATAACACCGGCTGCCATTGCAAGTCCTGAAACCGCTCTCACAGCCCAGAAGGGAATAGAGAAGTTAACGGAATCTATAAATGGACTGAGCCCCCACCAGTTAAAGCCCTGCATGAGTCCTGCGGATATTAAATCCACCCACATGGTTGCCTGACCCAGGACAACGAGCCAGAAGGCCCATTCATCAAGGCTCCTGGAGTAAGCCTCTGCTTTTTTCATTTTAGGCCATAGATAGGAGAAAAATCCCATTATCCAGAAGCCAAACGTACCGTACATTATCAAGTGTGCATGTCCCACGACCCAGTCCGTGAAATGAATGACCTTCTGCGTGGTCAGCAGCACATGAAATGCGCACTGCAAACAGGTTATGGCATAGTTTATGGTGCCTACAAACATCCACCTTACAGGGATGCTCGTTCTCATGGCCTCAGCGTTTCCTCTCAGGGTCATGAGGAAGTTTACAATAACCGTTATTACTGCGAGCTCAAGAACCACTGTTGATAAAACCGCTGCGTACTGGGCATACATCGGTATCGGACTCCAGAGATAGTGATGCACTCCCTGTAACGGATAGAAAAAGGCAAGCCCCCAGAAGCCTAACAGCGAAAGAGAGTGACTCCATATGGGTTTCTTCAAAAGTATTGGAACGAAGTAATACATCAGTCCCCATCCTATTGGCGTTACGTATAGACCGACAGCGTCATGGATCCAGGTTCCGGTAACCGCTGCTCCTGCAACCCCGGGGATGAAAAATTGAGGCACATAATTGCCCATTATATAGACCATAATTATCCAGATAAGCCCCGCGGTAATATACCAGTTCGCCGCATAAAGCGGTTTATCCTTGGCATACTTATAAATAGGCACGATAAATTGACCTAACGCAACAAACAGCCATGCGACAATTGCAGGGTCAATAAATATCGGGGTCTCCCCCCATTCAATGGCCTGCGCAAAACCAAGAAGAAGCCCGCCGGCTGTAGCAAGGACTGCAACCTGAAGCGCTATGGCAAGAAACCACCCGACATATTTTTCATTCCAGACCCTGTAGCCCGTCATTCTCGGCACCGCCCAGTAGAGTCCCGCCATAAAGCCGTTGATAATAAAGCCGTAAACAGCTCCATTTGTGTGCAGCATCCTTATCCTCCCCGGCGATAGAAATTCAATATTGGGAAAAGGATAAAGTCCGATAAACTGAAGGGCGTACAGGAGCCCCCCAAGCATAACTATGATGAGATATAACATTGAAAATCCGATATGGAATTTGACCAATGCGTAATTGACGATACTGTTTTTTTCCTCAGCCATAATTTACCTCCTTCCCTTGCCCATAATATTTAAAATATAAGACGTAAGATGCCATCTGTCGTTTTCACTCAACATGTTGGCAAAAGACAGCATCGGCGTCCCCTCGGCCCCTGCAGTGATGGATAAATAGATATCCTCTACGTTCGTACCTCTTTTAATAAGGCCGTAATTGAAGTTTGCAGGTTTTATTAAATCATTACATTCCTCATTGTTCCCTTTTAAAGCGAATGATATATCGGGCCTGCCTTCCTTTGTCCCATGACACATTTTACACCTGTTTGAATAAAGCCTTTCCCCTTCTTTTACAGAGTCAGGGGTGCCTACAAAGTCCGGGGCAGCAAGCTGAGTAAATTCCCCTTTAGGGGATTCCTTCGCCCATCTGCCGGAAAGTCCCTTGATATAGGCGATAACCTTGTCTTTGTCGGCTTCAGGCACAAGTTTGAAATTAGGCATAGACGAAGTTGGCAACCCCCTGCTGATGACATTCTTCAAATCCTCATCTGTAGGGAGCGAGCCTGTCGGCGTAGACTTGAATTTAAACACGCCCAAAATAAAGTTTCTGGGTTTAACTATCAAATTTGTTGAGGCAGCTCCGTTGCCATCGCCCTTTTCACCGTGGCAGCCAATGCAGTATTTCTCATAGACCTTTTTGCCTGCTGATATATCTGTTTGGGAATGCGAGGGAACCGGAAAGGTAACAAGCATGATAAGCAGTGCAGTCAGTGGAATCACAAGAGAGCGGAAGCGCTTGGCCATGCATCTCTTTTTACTCATATTTATACCTCCTTATTGATTTGTATTTATTGTTAATTCCGATATGAAACAATTACATTCCCATCAGTTTTAACGTATAAGAAACAAGATGCCATCTGTCCTCCTCTTTTAAGCTGTCTTCATATGACGGCATACCCGACCCATCCAGGCCAGTCGAGAAAGTGATATAAATTGCTTCAGGAGATGTGCCTCTTTTCAACGTGCCGGTCGTAAAATCAAAGGGTAATATTTTGTGTCCCCAGTCATCTTTAAGGTCTTCTGATTTTTTGCCGTCGCCTTTGCCTGTATCACCGTGACACTCCCAGCATTTCACATTCTTATATATCATTTCCCCCTTCCTGATTGACTCCGGGGTCCCGACCCATTTGGGTTTTACAACAGCAATGGCATTGCAGGCAGGCTCTTCTGTCCATCTGGATGAAAACGACTTTATATATTCCACCAAAGCGTCTCTTTCCTGCAGTGAAAGGTCAGCGAAAGATGGCATGAAGGATTTGGGGATACCATTGCTTACTGTTTGCAGGAGATCGCTGTCTTTTGGCAGACACCCTGTTGAGGTTGTGCGGAATTTAAATACTCCGACCGTAAAGTCCCTTGCCATGATGTGAAGAACTTTTCCGCTCTTTTCGATATTGCTGCTGAAACACACCTGTCCCTTGCTGTCTCCTTTTTCTCCATGACACACTGAGCAGTTGGTCATAAAAAGTTCCCTGCCCTGGGCAATTTTACTGTCAACCGCATCGGCATTGTTAACAAACGCCAGGATAGCGAAGATTACGCCTGACATGAATTTTCTCATCTTGCCTCCTCCTTTTTAATTAATTATCTATTCCTGATACCAGTTGCATCAGAGCAACTTTTAGCATGATACAAGACAAAATACGTCCTCTTTAAAGGGACAAAAAAACAGCTATCTTTTTGCCTCTGCCAGTCTTGAAAAGCTCCACTCTCTTAAGCGCTTTTCTATTTCTTTTCTTATTCCCACCCATACAGGGTGAACGCTGCATGTAGAGCTGAGACGGCATTTTTTGCTGTCAAGCGCGCATATGTTTGCTGCAGTGACTCCCTGAATCGCCTCAATAACCTCAAGGAGATTAATATCCTTCGGGTTTCTCGAAAGCTGAAACCCGCCATTAACTCCTCGAATGGACATGACAATATTCTTCCTCACAAGACGCTGCAGTATTTTGGCAAGAAAACTCTTTGGTATATGCATGGCTTTAGCAATATCATTCACTGACACTACCTGCTCAGGGTACTTCGACAAATGCAGCACACATCGCACCGCATAATCTGCCTTTCGCGTTACATACATGCTTATTCGCCTTTGAAATATCCGTTGAGCATTTTAGCCTGACCTGACATTGCAAAATAAAAACTGACTTCATAGGGTCCATCTTCTATACAGGACTGATTATGTCCTGTTTTAGCATATTAAAAACTCTTTGTCAATATCCGAACTGATGGACCTCCTCATTGCAACGCCTTCATTCTGGATGGGAGATGAAAAAGGAAAGGTGAATATCTGGTATTGGAAGGCAGACCTTCAGGAAAAAATAAATGGCGGTCTTCAGCCGCTCACCGGATCCCCTGTTGAAAATCTGATTGCAGGAGGTTTGGGGACGCTGGCGGTCAAAGAAGATAACAAGCTTCAACATATTTCCGGAAGCGGGAAATGGGAAAACGGGAAATGGAACGTGGTGTTCAAAGGGATGTTCGGCGAAGACAATATCAGATTTACAAACGGTAAAGCCATTCCGGTCAGTTTCGCTGTCTGGGACGGCTCGGAAAGCGATGTTGACGGCAGGAAGGCGGTATCCACATGGTATTATCTGGTTCCTGAAGGCAAGTAGATTTAATGACTATTTCTCGCTAAGGATTTTATTAAGCTTGTCCTTGTCTATCCTAAAACCTTTTACACTGCTGTCAACTACGATACCGTCTTTTTTCAGCCTTGACATGATCCTTGAAACAACCTCTCTCACCGTCCCTGTTATTGAAGCAATATCCTGATGGGATATTGAAAGAGAGACTATGTTGTCTTTGGGGGCTTTCTCTTCCGACAGGCGCAAGAGAGCCATAAGGATCCTCTGCTCGACGTCCTTGAATGAGAGATTTTCTACAAGCCCTGAGAGGTATTTTATCCTGCTGCATAAGCCTGATATGATCTTTAGTCCCATTTCATTTGCACTGACGCCAATTATATCCTTGAACTCTTTTGACGGTATGACTACAACCGTAGAATCCTCTTTGGCAGAGGCGCTGACGGGATATTTGCCGTCCAGATAAAGCGGGGCACAGCAAAAATATTCGTGCGGCCCCATTATCTTAATTGACAGCTCTCTCCCCTCAGGTGAAGTTTTGAATAATTTTACCTGCCCAGTTTTGACCACAAACAAAAAACTGGCCGGGTCGGATTCTCTAAACAGGATTTCATTTTTAAGAAAAGCCCTGATGTGCACCTGCTCTCCTATTATGGACAGTTCATCTTTTTTTAAACCGGAAAGGCATGGTAATGCACGGAGCTCGTCCAGCATGTCTGAGATGAATTTTGTCATTAACTTAGCGTAATTATTTAATATGGGTATGTCAATACCAGCAACTGAGTTGTCAACTACTGAGTGTGTTTATTAAAATCATTTACTGTTGTAATTTATTTCAAAAATGATAGACTTTTAAATTAAACCATAATAAAAACCAAAGGAAGATAAAATGACTGCAAGGTTAAATCTTATCGGGAAAATCCTGATAATCACATCAAGTATCTTCACCCTTTCTTGTTTTATTCCAGACATTGCCAGAGCCCATTGCGATACCCTTGAAGGGCCTGTGGTGAAGGAAGCAAGAGCGGCGCTTGAAAAAGGCGACATAACGCCGGTTCTGAAATGGGTGAAGAAGGAAAACGAGGGGGAGATAAAAGAAGCCTTCATGAAAACTTTGGCAGTCAGAAAACAAGGCAAAGAGGCAAAAGAACTTGCAGACATGTATTTTTTTGAAACCCTTGTGCGGATTCACCGGACAGGTGAAGGAGCGCCTTACACAGGACTGAAACCCAGCGAAGCTATTGAGCCGGTTATTGTGGAATCAGACAGGGCGTTGGAAAGCGACTCATCTGATAATCTCGTGAAACATGTCACTGATGCCGTAGCAAAAGGTATACGGGAAAATTTTGCACACGCAAAAGAAACCCAAAAACATGCCGATGATAATGTCGGGGCAGGCAGGGAATATGTTGAAGCCTATGTTGTGTTTACCCATTACGTTGAGAGGCTGTACAACGATGCCACTGCCAAGGTTGGACATCATGGGAAAGCGGAAGCCGGAGAACATCCTGAAGAAAAAGAAAAGTCTGAAAAAGAACAACATGCTCATTAAGACTTTCCCACTATATTGTGAAAGGACTATGGACGTCATGGCCTTCAGGGCAAAACAGGGTATGTTCAACGGAGGGTATCCGAGACTGGGTTACGATATAGATTATGAGAACAAATGTCATGCAGTAAATGAATCAGAAGTTCCTCTTTCCAAAGAGGTATTTGAAACTTATCTTAATAAGGGCTCTCTCAATGAAACGGAAAAGCTCTTAATTCAATTGGCGGAACTGAGGTTTCTCATAACTGCCAAATAAAATTGGATCTATGGGAACTGCCTCCCGTAGATCCTCAAAAAATTAACTCAGCAAACGGTTTTGCTGAGAGTAATGACTGGCTCCCGGGGAGGGATTCGAACCCCCGACATGGTGGTTAACAGCCACCCGCTCTGCCGGCTGAGCTACCCGGGAACACTCTCTATCAAGTCACTTTGCTAACTAAGACTATACATTATAAAGAATACCTGCCAACAAATTCAATATAAGCTGTTTTCAAATCTATAATGCGGAAATTCAATTGACGGGGACTATCCACCTGCTTCAGCAGGAAGTAATAATTGAATCCCTTACAGGTGCAGAAAAAACGGCTTTTTTTGCTCAAAGGCAGGCGTAAAATAATTTGCGATACCCTGTAAGGCAAAAACCTTAATTTTCTGTTCTGGGGTATTTGGCAGTTTTTTGTTTCCCCTGCGCTTGAGGGGAAAGCTTTTTTACCGCCAGCAACACCCATTTGTTGACCGATTTGCCCGGTTCTTAGCTTAATACGTTCCAGGGTATCGCAACATCATCTCCTATGTTTATTATAGCGCGATTTTGTACATAGTCAATGGCATTCTTGGGTCAGGCATTCTCCGACTGACTTTATTTTTTAACTGAATAATGATGAAATCGGCAACTAAAGTTCTATTTTGGAACAAACTCATAATTTCATTCTTATGCCTTGTCCTTTGTTAGTTTTTGCGACAACTCCCTGCCCAGCGGGGAGCGCTTGTAGAATGTCTTGACCGCCAGGACAAGCAGGACCAGCAGGCATGAGGCAATGGAGACCCTCAAGGCGAAGCCTCCGCGTACGCTGCTTCCAAATAGCGTGAAGATCGCGGCCGCAGGCAAGAGGCCGATGATCGATCCTGAAATAAAGACGGAGGTCCTTACTGAGGTCAGCCCGATCAGGATGCTGACGAACATGCATGTCAGAGGGAGCTGCCTCATCATTATGATCACCAGTAACCCGTGGCTTTTGAGGTGGCCTTCAACAGCCTTAAGACGGCTGCCGGTCTTCTGATGAAAAAGCGGGCGGCCTAATAAACGTGTAAGCCAGAAAAGCACGCCGGAACCGGTGACGGCAGCCGCGGTGGACAGTAATGTCCCGCTGAAGAAACCGAAAACCATACCTGCCAGAACATGGATGATGGAGCGCGGAGCGCCCATGGCAATGAGGATTGCGCCGCCTGCAAAGAATATGACAGGCGCCATTGAATGAAACCCTGCCAGCTTTTCCTGAAGCAGGTGCACGTGCGCGGGGTCAAGATAGTAACCCAATGGTGAATAGCGGACCAGCGCCAAAGAGCCGATGAGCAGAAAAGTCAGCAGTATTGTTTTTATTATGTTCAGGCTGTTCTTTCCGTTTTCAGGTCCTATCCCGGAAGGCGATTCTGGAAGATCGATGTCCTTCATGAAAAGTTCTCCCTGTTGTCGCTATTAACTCTATGCCCGGGCAGGCACCGCCTTCGCCACCATCTCATCGCAAAGCAGTCAACTATGCCCCTGAACATGCGGTTCCCTATCCCGTATTTGGTCAGCCCGCGCGTCCGCGGCCGATGATTGACCGGGACCTCTTTCACGGAGTATCCCTGAAGGCGAAGCAGCGTCGGGAGGAAGCGGTGCATCCCGTTAAAGACGGGAATCTCGCTTAGAGCGGATTTTCTTAAAGCCCTGAAGGTGCATCCTGCGTCAGTGACCTTGTCTTTTGTGACCCAGTTGCGAAACCCGTTGGCAATACGCGATGAGACCCTTCTGACCCAATTGTCCTCACGCTTTTTCCGCACGCCGCAGACCGCGTCAGAATTGCCCATGGCTTCAAGCAGCAGAGGGATGTCTGCGGGATCATTCTGCTGATCGCCGTCAAGTGTAATAATTATATTTCCTCTGGCATGAGCGAAGCCGGTTGCCACGGCCGCGCTCTGTCCGAAGTTACTCCTGTGACGGACCACGCGGAGCTCCGCATACCTTTTCCTCATTTCCTCAAGTACTGAGATGCTGTTGTCGGTACTGAAATCGTCGACGTATATGACCTCAAAGGGCCTCCCGGTGTTCCTGAGAACGGGGAAAAGCTCCCCGATCAAAGGCACTATGTTCTCTTCCTCGTTGTATACGGGAATGATGACGGTAAGTTCGATTTCAGGAGTTAGCATTTCAGCGGTCATGTTTGATGATTATACCTCGCGGGTTATTATAGAACAAGCAGAGGCATGACTGGATCAAGCTCCGAAGAATATCCTTGAGTTATTAGCAGAGATTACGTGGATACCATTACTGATTTCACGCATTAAACCACTTAGTGATGTGATGCTGGCTTACTCGCTGTTCATGGGAAGTGAGACTTTATCTCCCCTTCGCCTTCGTTTACTTTCAGCGAAGGCACGAATATCTTTTGCGCCGGATCGTAAAAAGTCCAAGAAGTCCACTCCACTGTATTTACATGTTTGACAAATGCTCAAGAGGGTTAGATACTCGTCAACACCTTTTTCAGTAGATGAGCCAGCAATCACATCCCGAAGTCTCGCAAAAGCTTTGATTGCGTGTTCGGCATTGTTATTATTCCATGGTACCCCATCGTATTTCAGAAAAGTAAAGAGTTTTCCCCGATTTTTCTCAAATCTTTCCTTGCACTTCACTGCCGCTTCACTTTGATAGTCTGTCCGCTCAAGAGCGCAATAAAAGCGTTCGGCGTGAATCATATGCTTCTTCAAAAAATATTTCTTGAGACCAAATCTATCAACCGTTTCAATCATTGGTTTTAATAGACCACCAAAGTCAGTGACTATTTGCTTCAACTGTTCATCGAATGGATTGTTCAGAATTTCGTCGTTTAAATCTCTCATTAAGTGGATCAGACATTTTTGCTGCGGACAGTTAATGGAGTCGTAAGCTGTGTAAAAATCAGATACCAAGACCCCTTTGAACTCAGCAAGCAATTTATGTGCAATTTCGCCCTCTCTGCTCTCGGACAAAATATATACGACCTCTTTATGGCTGGTAAGCACCCATACAAAAGCAGACTGCCCCTTAATGTTTGCTCTTGTTTCATCGATGTGGAGAAGACTGCCGCTAACTATTCTTTCCAGAATTTGCTGTTTAGTATCGGCATAATATTCAGCGGTTCTTATTTTTTGATAGTGCAGTGTACTGCGATTCAATTCAAAATTAAATAGTCTGTTAAACCCACGAACGATCTTGCGTTGCGGAATGCATAAGTCAACAACATGGTAGAAGAAATATGCAATAAGATTCCAGCCATATTTCTTTGCAAACTTATATCTGTCCGGCATGCCAAAGGCTGTACCACATTTTCGACAAAGGCGGATTGGGAATAAATATTTCACTAATCGCAGTTTTATACTGCGATGGCCAAACAGAATCTCATACAGCTTTTTTGATTTATCTGGCCCCTTTCTATAATAAGAACGATTGCAGCACGGGCAAGTTCGCGTACTATCCCATATGATTACTTTTTCTGGTTGTGAAATATTTTGTCGCCGAGATCGTCGCTTTTTGCGCTCTTGCTTTACTTCTCCAGTCCTTACATAAACACGATCTCTCTGATAATTCCACTGCGCTGCAGAATTGATAAGTTCTAAGCTTGAAACAGGACTAGTGAATCTATGCCACTTAGACTTTTTGTTAAACCTATCGGAATCTAATCTGATAAACTTTGTCTCGCTAATTTGATCAGTTGGCTCCACTGTTCCGGCGTCGCCAATCTCCCGGATTGTCTGTGATAGCTTCTCCAGTGCCTGACAGTCTTCAGCATTGTATCGGAGAAGCTTCTCCTTCACAGAGCTGTCACGACTTTCCTCCCAGAGATGACGCCATGCTATCGACTGAACCCCAAAGCAGTTCTCATCAGACCATGTGAATCCCATAAAACCGGCAATTTCCTTCAAACCATTGGAGAAGGTGGGAAAATATATCTGTGCGTAAACAAAAGACAGGAGGTTGATTGTCGATTTAAGGGCGATGGCCATTGCTGAATCCGCTGCAGGCTCGTCATACCGGTCACACATTCGTTTTAGAAATGTTGACTCGAAGCTGCCATAGTGGATCAAGACTGGGTTCTCGATTTGGGAGAGAGCTCCGAGAAAGTCGCGCCATATTTTTCCCTCGGTATCCTTTTCGTCAGCCCACAGACTGTGCTGAACAATCCCTGTAGCAGTTTTGATGCGTATCCCAATTAGATAATATAAATCGCTGTCAGGAATACCTTCGACATCCAGATAAACCGGTGTGCCATCGATCCTCAGTTCCGGCCTGCCGACAATGTGAATTTTCTTTTCACGAATCGCGAGCGCCTTAAGCGAGTGATGATACTTCTCTCGTTTATCCCGTTGCCTTTTCGGTCGGCGACGAGGCCTGAATGTGTACGAAAGTTGTTTAATAGTGAATATCCCTTTACTGTTATATTTTGTCCGCTCCTTTTCGTTCATGCCGGCCAGCAAGCTGAGGTCGTCTTTTTCAATAGCCTTCTGCCGGCACTTGGCTTTATAATCGCACTCCTGGCAGTGTCGGTTTAGAACGATATCAGGTGGTGCGCTGTTTGAAAGCAAAGTGGCTATTTTGCCATTAAGCTTTCGTACCTCTCGCATCAGAGGGTGTAGCTTAACCTTTGACCTGGAAAAGTCGTCGCCGTGAACTATTTTGCCGTAGACTATTTCATGCCTATATGCCTCAGACAACACGAGCGAATCAAATGCAAGTATCAGCTTATCCCCTCTGGTAAGTTTATTGGCAAAGGTAAATCGAATGGGAATGAGCTGAACAGGCTTGCCCTCGGAAGACAATCGCTCGATAGCAGGAACATGGGCTTCCAAGTTTTCCTTTCGCACAATAAAATCTGCAGCTAACCTCCACTTAGCCATCTTTATATTCAAAGGTTGGCCCGGAGAAAAGGTAAAATTATCACTGCCAATATTATCCGAAATCCGATTGAGAGCTTCTTCTCGGTATAAACGGTTCTTTTTCTCCACCCACTGAGAATATATATTACCGGCTGTTTCTTCACCCTGAATGCGAAACCAACATTTAGAAGGGCACTTAAGATAGGCTTCGAAAATGTCCGAGGTTATTATCATGGGAATTGTTCTTGGAGGGAAATAATCTCTATTCACGGAGTAAAGCTCGGTAGATATGGAAATATTAAGGCTAATTCAAGGACTCGGGGAGAGGTTACCGTTTTTTCCTTATTTCCGTCACGATCTCATGAATGTCCATATCTTTAAGCCATTGGGTCCGCTCCCGGGTGTAATCTCCAAGTCCCGTCTCAAATTGCTGCAGGAAACGCACCATCCCAAGCGGTCCCAGTTTTTTTGCAACTGCTTCCAATCCGGCTTTGCGTATAACAATCGGGCTCATAGTTTGCGTGCTCATTTTAATACCTCCGTTACCCATCGCAGCGGGTTCTCTATCTTTAGTTTCAACATTTTTTTGTTTTGCACGGCCTTGCTAAAAAGATAGTCGTCTGTTGTGAGAAAAACCTCTGCTTTTGCTTTTTCCGCGCAGGCAATATGCAAGGCGTCCATAGCTTTCAGACCCATTTTTTTGAGTTCCAGCGCTCGTTTTTCAATACCTGAATCGACTTTAATATGAGCATCATGCAAGGTTGAAAGTATTTGTACCATGATTCGTTTGTTAAGATCAGGCATTCTTGCAATTTCAAAATCAATAGCATCGCTACCTACTATGCTCCAATTAGATATCCGACTGTGATTAATAATAGCGAGGATTGCTTCAGCCTCGAGATGTATTCTGTCCTGCGTTTGATCATCGAATGGGCGGTTAAGACAGCATACATCGAAATATATTTTCATAGTTATAATATTAGCAGATGGTTCCCATAGTTGCAATCTGCAAGCCACAGCAAAAGAATGACAAATATGTCTTTTTTTTCATGCTATGTTGTATCATTTTCAAAACATGTCCACGGGTCCATTGCCGGAAAAAAAACATACGCTTCAGGATTGCTTATTGCTCCTCATCACAGGCGCGATAATCTACATCCCTTTCCTTGGAATTCCGGTGTGGGACGGCAATGAACCTGTAAGGGTGATCGTTGCTAAAGAGATGCTGAAGACCGGCAACTGGATAATGCCCATGCTGCATGGCAACCCCTACTTCGCGAAGCCTCCCCTGATGAACTGGCTCATGGCCGCAAGCGGCGGTTTGTTCGGCGTGGTGAATGAGTGGACCAGCCGTCTGCCCTCCGTGCTGTTGATGCTGATGACCGGGATGTCTGTTTATTTTCTCGCAACGAAATGGCTTGCAAGAGAGGGCAGGCTCTTTGCCGCACTTATGATGCTTTGCATGTACGGGCCGGTCAGGGCAGGCAGGGAAGCGGAGATAGACAGTCTTCAGACCTTTGTTATTTCATTCATCCTGCTGCTCTGGATAAACGGATATTTAAAGCAGTGGAAACCGGCTGTGCTGTGGGGCCTTACGCTGTCTCTCGCCGGGATCGGATTTCTTTCAAAGGGACCCCAGATGCTCATGTTTTTTTACATGTCCATAATACCGTACCTGCTTTTAAGGAAAAGGACCTCATTTTTCTTTTCAAAGGCGCATGTATTCGGGTTAGGCCTTTTGCTTCTCGTTCTCGCTCTTTATTTATTATTGCTACTTCAGTGGACAACGCTTGAGCGCTATATACACATGTGGCTCGGCGAGGGACTACAGCGCACAGAAAGCAAACACATTTCAGCATACCTGATGCAAGTGCTCGAATATCCGTTTGAGTTACTGCCGTCTTTTCTGCCGTGTTTATTGTTCCTTATTCCCCTTGCAATTTATAAAGACCTGCGGCAGGAAGCAAGGAAATTGTTCGACAATGAATTTTTTACGTTTTCTTTTGTCGTGATCGCCGCCAATCTGCCTTTTTACTGGCTGCTTCCAAACACGCGGTACAGGTATTTTCTCCCCGCGTATCCGTTTGCCGCCCTCGCTGTAGCGTTTGTTTTTGAATTATATCTCAGAAAGATGCAGGCGTTTCCGGCAATCAAAGTGTTCTTTGTGAAGTTTTTAAAAGTCCTTGCGATACTGACGATCTTACTGGCCGTTACAGTCATCCCCGCGGTCATCTTCCTGCATTTGAAATTTTCTTTCACGATATTATTTTTCATTGCATGTCTTATGATCTCAGGCATTGTTGTTTTATATAAAGCCGGTTCCGCGCGATTGCCGCATGTACCCGTCTATGTGACGGCCATAACGGCGCTCTTTTTTCTCGTTTATACCGACATCACTATCGGGCTGGATAAAAAACAGGGAAGCACTCCCAGAGAGATCGCCCGTGAGATAGATCTTTTATTGCCCCCGGATGTTGGCGTGGTATACGAGATGGGATACAGGAGGTATCTGACAATAACCTGCTATTTGGACAGGGAAGTACGCCAGGTGAATACGTTTGCAGATTTAAAAGAACTGAAAAGGGAAAAAGGCGGGATCTATTTTATCTATGATGCCGAGCTTCTGGATGTTACCAGCGAGAAAGATAAAAATATCTTTCTGAAAGAGGTCCGTCCGGAAGAAATATATTCAAGGAAATACAAAAGCCGCCGCCGGGGAGACAGGGCAATTGCGGTTGGGAAAATATCCTGATTAGCAACAGGGCCCATCATCCTGTAAAATCAAAATATCTATGGACCCGGCGATAGAGAGGGACGTTGGACAATAACCTTGACATTACTACTGTCTCAGGGCTTTCCGAAGCAAATGCAGCTCAAAGTCTTAAACAGGAGGGATATAATGAACTCCCTTCAGCAAAAGAGCGCAGCATCTTCGCCATTGCCTTTGAAGTAATCCGCGAGCCGATGTTCCTGCTTCTGATCGCGGGCGGTGCGATCTACCTGTTGTTGGGCGATGTCAGGGAGGCCGTTATGCTGCTGGGCTTTGTCTTTATAGTCATGGGCATCACGCTTTACCAGGAGCGTAAGACCGAGCGGGCACTTGAAGCGCTCAGAGACCTGTCAAGCCCCCGCGCACTGGTAATCAGGGACAGGGCGCAAAAAAGGATACCAGGACGTGAAGTAGTAAGAGACGATATCCTGGTCCTTGCCGAAGGCGACCGTGTACCTGCTGACGCGGTGCTCATTTCGTGCACAAATCTATCGGTTGATGAATCTTTACTGACAGGTGAATCCGTGCCTGTCCGTAAAACCTTTTGTGACGGCATGAAGGAAATGGCGCGTCCCGGAGGCGACAACCTTCCCTTTGTCTTTTCCGGGACACTCGTGGTACAGGGTTTCGCTATCGCACAGGTAAAGGCCACCGGCATCAATACCGAGCTCGGCAAGATAGGAAAGGCGCTGCAGTCTATTGAGCCTGAAGAAACAATCCTGCAGAAAGAGACAGGACAGTTCGTGCGCCGTCTCGCAATATTCGGATTGTCCCTTTGCAGTATCGTGGTTGTCGTATATGGTCTGACAAGGGCCAACTGGCTGAACGGATTTTTAGCAGGGATAACACTTGCTATGGCAATGCTGCCTGAGGAGTTTCCTGTAGTGCTCACTGTTTTCCTCGCATTGGGGGCATGGCGAATTTCCCGTAAAAGGGTCCTCACGCGCAGGGTGCCTGCCGTGGAGACACTCGGCTCGGCGTCTGTGCTGTGCGTGGACAAGACCGGCACACTTACTTTAAATAAAATGACAGTACAGAAGGTCTTTTCAGACGGAAAGTTCTGCGATATAAGTCATGCGCAAACTGACCTTCCTGAGGAATTTCACGAGGTCGTGGAGTTCAGCATCCTGGCGAGCCAGCTTAAGCCATTTGATCCTATGGAAACAGCGTTAAGGGAACTCGGCACAAGCGCCCTTTCTGATACTGAACACCTTCATGATAACTGGACCCTGGTACAGGAATATCCCCTGTCTCAAAAACTGCTTGCAATGTCGAGGGTCTGGAAGTCGCCTGACAATATGAACTACGTCATTGCGGCAAAAGGCGCGCCAGAGGCCATCGCTGATATCTGCCATATGAATACTGAACAGATTCAAAGCCTGTCAGAAAAAATTAACTCGATGGCTAAAGAAGGCCTGAGGATAATCGGAGTGGCCAAATCGGATTTCACACAAACATCTCTGCCAGGGGAACAGCATGATTTCAAATTTGAGTTCCTCGGCCTGATCGGCCTGGCAGACCCTGTGCGCCCCGGGGTTGCGGAGGCAATTAAAGAATGTTACAGCGCAGGTATAAGGGTTGTAATGATCACCGGCGACTACCCCGTCACCGCCCAGAACATTGCAAAACAGATCGGGCTGAAACAAACAGACGGGACCATTACCGGCGCGGAGCTTGACAGAATGGACAGATCAGAACTTCAGGAGCGGATCAAGACAGCCAATATCTTCGCGCGTGTCGTGCCGGAGCAAAAGCTGCACATAGTGAACGCGCTTAAGGCAAACGGCGAAGTCGTTGCAATGACAGGCGACGGAGTCAATGATGCTGCCGCGCTGAAAGCCGCCCACATCGGAATAGCTATGGGAGGGCGCGGCACGGATGTAGCCCGCGAGGCCTCGTCTATTGTTTTGCTTGACGATGATTTTTCTTCCATTGTGCAGGCCGTGAGAATGGGGCGGAGGATCTTCGACAACCTGAAAAATGCCATGACCTATATCCTCGCAATCCACGTTCCTATCGCAGGCATGTCATTGCTTCCCGTGCTTTTCAACTGGCCCCTTGTGCTTTTACCTTTTCATATTGTGTTTATCGAACTGATCATTGACCCTGCCTGCTCAATTGTCTTTGAGGCTGAGCGTGAGGAAGCAGGCATAATGGACAGACCTCCGCGCAACCTGCAGGAGCCTTTGTTTAACAGGCTGAACATAGCCATCAGCCTGTTGCAGGGACTGAGTGTATTGATCATAGTTCTGGCTGTTTTCATTTTAACGATGCAAAGGGGACAGGGTGAAACAGACGCCAGGGCTTTGAGTTTTACCACTCTTATTATCGCGAATATCGGTTTGATACTAACGAACCGCTCGCGGTCACGCACCATTTGGAGTACCTTGCGCACGCCGAATACAGCCCTCTGGTGGGTACTGTCAGGAGCGCTTTTTTTCCTGGGGATGGTCCTTTATGTTCCCTTCTTAAGAGAGATGTTTCATTTCAGCACCCTGCACTATACCGATCTCATCGTCAGCGCAGCAGCCGGGGCCGTCAGCATATTCTGGTTTGAGGGGTTCAAGATAGTTAACAGACAGCGAGAGAAATTTTTGTAAGGGATTAGTTACGCCTTAATTGTGCCAACGCCCTCGCATGAAAATCTTCATTCGCAGATGCGAGGAGTGAGGTTGACCTCTTAACGCCGATCTCAATATCCTCAATGCCGTTACCGTCGATGTCTGTAACAACCCCGCCTGCTTCCTTTATCAGAAGGTATCCTGCCGCGAAATCGAAGCTCCTTGATTGTGAGGGAACAACGAACACACTGATAGCGCCCTGCGCAAGCAGCGCCATGTCGAGCGCGGTTGAGCCGAAACATCTTGCCCGGTGGAACAGGGAAATGAGAGATATGATCCTCTGAATATCTTCTTTCGGAGTTTGTGCCTCGTAGGCAATGACTTTAAATATGTCATCCCGTTGTGTCGTTACAGACGTTCCATTTAAAAAACTTCCCTTGCCCTTTATTGCCCAGAATTCATCACCGCTTATTAAATTAATAATGTAGCCAAGCGCAGTATTACCTATTGTGTCGCCGTCAACGATTGCTATTGAAGTAGAAAAGAGTGGAACGCCGCTTAATGCGTTTCTGCTTCCGTCAATCGGGTCTAATAAGAGCTTTACTCCTCCGCCTCTGATGTCTTTGACCCCGCATTCTTCAGAGACAATCGTGATGGGAATGTGTAATTTTTCCGCTTCTTCAATGACAATGTCCTCAGCCCTCTTATCAACTGCCTGTGTGGTATCACCGCTCGCGCCTTTGCCAAGCGGAGCCGCCTTGCGCAATTCTTCAAGGTGAGAAGAGATTTCTGCTTTCAGCCTGGCTCCGATTTTTCTGAGATGTGTAATATCCATAATGATCTCTATATTAGCAGTTGTCATTCCCGCAAGCGAAGCGAGTCGGGAATCCTTCTTAATGAAAGATTCCGGACAAGCCGGAATGACAGATTGACGCATCACGCGTTACGAGTCGCGAGATAGTCATTCACCTTCTCTACTTTAAATGATTCATCATTTAGAACGCCATGCACAAAATTAAAGATCTTTCTCCTATTCTCAGGCAACACGTCCGGATAGAAAACCGGATTGGCGACCACTGCCCCGCGGAAAGCATAAAACGGCGCGACTACTTTAAGGAGTTCCGCGTCTCCGGTCTTTTGAATGTACTCGTCATAAAACAATTTCAGTGCCTCAAGATAAGTCCCCTGCACTTTGCCATAATGATTGATGGAGAAGAAAATGTAATTTATCGTCAACGCCGTTACATCGTCAGCAGCCTCACCCCACGGCCCCCTGCTTCTGTCAAGAAGGACAAAGTCAACGGGGGTCACAAGTTTGGAGTCCCGTTTTTTGGGATTTAAGACTTCTAAGCTCTTAACTCTCAAGTCTTCACTCTTAACTTCCCTGAACCATATATTCCCCGGATGAAAGTCACCGTGTATCTGGCAGAGCCTTTTGGATTTCGGTTTCAATATCGCCCGCCAGTCCACGCACCTCTTTTCGATCTCCGCCATTTCTTCATAGCTGATTGTCCCGTCTGGATATGTATCGAACACTCCCATTAAACATTCGCCGTGCCCGATAGTGTCTCTCACCTTTCGCCAGTAAAGATGTCTTGATTCATTTTTGACCGAATGAATCTCCGCGAGATAGGAAGTCATCGACTTTATTTTTTCTGTATCGGTATTTGTAAGTTTTGCCCTTTTGGAGAATGCCGTCAGATCGTTGAAGTAATGTCTGCCTTCAGCCCTTTCCATCAGGAGGTAATATTCCCTGCCTCCGCCGATGGATTTTATTGAGCCGTCTTCCATTTCAGCCAGCACATCAACGGCCTTCACGTGCTTCGGGAGATTCTTGAATTCATCAAGATCAAGAAGAAATACCCCTGCCCTGTCCGCCGGGTAATCATGCTCCAGCCCTTCAGGGAAGAGGCCTTTTATCACATATGAGTTACGGCCATGCTTCGTCTGTATGTCGATCAGAAACCCCGCGCCCTGCACGCCCTGGCCGAGCTTTTTGATCTCTACGTGGACAACGTCCTTGAATTCCCTCCTGATGTAATCCTTGATCGCTTTTTCGTTAATCATGTCCCTCTTCAAGCCTCCTGTAATAGGGGACAAGGAGCTCCGTGTCTTCAAAGTTGTCCGCGCTTATGATCAATATCTTCATGGCCCACCTCACTGATCTGAGAAATTATATCCGCACCCCGCGGATGGGCAAACATCCGCCTTTTGTCGTAATTGTATCACTGCATAATGACAGATACAAGACAGACAGGCAGCAGACAGGTTCTTTTCAGGATTTCCAATAAACTATAAAAAAGAGCTGTTCCATCTGAAAATCTTCTTAGCTATTTAAATTCTTCAATGGAAAGTACGATAATAGGGTATGCTTTTCAAAAGATGTATATTATTTATTCTGCTGATAATTATTATCAGCCTGTCCCCTGCCGTCAGTAAGACAACTGAAGAAAAAAACCAGCCGGACGCTTCCACGTTTGTTAATAAAGATGTAACATTTAAAACCAACCTTCACTTTTCAGGCAAATACTGTGATGAATGTCATGAGAAAATTCCCGGTAAAGATAAGAACATGCATTTAAAATTCAGCGGAGATTTCACCTGGTTGTGCAGATGCCATGGGTATACCCCGGCTACCTACATACATCCTGTGGACATAGAACCGTCCAAAGAAAAAAAGGCAAGGATTCCGAAGGACTTCCCTCTCAAAAACGGGAAAATTGTCTGTACCACCTGCCACGATATTTACAAACAGTGTCAGGAAAACCCGGAGTATGCTCAGGCCGGTGAGTGGAATCGAAGATTTTACAGGCTGCAGATGCTGTTTCTCAGGGGAGATATAAAAAAGAGAACGGATATATGTTTTAAGTGTCACGAAGAACAAAAATACCAGAAACTCAACCCTCATATGCAAAGGAATGAAAAAGGTGAGATAATTCCTGAGATATGCCTTTATTGCCATGTGGCAAAACCGGATGAAAAAACCGCCGACTACGAAGATGTCAAGCTTATCGGCGATTTGAAGATGATCTGTCAGAGATGCCACGGCGATATGATCAGGCATCCGGGAGGTATTGACCACTATCGGGTACCCTCAACCAAAATGTACATAAGAATGCAGATGCTGGAAGACAAGTTCGAAACAGTGCTGCCGCTTGACGAAGAAGGAAAGCTTACCTGCATTACCTGCCATAACCCGCACGAAAAGGGTGTCATCCCTAAAGGGCGGCGCGGCGCAAAGGGAGCAAGCGAAAGCTACAGGCATCGTCTGCCTAAAATTCTCTGCCAGGCGTGTCACGGAAAGCTGGAAGATTTGTATTAATATTCCATCTGAATTTAAAGCCGAAACCTAACAGCAATATGTTAAAATAATCCCCGCTCACGAAACTTTCTTCAGCAATATGGACCAGAAGCTGGATTTTGTGTCCCGCCTGTTGTTGATTTTGTACAAATTAAAATAAATAAGGTTCATTCGTAAAAAAGTTGAAGATACGTAAAAGGGACGGAATAGATAGGGAAGTAAGGGCATAAAAACAAAAGCATCGAATTTCGACCGAGTCTGGTAAAGTTTTGTTGGAAGACGAAACAATACCGGAGGTAAAATTC
>JACQZF010000074.1 GCA_016213945.1 Nitrospirota bacterium | reverse complement strand
TGCGCCAAAAAAACGGAAATATTGATGCAGCGGGCTGCGAAAGTGATCCCGTGTCTCGATGCAACGGCAAAGAACTGGGAAAGATGATAGAAAACTGCGTCCCCGTCGAAAAAACGACGGTTTATAAACAGACTCTAATTATCATAAGAACAATTGTTGTGCCCATCCCTTTCAGCGTCCTGTCTTTTCCCGATAATTTTTGCAGGCAGTGGTGCGCATGTTTCACTGCTTCGGCAAGGAGATGTTTGATGTCCGTTTCATCATGCAGCCTGTCTTTCAGATAGTCATAAGCAGTTCTAACTGAGGTATCGCTTGCTATTTCCCCGGCAGGATGACCGCCGCCAAGTCCGTCGGCAAGAAAAAACATTTCTCTCTCGCAGTCTATCAGGACAGCATCTCTGTTTTTCCGTCTTTTTGTCCCCCTGTCGCTCCTGCTGGTTGCTTTCATAAATTCAGAATTCTATTATCTGCCGGCGGCCTTCGGTTTCAATTGTCAGATTGTCGAACCATGTGACCGAGTCTGCCTTTGTCCAGAGCCCGATAAATCCTTTAATGCAATTGTCGGTTGTATATGTAATTACCGGCCTGTTGTCTATAAATCCTCTGATGCTGCTTCCCCGAATTTGGACCGACAGGTTATACCATATATTGGAATGAATCTTTTCATTGACCGCCATACGCTGGCGCCGTTTGCCATTGACGTACTCAAACAGAATAACGTTGTCTTCAAGGGCGTTTATTCGTATGACGTAATAATTACTGCTGTTCCGTATGCCGAAGGCGATGCCTCCTGCCCTGTCAATATGCCCTTTCATCGGTTTAACCATGACGCTAACTGTTCCATCCGATATTTTGCCGTTTCTCACTATGGCCAGAGGGAAGTAGTAATAAGCCTCGATATTGTCGAGGAGTTCCTGAACCTTCGAGCCGATAATTTTTCCGGCAATGCCTGCGGTGCCGGACGCAATTACGTATTCCTTAGAGCTGTCCTGGACACAATATGCATGTCCGTCTTCCACCGTACGCTTCCAGTAACCGCCGTGTGTATAAAATTCTTTTAGTTCATCAGCCCGCTTTATCGAAAGAAAATCATATGTGCCGTTAAAAAAGGCCTCAGTCAGGATATCTACGTCGTTCCGGCCTGATAGAGTCATATCCAAAAGCCGCGATGCAGCAAAGAGCCTCCCAAGCTGGTCGAGCTTGTCCTCAAGCGCGGGCCTGTCATAGCCTGAAATTAATGCGTCGAGCAGGTCGCCCTTCATCGAGACCTGAAATCCAAGCCTGCTGAGAACATTTCTGAGGAGAGATATCCTCAAAGCCTTTCCATAATAGTTCCCGGCGCCGCCTGCGAACTGGATCGATACGTAGTTCTGATTGCTGTTTTCACTGCACATAGCGTCGATGGTGGTAAAATGATAACCGAACTTCGCGCTGAGGTTCATGTAATCCCTTGAAATAATCGCATAGCTTATCCCCCCGGGCATCTCTCCAATTTCCGAGATTGCACTCGAGGCAAAAAGTGTCATGAGATTATTTGTCGTAAGGTTTATTGTTCCCTCCCATTTGATCCCGGGGTGGGTAAATCCCTTCCATATTGCATTCATGGGGAATGATTCGATCTGCTCAGGAGTAACTTCATGGCAGGTGGTCAGTCCCGCCCTAAGCCCGCCTCCAAGGTCTATAAGACGAAGGTCCAATGGGACCTTTGCCGTTAATTTTATTGAACGGACTTCCTCAGCTTCGTCTGTAATGCCGAACATGGCTTTCATAGCCCCCTCGTGCGCATAGCGGATAATGTCATGAATGGTCCTGCAGGCCTCAGGTATAAATGACGGCGCAGACGGGTCAGTGAGCGTCAGCGGCGAGATGCTGTCAAGGATGCGCCGGGTCTTGTTATGGACGGGGCTCTCGAAGATATGTTTCCTGGCCGGCCTCATTTCCTCTATAAGTTCATCAACGATACCTCTGTAAACTGTTGCCGTATCCGCCGACATAGTGATCATTTCGCCATCGGTCAGCAGGGACATGGCATCCCGCGCATCAACTATCATGGGAATCCCGAACTCACGGGCAACGGATGAGAGATGGCTTGCCGGACTTCCTATGTCCGTGATGATCCCTTTTACTTTCCCGATGAGCTTTGCATATTCAGGTGAGGCAGTGCCGGCAACGAGTATAAGGCCATCGCCTGTTGAGGACAGGTCTTTGTCATGCCCCATTATAAATGCCTTTCCCACGGCCGTACCTGAAGAGGCCGTCTTGCCTTTTGAAAATATGACCGGATATTTTCCGGAATCGATTTGCTTCCCGCTCCAGGCAGCAGGCTGCTGCATGCTCAAAGGCCTTGACTGAAGGATGAAGAGGTTGCCGTTTCCGTCTAAAGCCCACTCAACGTCCTGAGGGCCGCCGAAATATTTTTCGAGCGCCAGACCGTGTTCATGTAGAAGAAAGATAGTTCTGTCATTAATTGAAGGCATTTCCTTTTTGTCATCAGGCACTTCCTCCGTCTGCAGGCTGCCTGTTTCGGAAATGACGAGACGTTCGTTCTTTCTGCTGATCTCTTTCCTGATTATCGTCCCATCAGTTCTTGCTACAGTGAAAACATCGGATGGAGCGCTCCCGTCTACAAGCCGTTCGCCAAGCCCCCAGAGTGAGGCTATGGTAATCGTGTCGGACATGGCGGATGAATCGCCGGTATACATAACGCCGCTTGCATGCGAATTCAGCATAACGATCCCCGCTACACACATGGGCGTCTCCCTGTCGGAAAGACCGTAACGCAGTCTGTAGGCAATGGCCCTGCCTGAATACTTGCTCGCAACAATGGTCTTGTAAGCCGTGTCCAGATCATGCCTGCCGACGTTAAGCTCTGTCCTGTACTGACCGGCAAAGGTTGCCTCAGTGTCCTCACCTATTGCGCTGCTCCGCATTGCTATCCGGACATTACTTCCCGCCTTGTGTGCGATTAAGTCATATGCCTTAACAATTTCACGGGATATTTTTTCGGGGACTTCAGCGTCCATAATCATTGCCTGTATCTGTTTGCCTGCCTCTTCAAGTGTATCAGCAGTCTCCGGGGATATGCGAGAGAGTTCCCTCCGTATGGGCCCTGTGAGTTTATTCCCGGTAATGAAGCTGTCGAATGCATGCGCGGAGACTGCAAAGCCATCCGGGACAGGCAGTCCGATGACATTTCTGATAAGCGCAAGATTCGCCGCTTTTGCGCCGATAGCCTTGCTCATATCTGTCTTTAGTTGGTCAAAGGAAATTACATAGCCGCCTTTAATAGGCGTGACGTCAGGTGATAAATGTTCGGAAATGAGTTTGTCCAGCCTGTCAGTGGTGTTTGCCAGAGCAGCGAAGGTCTTTCCTGAAATCTTCTCAAGTGAATAGATGATGCCGCTGACTGCTTCAAGCAGTGTCTCATAATGGAAACGGACCTGTTCAAGACTGTAGGGGTTGCCTCCGTAGTACAACTGTTCTATCGAGGACATGGCATTCAGCGCTGCCTGGTTGTGACCAAGAAGGTATCTGAAATAACGGTATTTCCGGACGTGGCTTCCTTTGATATTCGTCAACGGAAGGCATACATTTTTTTTAATACTTCCTTTAAATAAAGCGCTCATTGCACCAGCCTTATCAATGTTCGTCACCTGCTGCGTATAGAACTATCTACACATGCTATAAATCCGGGCTTCAACCAATATTTGAAAGCCTCTTTAAAAGAAACCGGTTTATGCCTCTTCGGTTTTCTGTTTTATGTTTACACCGGCAATAAAAACCGGCACAGAGACCAAAAGCAGCAGGGACATTATCCAGAAGGAATAACGATAATCAAACTTTGCTATCAATATCCCAGCGAGTATAGGTCCTGCTGCATGGCCTATATCGAAGATTGTCCCGAATGTTCCCATCGCTGTCCCAAAATGCTTTTCCTTGCATATATCAGCAACGAGCGCTGCAGAGGATGAGGTAACAAAGGCCTCTCCGAAACCGAAAACGATTGCAGTAATCATGAGCAGATAAAAGTTATGCAGCATCGGAATCGCTCCAAAGGACAATGCGCATAAGATCATTCCTGCTGTAATAAGAGGCTTTCTTCCATATTTGTCGGATGCCTTTCCCATAATGGGTTTGGACAGGATCGTTGCAAGCACCTGTATTCCCCACAAAAGTCCTGCCTGAAATTCATTTAGTCCGGCAACCGTTACTGCATAGATTGGAAGAAAGGCCTCCAATGCTCCTACTGTCAGGTTCTGCAAGCCTTCCATATTTGACGTGATTACCACTCGCCTGTCGCTTACTACTTCTTTTATCCCGGAAAGAAATCTGCTGTACGACTCCCTGAGGCTCTTTCCCTTTTCGACTCTTTCCCTGTGTGCCAAAAGTTTTAGCGCTATCAGGAGCGATGTCATTCCTGCAATGCCGCTTACGATATAGACGGTTTGAAACTCTGCGAGGGACGGACTGTCTGATGCCATACTATGCAGAATGAATCCTCCCACTGGCGCGCCAACGAGGTTCCCTATAATGGTGACTGATGAGAACCATGAGAGCATCTCGCCTTTTTTTGCACCAGCCACGTCGGCAACAACCGCCATTGAAACGGGGCCGTAGACAGCCGTAGCGAGTCCGTGGATAAACCGTATCACGACGAGCAATTGATAATCTTTTACAAAGAGATAGGTGAAAGGCATAACCGCAAATACGACCAGACCTATCAGCATAGTCCTTTTTCTTCCTATCACATCTGACAGCGCTCCCGAAGGAAGCTTGAAGAATATCCCTGTCACAGTTGAAATTCCTACCGCAAACCCGATCGCTTCAGGCCCTGCTCCAAGATAAAGCGCAAAAAGCGGGAGCACCGGGCTTCTTGCAAGCGCATAGGAAAGCCTTGCAAAGAAGCCTACCGTGCAGAGTGACGCGAAGGGTGAGAGTACTTTTGCCATGATTTAATTAATGCTTCACCGGGGTCTGCCGGTCATAGTAAATACTCTTTCCTGTTATGCTTACCGGTATCCCAAGGATTACTTCACCTTTGATAAGGCCAATCGCCCTTGCGGCGGCGCCGACGCGCTGCTGGACCCTGTTGTCAACGTTGTGAATACTTGCGGTCTTTGCTGCGGACGCCAGGGCAACTCCTATGTCTATCATTCTCATCACACAATGAGGCCCTGTGTATCCCATCTCTTTATCTTTCATCTGCCTGTTCTTTGCAAACTCACCGCATGTCGGATAACCGCAGGCTCCGCAGTCATAGCCTGCTGTAACCGGCTTGCTTAAACCCACAAGAAGCAGGGCCTGCGAGTTTTCAATGTTGGACGCATCCCTCAACCAGTAGGCCTCGTTCGTGCTTTTTGGAGCGTACCCTTTCATTGCATCAGCAATTTTTTTCAAATCCTCTTCTTTAGTGATTACAATTATCTCAAGAAAATCCTTGCCTCCAGCCTTCGGCGCAGTCCTTGCTGACGCAGCCATTAATTTTACAACCATCTCAGTAACTTCTTTCATTTGAACCTCCCTTTAAATTAAAAAATATTTTTTGAAGCATTGCTTCGAGTTTTAATAATTATATTCAACGTCATTTCCGCTTGCCGGGAACCCTTCTTAAGGAACGATTCCGAACAAGCCGGAATGACAGGTTCCTGTGATGTTCAGAAACTTACGTCGCCTTTACTACAAGCACCGCACACCCCGCATTTCCGATGACCTTTTCAGTTGAACTTCCCATGAGGATTTTTTTAAGTCCTGTTTTGCCGTATGTCCCTATAACTATCAGGTCAACGCCCCTGCCGCCTGCTGTTTCGACTATGACCTCGTAAGACCTGCCGATTGGCGTTAATGCTTCAACCGTAACGCCCTCCTTTTGGGCCATTTCAACAACCTTCTCTACATTTGCCTTTGCCTCTTCTGATTCGGTTTCATCGCGCATTGCGGAGACTGCGATAATGCCGCTCCCGCATCTTTTCGCTATCCCAATTGCCTCTGCAACTGCGGCATTACTGTGTGTTGAACCGTCTGCAGCAACAAGGACATTCCTGTACTCAATCCTCGCTGCTTTCGGGACAATAAGGATTTTGCATGATGCATGGCTGATGACCTTTGAAGCCACTTCTCCCATCAGGAATTTTTTCAGGCCTGTGCGGCCGCGCCTGCCGATGATTATCATGTCTATTTTTCTTTCAGCAGCCTCATCCACTATTTCCTGATGCGGCTCTGCGCCGTGATGGAAAATAGTCTCGCAGTCCACGCCCTCCTGCAGTGCCCGCGCTTTTACGGAGTCGAGGTACTTCCGCATCTCAATCTCTTCTTTTTCAAAAACATTGCCGCCGATGGTCTCATACTCAGGGTTTGTCTCAAGGACCGTCATTGCATAAAGTTTACTTGAACACTTTTTTGCAAAATTTATCGCTTCTCTTACAGCGCCCTCGCTATATATCGAACCGTCAGTTGCTAAAAGTAATTTTTGAATTGATACCGGGCATGATTGTGAATAATCCATGTTTGTCCTCCTTTTGTTTAATTAACTTTTCGAAACATAAAGCATCTCAAATACGGCCATCCCCTTCTCAAGGGTCTCCGCGTCGTCCTTTGCAGTCTTTCGTATTCCTGCCAGAATATCTTCGACTCCGGCCGCCTCCGGATTTTTGTATTTTTCATCCTTTATATCAAGCTCATGGACCAGCCCGGCAATCTTTTTTACCGCTCTGTCTTTTATGCCGAAGGTACTGACAAGCGCCTCAAAGGTGCACATGTCCCCGGCGTGAGTGAACTCCCCGCCTCTAACATCAAAGGCAACCGCAGCTTTATCCAGAGCGTCCAGGTCTTTTTCATCTATAAATTTAAAGGCGGCCTTTTTGTCAATGAATCTTTTGATCAGCCATGCCGAGGCCATCCTGTCCACAAAGGGTCTCTTCCTTGTGGCCCATGTCTTTTTTTGATAGTCCTCAATGCGACGGGGTGACACTTCCGGGACTTGCCTGATATTGGGAACTGTCAGGCCTTTCATCTCTTTCAGCAGGGCATCAAACTTCTTTTTCAAGGCGGTCCCGGCCTTTGATCCGAAAAAGTCTACCTTCCGTGCGGCTTCAAATTCTTTCATGTGCTTATTGAACAACTCCGGGAGTTTTTTATTGTTCTGGGTCCCCGTTCCCTTTGCAGCGCTCCCAACTTTTCTTTCAAGCTCGTCCACTTTCTTTGCGATAGCATTGTAATGCCTGTCCCTCTGATGATTGAAGAGCCCTATTACCTCATCATCCTTTGTTATCTCTATCCTCTTAACGCTGACAAAGGCCCCATCACCTCTCAGCGACGAAACCTCAGTGACAAGCCACTGGCACAACTCGTAGTTTTCTTCGCTGTACGGGAGGATGTAGACCGCGCCTTTAAACTGTACCGCACCCGCAGCTGCAAGTCTCCTCCATATCTTCATCCTTGCGTTCACGGGCTTTGACGGGACGCTGTAAAAGAACAACAGCCATTTTGGCTTCTTTGTTTCTGCCTGACCTTTCATAATGCCTGATCGCGCTCCTTTAATAAAGTAACACCTGATTAAAACGTAACACATGTTACATTAGATGTCAAGCGGTTTCATCAGAGGGCGGGACTTTTTATCCTATAAAAAGCAGTTAACCACGGAGACACGGAGACACAGAGAAGAATAGAAGATGAGAAGCTTGGAACTTAAGAAAATGAGGAAGAATGGTTTTGCTTTTTCTCAGCTTCATATCTTTTTATCCTCTCAACTTTTTTAATCTCCGTGCCTCTGTGCCTCCGTGGTAAATCAACTGCAGTTTTAGGATTATTGATGTGATCTTATTTTCAGGATCTCCGGTTTCAGCAGAATGAGCAAAAATGATACTGACAGGCAAAGCCCGGAGCTGGTCAAGAGGGCATACTGGGTGCCGATATAATGCGCGAGGCTGCCGAGCACTAAATTCCCGATCGTGGTCATTCCAAGAAACACTGTTGTGAAAGAACTCATCACCCTTCCCCTCAGTTTGTCAGGCACCGCAAGCTGAAGCAGGCTGTTGGCGGTCGCCACCTGTGTTATCGCGCCGAAGCCGACGATAAAAAGCATGAGGTAAGAAAGCCAGGCAGTGGTTGAAAAAGAAAATACAAGAAGCGCCGCGGAGAAGGCGAGCCCTGATACCGCAAGAAGTATTCCCTGCTTTGAGGAGTCTCCTCTTACAGCAAGGCTTAATGCGCCTGTTAGAGCGCCTGCTCCGGCAGCGCCCATGAGTATCCCAAGGCCTGTAGCGCCTGTCTTTAAAATGTCCCGCGCATACACGGGCAGGAATGTGACATAGGGGAATCCGAAAAAACTGATTATCCCCGAGGACATGATGAGTGTGTAAACCTTCGAGTCAGCGAAGATGTATTTCATGCCTTCATTAAATTCTTTCCTGATCCCTGTTCCGTGAGAGGTCTTTATCTCCTCCGGTTTAAAGCGCATTCTTAAAAGCCCGATAATTACCGCGAGGAAACTGATCGAGTTGATATAAAAACAGGCGGACAGTCCTATGGAGCCCATAATTATTCCGGCGATGGTCGGGCCGATCATCCTTGCGCCGTGAAAGGCCGCGGAGTTCAGCGCAATGGCGTTTACCAGGTTTTCCTTGCCCACCAGCTCTATAAAAAACGACTGCCTTGCCGGGATCTCAAATGAATTTGTCGTGCCGATGAGAAAAGAAATAATGAGTACATGCCAGACAGTTATAACTCCTGATGACACCATGACGGCTAACAGCAGCACGACAAACATGAGGATGATCTGCGCGGTAAGAATAATCTTCCATTTAAAAAATCTGTCGGCAACAACCCCCCCGGCCATTGTGAAAAGAAGAATAGGCATTGACATGGCCGAGCCCACAAGCCCGAGGTAGAACGGCGAGTTGGTGAGTTTGAAGACAAGCCAGCCCTGCGCCGCGGAATGCATCCAGGTCCCGGTAAGGGATATGATCTGCCCGATCCAGAAGAGCCTGAAGTTCCTGTATGTAAGAGCTGAGAGCGGAGATGATTTCATTGGAATAATGATAACATATGTTATAATCTTATCCGTGAAAACATACAGTAAATTAACAGTTATTTTACTGCTTATTTTATTCTCCATTTTACTGTCATGCAGGCAGCCCGACTCCAGGTTTGAAAAATATGAATCGCTTGAGACAAAGGGAAAAGGAACTTCCTCTGACAGCAAAAAACTGAAAGTCCTTACAACCATCGCCCCGCTTTACAGCTTTACAAAAAACATAACGGGAGACGCCGCGGACGTTGAGAACCTCCTGCCTTCCGGGACAGGCCCGCATGAATATTCGATGAGCCCGGAGGATGTAATAAAGATCTCTCAGGCGCAGGTCCTGATCAAAAACGGAGTCGGCCTCGAGACGTGGCTTGATAAGATATTTTCGCAGCAGCTTTCAGATACCTCGTATTCTCACGGGGGAAAACCTCTTGTTGCTGATTCAAGCGCGGGCGTAACTGTCATTGACAATGACCCGCATATCTGGCTTTCACCCCGGAATGCCATCATTCAGGTTACAAATATCAGGGACGCACTAATGAAGGCCGACCCCCGCAACGGGGAAGTCTATTCAAAAAATGCCGCAGCATACATAAAACGCCTTGAGGGACTGGACAGGGAGATAAGCGAAAGCGTCAGGACGTTCAAGAGAAAAGAATTTGTTTCCTTTCATTCAGCTTTTTTGTATCTCGCGAGGGACTACGGGCTGGACCAGGTCGCGGCAATCCAGAATTTCCCGGAGAGAGAGCCTGCACCCAAACATATGGCTGATGTGATAAACATCATAAAGGCGAAAAACATCAAGGTCATCTTTTCCGAGCCGCGTGTTACTCATAAGGTTGTTGAGACGATCGCGAGGGATTTGAAATTGCAGGTCTACAGCCTGGATACGCTTGAGACGGGCGCGCTTTATCCTGAATGGTACGAAGTGAGGATGAGGGCGAACCTTGAAGTTTTAAAAATGGTATTGAACCAATGAATGCACTGAGCGTTGAAAATCTCTGCGTAAAGATCAACAACCGCCACCTGATAGAGAACATCACGTTTAACGTTGAGGAAGGCAGGATAGTTGCCCTCATAGGTCCCAACGGCGCAGGCAAGACCACTTTGATCAAGGCGGTCCTCGGTCTGATCCCGTATTCACCGGGGACGGTATCATTTTTCGGACAGCCATTCAGGAATGTGAATTCACATTTCAAGGTTGGTTATGTCCCGCAGCGTCTTGAGTTTGACAGGACGTTCCCGCTGACCGTTTCCGAATTGATAGGGTTTACAGTGCCTCCGGTATATTCGTTCTCATTTTTTAAAAGGGACAAGAAGCATATTAACGAACTGCTTGAAATTGTCGGGGCACAGGACTTGATGGACCGGAGCATCGGGGGATTGTCAGGCGGAGAGCTTCAGCGCGTCATGATCGCCAAGGCCATTGTTAACGAGCCAAAGATACTTTTTCTTGACGAACCGGCCTCAGGCGTGGACATAGAGGGGCAGGAAAGATTTTATGATCTGGTGAAAAGGCTGAATAAAGAAAAAGGGCTGACCGTAATATTGATCTCTCATGATCTGAATATCGTCTACCGTTTTGCGGACAATGTCCTGTGCATAAACCGCAGGCTGATATGCAGCGGCAGCCCGGCCAATACACTGACTGACGATGTTATCAAAAACGTCTACGGCGAAATGATGGGGGCGTATATACACAGTTGCCATGAACACGATTAGCGAATTCTTAGCGTATCCTTTTATACAGAGGGCGTTTGTCGCCTCATTGATCGTCGGCGTACTCTGCCCATTTGTAGGCAACTTTGTGGTGCTGAGGCGGATGTCTTTTTTCTCGGACGCGATATCGCATTCGGCGTTTGCCGGTATCGCCGTCGGCGCGCTTCTCGGCATTGACCTTTCCGTGTCGTCGGTAGTTGTCGCGATACTTATCTCGATGCTGATCGCCGTGCTTTCCGAAAAGACGTCCCTCTCGCACGACACTGTTATCGGAATTGCGTTCTCAGGCTCCATTGCCTCCGGCATGCTCGTAATGGGGATGCTGAAAGGTTACAGGGCCGACATCTTCACCTACTTGTTCGGAGACATACTCGCGATAACCAATACCGATCTGCTTCTGCTTTTTGTTATCGGGGTCCTGTGCATTTCCGCGCTCCTGTTCTTTTCAAAACCCTTTCTCCAGATCACATTCAACAGGGACCTCGCGCAGGTGGAGGGGATCAATGTAAGGCTCTTTGAATACCTCCTGTTCTTCATCATCGCTATCGTCGTAACCGTGAGCCTCAAGATCATCGGCATAATCCTCGTGACGTCTCTTCTCGTGGTCCCCGCAGCAGCCGCAAAGAACCTCGCGTTAAGCATGAGACGCCTCTTCGCCCTTTCATGCATATTCGGCCTTGTGTCCGGGATTACCGGCCTCATGCTTTCCGTTTACCTCAATACCCCGTCAGGCCCGACCATCGTTCTCGTGAGCGTCGGGATATTCTTTTTAACCATGCTCAAACGGGAGAGGTGGAATTAAAAGAGTTTGGTATAAAAAAGAGAGGACTCTTTGAGATTCCAAATTGGAATGTCAAAGATTTCAGGACGCGGCGGCCGCAGGTATTTCCCCGATTCCGTTTCGTTTCTAATAGTTCTTGTCTTTAACAGGCATGTCGTATTATCATTATTAAACCTTTTAGGGGGGGACCAGAAAAACAGTGATAGCGCAAGCTGTTAATACGATGAATTTTCTGAAGGGGCCGAAGCAGTTTATTATCCCTATCTATCAGCGCACCTGTAGTAATTCCTGTTTTAATTACCCCGAATTCATGATAGTAACGACGTAACTGGAAGATGAAACTTATTGAATCCGAAACGCTGGAGTTGAAAAAAAGCACCTCTGAGATTAAAGAGGCGATTATATCTATAGCTGCGATCCTCAATAAACATCAGCACGGGGAATTGTTTTTTGGAATTAAAAGCAATGGCGCTGTTTCCGGTCAGAACATAACGGAAAAAACAATCCGTGATATATCAAAAGCCATTGCCGATCACATTGAACCTAAAATCTATCCTCACATAAACCATATCGAAATAGACGGCAAGTCCTGTATCAAAATTCGATTTAAGGGAAATGATATTCCGTATTTTGCATATGGAAGGGCATATATAAGGGTTGCGGACGAAGACCGGCAATTAAGCGCAAAGACGCTTGAAGGCATGTTCGTCAGAAAGAATAAAGACAAGCTGAGATGGGATATCGAAATCTGTAAGGAGGCAAAACTTACGGACATAAGCGCCCAGAAGGTTAAACTTTATTTGAAAAATTCAGGCCTGAAATATGACACCATTCGAAACGCCTTTGAAAAACTAAAGCTCCTTGTTGATGGGAAAATGCTCAATGCGGCGGTGTTCCTGTTTGCCAGGAAGCCGCAAAAGTTTTTTCCTAATGCCCGCTTGCGGTGTGCCGTTTTCGGCACAACGGATACGACATTTACCATCGACATGCAGGACTTTGAAGGGGACATTTTCCATCTGATAGCAAAGGCTGAAGAATATATCCTTAAGAACATTCATATCGGTATGCGGCTGGAGGGCCTGAGAAGAGTGGATGTGCCCGAGATTGACAAGGCTGCTTTCAGAGAAGCAATAATCAATGCCTTCTGCCATAGGGATTACCGAGAGTTTGATTCTGTAAACATTGCTGTTTTCAAAGACCGGGTGGAGATAAGGAGTCCGGGACTTCTTTATGGCGGCCTGACGATTGAGACCATCAGGACAAAGATGGTTTCAGAGAGAAGAAACGAGTTGCTCGCCGATATGTTTCACCGCGTTCATTTTATCGAGAAGTGGGGACGGGGAATCAAACTTATCATATCAAAAGAGCCAGATGCCAGGTTCAGTGAAGTAGGGACGAAGTTTATCGCGACATTTAAGCGGAAAAGCTATTATGAGAGCAAAAAGGTCGTAGAAACTACCCAGAAAACTACCCAGAAAACTACCCAGAAAATCATAGAAGCTATTACCAGAAAATCAGATATCACACAAAAAGATCTGGCAGCAGCTATAGGGATAACTGAAGACGGAGTAAAATACCATATAACCAAACTTAGAAAAAAGGGTATCCTTAAACGCATCGGCCCGGACAAGGGCGGATACTGGGAAGTGGTGAAGAAATGAAAGGCATGGCAATGTATGGCAGGAAATAGTTCTTGTCTTTATGAACTCCTTTCTTAAGCTGAAAGCTGACCGCTGATCGCTGACGGCTGACAAGAATAAATAGTTCTTGTCTTTAATAGACTTGTCGTATTATCATTATGAAACCTTTTGGAGGGGGGGCCAGAAAAATAGTGATAGCGCAAGCCGTTAATCTGATGAATTTTCTGAAGGGGCCGAAGCAGTTTGTTATTCCTGTCTATCAGCGTACCGGGGCCGGAGTGAGAGCATCGCAATGAAAAAACGGATCATCAAGGTCATGGGTTCCGAAATCTCCATCTTTTCACACAATCAGGAAGACTATATTTCCCTGACGGATATGCTGAAGGCGAAAGACGGAGATTTTTTTATATCGGACTGGCTGAGAAACCGCAACACCGTCGAGTTTCTTGGCATATGGGAGAGCATCTACAACCCCGACTTTAATTATGGCGAATTCGCCATAATTAGAAATCAGGCAGGACTCAACAGCTACAAGATAAGCGTCAAGGAGTGGGTCAATAAGACTCATGCCATAGGCCTGAAAGCAACCGCAGGAAGATACGGGGGCACCTATGCGCATAAGGACATCGCTTTTGAATTCGGCATGTGGATCAGTCCGGAATTCAAGATCTACCTGATCAAGGAATTCCAGAGGTTAAAGGAAGAGGAGTACCGGACACAATCCCTGGAGTGGAATCTTCAGCGCACCCTCGCAAAGGTCAACTACAAAATCCACACAGACGCAATTAAGGATAAACTAATTCCGCCGCGTATTTCCAAGATGCAGTCAAACTTTATCTACGCCAATGAAGCAGATCTGCTGAATGTGGCGCTGTTCGGCATGACGGCGGGAGAATGGCGGCAGGGAAATCCCGGCAAGGCAGGCAATCTGCGGGATTACGCTGCCCTGGAACAACTGGTGGTTCTCTCGAATCTGGAAAGCATCAATGCCGTGCTGATCCATCAGGGCCTTGCACAGCCGGAAAGGTTGAGGCAATTAAATGATATCGCGATAAACCAACTGAAATCTCTAATTGGCACTTATGCACTCAAGCGGCTTGCAGGGCGGGGAAAGACTGACAAAGGAGATGATTGATTCTAATGGATCATGGATGCTTCTGCGCTTACGGACTTTTGCATTTGTGCACTGTTTTATACTGAGAAGAATGTGGATAATGGGGGACAGTGGGAATTTGAAAGGGGGACTTAAGTTGATGGGAAAATGCAAAATACAAGAAACAAGACGCGACCCTGTGCCGTCTCTCCCCACACTTACGAGCTATCCCGCTTTTTCATTCCCTCATAAACCCGATCTTCTTCTTGCCCGGCTCCGGCGGGGCCATCAATTGCCGGATGGCCTCAAATATCGTGTGTATTTCTTCATCGTGATTTTCTATTTTTCTTTCAAGTCCAATTAACTTATGAGCAAGTTCCTTATGTGTCGAAAGGATTTGTCTGAGTTTTACAAATGCTCTCATAATTGCGATGTTTGCAAGTATGGCTGTTTCGCTATTAAGGACAGTGGCCAGCATCGCAACGCCTTGTTCGGAAAAAACATAAGGTCTATGGCCGCCGAGGTGCTTCCTCGAAGGGCTCTCTTAACCTGATCGGTTTAACGCCATAAAGTTCTGCCAGGTCCTTATCGAGCATCACTTTCTGCCCCCGGACCAGAAATATTTTTTGCTGAATTACTTCAATTGGAATTATTTCGTTCATGCCTGTCCCCTTTACTTAAAAAATATTCTTCAGCTTTTTAAGGTGGTCACAATTTGTGACCACCTCTTCTTTTTCATGTTTTATCAGTTGGAACATGAACTCGTTCGGAAAGCGTTCTTTGTTGCGCTTAACCGCCTGATTGAGAACTTTTGTAGAGGCTCCGTACAGGTCTGCAAGGTCAGCATCGAGCATGACCTTCTGTTCTCTGATAAAAAGTATTGTTTTTTCAATCCGTTCAATTGGAACTAAAGATTTATCGTTTGACATATGCCCCCCCTTGATTAAAAAATTATTGGTATCTACAGCGCAAGTCCCCGAATGACCGGTTCATTATAACATGCAGAGGGGTAGCTTGGAAGCTCGCAGGCGTGAAAGAGGCCGTATCCTATTGGAGTACAAGGACGGCAGAGATTATGACTTGCCGGGTAACGAAGATCGCCGTTTTTAAATCAGCCTTCAAACGCCCCGATGCAGAGACACGCGTTCTGGCCGCCGAAGCCGAAGGAGTTGGAGATGGCGACGCGGTGCTCTTTGCGCCTTGCCTCGTTGGGAACATAGTCGAGGTCGCATTTGGGGTCGCGGGATTCGTGGTTGATCGTCGGCAGGATGATGGAACGGGTTATTCCCACGAGAGTCAGGATGCATTCAATGGCCCCTGCCGCGGCAATGGTGTGGCCTAACATGGATTTATTTGAACTCACCGGAATATCTTTCGCCCTTTCGCCGAACACTTCTTTTATCGCCCGCGTCTCGGTCAGATCATTCTGCTGTGTAGATGTGCCGTGCGCGTTAATGTATTCAACCTGATCAAGCGAAATGTCTGCGTCATCTATCGCGGCCTTGATCGCTATTATCGCGCCGAGTCCCTTGGGGTGCGTGTCGGTTATGCGGTAGGCGTCGGCGGATGAGCCGTAGCCTTTCAGCTCGCCCAATATCTGCGCCCCTCTTGCGCGCGCGTGTTCAAGATCTTCAAGTATCACCGCTGCCGCGCCTTCGGACATTACGAAACCGTTCCTCTTCCTGTCAAAAGGCCGGGACGCTGTCTGGGGTGTTGTATATTTCTCACAAAGCGCTTTCAATAAAATGAACCCGGTCATGCCCGCGAAATCAATTGTCGCCTCACAGCCTCCGGCGATCATGACATCGCTTTTTCCATCCTGGATTATCCTGAACGCCTCGCCGATGGCCTGAGAGCCCGCGGCGCAGGCTGAGACTATTGAGAGTGTCGGCCCCTTGCAATTAAAAAGGGTAGCAAGCAGGGACGTTGCGGTATCGGGCTTTCTGCGGAAAAAAAGCATGTAGGGATACCCGCCGCTCTGTGTAAGTTTTTTCATGTCCCAATGGCCTTCGCCGTCATAGAACTTATTGACGAACAGCATTTCATTGACAGAGGGGTTGTCGCCGTGGGAGCCGAGGGAAACGCCGATGCCGCCGCGGTCGTCAACTTTATCAAGGCTTGCCATCTCTGCCGCCTCTGCTGCGGCGATCCTCATTAATCTGAGGCCGCGGGAGGAGAATTTTCTCAGCTTCTGATCGGTCCTGTTCTCAAAATCCTCGATCCACTGATCGTCGACTTCACCTGCGATCCGGCAGGGAAAGCCAGTGGTGTCAAAAGATTTGATGTAGTCAACGCCGGAGACGCCTTTTGTACAGTTCTCAAAGGTCTCCACGGTATTTTTTCCCGAAGGCGTAACCATCCCGTATCCGGTTATTACCACCCTGCGTTTTAAAGATTGCATAGTCATTTTATCGAAGTTAAGAGTTATACAAACTGTCGATCTTTGTCCGTCATGCCCGAGGTTTTTAATCGGGCATCCAGAGACTTAAAACTACTGGATTCCCGCTAAAGACATGCGGGAATGACACCTCAGAAATGTACAGACTATTATAAGAACCTTAATATGAGTTAAAAAAGCTTCTTCTCTTCCTGTACTTTTGTAAGCCATGCCTTGATCAAGTCGTCGCCGTTTGCGTATTCCGCTGCCTCGCCGCAGGAACCGCACTTGACGCGGACGCCGTCCTCTGATTTCCATGAAGATGCGCCGCACTTTGTGCATTTCTCAGGCAGGCTGTCGAGGATGTCCATCACGCCGCTCACCATCGACTGTGCGGTGACCAGAGCGGGTATCTCGTCCATGTCCATTCCGGGTCTTAACTCGGCGACATTTTCGCCGAACCTGATCTTCAGCACCGCGACAGCCTTGTCCGTCAACTGGCCGTTCTCATCAAGGGCAGTGCCCTCGCCGTATATTTCCTCTATATGTTCAAGTACAAAATGGCGGGCCATCTTGATGCCCAACGCCTGCTCCAGCCTGTAGTTGATATCAAGGAAATCGAGCGACTCGGCCCCCAGGTCTTTTATCAAAGACGTTTCAGGTTTTATTTTATTTTCATCCGCCCTCAGCGTTTCAACAACGGCCTTTTTCAATTCTCCAAAAACTTTTTCCTCTGTAACAAGGTTCTGACCCATAATGCCTCCTTAATATTTAGAAAGAAGTTGAGAAAGACAGGGTTTATTCTTTGTCCCAGCTTCTCAACTTCCCAGATTCTCAACTTCTGTTTCTCATGTCATTTACTCTCCGGCAGTCTGCAGATCGCGTTGCTAAGCCCTTTGTCGACAACGATCGTCTGGCCTGTGATCCCCCTGCTTTCACTGCCGCATAAAAAGACCACGACGTCCGCCAATTCATCCGGCTCTACAAAAAGACTCTCCGGCAGCATGTCGATATTCTCCCAGAACTGTCTCAGCACTTTAAAAGAATCGGTCTTGACAATGCCGCCGCAGACCGCGTTGACCGATACGTTCTTTTGCCTCAGTCCTTCAGCGCAGTCCCTGACCACTGATTCCATCGCGGCCTTCATGCTGCCAAGCGGGTAAGCAGGATTATAAAACCGGCTGCCGAGGCTTGAGATAAATACGATCTTCCCGCCTGATTTTTCAAGCAGGGGCAATGCCTCCTGAATGCAGAATATATTGCCGAGGTAATTTGTTTCAACCAGCTGCCGCAGCTCCCGCTCAAAGAGTTTTTCGATAGGTTTAAAAGGCGCCTTGGCAGCGTTGAGAATAAGAAGGTCGAGCCGTCCGAATTTTTCATTCACTTCGGCGAATAATTTTTTCACCGAATCTTTTACCGCTATATCAGCCTGGACCATCAAGCTCCTGCGTCCCACTCCTTCCACTTCCCTGCACAGTTGTTCCGCCTGTTGCTCAGAAGAGCCTCCGGCCTTCCTGAAATTTACCACGATGTCCGCTCCGGCAAGGGCGAGCTTGCGCGCGATCGCGTTTCCAATGCCTCTTGAGCTGCCTGTTATCAAAGCGACTTTGTCTTTTAATGGGAGCATAACCCGACTATTTTATAAAAAAGATGTCTTTTAGTAAATCATCAGGTTTTTGATGGGTCAAAATGCTGCATCTTTTCAGCGAGGCTCTTCCAGTTACAGGCGTGAAGTTCTTTCACCATTTTATGAAAAGCCCCGGTCTCAATGACCTTAATGCGCTCGGATTCTTTTTCCACTCCGTAGAAAGGGAGCATGATGAAAAATGCCTGGTCCACATATTTTTTGACCGGGTCCAGCACATCTTCGCGTCTTGTGTAAAAGGGGTCTTCACTTTCCTCGCAGGGCTTATTGAAGACATTGAACTGCCTGCATGCCATCGGCCTCACCGGATGCACTGAACAAATTCCTTCAACAAGAAAAGGGCAGGGGCCATCTTTCTTGTGACTTTCAAGCTGTCTCATCAAGGCCTCACGGACGGCACCGGCTGCCTTCTCCGTTACGTACCATGAGATGCCCATCAATTCCAGCGGATATGCAGGGATGTCTTTATGCGTGCTGCAGCAGCTTGAACAGCCCTTGCCGCAAGCGAGCTTTCTGCCTTTCTTCTGCTCTTCAGCGATTGCTTTAACAACACCCCTGTCTACAATGAAATAAGCGTCAAGGAGCAGTTTCAGCCATGGGCGCGTCCTTTCGTCGTCAGGGAATGAGGCCTGTTTTACAGAAGTTGTTTTATCCGATCTTGCTTTCGACATATATTTTGACAGGCACTGTTTTTTTACTTTAAACTCGAGGTAATTATAGAATACGACACGTCGTTCCGTAAATTGCTTCTACATAAGTCGTCATTGCCCGACTTGATCGGGCAATCCAGAGAAAGCAACTGGATTCCCGCTCCCCGATTACTACCTTCGAGGACAGGCTTCGCGGGAATGACACCGAGGGACGATTTAATCAGTGGATTCCTTTCCTGTGATAGAATAAAAACCTATGAAAGTTATTGTTGCCATGAGCGGAGGCGTTGATTCGTCCGTTGCCGCGTATCTGCTTAAAAAAGAAGGGCATGAAGTCATTGGACTAAGCTTTGAGCTGTGGGACAGGAGGGATCTGAAGAGCTCCAATGTCTGCTGCTCAGTTGAAACCATTGAGCTTGCAAAGTCTGTCGCGCACAAGATCGGGATAGAGCATTACACGGTTGACGTGCGGGACGCCTTCTACAGGTACGTTATTGAAAGCTTCTGCGATTCATATATAAAAGGGATTACGCCGAACCCGTGCATCCTGTGCAACAAGCACATAAAATTTGACTTCCTTCTGGAAAAGGCAGAGGAACTCGGCGCTGATCTCGTTGCTACCGGGCACTATGCGAGAAAAGAAAGTCAGAAGTCAGAACACAGAATACAGAACACAGATTCCGGGCAAGCCGGAATGACAGATAAGGAGAGGAGTGACAGATATCTTCTCAAAAAAGGCATTGACCCCAAAAAGGACCAGTCGTATGTTTTATACGTGCTGACACAGGCCCAGCTTGCAAAGACGATTTTTCCTATCGGGGAATTTACAAAAGACATGACCCGCGCCATCGCAAGGGAGCTTGATCTTGCAACCGCGTTACGGCCGGAGAGCCAGGAGATATGCTTTGTAGGAGATGAGAAGTACGCGGACTTTATAAAAGGCTTTTCGCCTGAGGCCTTGCAGCCGGGGCCCATTGTTGACATGTCCGGCAAGACGGTTGGCGAACACAAGGGGATCGCCTTTTACACCATCGGGCAGAGGAAAAGGCTTGGGATCTCATCTTTAAACCCTCATTATGTAGTCAGCATTGACAGGAAGAATAATATAATAGTCGTCGGCGCAAAGGAAGACGCGATGAAAAAGAGCTTCAGTGTCCGGGAATTAAACTGGATTGCCATAGACTCTCTGACTGGCCCGCTCAGCGCACATGTAAAGATACGTTCGACCATGAAAGAAATGCCGGCTGCAATTAATCCGGCGGGAGAAAACAGTGTTGTTGTTGGGTTTGACGAACCGCAGTGGGCTCCTGCCCCCGGACAAAGCGCGGTTTTTTATGAAAAAGACGTTGTAATCGGAGGAGGACTGATAGAATAAGATTTCTGTTTTATTTTTTATGGTTTCATAGTATACTTATAAACTGAAATGCCAAGGTACTGGATAGGAACCAGCGGATTTTTATATGATTCTTGGAAGGGCGCCTTTTATCCCGAGGCCCTCCCGCATAGAAGATGGCTGTCATTTTACACAGGAAGACTTAATTCCGTCGAGCTGAATGTCACCTTTTACAGGCTTTTGAAAAAAGAGGCCTTTGAGAGGTGGTACAAGGAAACCCCTCCTAATTTCGTATTCTGCCTGAAAGGAAGCCGATTCATTACTCACGTAAAAAAACTCAAGGATGTCGAACTGCCGCTTTCCACCTATTTCAATGCCACGGCACCATTGCTTGAAAAGCTGCATGTCATCCTCTGGCAGCTCCCCCCGAATTTAAAGCTTAATTTAAAAAATCTTGAAGACTTTATTGAGAACCTCAAGCAGTACCCTGTGCGTCACGCATTTGAGTTCAGGCATAAGAGCTGGCTCACAAAGAAAGTCCTCAATCTTCTCGCTGCCTCCAATATTGCCGTCTGCATGTCTGACTGGCCGGATTTTATTGATGACCTGCCGCTGACCGCCAATTTTGTGTATATTCGCAGGCACGGCGAGGGCGGGAGTTACGCTACAAACTACACAACCGACCAGTTGAAAAAGGACGCAAAGAGGATAAAGGAATATTTAAAACAGGGCAAAGACGTATATTATTATCTGAACAATGACGCATTCGCGTATGCTCCGAAGAACGCTGCGGAGCTCAACGGAATTCTTAAAGAGATCCTCCCGAAGTCGTTGACCCAGCCGGCAGAGAAGAAAAAGGCAAAAGCCGTAGAGAAGAAAAAAGAGAAGAAAAAAAGCGTAAAGAAGGCTGGGCCTAAAAAAGTAGCAAAGAAGCTTGTTAAAAAGACCCCCATAAAACCTGCAAAGAAAACAACCAGGCCCCCGGCAAAAAAGGCCGTTGCAAAGGCTGCCAAGAGAAAGTAGTTTGTCCTCTTTGTTATAATTTATGATTGCCGCGAAGCATAAGATGAAGATTAGTTAGAGTCTGTCCATAAACTGGCTTTGTATTATGTTCGTCATGCCCGAAGTCAGTAATCGGGCATCCAGGACTTAGTAAAGAGACTGGATTCCCGCTCAACAAACTACTAACAGTAGGTGCTTTAGGCACGGGAATGACAGTTCAATGTTTGAGTTTATGGACAAACAATAAGTTAAAATAAAAACGTGAGGTATCGATATGCGCCCTGACTGGGACAATTATTTCATAGAGATTGCAAAGGTTGTTTCCTCGAGGTCTACATGCCTGCGCAGGAAATACGGCGCGGTCATCGTAAAAGACAGGGTAATCGTCAGCACAGGTTATAACGGTTCGCCAAGGGGAATTGCGAATTGCGTAGACCTTGGAAAGTGCAAAAGAAAAGAACTCAACATCCCGTCAGGGGAGAGATACGAATTGTGCGAAGCGGTGCATGCCGAGCAGAACGCGATCATCAACGGCCCACCCGACAGAATGAAAGGCGCGGTGATTTACATCGCGGGTTTTGAAGATGACGAGAGTTTTGCCAACGGCAGCCCGTGTAAGCTGTGTGACCGGATGATCAGAAACGCGCAGATCTCAGAGGTTGTGTATTTAAACAATGACGGAGCGATTGCCAAGTTGATCATCCACAGATAACACAGAGATACGAGATCTTTTTCTAATCTGTGCCATCTGCGAAATTTGCGGACAGTTAAAATGGAATTAGACGCAACCCTTCATAAAGGCAGACCGGACAGTCCTGCTGTGATCTTTATACACGGCCTCAGCATGAATAAAAATATCTGGCTTAATCCTCTTGAGACGAAGATGTTTGCAAATAATTTCCCTCTGAAGATATTTGCCGCAACACGGCCTAAACCATTAATCCCCCCACGCCCCCCTTTAAAAAAGGGGGGGTACTTAAACAGCAGACTCACGGTAGGAGACATTCCGGGAAAAGTTGACAACTTATGGGACGCCCTCAAAATGAAGGGCTTCAACCTAATATGCTGGAGCCAGAGAAGGCCTGTTGCTCCAATAAGCGTTGCCGCTGAAGAATTAAAGAAGGTTGTGAAACTCGCGAAAGAGGTTTTTCCCCGAAGACATATTGCGCTCATAGGCCACAGCCGGGGCGGGCTGATTGCCAGAAAGTTTATGGAAGGGAAGGTGCCGGGAATAAAGGCACTGATCACGATCTCTTCGCCCCATCAGGGCAGCTCGCTTGCGCTTCTGGGAAAATATCTGAAACCTATATCAGCAGTTCTCAAGGTTGCCCTGCCAAAGGACACGCACGGCACCGTCTCCGAAGTTATCAGGAGATTCAATGAACTTATTGAGGGCCAGGCCACGAGAGAGCTTTTGCCTGATTCAGACTTTTTTAAGACCCTCAATGACGTTCCTGTTGACAGCGTTAAATATTTGTCCTTTGGAGGGACAAAGACGCGGTTGTTTATAGTTTACAAATGGGAAACGCGGGACGGGAAATCGTATCCGAGGCCGTTCATGTCAGTGCCGGACTCATTGCTGCAGGTTTTTCCTCCTTCCGTGCTTCCTGAAGAAATAACCTCGGGGAAAGGCGATGTCCTGGTTTCCGCAAAAAGCTCCGTGCTCCCGTGGGCAGCGAATCATTATAATGTGCCGGCAAATCATGTTGCGATTCTATGGCACAAAAAAGTTATCAGCAATACTATTGAGGCGCTTGAAGGAATTTGAAGAAAAAAACCAAAAAGAACCCCTGTCCTGATTGTAACTTCTGCCAGTGGTGCAGCGATGAGAGGTGCAGGGTGTGCAGGCATCCCTGCAAGAAACGAAAGAAAAAAAAGAAGCCGCACAAGCCGCTGTTTCTGAAATATTAGTTGGACGCGAATGAACGCAGAAACCACAGGAGTCCTGAATAACTCAGGGCATATTTACGGTCAGCTCGTAGCTTCCTACTGATACTTTATCAGCCATGCCTTTTTTCCAGAGGAGGTCAATCACTTTTGCCTTTGAAGGCCTTGGCACCATTACAATCAATTTAGCACCGAGGGCGGAAAGGGTCTTCCATTCATCCGCCTTTTCAGGGGTGATACTTCCTTCGGTCTCAACTTCCATAAGGGCGAGGATATGCCCGTGGTTTCCAAGAATCACGTCGGGATGATGGCCTTTGAAATCGCTTTTGTTTTCACCCTCAAGATTGATCTTGATATCGTTATAGTCCCGCGAGAGTTTTTCTTTCAGATACGAAACCATCCAGTCATGGATCAGTTTTTCATTTTTCATGATAGCTATTTAACCACAGAGGACACGGAGAAATAAAGACTTGAATACCCCTCTCAGTTTTAAATTTCTGTCATTCCGGGCAAGCCGGAATGACACCAAAAATAAACTTTCAAATAATGGACGTCCTGCGTCTCTGTTGCAGGTTCTTCACTACAAATTCATCTTGTAAGTCAGGTTCAAAATAAAATCCGGCGCGCCGGACGTATTTATGTCCTCTGTCAGGGAGAGATCGAAACTCCTTTTCCCGGTTTTGTACCTGCCGCCAAGGACGAGGAGCCAGGCTTCCCTGTCAACGGCCAGCAGGTCCGTTTCAGGATAAATGGGAGCTTGCCCCAGCACCTGTGCCAGCAAACCGTAACCGTCTCCCAAATCAGCTTCAATTGCCGCGCCGCCGTAAATAAAATTTTTCAGGTCTATTTTCTCATGACCTTTCAAGTCACCGGGGAACACCGCGCCGAGGTTTAAGTATGTCATAATGCTGTCTGTGATTTTATTATCAAGGAGAACGGACACCCCGGTATCCACGCTGCCGTTGCCGAAACCGGTTTTGGCGTTTCCAACCGGCAGCTCGACATCGCCTTTTACGCTCAAGTCAAAGCCGTTTTGGGAGACAAGCGGTTTTTTGACCGCAAGCCTGATGTCGCCAAACCTTGTCCTGCTTTTGCCCTGAACGATCAGGCGACCGTCTCTTTTAACTTCATAAAGGAATTCATTGTGCGGACGGTTGCTTCTTCCGTAATCAGGAAAACCGAATGCGCTGTGGTAATTTTCGAGAAACCCGTCCATGAAACCGCCGCCGATAATCATGACCGGGATATCCAGATCGAATTCAGCAAAGTCTTTTACAATCCTCTTGTATCTTAAATTCAATTCCGTGATCTCCAGGTCGAGGTTAATGTCCCAGTGTCCCGAACTTTGCACGGTGTAGGTGCTTGAGTGTGAAAGGCTGTATGACATGGAATTTTCCACTGCGGCCTTTTCAAGATAAGGCTGGTCCGCGTGAAGAAATATCGGATACTGATTTTTTACCTGGAAGGGGCCCTCAAAAGAAAAAGTAATCGATTGAAAAAGAAGAAAAAATGCAATAACCATGAAGAATATTCTCACAGTATTTTTCATGGAGTTTAAAATAGCAGAAGGGCTTCAGGATGTCAATTTATTAACCGGAATACTTACTGCTGCTGCAGATACACAGTCCCGTTCTGGCCGCTGGTCCCGTAAGTTCCGCCACCGCCAAGAGAAGTTATGTTAATTGAAGGCAGCGTCATGGTATCACTGTAGATGACGGCGATCCTTCCACCGCCTCCGCCTACACCGTTGCCATTGCCGCCGCCGCTTGTACTGATTGATCCAATACCTGCAAGATTTCCAGTAATGATGTTCACCGTACCGCCTGAGCCATCTCCGGCAGCAGAGCCTGCGCTTTCGCCGCCGTTTGAGATAATTGCGCCATCAACATTGATGTTATTAGCCCTGATAAATATCAATCCGCCGCCGTCTCCGCCGTCATAACCGCCCCAGTCACCGCCGCCGCTGCCGAGATCTACAGGATTCGTCAAGCTGCCGTAAACAGGATTTGAGCTGCCGCTATAAGCTCCTCCAGTGCCTCCATATCCGCCGCCGGCGCCGCCAGATGAACCATAGACATTCCCCAATGTGCGCCCCTGCTCATACGACCCGAGTCCGCCGATGTAGCCTCTGCCTGTCACATCTATCCGGCCCGTTACATCAATGATCAGATTGCCTGCTGTCAGGTCAAGTCGGGATGTAAAACTTGTTGTAGCATCATAATGCGTCAGCATACCGTATTCTGCGATGTCCATAGTATTCGTCACTTCAAGTATATCTCCCATTATCAGATTTCCGCCGCGCCTGAATGTCACGTTGTCGAATCTGAAAGCGCCTGCGTACGTTTTACCGACATCCGCAATGTCACTGAAGTGCGCTCCGTTTTCATTAGGCGTCTCAACTATTATTGAGTTGCCTGAATTGGAGAGTATCCTGAACGACTCTGTCTGTGTGACATCAGGATTTATCCTCAGGCCCGTAAGTCCGCCGTTCAATGAAGCAACCAGGCCGTCTGTGGTGAGCGAGTCTGCGCCTGCAACCGCAGTTATTCCAAAACCAACTGGCGTCAACGGAGTGGATTCCGCGGAAGTGCCGTTAGGATTTCCATTGCCATCAACAACATTGTTGTCAATATAGATGATATCTTCTCCGCCGGAGTATTTTATATAGACTGTCCCGGCGCTGGATTTCCTGTCATCATATCCTGAATAACCGCGGCCGCCAAAAGCGGTTATGTTGTAAAGGCCGTTAAAATTACTGACCGGATCGATCTGATCAGCATAAACAGCTACTCTTCCGCCGCCACCGCCGACGCCGCTGCCATTGCCGCCTCCGTTTGCAGTTATAGCCCCATTGCCTGACAATTCTGGCGTCTGGATCAATATCGAACCGCCTGAGCCGTCCCCTGCGGCAGAACCTTGGCTCTCACCGCCGTTGGAACTGATCATTCCGTTCACTGTAACATGCTGTGAAGCATTGAGCGTAATTCTTCCTCCGCCATTACCTCCAACATTGCCGCCCCAGTTACCGCCGCCGCTGCCGAGTTCGTCAGGCCATTTAGCGTCTCCGTACACCAGACCGGCAGCTCTTCCCTGATAACCGGCTCCAAGGCCTCCATAGCTTCCGCCTGAGCCGTCGCTTCCAGCATATATGTTGCCTAAGGTGTGTCCCTGTTCATGCCATCCCACACCGCCTGAATATCCTCTGCCTATGACATCTATTGAGCTTCCTGCATCAATCTGCATGATTGCTGTGTTGATCACAAGCCCGCTCTCAAGGCCGCTTGCGTGTGTAAGGATAGAATTACCGGTAAGCAGCAGTTTGTTAGTTACATTAATTCCTTCATCAGCCACTACTCTCGCTGAGTTCCTGAGAGTAATATTGTCAAATGTATATCCGCCCGGTATTCTCGAAGTATCCGACGGCGTTGAATATCCGAAACCGTCAATTATGAGATCGCCGTTTGCCTGTCCATGTCTGTTCAGATAGACAGTTCCGTTGCCGCCCGGTGAGCCATAATATCCTGTTCCGCCGACAGCGCTGATATTCTGTTCCGGCAGAGTGAACGCTCCTGTAAATGTGATTGCTACCCTTCCACCGCCGCCGCCTGAACCGTTTCCGTTGCCGCCGCCGTTTGCCTTAATGTCTCCATTTCCGGAGAGATTTACCGTAACAATATTCACGGTTCCGCCTGAGCCGTCTCCTGCAGCAGAGCCGTCGCTCTCGCCTCCGTTAGAGATGATCGCGCCATCAAGCGTTATATTGTTAGCACTGATAAATATAAGTCCGCCGCCGTCACCGCCAACAGAACCGCTCCAATTGCCGCCGCCGCTGCCAAGGTCCACAGGGTTGGTCAGGCTGCCGTACAATGGATTTGAAGCCCTGCCCTGATAACCAGTTGCAAGCCCTCCGTAACTGCCGCCTGTTCCATCGCTACCTCCATGAACATTGCCAACTGTGAATCCCTGTTCATGCCAACCTCTGCCTCCGATGTATCCCCTGCCTGTCACGTCAATGCGCCCTGTCGAGTCTATGACAAGATTCTTCACTGTCAGGTGCAGCCGGGAGATGAAGCTCGATGTGGCGTCATAGTGGGTCAGCATGCCATACTCGGAAATATTCATTGTATCCGTGACCTCAAATAAGTCGCCGATCATCAGATTGCCGCCGCGCCTGAATAATACGTTATCGAACTTGTGATAGCCTGAATACTTTTTGCCTGTTCCTGCTATTTCGGTGAAGTTAACCCCATGTTCGTTAGGGGTCACGACTGTTATTGTATTGCCTGTATTTGACTGAATGACAAACGTCTCCGGCTGGTCAATGTCAGGATTGAGCCTCAGTTCCGGCAGACTTCCGGGAAGCATTGCCGTCAGTCCATCCGTTGTAAGGGTGTCAAAAGTAACAGACACAGTAGTCCCGAAGTTGATCGGGGAAAAGACTATTGAATCAGCGGAGGTCCTGTTTGCGTTTCCGTTTGCGTCCGTTAATCCCGCGTCAATATAGAGATTGCCATTGTCCTGATTGCTGTATTTGATATAAACAGTCCCGGGCGTTGTCTGTCTCGTATCATAATATCCGGCCATGCCGAATGCAGTTATATTGTAAAGATTGTTCAGGTTACTGACTGCATCAAAGTAATCGCAGTAAACAGCTACCCTTCCACCTCCGCCGCCGACACCGTTTCCGTTACCGCCGCCGTTTGCTGTTATCAAACCGGTCCCTGAAAGTTTTGACGTATGAATCAGCACAGAACCGCCTGAGCCGTCGCCTGCTGCAGAACCCTGACTCTCACCGCCGTTTGAACTGACGGTACCATTTACGATCAAAGCCTGTGAAGCATTGATGGTAATTCTTCCTCCGCCATTGCCTCCAGCATTACCGCTCCAGTTGCCGCCGCCGCTGCCGAGATATACGGGGTTCTTTGGATCGCCATATATCGGGCCGCTTGCGTGTCCCTGATAGCCTGAGCCAATGCCTCCGTAACTGCCGCCGGCCCCGTCAAGTGCACCGTAAACATTCCCCAGTGTCCTTCCCGATTCATGCCAGCCTGTTCCGCCGGCGTATCCTTTACCTGTAACGTCAATTGAACTGCCGGCATCGACCTGAACAACCTTTGCATTTATCACAAGGCCGTTCTCATTTCCGGTGTTCTGTGTAAGTATTGAATTGCCGGTGACCAATACCTTCCCCGTTACTGTGAACGGGTCATGCGCTATGACCCGCGCGTTGTCGCGGAAGGTGACCGAGTCAAATACATATCCCGGAGGTATAGTGAGATCAATCCACGGTGATGACGGGCCCTGCCCGGTAAGTACGAGTTCAGCCTTATTTGATTGAATGAAAACAACCGTTCCGTTCGCACCGTTTCCATAATAGCCAAAGCCTCCAAGCGCTTTTACATTAGACTGATTCATGGTTGACATATCAAGATTACTGATCGCTATTCTACCACCGCCTCCTCCGACACCATTTCCATTGCCGCCGCCGTTAGCATTTATCCCTCCGCTGCCTGAAATTGTCTGAGTATTGATATTGATACCACCGCCTGAGCCATCGCCTGCCGCGGACCCCTGGCTCTCTCCGCCGTTGCTCTGGATCAGTCCGTCAGAGACTATATTTATTGTGTTCAGCTTTATCAGGCCTCCTCCGTCGCCGCCGATATTCCCGCTCCAGTTGCCGCCGCCGCTGCCGAGTTCCTGAGGATCGGTCAGGAAGCCGTAAACATTATTTGGAACATGCCCGTTGTATCCTCCGCCTAACCCACCGTAACTTCCGCCAGCTCCATCCTGCGAACCATAAACATTCCCGACAGTACGCCCATATTCATGCCAGCCGCTTCCTCCTGTATAGCCTCTACCGTCAACATTGACCGCGCTTGTACTGTCAATGGTCAATGTCCATGCAGACAGATTAAGATTGAATTCCAGTGACGTGGTTGTATCTGAATGCGTAAGCACTGAGCCGCTCAGCAATTCAATATTTTTAAAGCTGTGAGTTCCGTTAACTGTAATAGTTGCGCCGGTGATCCGCAGATTCTTGTTGTCCAATGTTGCATCGCCATCGCCGAGAACTGTCGGAGCGTTTATTATTGTCCAGACTGTCCCGGCGTTGAAGACTGCTGTCTTATCTGCGACAGCCGGAACCACTTCACGATTGCCGGCCTTATCAACTCCGATCGAGTAAAATTCGAGACTGCTGTCGCCGCCCATCTTTGTTGAATCGAAAACTAACGTTCCTGTGTCACCGTTCTGCGGGAAGTATTTGCCTTCAGGATTTCCGGCGTCCGCATTGGTATATCTGTTAAATGTGCCGAGGCCGTTCCTGCGGAAATAGAGTTCCACATGGTCGAGGTCAGCAAGTCCTGATGTAACCTGATAGGTCACTGTTGTTGATGCACTTGCCCCCGGATCGGCAACTGCAGTCACAACTGTCTCAGGCGGAGTGATGTCTGCACTTGTGATGATAATATCAACAGGGAATGCCGCCCGCTCATTTCCGGCCGCATCCATTGCGTATGCCCTGATCGTCAGATCGGGATTAACAACCCCGAACGGGATTACAAAACTGAAATCCGCGCCTGCTGATTGCGATGAAGGCGAAATAGCCTGCGAACCTGATAAGGTCAACGCGCCGGTTGTCTCATATCTTATCTGCGTCACTCCAACGGCATCAGTTGCTGAAACCGAAATATTGACCGTATCACCGTAATTGAACAACGCCTGATTCGCTGGCGCAGTGATAGTTACCGAAGGAGCTGTACTGTCTGCAATAATTAAAGTGACCGATGAAATTACGGAAGTATTCCCGCCTGTGTCCTCTGCCCATGCATTTATTAAGATAGTGCCTCCAATGGCAGCCTGATCTGATATGGTAAATGTAACGGCCTGAGTTGTATCAAGTAAAGCAGGGGATATCTGCTTTATCTCCGAATAAGTCGTCTCGCCTGTGACATTCAGATGTACCTTTGTCACTCCGCCGATCACATCCTGTGCCCTGACCGTTACCGAAACAGCATTACCGCGTTCGGTGACTGTCCCGTTTGCCGGGCTCAATATTACTGCTGTTGGCGAGGTATCATTTGCAGTATTCACATTCACATTGACTGCGAATGAAGCGATGCCTGAAAGATATACGCTTATCTGCGCCGAGCCGTCGCCTTTTGCGGTAACCAATCCGGATGAATTCACGGTTACTACATTCGGATCACCGGTGACATATGTGATGCCGCTGTTTAACGGCTGTGCTGTTCCGTTGCTGTAATGGCCTGTCACGGAAAGCTGCTGCGTCTGTCCAATGAAGGTGAGATCTATATTTGCCGGATCAACTGAAATACTCGTCAGAGTAATAATAGTTACGGTAACAGATACCTGCGCAGTATGTCCGCTTACATCAGCGGTGACTATTACAGGATTGTCATCATGGGCCTGTGCCACGACTCTGCCTGATGAACTTACTGAAGCAGAGTATGGCTTGTTTGATGAGAACATAGCCTTGGAAGTCAGGTTCGCTGTCGAGCCGTTATCATAGTGGCCGGTCACGGTTATATCCTGATACTGATTTGCCGCGTTGAAATTCATGACTGCCGGGGATGCATCAATGGACAGAAGCACTGGCGGAGCCATTACAGTTACTTCAGTAGCTGCGCTCGGGTCCTTAGAGGTGCTGAGATCATAAGCGACAACGCTGAGCACATCTCCAACAGAGGCGTCGATCTTTCCGGAGAAATTACCGGAGCCGTCTGCATTGATGCTGATGAGGAGCCCGTTGTTTTTATTAGTGATATTGACCTTAGCGCTGGCAACTGTCATACCTTGTAAGGTCACCGTCCCGTTTTCCGGGTAAGATACCGATGTAATTGCAGGCGCGTCAGGAGGCAGACCAGGCGGCGGCTCCACTATGGAAAATTCGAGATATGAATCCGGATTGTTAATATCATTTGAGACGCCGAGATTGTTAGTCGCGAGAATGTATATCTTATGCGCGCCGATGCTTATGCCTGTTGTGTTTAGCATAATAGGCGCTGTCCCCGAATAGACTGGAGCTCCGCCGGTTGAGTCGACATAATAATTCATGGACTGAATACCGGTCGGGTCCTCTGCGCCTCCTTTGACCAGCAGGGAATCGCCTGTTATGATCTGAGTGCCGTCAGCGAGGCCGCCGAAATTAATGACGGGCATGTTTATGTTTTCAGCAAGGATAAAACCATACGTATCCTCGCCTGTCTGACCGAGCCCGTCCTGCGCGACCGCGCGGACAGAATGCGCTCCAAGAGCGAGTTTAAGAGTTGACACCGAGGCCTGAAACGGCGAGAGATTCACGGTCTTATACGGAGTCACGCTTCCATCAAGATAATAACGCACTTCACTTATTCCGCCGGTTACCTGCGGGGTCAATGAAACAGAAATTCCCTGCAGTACCGGCAGCGCAGGATCATCCGGCAGAGTAATGGTCGGAGGGTCGGCCGCGGCTCCGATGACAAGCGAGATGGTCGCATCCTGCGCATTGCCCATGCCATCATATGCGGTCCCCTGAAACTGATAGGTATGTCCCGGAATAAGGTTTGCAGAATTTATGGAGAAAATATACGGCGGCTTGTCGCCCTGGAAAAGCGATTTCTGGTCTATCAATGTATAAAGTGAACCAGGTATATCAAGGTCCTTTAGCCGTGCTTCTATGCGTGACACCCCGCTGCCCTGGTCAGCAGTATATGCATTGACCTTGATGATCTGTCCGGGCAATACAAAGTTGGGATTCACAGGGAACTCCACAGAAAGTGTAATCACAGGCGGAGTAGTATCATCAACGCCCGTTCCCGTTGTTGTAAAGCGGCTGGTCCATTCATTGAAGATGCTGTTGCCGTCCTTGTCTTTAATATCTTTAGAAAGAAAAATGGTGTATTCAGTACTTGGTGACAGCCGGTTCGTTCCGCCGTTGTTGACCTGCCATATCGCAACTGTCTTGTTGTTGATTTTTTCAAACCAGATCTGCGAAGGGATTAAATTATTTCCCTTGTCAAAGACCTTGAAAGAACCAGCATTGATAGTGGAAGTTTCCATCTCCTCGCTGAAGAACGCTGTCACAGGCGTGTCAATGCTCAGACCGGTCATGTTCGGCAGAGGAAGCACCGTAACAGTCGGAATGCCATCAGGCACTCCCCTCAGCGGGGGGAACTGTCCCACGAGGCACCCGATGCTGCCCACAAGCACCTGAAGCGAAATATTCTGGTCTGCCACTGCCATGCAGGATGAGATGTTGCCGCTCATCAGAGGTTTGATAGTAAACACCTCGCTCACGGTCTGTCCGGGCAGTATGTCGCCGAAGCTCCTTATGTCAGAGCCCTCGATCTCTTCACATACCGGATTGCCTGTCGCGTCACTGCTGCATTTTACAAGCCTTCCCGCACCGCCAACATCAAGCTCAAGGCTCGCGTACAGGGCGGCAATATCTCCTGTGTTCTGGATATCGACCTTCAACTCGTAAGGCACATCCTTGATTACCTCATCCGGGTGAATGACCTGCACCTTAAAGGTCGGCGGCCCTTTGACCTCCACCTCTGTATATGCGCTGCCGTTAAATGGGATCGGCGCGTCTTCTGGAATGCCGGGGCCTGCTACATTTCCCCCGAAATTCACCTTCACCCTGCGATTGCCGATCTCGTCTCCCCGGATGATGAATTCTTTCTCTACCTGCCCCGGCAGTCCGCCGTCGCCGGGGAGTATGTCGTTAAAAGATACAATGCCGTCAGCAGGCAGTATCTTTGACAGCCCGCCGTCAGGAAATTCAATACTGGAAATTACATTCTGCAATGTGAAAATCCCCGACGTGTTCATGAGCAGGAGCCGCACATTGTAAAACTCCTTGAGGCTCTTTATCCGGCCCTCAATAATTATCACTCCCGGTATGGAAATGGGCGGCTCTCCCGGCGGTCCGGGTATCGACTTTTCAAAGACAATAATTTCCGGCACATCAGGCGGCGCATGGGGCGCTCCGCCAGAATCATCGCCTTTCGGCATTTTGTAGACTTCCCACCCGACCTGTTCCTCACCGACAGGCATGGCTATCGGCACGCTGATCGGAACAGGATTGCCCGCGATGGTCAGCACTATGTCGAATTGCGAGACATTGAAATTTTCCGGGTTATCGAGATTGATAACACCTTCAGCGACAAGCTGTTTCACCTGCTCTGTTGAAAGCCGCTCAGAGGTGACTCTTGAAACAACAATCGAATCAAGCGAGACCTGAGTGATCACAAGTTCCCTTGATGCCTTCTGTCCGTGCTGGTCTTCAGCAGTTACAGTCAGCTTGTTGACCGCGTTCTTGCTCAGAGGGATATTCAGATCAAAAGAACCGCCTGCATCAGGTAGCGTCTGGCTCGCCTTGCCGTTAGGTCCCGTGACAGTGACGGTGGTGGCGGCAGAGGCAATGCCATTACATAACAACACGAATGACAACAGTAGTAAGCTCAGCAGGACAAAGCTGTTTCGTCCATTTCGTTTTTCAATATGTTTTATATATCTATTCATAAATAAACTTACTTACTCTTTCTTACATACTCCGTTAGTGCGTCATTCCGGCTTGTCCGGAATCTTACCGCAAGAAGGATTACCGACGCGCTTTGCTTGCGGTAATGACAACTTATTTCTCCTCTATTTCAAATTCATAATTATATTCATAGAAGTATCATGCTCTGATTTCATTATCGAGCTTAAAGTCTGAAACAACTGCTGCATCTCGTCAAGCTTGCTCTGCATTTCCAGTTTCTCTTCTGCGGTCATCTCGTCTCCTGCTTCGACTCTTGAGTAAGCAGCGGTAGATAATTCTTCGAGTCTCCTGCTTAGATCTTTTATACCGTCTCCGTTTGAAGAGCAGTTTGGCAGCATCTCCTGCAGATTGATAGATGACAATATGAAAGACGACATCCCCTGATCGTCAAAAACTACACCTCCGCCTCCGCCTAACTGGGCGTACATCCTTGAGAGGTCAAAGATGTCATTTGCAGCGCGCAGATTGTTGATCACCGACTTCATCATATCATGCTGCTGTTTCATTATATTGTTAAGTATATTCATACAATCCTGAAGCTTGCTCAGCTTGACCTGCATTTGATAAACCCCGTCTGCGTCCGTTGATGTCTCGAAGTCAGTCCCCGGCACTTTCATTTTGAAACCTGCTACAGGAAGGTTCGTATCGCGGTCTTTTACCCGCCCTGCGATAGTGAGATCAATCCCGGTATTTTCCATATGCTCAGTTGCCGCCTCCTGAGTAGCGGCCCTTGGAACTGTCAGTGTTGCGCTGTTCACTTTGAACAGATTCTTAATGTTCCTGCTTAGATCCGACATTTCTTCTGTACCTTCAAGTGGTAACTGCTGCAGACCCAGCTTGTCCGCCATACCCTGCAATCCCGCTGTGAGTTGAGTCGATAACGGCCCGAACGGCGCGGGCACTCTGCCTTTCGGAAGGTTTTGTACTTTACCAAGCATATCGCCTGCCGTATTTAATGCCTCCTGTATTGTATCCATGCCCAAGCCTAACCTTGCGGCGGCAACGGATAAAGACAATGGCGCCTGTGAGCCGATCTCATTTTGCTTTGCCGCAGCGCCGATCATCATATTTCTTGTCATTGAACTGATCTGCTCAACCTGTCCAAGCAAAGTCCTTGCACCTGTCTCTACCGCCTGAGTGCTTAGCCCAAGGCCATCAAGAAGATCTTTTGACGGCAATTGACCTCCAAAATAAAATGAAGACACCGTAGCAGCCTGCGACCTCGTATCTCCCACCTGAGCGGTAAATTCTGCCGGAAGAGTTACCTGCGCCTTTGCAGCAAGATCTGAATATAAAGAATCCATTGGCTTACCGGCCAATGAACTGACTATTGCTGCTGCCCCTCCAACATCCGCTGCCGCCTCATCAGTTGACTCTCTGAGAAATGCTGTGGTTGCTTCGCTGGCAGCCTTGAAATTTTGCAGTAACCCTTTTTCCGAATCATTTAACGAACCCATAAGCTGTCCTATTGCATCGTTCAGCGTCTCCTGTGACACCATATTTTGAAGCATTTGGCTGTTTGAAGGGAGCCCCATTGCGCCAAGCGCCAATTTCCCAGGCTGTAATGAGCCCATGTATGAATTTGCAGCCTGCTCGACCTGATCACGCGCGGGGCTTGCGGGAGCAGCCTGCATGAGACTCTGGAGTTGTTGAATAAGCTCGCCTTCCCTTATCCCAATACCGTCTGCGGCAGCTCCGATTTTCCCGCCAATCGTCTGTAACATTGTATCTATTCCAAGCGCATTCAACTGCTTGGAGTTTATAAATCCTTTAATGAAGTTTCCTGTACCCCCTCCCCCTGAAATAGTGTTTGCTTTGGCTGCAAGGGCATCTGTACTGCTTCTTAGTAAATCAACAGCTCCTTGTTCCGGCAGTCTGCCTTCTAATAGCGGAGTCAAAACCGATGATGCCTGGTCCCGCACAGACTGATATCCGGTTCGGATCTCCCCTGCCTGAGGCGCGGCTTTTTCCGCTAATTTATCAATGAGCGGATCGATCGCACCGCCTGTAAAAAACGCCGGGGCAGCAAGGGCATCGCCAAAGGTGACACCAATTTCGTTAATCTCATTTGTTACAATTACCAAATTACGGTCTGTTCCTTTTACGAATTCTCCCTTTACCCCGCCTTCGGGTACCCTTACAACAATATCGTTTCCGCCTTCCTGAAGCTGGGCAGGCGCATTGAATTCGCCGTTGGTAATACTGATCTCCTGCTCCACTCCGTTGACTATCAACGTCCCTTCTGTAATGGAGAGGTCATTGACGAAACCGCGAATGCTGACCGTGCTGTCCGTCACCGGCATGTCATTGCCGGGACTGAGTATGTGCGCCCGTGTAATTATATCTTCTGCAGGCGGCGGGTTTTGATTCGGCATTACCTTTGACAGGCTGACCTGCGTGTCCAGGATAACCGTGTCGCCGGACTTAACATCGATCTCCACCGGCGGCGCAGGAACTGGCGCAGGTGATAATTCTATATCCTCATTTCCATCTGGTGGTGGTGGAGGATTAAAAACGAAATCGACCATATTATGCTGGATCGGATCGAGTACAACCCGCTGGGTCTGCGTCTCGTTGTTGTAACGGATGCTTATTTCAACCACGTTGTTCGCCTTTTCAATAAGGCCGGGCATGACGTACACACCATCGCCGTCGGTAACTGATATCAGCGTGGTCTCCCGGTCGTTCGTCATGACCTTCGCGCCTGCAAGGGGGCTGCCGTCTGCGCCTGTTATCTGTCCTGACATGCCGAAGCCGATCTTATGCAGTCCGTTTGCGTCAAAAAATACAAGGCCTCTTGCATCAGGTGCAAGCTGTATCTGACTGGGCCTGTTGAGGCCGCGCACAAAGGTGAGTTTCTTTTTCCCTGCATCGTCATAACCCATAAGCCCGATGTTTGGAAGCTGGGCATTAATCGGAAGCATTGTGACAGTGCCGAGCTGTGAGTCGGATACATACACATTACCCATCCTGTCTACAGTCACACCGCTTAACTGCTGATACGGGCTTTGAGCGTTCGTATCGTTAAATAATGGATCGACCCTTCCCCCTCCAGCGGGAATGAGTAGAAGATTATTCCCGTTTGTGACAAGCATTGTTCCGTCTCCACGGAAAGCCATAGCTGTATTGGGGCCAAAGTTGAACAGTGATGATTCAGCATACGGCTGTGATACGTTGCGTGAGAGGTCCATGCCTTGAGGCAGTGACGCCGGCAGGCGGAGTTGATTGATGCGATTACTCAACCCGTCAGCTACGTAAAGCGCCTCTCCGTATATACTCGGCCCTATAGTGACTGCCTGTACCATGGCAGCCTTCGCGTACTGAAGCATAAAGCTGTAATAATTAGTTGTGCCGATGAAGGATCTTGCAGTGGTATTGCCGTCGAACTTGAACACACGGCCGCCGAACTGCATGTCGGATGCCGCATTGTCCGTATAAAGATTTCCCACGCCGTCAATGCCGAGGCCGATCTGGTACGGCGCCTTGAAACCTGCATTTGCGAAATCAGATATGTCTCCGTCATTGACTTTGAAAATCCTGCTAAGCGCGGGAATACTCATGTATGTAATGCCTTTGTGCGGGTCTACCGCAAGGTTCGCCGGAGGCGAAGGCGGACGTTCCCTAAGGCTTACAAATATCGGCTGGACATCAGAGAATTCACTCTTCTGTATCTTTATTCCCTGAAATATTTTCGCAGCAGGATCCAGCAGCATCTTCAGAGTGTCTCCACCCATTACCGTAGTGCCTCCCGGTGTTGCGAAATTAAGCGGCACAAATCCCGAAGCCATCTGGAATATTGTATCAATCACATTTGGCGGCTCATCAGCAACAATCGCCCCGATCATGCGTATTGAATGGATACGGTAAAGAACCGAACTTTCCGGCGCGTCAACATCATAAAACACAAGAGTCCT
>JACQZF010000069.1 GCA_016213945.1 Nitrospirota bacterium | reverse complement strand
CATGAACACTACTATATATGGAACTCCTACCTGTCTTGCAAGCAGGATATGTTCTCTTGTCTGGGGCATCGGCCCGTCCGCGGCAGACACTACAAGTATCGCTCCGTCCATCTGCGCCGCTCCCGTTATCATGTTCTTTACGTAGTCCGCATGGCCCGGACAGTCCACATGCGCGTAATGCCTTACTTCTGTCTCATACCCAACATGCGCTGTCGCTATCGTTATCCCTCTCGCCTTCTCTTCCGGCGCGTTGTCTATTGAATCAAAGGCCCGGTACGTTGCCTTGCCCTTCATCGCCAAATATTTAGTTATCGCCGCGGTCAAGGATGTCTTGCCATGGTCTACGTGACCAATCGTTCCTACGTTAATGTGCGGCTTCGTTCTTTCAAATTTTGCCTTTGCCATTTTTGCCTCCTATCCTCCCTTTACCTTCAATATAATGTCTTCGGAAATATTTTTAGGGACCTCATCATAATGGGCAAACTGCATAGTGTAGGTTGCGCGCCCCTGCGTCTTTGACCTCATGTCTGTAGCGTAGCCGAACATCGAAGAGAGCGGGACCTGCGCTGCTATTACTCTGACATTTGTCCTTTGGGTCATTGTCTGTATCTTGCCTCTCCTTGAATTCAGGTCTCCGATAACGTCTCCCATATATTCATCAGGGGTCACAACCTCTATATTCATAACAGGTTCAAGAAGTACGGGCTTTGCCTTGGCAGCGGCATTCTTAAAAGCCATTGACGCTGCGATCTTAAAAGCCATCTCTGATGAATCTACTTCATGATATGAACCGTCAGTCAAGGTGATCTTTACGTCTACAACAGGATAACCTGCAAGGATTCCGTTTTCAAGAGCTTCTTTCACTCCTTTTTCAACTGCCGGGATGTATTCCCTTGGAATAGACCCGCCTACAACTTTATTTACAAATTCAAAACCGCTTCCCGGCTCTAATGGTTCAAGGTTAATATACACATGGCCATATTGCCCTCTGCCGCCTGACTGTCTCACATATTTGCCTTCAGCGGATGTTTTCTGCCTGATCGTTTCTCTATAGGCAACCTGCGGTTTGCCCACATTTGCGCCTACCTTAAATTCTCTCAGCAGACGGTCCACGATGATATCAAGATGAAGCTCGCCCATTCCTGAAATTATTGTCTGTCCGGTCTCCTCATTGTATGAGACCTTGAAAGAAGGGTCTTCCTGCGCGAGTTTTCCAAGCGCAACGGAAAGCTTTTCCTGGTCTGCCTTTGTCTTGGGCTCAATCGCCACGGAAATAACAGGCTCCGGGAATTCCATCGATTCAAGAATGATAGGACTATTTTTATCAGAAAGAGTGTCGCCGGTAAGAGTGCTTTTTAACCCAACTGCCGCCACAATGTCTCCGGCCTTCACCTCTTTGATTTCTTCCCTCTTGTTTGCGTGCATCTTCATTAATCTGCCGATGCGTTCCTGCACGTCTTTGGTTGAATTATAAATATATGAACCGGAAGCTAAAGTGCCTGAGTAAACTCTCAGGAATGTAAGCTGTCCCACAAAAGGGTCTGTCATTATCTTAAAAGCAAGGGCGGAAAATGGTTCGGACTCCGAAACCTTTCTAATAACTTCCTTGCCCGAATCCGGATCAATTCCGGTTACAGGGGGTATATCAAGCGGACACGGCAAGTATGCAATAATTGCGTCCAGAAGCTGCTGCACCCCTTTGTTTTTGAATGCTGAACCGCAAAGGACAGGCGTTATCCTCAATTCAATAGTACCTCTTCTTAATGCGGCATTTACAAGGTCAGCGCCTATTTCTTTCCCCGCGAGATACTTTTCCATTATCATATCATCAAAGTCAGCAAGGATTTCCAGCATCTTTTCCCTGTATTCCAGCGCAAGGGGAAGGAGTTCCTGCGGTATGTCGGTTTCAACAAACTGTGCGCCTAATGTTTCATCCTCGAACACATATGCCTTCATAATAACAAGGTCAATAGATCCTCTATATACATCTTCCTTGCCATATGGGATCTGCACAGGGACAGGTGTTGCACCAAGCCGTTCAATCATTGACTTTACGCACATAAAGAAGTCCGCGCCCATCCTGTCCATCTTATTTACAAATGCAATTCTTGGAACCTTGTACTTTTCGGCCTGCCTCCAGACGGTTTCAGACTGCGGCTCTACCCCGGCAACTGCGTCAAAAAGAGCAACCGCCCCGTCAAGCACCCTAAGTGAACGTTCAACTTCAATAGTAAAGTCAACGTGTCCGGGGGTGTCAATTATATTTATCCTGTGGTCTTTCCAGAAACACGTGGTAGCGGCTGATGTGATGGTGATGCCCCTCTCCTGCTCCTGCACCATCCAGTCCATTACTGCTGTTCCCTCGTGTACCTCTCCTATTTTGTAGGTCACTCCGGTGTAGTAAAGGATACGTTCCGTAGCCGTCGTCTTACCGGCGTCTATGTGGGCCATAATCCCTATATTTCTTGTTTTCTGTAATAAAACGTCTGAGTCTGACAATGTATCTACCTCTTTGATTACCATCTGAAATGGGCGAAGGCCTTGTTTGCATCGGCCATCTTATGGGTATCTTCCTTCTTCTTTATGGAAGACCCGGTATTATTGGAGGCGTCCAGTAATTCGCCGGCCAGTTTCTCCCTCATGGTCCGCTCTCCGCGGGCCTGTGAATAATTTATAATCCATCTGAATGCAAGCGCCATTCTCCTTGAAGGTCTGATATCAACCGGCACCTGATAAGTAGCGCCGCCGACGCGTCTTGCTTTGACCTCAAGAACAGGCTTAACATTTTCCAGCGCGGTCTTAAAAAGCTTTAACGGATCACTTCCCGTCTTCGCCTTGATAATATCAAACGCTCCGTAGCATATCCTTGCGGCTGTAGATTTTTTACCGTCTTTCATGATTGCACTGATAAACTTGCTTACAACCTTGCTGTTGTAAAGTGGATCCGGCAATATTTCTCTGTTTGTGACTACTCTTCTTCTCGGCATATTATTACCCTTATTATTTTGGTTTCTTTGCGCCGTATTTCGAACGGCCTCTTCTGCGGTCAGTAACTCCAAGAGTGTCGAGAGCGCCTCGAACAATGTGGTACCTGACACCTGGAAGGTCCTTGACCCTGCCGCCCCTTATGAGGACGATTGAATGCTCCTGCAGGTTGTGACCAACTCCGGGGATATATGCAGTGACTTCCATCTTGTTTGTCAACCTTACTCTTGCAACTTTCCTTAACGCGGAATTCGGTTTTTTCGGAGTAGTTGTATAAACCCTCGTGCACACGCCTCTCCTCTGCGGGCAGCTCATTAGCGCAGGACTCTTTGTCCTGTTAGGCATCTGCTTCCGGTTGTTTTTTACAAGCTGTGCAACTGTCGGCAACTTTCCTCCATTAATAACTCAATATATAGAATTTATGATAGGATTAAACTATCAATTGGAAAACCTTAGAATTTTATCAGGGGGAAATTATTTTGTCAAGATATGTGGAATTATTTTTTAAAAAATTTTAAAAAAAACCGTAAATGATTTGAAGTAGCTGTCCTTTTTAGCAGGGAATAGGTTAATTAAAGCCGCAGATGTTTCGCCTGCGCCTACATATACATCTCCGGTTTTATATTAAATTTATCGGGTGAGTCACAGCTTATTATCCTGTCTTCGCCGGATTTCCCTGATTGTTGCTCAAGATCCAGATCAAAAGGCAGTCTTATGAAACTGTCTTTTTTTGCGTTATAAACTATACGAACTACGGGATGCAACAAATTCTTTTCCCCATTTTTTACGACCACTCCGATCAGCCCGCTCTCCAGGCGCACTAATGAACCGACAGGATAAATCCCCACGCAGCGTATAAATTGCTCTACCAAATTTCTGTCATAATGATAACTGCTCCATTCATAGAGCTTTTTCAAAACCTCTGTAGGCATGAACCTGTCCTGATAACACCTCTTTGAAGTCATTGCATCATAGACATCGACAATTGCTGCAACCCTGGCGTAATAATCAATCTCATCGCCTTTTAAACCAAGCGGATAACCTGTGCCGTCAATCCGTTCGTGATGCTGGGCCGCCAGAGTAATTGCTGATTTCGTCAGGCCGTGGGTCTGCTCAAGAAGCATGCGGCTGTACTCCACGTGCTTCTTCAACATCCCTAATTCTTCCTCTGTCAATTTTTCCTCCTTATTGAGCAGGGCCTGAGGGACTATCATCTTACCCACATCATGAAGCATCGCCCCCATGCCGACTTCCTTTAGCGTGGCAATATCAAACCCGAGGTGCTTCCCGAAAGATATCATGAGCACGCCCACACTCACGGAATGTAAATAAGTGTATTCGTCCTTTTCCTTTATCCTGACAAGACTTATAAGGGCATCCTGATTGCGGAAAATTGAATCAATCATTTCATCTACAACAAGCCCGACATTTTCCGTCTTTATTTGCTTACCGAATCTTATGTCCTCCATTATGTTGTGTATGGTTTTCTTTGCCTCGCTTTTAATCTCTTTCGCCTTAATAAATTCTTCCTGTATTGAAACAGGATTTCTGTCTATTTTTTCCGGTTCAACAATCCTGTTGATTTCAGCCTGAATTTCCTGTTTAACTTCATCTTCTGAAGGCGCTTCACCGACATCATATCCCTTGTCGGTATCAATATAAATTTCCCGGATGCCGTAGTCGATAACTTTTTTAATGATTTGAGTGTCTTCAATTTTCATGGTGCTGGTAAGGAAAGGATGGTTAAGCCATCCGCAGTTAAAATCGTGAATAAACATGCCCAGCGTTAAATGTTCGACCTTAATTTTCTTAATCATCCCAAGGTAGATATTATCACTTTCATTTGATGTACTTCAAATTCTCATATCACAAAAAAAACTCCTGGCCTCTTAACAGGAAGATGAAATGGTAATAAGAAGTCTTTATACAGCATTAAAGCCGCTTTAAATTATGCTTGAAAATAAAAATGCGGATGGCGCAATCAATATTCCCGGAGCGACACCTTAACCTTACAGGGGCATGTCATGGGGCGCAGCGGCTTTCTGTTTGCCTTAAAAAAAGAGGGAACCTTCATGGTTCCCTCTTTTCTTTCACTACACTGCTTATTTATATTTATTTCTCAGGTAACGTCTGACAAAAAGCGAGCACATCGAGCTGTTCTTTTAATCCGAGAAAAAGCAGCGAGATCATCTGCGAACCTGGATGTCCCCACCTGATGTTATGCAGGGTCTCCCAAGGATTTTTCTTTGCTACTGTACCGAGGTACTCCGGATTTTTTTCATCTTTAAAATTTATAGCCTTACCGTCTTCGTTGTGGCACTTGATGCAGGTTGCAAGAAATATCCTGCCTCCATTAACAGGATCACCGATACTCTTTTTGCTTGCCCGGTCAATGTATAAATCCATATCTGTTTGTCCATATGCAACAAAAAGCGCCAACGCTTCAAGCGAGTCCTCGGGGATCATGCTTCCAAAAGAATGCGTATCATTTTTCAGTATCTTCATTACCTCTTCAGGTGCCTGATTGGCATAAGCCCTGATGCCTACAATCCCCGTATAGTGACTGCCGGAAGAATACGCCCCGGATTTGCCCTTATAATCCCATCCGTGGCACTCTTTACAGCGCCATGTGACGCTGCCCTTTTCTTTTCCAGCAGACGGATACGACGGATGGGTCTTGTCGACTTTAACACCAAGCTCCTCAAACCAATTGTCATACAGGACTCCGCCCCGTGCAAGCTGGGCGAACTTTTTCCCTGTAAGTTTATCGAGTTCCTCGGCGTGCGCGGGGATAACCGATGCAAATAATAATGCTAACCCGATCAAAAAAGCCGATAATTGTTTGTTCTTCTTCATTCACTACCTCCTTATAAAATTTTACGGGGTGGGATTCCCGTTTCGAAATACTTTCCTCTACTCTTACATAGAGTTTTTAATTATACTATAACCCTGTCTGTCAATCCATCATAATCAGCGCAAAGAACTGATTCCCCTTGTCGATGAACTTCATGAGACACTGAAACCGAACAGTCCGGATTCACTTTGTTTCAGGCAGGACTATCGCGAATGTCGTACCATCGCCCTCTTTGCTTTCCACTTCGATGGCGCCGCCGTGCGAGACAATAATCTTTTGCACCAATGCAAGCCCGAGGCCGAAACCTTTCTGCTTTGTTGTATAAAAGGGAAGAAATATCTTCCGCCTGATCTCCTCGGGAATTCCGCAGCCTGAATCTTTGATCCTTATCTCGATTTTATTTTGAATAAGTCTCAAGCCTGCATCAATGCTGCCGCCTTCAGGCATCGCCTCAACGGCGTTGATAAAAAGATTTGACAGCGCCTGCCTTAAGAGAACTACGTCAGCTTTTATTGATAAAGGACCCTCAGAATTTACTGAAACCCTGACCGCATCATTGCCTGCTAAAACATTCGCCGCTGTCTCTTTCATCAACTCATTTAAATCTACTTCCTCCCTGCTTAAAACCGTAGGCTTTGCGAATGCGAGGAGCTCGGAGATGATCCTGTCCATGCTCTTTATCTCTTCCGTAATCGCATTCACGGTGGGAATGTTTGCCGGCTCTGTCTTTTTGCCAAGCAGTTTGGCATAGCCTGAGATCACAGCCATCGAATTTCTTAATTCATGAGAGATCCCCGCCGACATCTCTCCAAGCTGGCTGAGCCTTTCCTTTAATTCCACCTGCGCCTGAAGCGTCTTTATGTCCGTCAGGTCCGTAAAGACGAAGATGCCGCCGATCTTATCCCCTGCGATATTTTTTAATTCTGACGCGGTGATGCCGAGCCATATATGTCTTTTATCGCCGGTGATATATGGATACTCATCTCTTGAAACAGTCCTGCCCTCTTTCATTAGAGTTACCAATGGTTCGCTGAATACCTCGATGCATCTCCTGCCAAGCACATCTCGCGCGCTTATTCCCAAAATGCGTTCAGCGGACTGGTTTATGCTTTTAATCTTCATTTCATTATCAATGCTGATTACGCCGCTTGGGACGCTTTGAAGGATATTCTCGTTATACGCCTCAATGCTGACCGCCTTATCTTCCGCGAATGCCTTCAGCCTCTGAAGCTCGTTTTCCTTCTCCTTCAGTTTCCCGACAAGCTCATGAAAAGTATCCACAACAAAACCGACTTCCGAGTGTTCTTTAATATCTTCATCCTGTTTAAGCGTCTTTCTCTTTTTGAAAAAGTAGATCGTTATGAAAAGGATCAGGAGCGTAAGCCCGGTAAAGGCAGACAAAAACAGTGTCAAAGTTTTTAGGAAATTATCCTGCATATAGATACCACATCAAAATATCCTGTCCGTAGAACAGGCTGACAAGCGCGCCTGCGGCGAGGTAAGGGCCGAATGGAATTCTTGATCCCCACTCTCTTCCTTTCAGCGCGATGAGGGAAATTCCGACGATAGAACCAAGAAGGCTCCCCATGAAGGTCGTGAGTATCACGCCCTTCCATCCAAGCAGTCCGCCGACCATCGCCATCATCTTTATGTCCCCGCCTCCCATCGCGTCCTTTTTCAGTATCGCCTTGCCAATTACCGCTATGAGATAAAAAGAACCTCCGCCCGCAAAACAGCCGATCACTGATGATTTTATTCCAAGCATCTGGCTTCGAAAAAAAGGGTCCGGCAAAATCGCAGCTCCTAAAATGACCGCGAGAGGGATGCCGGGCAGGGTGATGCTGTTAGGGATTATCTGATGGTCGATGTCAATAAAAAATATCACTACCAACGATGAAATAAATATACAGTAGACCAGTAAGACCCACGGGGGATCAATGCCGAACCTGTTCAGCGCGATAACATACAATGCGGCGTTGAGAAATTCCACAAAGGGATACCGGATTGAAAACTTCGCCTTGCATGACCTGCACCTTCCAGCAAGCAGTATATAACTTAATATGGGGATATTGTCGTAAAATTTTATCGGCGCGCCGCATGAGGGACATCTGGAAGCAGGGCTTACAATTGACAGGCCCTGCGGTATGCGGTAGATGCACACGTTGAGAAAAGAGCCGATCACCGCGCCGAGGATGAAGATGAAAATATAGGGTATCATTCAGGAAGCTTGATTAAATTATTGGCCTGGTTTTTGTAGTCTTCCGCTGCCTCTTTAAGATGCTTTACCTCATCAAGCGCCTGCTGGATGATAAAATCCTTCCATATGGACTTCTCGCCTTTTTCTTTCAGCTCCGTCACCCTCTTGCCGATGTCCCGGTACAGGTCGTCGATCTTGCCCTCGATCTTTGTGCTCTCAAAGAGAAGCTTAGCGATCTCCGTCTCAGCCTTGGTCCGCTCAGCAAGAAACGTCGCGACCCATTTGACCTGGTCCAGCCCCTTATTTAAATTCCTCCGTATCCTGTCTATCATCAAACCTCCGAATGCAAAAATGCTGCGCTTAATTTGTGTCAGCGTCTCATCAAAACAATCCCGAATTAGCTTAGGATAAAACAAGCAAATTTTTCAATCTCTATCAGTAAGGGGATAAGGCATGATAGTTGAGCACATTCCGAAAGGCGGGGGATGAGATAAAGGAGAAGAAAGGATAGCCGACAAGCTGCAATGACAGCAACAACATGACAAAGTGTTTAAACCAAGGAGCAAAGCTTCGAGGAATTCTTTTGATTATAGAGATACGCCTAACCCGAACATATTCCACTCCTGTATAGTGACGTTTGAGCTTAATTGTCTTTGATGAAGGTATAAAGACAACCGGCAAGGGCTTTGTAAAAGTTGTTATCCGTGCCTTGTTTAATTCTATCACAGAATTGCGGGACCCAACTGCGAAGGAATCTGTTTAAGAATATATTTTGCTTTACGATAAACTCCGATGAAGCCTTATCATCTGTCTCTTCCTGTGCCTTCATCCCCTTGAAAGTCAGATAATACATGAACTCCAGTTCTACGGCTATGTGGTCAGGCAGGTCTTTGAATTCACTGCCTCTTGCAAGCCCTTCTTCCTGGTACATGCGGATGACTCCCATCGTGGAGTCGCCCATGATCGTTTTCCCACCGTCAAGATACATTGAGCCGTAAGGCGGAGCAATCATCTCCATGGGACCGACAAAGAGTTTTGCATATTCAACGGCCAGTTCTTCATCGCTGTAGTTGAGGATGGTTTTCTCCATCTCAGAAGAGAAAACGGCTGCCTCCGGGCATACTTGCTGCAACGACGACGTCAGGTTCTTCAACAGCCCTTCGTCTATGAATATCTCTTTCTGCGGCTGGTAGAAACAGGCTGCGAGAAGACGGTAACAGTCGCCTTTGATGCTTTCATGTGTGGTGATTTGATTAATGTTCATAGTTGTCTTCAGGGGCGTATTACAATACGCCCCTGAATCGTCATATCTTCTATGCTGTCTTGGCCTCTGCCTTGAAATTCCTGATGTAGTATACATTAGGCTGGGTGCCCTTCTCCCCGTCTTTAAGCCACTCGCCTTTGTTGTCCTTGAGTCTCATGGACTTGTATTGTTTGATGAGCTGACTTGCCTTGCTGTTGGGGTCATCAATATCTCCCACAATGCGCGCGCCTGCCGGACAGGATACGACACAATACGGCTCCTCGTTGTTCCTTATCCTGTGGATGCAGAAGTGGCACTTGTCGACCCACCCGTCCTTTCTCACATCAGCAACCGCGCCTTTGCCTTTGGACTTTTGTCCCTTAAGAGGCGGCTTATCATCTTTAAACGTATAAGCATGTTTGTACGGTGGAACAGCGTACTTTCCCGCAACTTCAGCGGGGGAAGATGTGGCGCCTTTTATAAGCTCGTTTTTGTTTTTGTAGAAATCGTGCGTATCCACGCCGACCTCGTTGAAGCTTATCACGCTGTAGGCGGATTTTTCCTTGTCTATATCTTTGTCGCTGTAGGGGCAATCTTCTTGACATTTCCTGCACTGAATGCAGTACTTCTGGTTATACATGGTAATGCCTTCTTCGGTCTTGTACAGCGCCTTCGGCTCAGGACACTGCTTCATGCACGCAGGGTCGGAGCAGTGATTGCAGCGCACGGGGATTGCAGAATAATTCACATCAGGAAATTTGCCCTCTGTCTTGAACATGAAATCCGCCCAGTTGAAGGTCTGTCCTTTTCCACGCAACTGCGTGTTATTTTCTGTCTTGCATGCGATGGCGCACGCCCCGCAGCCAACGCATTTTTGTAAATCTATGACCATTGCTATTTGCATATGTTAATCCTCCTTTCAATTCTTATTAACCACAGAGGTCACAGAGGGTAATAAAATCTCTGTGTTCTCTGTGGTTTTATATCTTTTTACGCTTTCTGTATCTTCACTCCTGTAAAACCGCCGTTTCTTGCCGTGCTGCCGGAAAGACGCTCGTAGTCGTCGGGCAGCAGTTCATTGTTATTGCCGCCTTTGGGAATGGACTTTGAATAATCCTTCGCAGCGGTCCTTCCATACGCCCAGTGTCCCTGTCCGTAGCACTTTGCGACTGTGCCGGGCCGGACGCCTTCCCAGAGCTTTGCCTTTACTTTAATGCTGCCTGTTGGGGAAGTGACCTTGACCATATCGCCGGTCTTGACCCCGAGTTTTTTACCGTCAACGGGATTTATCTTTATCACGTCTTCATAGCTTTCATCGCCTACGTCAACCTTTTTGAATTCGTGATACCACGGCGCAT
>JACQZF010000072.1 GCA_016213945.1 Nitrospirota bacterium | reverse complement strand
CCAAAGCACTGCTTCGAATTTCAGCTTCAGATCATTCAGTATCTTCTTCATTCTCTCCTCGGTTACTCCGTTTTGATTTTTAACCAAACTCGTTGTAACCTATTGTAGTATATGGCGTTTGAGTTTATAAACAGACACTACTTAGTCATCGTGCTCGTCATCATCTACCTCGTCACACCTGTTGTCGTCTCTGATGCCGTTGCAGTTCTGATCAATACGGTCGCCGCAGACCTCAACAGCACCCGGATGGATTCTCGGATTTCTGTCGTTACAGTCACCTGATACGGCTTTTAGTTCAAAAGCTGTTTTATACCCTCGCGGCCTTTTGCACTGGGTGATTGTTTTGCCGCTTGAGTACCTGTCATTGTCCGCATCCTGATACCAGGTCTGTCCCGGATGCTCTTTGGGATTGTTGTCATTGCAGTCTATCGTCGTGCCGTTGGGGCATAAAGGCGAGCCGTTTGAACCGTAGCCGTCGCCGTCCCTGTCTATACAAGCCGGCACAGTATTTGTGCACTTAGGATCTGCCGCGTCGATCAGGCCGCTGCAGTCGTTATCAAGTGTATCGCCGCATGTCATGCTTCCAACAGGCCCTTCTGTCTGCGGAGTCCCTGCGGTACATGTGTCAACGGTTTTCCCGCCCTGACAAATTAACTGGCCGGTGGACACGCAAATCCCAACGCCGCAGTTTGTATTAGCCGGCGCATAACCTTCATCGGCTGTTCCGTTACAGTTTTCGTCAATCCCGTTACAGTTGTCGTCGGACGCGCCCGGATGAGCGGCGGCATTACTGTCGATACAATCAGTATTGTTTGTTACATAACCGGCAGGCTGCGTGCAGCTCTGTGCAGGACCTGACGGGCTGCCGTAACCGTCACCATCAGCGTCTTTGTAGTAGGTGTTTTTCACACCTTCATCTATCTGAGCGTTACAGTTGTTGTCTATCCCGTCGCATACTTCAGTGGCTTCGGGATTAATTGCAACGTTGTTGTCGTTGCAGTCAACTGCCGTGCCTTTGGGGCAGGTGGCTGCGCCGTTTGAACCATAGCCGTCGCCGTCATTGTCCACACACGCCGCAGGGGCCGCGCATTTAATATCTGCTGCATCGGTTAAGCCGTTGCAGTCGTTGTCCAGCGCGTCACTGCATGTCGGGCTTTCAACCGGCCCCTCTGTCTGCGGGGTCCCCGCAGTACAAGTGTTGACTGTTTTCCCGCCCTGGCAGATCATTTGACCTGTGGACGCGCAAACTCCCACGCCGCAGGTTGTGTTTGTCGGCGCATAGCCTTCATCGGCTGTACCGCTGCAGTTTTCGTCAATTCCGTTACAGGTTTTATCAACTGCGCCCTGATTAATTGCGGCGTTGCTGTCGCTACAGTCACCGGATATGGCTTTTAATTCAGATGCGGCTTTGTAACCGGAAGGCCTTGCGCATTGCACGATCATGTTGCCGCTTGAATACCCGTCATTGTCCGCATCCTGATACCAGGTCTGGTTCGGACGCTGTATTGGGTCGCTGTCATTGCAGTCGGTGTTATTTGCTACGTACCCTGCTGGCGCGGTACATCCTTTAACTGATGTCGCGGCGCTGCCGTAACCGTCACCATCACCGTCCCTGTAATAAGTTGTAGTCATGCCTTCGTCCATCTGGCCGTTACAGTTGTTGTCTACGCCGTCGCACACTTCAGCAGCTCCGGGATTGATCGCGGCGTTGTTGTCGTTGCAATCAACTGCGATGCCTTTGGTGCATGTGGCTGCGCCATTGGAACCGTAACCGTCGCCGTCATTGTCAATACATGCGGCCGCCGTCTTGCAATCCGTATCGCTGCCGTCATACATGCCGTCGCCGTCGTTATCCAGTCCATTTGCTGAACCCGCGAAGTTTTCCTCCCCGGACTGACTGCAACTGTCAGAAGGCTTGTTGGGATGTGCAGTATCAGGGGTGAAGTAGTACGGTGGGAGCACATTTTCGCCAACGGGCTTATAATTTGCCGGATTGGAATCCTTGTGACAGTCAAGACAACCCGTCTCACCGGCCCTGTAATGGTGCTGACGCAAACCGGCGCCGCTCGTGCTGGCATTTGTATTGTCTTCATCACGCCCGTGACATCCCAGACAGGAAACAGGCGCAAGTCCTTTTCCGCCTGTTGACGTGCCGATAATAACCGGATACCTGCTGGAGCCTGAGTGGCAGGCTTCACAATCCGAGCTCAGCATGTTGTTGCGGTGTATGTCGTGAAGGTTTCCGCCCCATGACTGCCCGTCGGATTGAGACATGTAAGGCGCAGTGCGGTAATCACCATGACACTGCGCGCAGTTGGTATTCAGCGCGCCCTTTGATGCCGTGTATGTTTCGTAAGCGCTGGCGTTGGAAGCCCAGAGAAAAAGTGCTGCAAGTGCTGCGATACATAGTGAAACAATTGATGCTTTTTTCATTGACACTCTCCATTCGTAAGAATTAATTTTCTTTGTTACTCAAATTCAAAAAACTGCTTTCGATAATATTGTGCTTTGTATTGGCCAACCACCTCCTTTTCATGACATCGATGAAGATCTCATTCTTAATGTTTTGCCATTCGATAACTATATCCGCTGCGGCAATCAAAAATATGTGACGCTCATTACAATCAAAAAAATGAATAAATACTTTTTCATCACAGCCGGGGTTCTAAAGCAAATACGATGCGAGATGAGGGTTGAGGATTTTTGTCTGGAGAATTATTAATGATATTGTTGTCTTGAGGGATTTGTGTTTTTACTGAGATCTAAAACCATGTATGGCCAGTCATACAAAGAAGCTTAAACATTGCAGGTAAATCCGGTCAATGTCGGGAGGAAACTTTTTTATCTCTCTCTTTAATGGTGAGCCGCACAGCCGACCTACAAACTACACAACCACCCACACAAAGAAGCAACCTGATCGGCATTTGTCAAATTAGCAGCATTGCTTAATGTGCCTTTCTTCAACTGATCCCAGATTTCATCTGCCATGCTATTTTCAATTGCAGCCCCGACAAAAAATAAATACGGTGACAAATTTTTTTTGGAAAAAGCCTTCTGTATACGGGTGAGCGATGTCCTTGCCGTTTTCCAGTGTTCATCAGCACCAGCCGGATCAATGCCACCTTTAAGCTCTCCAAGTGCAATATAAAAAGAAGGGTTTTTGAAAGCAGTAGATAAATCCTCTGGAGTGCAATTTAGAAGACACAAGTCAACATTCTTTTTAACAAGCGGCAGCGTCCGGTTATAAATCATTGTACGAGTTCTGCCTTTGCTCTTCCAGCTAAGTCCTTTTAGATACAATTCTATATCTGCGTCTTCTTCTTTTCCATGCAGCCATTCTTTGCTGTCGGCGTGAAGCCATTTATAAGGGATTTTCGCAAGGGAGAGGTTGGCAAGGGTTGCGCGAGTCAGTTTGCGCTCCGCCATAATGCCGCCTACGTTACGCATTGAACCACCCAAAGTGTCACCCCTTGTCAGGAGAAATCTGAAAACCAGTTCTTCAACAAAGGCCGGGCCTGCTGGTTCAAGGTATTTTGCTATCAATCCTTGAATTGCCTCTATCTTATCTTCGTGCAACAAGTGATTAACTGCTTTGTCGGAGACGCCTGCCGCAGTCAATAAAGCTGATTGAATGCTTTCGATATTAAGCAGGTCGGCGGGAGTCTTGGATTGAGACGATGCTGCTTTCAAGGAACGAGCCTGTTCAACAAATGGTGTTGCTCTGCGGTTCTTCTCAAGCGCCAGCGCGACAAAACCGGCTCTGGTTTCTTCATAGGTAGTTACAAGGTCGGCGCTGCCGGATAAATGCTTACGGTAATGTTTGTCTGCCGGCACTATATTTTTCTCCAGACATAAACACACTTCCTTAAAGGATTACGCCCATGCTTGCCCATTTGCTGACTGCTGTTTCCTTTGCCATTTGGAAGCACGAGGATATTTTCTACATGGAACCCTAACTTTTCAGCAATACTTGAAAGTATTAAATCCACCGAAATACTTGCGCCTGCATATCGCACATTATCATTAACCATAAACAGAAGTGCATTCTGCTTCAGCACACGCCTGCACTCTGATATGACACAAGCCATCTCATAGAAATATCCGCGTACCATTCTGGGGATGCCGTTGTTGTTCAACCGCCCTTGCGCCTTTTCATCTTCAAGATATCTTAAAATGGTTTGTAATAATTCCTGACTTTCTGCCGCTTCTATCGCATCTGTCCATTTCGGATTGATTTGCAGTAAGTCCTTTGCCCGGTTTTCAACCGTGCAGCTCACCATCTCTTGCCTAAGCTTTGTCAGTTCTTTTTCTCCGACATCGAGCAGAGCTAATTCAAGAGCGTAAGTTCTGGTATAGTCATAACGATTACAGTAAGGCGGAGACGTCATAACGGCATTGTATGATCTGTTCGGTAAAGTCGGCATAATATCGAGACAGGAACCGTTAAAAAGGTTGATATCGCCTTGCAGGATTTTTGTTGGAAAAAGATCACTGTCGCCATTCGTACTTTGCAAATCATGACGAATATCTTTTATCTTGTCGCAAATCGCTTTATCGAAATCAAGAATTGCGCCTTTGTCGAAAGGTCTTGCACCCTGCCGACGCCCTGACCGATAATCCCAGCGAAGATATTGCCCGTCTTTGCGGGTAAAGCTGATACTCTCTAATATACAGAGAAGTGCAAATTGCAAGACAAGCCGGACACGCTCATTTTTATGATGCAACGCTCCAATATACCGTTCGATGGAGTCAAGTGTTTCTTGCGAATAAGCTCCATCAGTTATACGCAAACTGGAAAGTGTTTTTTTCTCCTTTGTTTTACGCCAAGGATGATCTGTGATCCAGCGGTTAAGAGTTGCAAAATCTTTTTTGGCAAATTCTCTTTCCAAACATTTTCTTGCATAGATGATCTGTTGACCGATGGGAAGAAGTTCAATGCCATCTGCATCAAGGCCATATGCGCTTGCTGCAAATAATGTTGTGCCGCTCCCGGCAAATGGGTCAAGCACCTTACCGGAAGCAATTCCATATTGCGATAATAAATATTCGATAAGAGCCGCTGAAAAAGCCTCTTTATATTTATACCAGCGGTAAGATGGTCTGGGTTTGTTGGCCTGGAAACTTACGAGCTGACGTGTCAATGCCGGTTGAAGTTTAATTATGCTGTGAAAATGCTGCAAGAGCTTGAGATCAAGGGCCTCGATTTTGTTCAATGAAGTTTGTTGTTCTATAGAAATTTCTGTCTGACCCTCATGCTCAATATCAACAATTACATTGCCTGATATGTTGGCATCAAAAAAATCAATTGATGGTTTCTTGAGCGCAAAGAGTGTTTTATCTGCAAGCTGAGTAGATGAAAGCTTCATTAAATCAAATTACTCCTTAGAAGTATTAGCATGATGATAATATGCAATGCCGTTATCCGTCAAGCCGAATGCTTGCTTCCCACTTCACAACACCACAACCGTCACGGCCTCGCCGCCTTCGTCTTCATTTCCTTTTCTGTAACTCTCGACAAGCGGATGGTCTTTGAGATAATCTCTTATCGCGCGGGCGAGGATGCCTGTGCCGATCCCGTGGATGATCTTTACCTGTTTCATCCCTGCCATAGACGCGTCATTGAGATAACGTTCAATTAGAGAAAGCGCGGGGTCCACACGCTGGCCGATGACTTTTATTTCATGCGGAATATTAATATCGCCGGTCTCTGATGGGGCGTATCGAGATACGCCCTTGTGGGCTGGCAATTGTTTCTCCGAAACATCTGTAACCGGTCCTGAAAGGTCTTTCATCGAAACCGTAAACTCTTTTCCCTCGATCAGCACTCTGCATTTCTGTGTCTTTTCATTTACTGATTGAATGATGCCATGTTTTTTAAGAGTGATCACGAATGCGCGCTGTCCTTCTTTGACTTCCGTCAGCAGATGGATCTTTTCCGGCGCATACTGTTTCCGGATCGTTATAACTTCCTCAAGCTTTTTATCGAGACCTTTTGCAAGCTCTTTGGCCTCTGAAAGGCTTGCCCGTTTCAGAGTGTCAATAATGTCCCGCGCCTCTTTCTTGGCCTGTCTGATAACATCTTCAGATTCCTTCAGCGCCTTTGCCATCGTCTCTTTTTCCGCTGCCTTGAACCGCGAGATTTCATCGTTCAGCTTAGAGTGCAGATGCGCAACTTCCTGCTTCAGTCCCCCTGTCTCTTTCAGCCTGTTGTCGAGTTCTCTTGTTTTCTGTTTCAGCTCCGTGATAAGCGGCTCGATACGCCCGCCTTCATCCTTTACGAAGTCCCTCGCCTCTCTGATGACGTCCGCATCAAGTCCAAGCGATTCCGCGATCTCAAAGGCGTGTGAAGTGCCGGGTTCGCCGATGATGAGTTTATAAGTAGGCCTGTAAGTTGAAACTCCGCTGACGTTAACTTCCTCCATCTCCATCGCGCTGTTTATCATCCCCGGCTCGGAATGGGCAAATGCCTTTAGCCTCCCAAGGTGCGTGGAAACAAGAATGAGCGCGCCGAGCTGTTTCATTTTTCTTAAAACCGCGCATGACAGGGCGCCTCCCTGCTCAGGGTCTGTGCCTGTTCCGAGCTCATCAATAACGATCAGCGTCTGGGCGCTGCTTTGCCTGATGATCCCGGAGATGCGTTTAATGTGCGCGGAAAATGTAGAGAGGTCCTGCTCGATGGATTGTTCATCGCCGATGTCCGCAAGGACATTATTCAGAAAAGGCACTGTTGTGCCCGACCCCGCTGGAATGTGCATCCCTGAAAGCGCCATGAGGTTCAGCACGCCGATAGTCTTGAGGGACACTGTCTTGCCGCCCGCGTTCGAGCCGGTAATGACCATGCATGAATGCCCTCTGCCCAGGTCAATATCAAGCGGGACAAGAGCGCCTTCGCGGTTTTCTTTTTTCAATCTCTTCCATAGAAGCGGGTGCTGTCCCCTGATAATTTCCATGTAGCCCTTTTCATTTATTTCAGGAGGGGACATGTCCATCTGTCTTGCAAATACCGCCATAGACTGGAGGGCGTCAACCCCGGCGACAATGCGATAGTCGCTTTCAATCTCATGGAGGTGGCCTCTTACAAGAGACGCAATGTTCCTGAGGATCCTGTACTCTTCAAGCTTCTCCTCAGCCCTGTAGGATTCAAGCTCATTGCCTAACTTCTGAATTGCGTACGGCTCCACAAAAACCGTCTCGCCTGTATTTGAAATGTCATGAACAACCCCAGGGACATTGCCCTTGAAATCCCGTTTCACCGGGATGACCCATCTCTTGTTCCTCTCGGTCAGATAAAAATCCTGAAGGTACTGCGTCATCTCTTTCTGCTTCAATATCTCCTCAAGTGTGTTCTTGATCCTTCCCTCGCAGGTCTTGATGCCCTTTCTTATGTGAAAAAGTTCAGGCGACGCGTTATCGAGGATTTCCCCTTCTATATCAATCGCGCCTTCAATCGCCTTCCGGATATGCGGATGCGCAGCGAGCCGTGAAACTATTTCACCCAGACCTGGGCATGATGCGTCCTCACTTAATATCTTAAGGTTGAAGGAGGAATAAAAAAGAGGAAGAAAAGCCCTTAGCTCAAACGGGTCAAGCACTGCGTCTGCAGGCCTGACCCGCTGAAACAGCGGGGACAGATCATCAAAATGCTCAATGCCCAGAGTCCGCCCCTCGGACAAAAATCTCCGGCACTCGGAAATGAGGTCTATCTGCTGTCTTGTCTCTTCGATATTATTGAGGGGCCTGATTCCCTGGACCACAACTCTCCCCGGGACCGTAACAGCAAAAGCCGCGGCCATTTCAAGGACCTTGTCGAATTCAAGCACCCGGAGAGTTTGTTCATACATACGTTCATTATAAATGATTGTAGGTGCTCATTGAAAAGGTCGGTAGAGGCAACGCCTCGCCCCGACTATTACTGCTCTATTGCACTTCTGCACTTCCACACTTTTCCAGTTACAGGGCTGATTATTCTGTGAGATAATTTTGACAGGATAAAAGCCGGGAACGGATTTCCTATTAACTGCAATTGGAGGCCCTTATGGATCCCGGGGCCGTCAGGTTTTTTCGTTAACAGTAGATAAGTGTTTAATGCTTAGAAGGAAAGAAATGGTGGAGGTGAACGGGATCGAACCGATGACCCCCTGCTTGCAAAGCAGGTGCTCTCCCAGCTGAGCTACACCCCCGAACCAAAAATTATTTCGCAAATTTTAAAAGGTGATAAATCCTAACGCCTTTCAGCGTGTTCTATATTATAACTTTTAACTCTCAACTTTCAACTCTGATTTGCCTGCGGCATAATCAGCATGGTGGGCCTAATTGGAGTCGAACCAATGACCTCACCCTTATCAGGGGTGCGCTCTAGCCAGCTGAGCTATAGGCCCTATCACAAAACAAGCGAATTAAAAAATACCCTAAAAAAGCTTAATTGTCAATCAATGCGGATTGACCGCGCGACGTTTACCCTCTGCCTTTTTTGGCTGACTCTTCCTGGAAGAATTTCTGGTAGAGGACGTCCCATTCGGAAGTCCCTTCAGGTATCTTCTTTGAGTAGGATTGAAGCTTCTTCCTGATGGATTCGTCCATCTCTTCGGCGAGTTTTACTTCTTTAACTATGATCCTTTTTATCTCCCGCCTGATGGCCCCCTCATCCGAAGGGGGAGCGATTGCATTTTTATCGGCAAGGCCTTTCAGGATAATGTGTGAAAGATGGCTGATCTTGTCGTCGGAGAGCCTCATAAAATAATATTCCGCTCCTTGACCAGTTTCTGTTTTGTCATATCAAAAAGTTTACGGTAGTCCAGCCGGCCCTTTTCTATTTCCGAATCGAATTTCTTCAACATCTGCCGTACTTCTTCGTTGAGCCTGTCTTCAACCATCAGCTCTTCAAGCATCAATTCATTCAATAACTCTGTGGCCTTTTCTTTGGATACCTTCAGTTCAATCAAGCTTTTCTTCAGGAGCTCTTCCAGGATCTCCCTTGAAACAACAGGCACCCACCCTTTAGGTACTCTCATTATCTCTCTACAAACGGAAGGAGGGCTATATTCCGCGCCCTCTTAATGGCGGTTGTAAGCTCCCTCTGATGTTTCGCGCAATTGCCGGTCATTCTACCAGCTATCATCTTTCCCCTCTCGGTCAGATAGTTCCTGAGGGTCTTGATGTCCTTATAGTCGATAAACGCACTATGGTCTGCACAGAACCTGCAGTATTTTCTTCTCTGAAATTTTTTGAATTGCAATTTATAACTCCTTATTTTTTAAATTTTGATCCGGTTAAAAAGGTTCCAGTTCAGTGGTTTCATCAGGAGGAGCCGTCTCCTCCCCGCCAGCGGCATCAAACCCGGTGGAAGGGCCCTGTTTTTTGCCGAGGAACCGGACAGACTGCGCTACGACCTCGTGCCTGCTCCTTTTCTGCCCGTCTTCCGTCTCCCAGCGTCTCTCCTGCAGTCTGCCCTCAACAAGCACAGAGCTGCCCTTATTTAAATACTGCCCGCATGTGTCGGCCTGCTTGCCGAAGACCACTATACTTATGAAAGTAACCTCTTCTTTCGCTTCATCACCCTGTTTGTATCTGCGATTAACTGCAAGCCCGAAATTACATACGGACGTCCCCTGCGGGGTATATCTCATCTCGGGGTCCCTCGTAAGATTGCCTATCAGGATAACTTTATTGAACATCCTTTTTTTCCTCCGGTGCTTTCTCGCCTGACACAGCAGGCTTTGTATCGTGAGCGGCGCTCTTTGCTGCTGCCTGCTCCAGAGATTGCAGCACTGCTTCTATCTGTTTCTTTTTCGTCAGCTTGACAACCATGAACTTTATGATCGGGTCAAGCACCTTGCAGAGTTTTTCGATCTCGAATATGGTTGCGGGGGTGGATTTAAAAAACAGGAAAATATAGTTTCCCTTTTGATGCTTGTTCAGCTCGTAAGCTAACTTGCGGCGGCCCCAGTTTTCTTTCTTTAAGATCTCTCCGCCCTGTTTGGTGATTACGTCCCTGATCTTTCCAACGGTCTCTTCTGCGGCATTGTCGTCAAGATTCGGGTCAAGAATCATGACTTTTTCGTAATAATTCATTTACACCTCCTTATGGATTAATTCTTCCCGCATGATGTATTTACTCTTTAAAAGCGGGGAGAGCAGCCCTTTCTTTATACAAAGTAAGAGCAAAGAGTATATTTTTATATCATATCAGCCTGTAAAAATCAAATATGGCTTGACAGGCATACCAACTGTCCCTATGATTTAAGTCATGGTGTTACTGCTCCAATATGCTTTAACATTAAAACATAAATAACCACTTAAACAGGAGACAATTATGGAGACACTCGATCTGAAAAAATTAACAAAGTTTTATCCTGATAAAATTGGCAGAGAAATGCTTTCTGACAAGCCGGAGATGAGAGTTGCCCTCATGTGTCTTGAACCGGGGCAGAAACTTGACCCGCACAAGGCGCCGATGAGGCTCATGATGTACGTCGTTGAAGGCAGAGGCACCTTCACCGTCGGAGACGAAAAACTTGAAGCAGATGAAAAAACATGTATACTGTGCGACCCGATGGTCCAGCACGGCTTCAACGCCGATAAAGGGGAAAGGCTCGTTGTGATGGCAGTGGTGACTCCCGTTGATTAGACCGGGCATTATTTTGAATCGATGTCTGACGATTCTCTATTGCAATAAAATGTGGTATTATAGTTTTGAAAACTCACAAGAAACCTGCCTGATAGATCAGGCCAAATAAAAAATTAATTTTGGAGGTGCTTATGAAAAAACCTGAAGTTGACTATGATGCCTGTACTGGCTGCGGCACATGCGTTGAGATATGTCCGGAGGTCTTTGAACTCGGTGACGATGGAAAGGCATTCGTCAAGGCCGAGGACAAGTGCGACACCTGTGACTGTCAGGAAGCCGCTGACACGTGCCCTTCAGAGGCGATAATCATCAAGTAATTATTTCCTGAAAAAGGTAACCGTAAAAGCATCTGCGCCCCGTCAGAGATGCACGTTGGATCTTCTGACGGGGTTTTTATTTTTGCCCCCGAACTAATTGAAAATGAATTTCATTTTCCTTGACAAGACATGCCTATTCTGCTATCTTAGCTTTATGTCGAAATCGCCAATGGACAGACAAGTATCTGAAAAGAAAGAGCAGTTGCGGGCCTTTCTAAAAGAAAGGGGTTTTAAATCCACAAGGCAAAGGGATATAATTGCCGGCCAGTTTTTACGGTGCGGAGAGCACTTGACCGCGGAAGAGCTTTATAAACAAATCAGCAGGACTCACCGTGAAATCGGTTTCACGACCGTATACAGGACGTTAAAGCTCCTCTCAAAATCGGGCCTCGCAACGGAGAGGGTATTTGCAGACAACCTTACGAGATACGAGCCGCTTTCCTCGGAAGACCACCATGATCACCTTATATGTTTAAGATGCGGTTCGATTACGGAATTTGAAAACCCGAAGATGGAAAAGCTCCAGAAGAGGATTGCCGAAGAATTCGGGTTTAACACCGTGACGCACAAAATGGAATTGTACGGATATTGCAGGATGTGCAGAAAACCTGACAAGTAGGACCTCAGCCGCATATTGATGTTATCAATGGAGATAAGAAATAATGCATAACCATTCGCATAAACAGACTGAAAAAAAGAGCGATTCGCCGAAGCTTTTTCTTGTCGGCAATCCTAACGTGGGGAAAAGCGCCATCTTCGGACTGCTGACAGGCAAATATGTCACCGTATCAAATTACCCGGGCACAACGGTTGAGGTGACAAGGGGCGAAGTCACAATCCACAGTGAAAAATTCCTGGTTGTGGACACCCCCGGAGTCAATAGTCTTGTGCCAATGAGCGAGGATGAAAAAGTCACGAGAGACATCCTGCTTGTTGAGAAACCGGAGGCAGTCGTTCAGGTGATTGATGCCAAAAACATCAAGCGCGGGCTTTTTATAACCTTGCAGCTTGTCGAGATGGACGTGCCTTTTGTCATTGATTTAAACATGAAAGACGAGGCCTCAGGCAGGGGGGTAGAAATTGATGAAGCGGGCCTCCGTAAGATATTCGGGGTTGAGGTAGTGTCAACGATCGCGGTCCAAAAGAAAGGGATATCTTACCTTAAGAAGGCTGTCGCGCATCCGCACATTTCCCGTTATAATTTCTCCTATGATTCCAACATTGAAGACGGTATCGCAAAAATAGTCCCGCTTCTGCCTGAGGCAAATATTTCAAAGCGTTCAATCGCGGTCATGATACTTTCGGGAGACAAGACATTGAAAAGCTGGCTCCTCACAAACCTGTCAGGGGAGACAATAAAGCTTATTGAAACCATCCGTGACAAAGCTGAGGAGAAGTATTCAATCCCGCTCAGTTTAGTAATCAGCCAGCAAAGGCTGAAAATGGTTGACGGCATTACCGATGAAGTGTTAACCAAAACAGAAGGAACGGACAAGGGGGCACTCAAAGTCCTTGGCGACATTACGACACATCCATGGTGGGGTGTGCCGTTTCTGTTGCTGGTCATTTTTGTTCTTTACGAATTTGTAGGCGTTTTCGGCGCTGGAACACTGGTGGACTTGATGGAAGAAGCGGTTTTCGGGAAATACCTGAACCCCTGGGCGGAGAAGATAGTCACCACCTTTTTACCCGTGCATTTTTTACAAGAGCTGCTAATCGGGCCTTACGGCATTATAACAATGGCCCTTACCTATGCAATCGCTATCATCCTGCCGATTACAGCCACCTTCTTCATAGCATTTTCAATCATGGAGGATTCCGGATATCTGCCGCGCCTCGCCGCGATGTTGAACAAGATCTTTCAGACAATGGGCCTTAACGGCAAGGCAGTCCTTCCAATGGTCCTCGGTCTCGGCTGCGACACCATGGCGACCCTGACGACCAGGATACTGGATACAAAAAAGGAAAGGCTGATAGTCACCCTGCTTCTGGCCCTGGGCGTCCCATGCTCTGCTCAGATCGGCGTCATACTCGGGATGTTCGGCAAACAGCCGGTTTCTGCAATGCTGATATGGCTTTTCATTTTAACCGCCGTGATATTATTCGTAGGGTTCGTTGCCGCCAAGATCATCCCCGGTCAAAGGACCGATTTCATACTTGAACTGCCGCCTATAAGAATGCCTCAGATTTCCAATGTCCTGGTAAAAACATTGAGCCGCATCGAATGGTATCTCAAAGAGGCTGTGCCGCTTTTCATCCTCGGCACGTTAATCCTGTTTACTGCTGATAAATTAGAAGTCATTCCTTTTTTGCGGGATGCTGCGTCTCCTTTAATTGTAAACTTCCTGGGTCTGCCCCCTCAGGCAACGGAATCGTTCATCATGGGATTCTTAAGGCGTGATTACGGGGCCGCTGGACTTTTTGCCCTTCAGGAGCAGGGGCTTCTTAACACAGAACAGGTGGTGGTGAGTCTTGTGACAATTACCCTCTTCATTCCCTGTATCGCCAATTTTTTCATGATGGTGAAGGAAAGAGGGTTAAAAGCTGCGCTGTGGATTGCAGGCTTTGTATTCCCCTTTGCAATCCTCGTTGGCGGAGTGCTTCACAGATTACTGCTGTGGATGAAAATCTTCGCTTGAGATAAAATATTCGGAATATGGCAGGAAAAACAAACATAAAGCAGGCCGTTATATTTTGGCTTATTACAATTGGGTATATGGGACTAATTTTCTATCTTTCGTCCCAGTCGTTTCATCTGCCTAAGCTCCCTACAAACTTTGACAAGATTGTCCACATCGGCATTTATATCCCCTTGGCCTTCCTGTTTTATCTTTCACTCAATAGAAGCGGGATTAATAGATATGTTTTTTTAGCAGCGGTCCTTTTGACATTGCTATATGGCATTACGGATGAATTTCACCAGTCATTTGTCCCGGGCCGTGATGCAAGTTTTGGCGATGCGTTAGCAGACTTTACAGGCGCGCTGCTGGGAAGCTTTGCTGCAAGCTTTCTGAAGACCTGAGAAACCTACCTCGGCATTCCCTGCGCAAATGAACCTTTTTCCACCCTCTCATGGGGATCATGATAATATTTAAATCTGAAAAGCGCGTCAAGGCCATGGCAGTCGATGCACAGCAGACTGTAAGTCTGCATCCTGAGAAAGCTGTTGGTTGCTGTGCCTTCAACATTCGCGCCCGTGCCTTTGGTATGAAATTTCGGGTCCCATTGATGAACGTTGTGACACGACGGACACGAGATATTGCCGACTGACACGTTCTTTCCCGTATGCTGATCAAAGAGCGGGAAATAGTTGGGTTTCCCCTTTGCATCTTTTCCAACGTTGGTAATAAGCTGCCCTTCAGGATGAGAGACAATCGTGGGTATCTTGTTTTTTGCAACGCCGTTATCAGAGTGACAGGAATTACACATCATGTCCATCATGCTGGCCCCTTTTGCAAAGCTTTGTCCCCAGAGTTTCAATTTGTTCTTGCCGTTGTGAACAATATGACAAACGCCGCACGGGCCTGATTCAGCAGGGGTCTCTCCGATAATATTTTTTGTATCAGGCGCGCTAACAATCATGTCGTGGTCGGTCCTTTCAACATAACTTTGTTCGGGATGGCAGTTCCCGCAGAGACTGGAAGACGGTGAGTTTGTAAGCCTCAGGAAACTGTTTTGTGAAGTGCCCTCAACAGTTGAATGATCTCCCGGTATGATTTTCACGGGGTCCCAGCGGTGAGGGTCGTGGCAGGTCTGGCATGCCATCAGGCCGCTTTTCGATACCTTTCCGTTTTTGTCAAAAAGAGGCAACGTGGTAGTGAGCCCTTTTTCGGCAGGCGTGATATTAAAGGGGTGGGAATAGTCCTTCACTATTTTTTTCTTTGCCATGCCGTTTTCATTATGGCAACTTATGCACAAGTCCTGCACAACCTGCCCGCTCTTTGTGTTTATTTCCCTGGCCCATAGGTAGCTTTTCTGGCCACCATGCACATTGTGGCAGACCCCGCATAGTCCTGATTGGGCCGGCGTTTGGTCCAGGTAATTTTTTGTCTCAGGGGCCACCTTTGCAATATCATGCTTGGAGTCGGCAATGTAAAATTTATTACTGTGACATTCCTTGCACAAGTCAGGCGCAGGCCTTCTGAGAAAGGAAGTTTTATTGTCACCCTTTGCTTCTTTCCTTATCTCTCCTTCAGCGGAATCAGCGCGCCATCTGTGAGGGTCATGGCAGGTCGCGCATGTGACATTGCCGCCTTTGTCCTGAATGCCGAATTTATTAAAAAGCGGAAGGGTCAACTTGTCCTTTTCAACCCCGATCACTGTAAGCAATGTATCCGGCGAGTTGCTTTCAAAGGGGTTAACATCCACCGGATGACGATAGTCTACAGGGATAGTTTTATCTGCGATGTTCCCCTTACTGTGACAACTGAGGCAGAGCCGTGTGGTGAAGTCCGTACCTTCTCCGGCCTTCCTGGCCTCTTTATGCGGCAGGTGACAGGGCGAACATATGCCTGCTTCTGCCACGCTTTTTCCGTCAAGATTTTTTTCTCCAGGGGCGGAGTGCTGGAGATTGTGTTTTGTGACCTCAATATATTTTTTATCTGTATGGCAGGTCAGGCACAGGGTAGACTTGTTGTCTCTTTTGATTAATAACAGTTTCTCCTCGATCTTATTATTGTGCACCTTATGACATGTCTGGCATATAATCTCGGCATTGAATCCTAATTCCGCCCCTTTCTGAAACAGCTCTTCCGGGATCTTCACTTTCTCAGGTTTTACATTTATGACGTGATAGTGGTTCCTTTTGCCGTCAGAGGTAAAGATATTTTTGTCCGTATGGCATTCGAGACAGAGGCGGGAGTCCTTTGCGCTCTCTATAAGGAAACTTGCGTTAGGAGACCCGTGGACCGTGTGGCAGGTTTCACAGATGATCTGGTTCTTCCCGTCTCCGATAACAGCGCCGTAAGAAATGAGGGCCTTTGAGATCTCTTTCTCTCCCGGGCCAATGGGGTGGTTGCCGGATGCCGTCCCTCCGTCTTTGTCGGCGTGGCACATTACACACATTGCTGAATTCTTGTTTGACGCCCTGACGAAGATGGTCCTCTCCATCCCCATCTCGCTCGGCACGCCGTGCGCGGTGTGGCAGGTAAAGCACTGCATCTTACCGTCTTTATCCAGCGGAAATATTTTCGGTATCTTCATTGCGGCAGGAGGCGGCTGGTTGATCTTGTGCCTTAAATCATTATATACCCTGGCCCTCGAATCAACCACGCTTCCGTCGTGACATGAAAAACACATCTCGGGCTTTGCCACGGTCTTTTCACTTGTATACGGCACAAGGTCCGAGCCTCTTCCCTCAATGTAAAAGGTGTCTATCCAGTTGTAGTGGCATATCGCGCATTCTTTGGCCGAATCCGGGTTTCTCGGCGCATTTTCCGAGGCGTATGAAATGCTTTCAAAACAAAAAATGCAAAATACAAAATGCAAGATCAAGGATATTTTTAATATATTCTTTCCCCGGACTTTTGACTTTTGACTTTTGACTTTTGACTTCTCCCCTGTCATTCCATATCCTTTTCTATCTGATACACGCTTACCTTCTCTGCAAACATTTCCACGACATAGAGCCTGTCTTTGTTGTCTATGAATATCCCCGCGGGCGTAACGAATTTCCTTACCGCTCCTTTGTCCGTGTCGCCGATCGCCGAATAAAAATCGCCGACCGGTTCAAACACCTGGATCACTCCCATATAGCTGTCGCTTACATATATCTTCCCGTTCCTGTCAATTGCGACCCCCTTAGGCCTGAAGAATTCACCTTTTTCAACACCCCATTTGCCGACGCTTGCGACATACAGTCCATCGGGACTTAAGATCTGGACGCGCGTATTAATGACATCCACTATATAAAGATAACGCTCTGCGTCAAGGGCCATCAAGAACGGGTATCTGAATTCCCTGTCTCCTTCTCCAGGCGCGCCGAAGGATTCGATCTTCTGCAATGTCGCCCGGTCATATGCATGAATGCAGTGATTGTCATTGTCGACTATGTAGATTCTGCCCGCGGACTCGTCAATTGAAACATCGGTCGGGTCTGCGGGCCTGCCGTTCTTTGAGGTGATTTTAATTTGTGAAAGGAACACCCCGGTTGAATTAAAGATCTGCACGCGGTGATTGCCGGAGTCCGCTATGTAAACTCTTCCCGCGCTGTCAATGCCTATGCCCAGCGGGAATTTAAACTCTCCCTCTGCCTGCCCCTTTGCGCCGAATGAAAATACGAACTTGCCGTTTTGATTGAAGACCTTGACAGCGTTGTTTACGCCGTCCACGACATATATCAGGCCTTCTTTTGAAACGGCCACATCGCTGGGCTGCTTGAAGCTGTGAGTTAAATCAAAGAGATGCCGGACATTCGTCAGCCTGATGGCATGGGCCGGGGTTGGTGATGCTATGAAGGCAATCAAAAAAACACAGGGCACACAGAAGAGAATGGTCCGCAGATTGCTCAGTATTACGCAGATTTTCAATAAGGGCCTTTTGCTTAATCTGTGAAATCTGCGGCATCTGTGGATGAAATTTATCATTCTCTGCGCACTCTGTGGTCAATTAATTTATATCTCACTTTTTACCGCTTTTTTTTCCTCTACCTTCGGCAGTTCTTCGCCCGGATGGAGCATCCTCGGCATGTAGAACTTTGTGTAGTTCTTTATCATCCCGACGACTTCCGTGCTCATGATGGAATCGATCCTCTCTTTCGGATACCCGAGGTCGGCAAGCGGCAGAAGAGACGCCTCCTTCTGGTGGCAGTCCTCGCAGATAGCCGGCTGTTTGCTAACTATTTTATGTATCAGTTTTTTGGCCCTTGATTTCTGCGCCTGCGAGAGGGATTTTTCTTTTTCCCTGTATTCGCGTGAAAAGGCCATCCGGTCCTCCGAGTCGATCCTCTGGAGCTTTCCGTCAACGCGCTCAAAAGGAATAATTTTCGCCTTGTACGCGCCGGGCGCTGAACCCTTCACCGGGCTTTCAACCAGTTCTCCGGTGGTCCTGTCATACCATTTATAGACCCTTGTCTTCTGCGCCCCCTCAAGTTTTACGTGGCAGGTCTCGCAGCCGACAAAGAACGCGTGCATATTCAGAAAGGCCCTCAGCTCTTTTATGTGATCATGCGGCATATCGCCGTGGCAGTCCACGCAGTATGACCGTTTGTCCGGGCCGATCTGAAATCCGATATGGTGGAAGTGTCCCTTTATCCTTCTCTCTTCGAGGATCTTGTAACCGAGGTAATGTTTTATCTTCTCGTCGCTTTCGAGAATGATCTTCTCAAAAGAGGTCTTCGTCGCTTCGTGTTTTTTCTGCTCTACTATTTGCCCGATCTCCAGGGCACGCTCCCTGCCGTAATATTCTTCTATTATATGCGCAAAAGTCACCTCCCATATTATATAGATAAAGAATACCGTGAGCGCCATAAAACCCAGCATGTATATTTTATAGAACAGGTTCTTCATGCCGAATGCCCTCCTTCCGAAGATTCATGCGCATGTGCGCCGTGCGGCGGCAGTATCTCATGCTCCAGCCCCGCCTCCTTCATGACTTTTACGTAGTGTTCGTAATGTTCTTCCGCCATAAGCTCCTCGGACATGTATCCCGTCAGGAATACCGTCCCCATAGGGAAAACGGATATTGAGAAATGGACGTTGTACCAGTGCCAGATGAATAAAAAGAGCGCGGCAAGCAGCGCCTCGTCACTGTGCGCGATCAATGAGAAATTCAAAAACCAGCCCGGCACAATGTGTGTGGCAAGCTCCTTGTTCCATATGATAAGACCGGACAGCCCTATGATGATCATGCCCCAGAACGGCGCCCAGTAATCAAATTTCTCTTTCCATGTAAAATTGTCGCCATCAGGCCGTTTATTCGTCAGGAAGAACAGATATTTCATAAGGTCCCTGATGTCAAACGCATCCTTGAGATTCGGGACAAGGGGTTGTTTGGCAAGTATTATAAGGACCTTCATCAAGCTCAACCCTTCTTTCTGCTTTAAGGGGAGAATCTGTTTTTTATAAATAACATATGCCAGGTATCCGATGTGATATACAAACAGTATCAGCAAAATTACCCCGGTAGTTATGTGGACAATAGGGGCAGCCTTTATGCCTCCAAACAGGGCGTAGAGATACGGCGCCCACGCGGAATTGGAGAATTTCAGAGGCATCCCGGTCAATACAAGTGTAACTACAGACCATGCGAGGATGATATGCTGTATCCTCTGGTTCATTGTAAATCTGTAAAAATACCTTTTCCCGTCTTTTATCTTTATCGCAGGATAGCGTTTCATATCTTATTTCCTCCTTTTGATGACAGCGTTAGGGAAGAACCTTCTTATCAGATCAAGCAATATTATGCCCATTAAAGGAAGCAATGTGCCGCCTGTCAGCACAATGAAAAACACCGTGAAAAAGTATTGGGCGGGGCTTTGCTTGAGATTGAATTCAGCATGCACATTATACGTCGCAAGCTTGGGCGATGCGTTAGGATGACAATCTATATTGGAGCAAATCTTGCCACGGTTCATATCATTGGTGGAAGCCTGGGTGTTTTTATGGCTTAACATCTGGTGGGCGGACTCGCCCTTGTTCACATGACAGTCAAGACAATCCGGGATCCTTTCATCAAGGAACCGGGCGGCCTTCCCGTGGAACGTCTCTCCGTAGGAGAATACGGCCTTTGTTGACAGCCCGTGTCTCTCCACAAGCTGGGAATCATTGTGACATCTTGCGCAGACCTCCGCGATGTTGATGGGATTTCTGCTCTTATGCAGTCTTGTTGTAACGTGATTGTAGAACCTGTAGATAAACTCGTCCTTCTTGTGACAGACCCTGCATCTGCCAAGTGACGCCTCGGATATCCCGGGACGCACTTTCTTGAAAAATGAAAGAGGCCTGTATAACGGCTCGTCGTGGCAGTCCTTGCATTCAGGGAAATCGTTGGCATATTTTTTTGACTTGCCTGCCGAATCAATTTTGCCGTGTACGCTCTGGCCCAAATCGGTTTCAACGCTTTTGTGTGAGAACTTCTTTTCGCTTGACGGCTCAACAATATGACACTCCACAAGACAGTCAACCTTTTTTGCCGGCTTATGCGGGATCTCCGTGATGTCCGTATGGCATCCTTCACATTTGACCTTGGCGTGAACTCCGTTGTTAAAGATGGATTCGTTGATGAAGAAAAGCCTGAACTTCCCTTCTTCATCAACCCTGCTCATCCCGGGATACTTGTGGCACAAAAGGCAGTTGCCTATGTCCGCCGCAGAGGCGCTGCCTGGCGAGGAGAAAATCAGGAACGGAATGGACAGAAAAAGTAAAAGATAAGACTTCAGATATGGTAGTGATACCTTCATGCTTCGCCCCCTTCTACTGCAAGTTTCTGATATTTGATTTGTAAGACTATACCCTCTATGGTTCTTTTATATCACGGATTTTTTGTTTGTAAAATAAATTATTATTATGGAGAGATAATCGGGCGGGGCTTGAGCGGTTTTTACTTGGTGATCCTGATGCCTTCCTGCTGTTTTTCCACCCTGTCTTCAGGGTCGTGATAATATTTAAATCGGAAAAGCGCATCAAGGCCGTGGCAGTCGATGCAGATATTATTGTAGCTGACGTTCCTTAAGAAGCTGTTCGTTGCGTTGCCTTCGAGTTTTTGATTATTTCCTTTTTCTTTTAACAGGGGGCTCCACTGGTGGGCGTTGTGGCATGTCGGGCAGGAGATATTGCCTACACTTGTCTCCTTGCCGGTCCTCCTGTCATATATCGGGGCATAGTCCAATGATTCCTTGTTGCTCCTCATGACGTTGTTTATCAGTCTCTCCTCAGGATGAGTTGCAATAGGCGGAATCTTGTTCTCGGAGATATTCCCCTTTGAATGGCAGCTCTTGCACAATGAGTTAATAACGTCTTCGCTCTGCGCGATAGTGCCGTAAGGTCTTGCCCATAATTTAAGTTTATTGGGAGCGTTATGAACGAGATGACACGCGCCGCACGTGCCTGATTCTTTCACTGGTTGTCCTATCAGGTTTTTAGCATCAGGAGCTGTTACGTTCAGGTCGTGGTCTGTTCCGTCTACCAAAGCCTTGTCCTCATGACAGGCTTTGCATAAATCGGACGAGGGGAAGTTCGCTTTTCTTAAAAAACTATTGGTGGCGTCTCCCTCCATATTTTTGAACTCGTAATTAAGAACAGGTTTTACCGGGTCCCATGTGTGGGGCTCGTGACAGGTGATGCAAACCAGCTTCCCGTCTGCTGTTTTATTGCCTTCGCTGTCAAAGAGGGGCAATTCCGTCTTGATGTTATATTTCTTCATGAAGACATCCACCGGATGATAATTGTCACCGATAAGCTTCGCCTTTGCCGCGCCTTTATTGTTGTGGCAGGTGGTACACATTTGGGTGACGAAGTCATTGCCGCCGTAAAGTTTTTTGGACCAGAGATGGGGCGCCTCAGCGTTGTGCGGGATGTGGCACACGCCGCATGGCCCTGAGACAGGCGCATTAAATCCCTGTACGTTTTTCTCTTCAGGCGCTGTTACCTCAAGGTTGTGGTCTGATGTGATTAACTGTTTTTTATCTTTATGACATTCAAGGCAGAGTGCGGATGCGTGGTTGGACATCCTCAGAAAGCTGTTTGACGCGTCGCCTTCCACTTCTTTCCCTCCCTTGTTCGTCAGGAAATTCGGGTCCCACGTGTGTACGTTGTGGCAGGTAAAGCACTGGACTTTGCCTTCGGGGTTCTTGGTCCCGTCTTCTGAAAATAACGGCATATACTCCGGCAGCTTTTCCTTTGAGGAAGGCTCAATGTTTATAGGATGCGAATACTTTCCAGTATGTTTTATCTTGTAAGTGGTGTCTTCCCCGTGGCATGTCAGGCACATCTGGGTTGCGGGGTTTCCCGATTTAAGACTTCTTGCCCACAGCCTTTTCCCGGAGGAATTATGGGGCATATGACACGCACTGCACGGGCCTGATTCCGATGGCAACTGCTGTTTAAGATTTTTCTCCTCAGGCAGGGTAGCGCGGAGGTCGTGCTTTGTCTCAATAAGGTTCTTTTGTTGTTCATGGCATGTAGCGCACAGCTCGGAGCCTTTATTGCTGACTATTAATATCTTTTCTCCCCTGGCGCCGTGTATTTTGTGGCAGGTCTGGCAGATCACCTTGTTAGGATCGGTTGCCTTTCTGCTGCCCATTGAAAATAATTTGTCAGGGAGTTTCATTGCAATCGTATGCACGGGATGCCCATTGGAAAATTTGTAGGATGCTTCATTCCTGTGGCACATCTCGCAGAGACTTGAATCGATGTTAACTTCCCTGTAAACAGCGGTCCTTCCAAAAGGGTCTCCGTGAGGCGCAGCGCCTTTTCCGTGAGCGGAATGGCAGGTGCCGCAGTATAATTCGTCTTTGACGCTAAGCGGCAGTTCCGGAGGGATAGTAACATTCTTTGAAGGCCTTACGTACACGGGATGCCTGTTATATTTCCATACTATGTCGCGGGAATCTTTAACATAACCGTCATGACAGCTATAACATATCTCCTCTGAGCTTACAACGCCCTGGGTATCTTTCATGAGGACGTTGCCGGGCTGCCATTCAACCAGAGTTTCTTTATCTGTCCTGAAGTCATCCATCCACATGATATGGCAGACAACACAGTCTCTCTTGGAAGACAGCTCTAAAGGGAAAACCGGTGTGGCCGTAATACAGGCCATGATTAGGAGAACTCCGGTTAATAAGGCGGTCCTGTATTTGACCGACATGAGCTTTAAATTGAATAAATCCCGCACCACCTGAACCCCTTAATCCTTCTTTGGTTATAAAATCTTCAACACCGTTATCTTATTTCCCCTCATCTCCACTACTAACAGCCTGTTATTCTTATCAATAAAAATCCCGACAGGCGTGTTGAATACTTTCCTCTTGTTGTTTTCGCAAACAACCCCGAGAAATCGTCCCAGTTCTGTAAAGCCCTGCACCGCTCCCGTATAGCTGTCGCTGACAAACACCCTGCTTTGTTTATCAAGGGCCACTCCCTTGGGCCTGAAAAACCTGCCGGGCAGGACACCCCATTCGCCAATAACGGAAACAAAGTTTCCAAACGGGTCAAATTTCTGGACCCTCGTATTCAGCACATCCACAACGAGGAGCTCATTAAACTGGTTGACAGTCATCATGGCGGGGAACCTGAATTCACCGGTCCCTTCGCCGCTTTTCCCCCATTCGAATTCAAAGGCGCCGTTCTGGTCATATACCTTTATTTTGTGATTGTCATTGTCTGACACGTAAAGATAATTTTTTATTTTAGAGACCGCCACGTCTACCGGGTCTGATTTTGTCTGCGGTGAATTGGTCTTGACTGAAAACATATTCAGGAAATTCCCGCGCTGATCAAAGATCTGAATTCTATGGTTGCCCGTGTCGGCGATAAACACGTTGCCGTTTTCAGATATATCTATCCCGAGGGGCCGGTTGAACTGCCCTTTCTCAGGGCCTTCGCTGCCGAACGCAAACTTCCAGGTGCCGTTGCCGTCAACCACAATTATCCTGTTGTTCAAACCGTCAACCAGATAGATGTCCCCGTTTGGGGCGACGGCGATGTCGCTGGGCTGGTCCGCGCCAGGCTTGATGTCGAAAAGGAATTTGGTATTAATGCAGTCTATGGCGAATAAATTTTGAGGGAATAAATCAGCAAGAAGGGTTATGGCAATTATTATATAAATGTAAATTCGCTGCAACGTTGTCTCTCATTACCGGGATCTGGCGGGTCCGGGCTTTAAAACCCGGACCCGCGCCTTTGTATTATACATTAATAAGTTATTCCTGGAAAAGATTGGGGATATAGAATTTTTCGTACTTGGTTATCATGCCCGCTATATTGAGTTGTTCTATATCTACGATCCTGTTCTCCGAAAAGCCGAGCGCTTTGAAATCCATAAGGCCGCCCTTTGAATGACATTTTTTGCACTCATGTCCCTTTGCCTTGATACCCACGTGAAATTTCTTTTTGACATTGTCTCTTTGTTCAGGCGTAAGCTGGTCTCTCACTTTCACGTAATCCTGGGCAAGCGGCGCGTCCTGTATCTGGATCGCCGACTCAAACTTCCCGCCTATTCTGTAGAAAGGGGCTATCTTTGAGAACTGGTCCTCAACCTCCACAAGATTGCCGGTATCAGGTTCATAGCTCGTGCCGAAAAACGGACCCTTAGGCTCTTTTTCAAGAGGGTTGTACCATTTATATGCTACGGTCACCCCTGGCTTGTCTTCTAACGGACCCTTAGGCTCTTTTTCAAGAGGGTTGTACCATTTATATGCTACGGTCACCCCTGGCTTGTCTTCTATGTGGCATGTTTCGCAGACAAAGAACTCAGTGTGCATATTTAGCATTGCCCTGACTTTTTTATTCTTGCTGTGAGGATAATCTGAGTGACAGATATAACAGACCGGACGCATATTTTCCGGCAGCTTCTGGGTCTCAACCATATGGTGGAAGTGCCTGTGCTTTTCGTATTCCTCCTGCCGCTTTACTTCTTCCATGATAGCTGACTTCTGCTTTTCCTCCATCTTCTTTTGAATGGGCACCAGCAGCGAGGGGCCATGAGGCGCAAAGGTTATCTGGTATACAACAGCTATCAACACTGAAAGCGTAACTATTTTAAAGATGAAACCGATTAAATAAACTATCTTCGGATGTTCTAATCGTTTTGGTTCGCCTGGCAATGTAAAGTCACCTCCTCTTAGTGTGTGTCGAGTCCTTTTTCTCTTAAGATTTTTTTAATATATTCTCTTTCTTCCGGGAATTCTTTAAGATTATTAATGTATTCCAGAAAGTGCTCTTCTATTTGATGCTCCCTTGTGATCTTACCTGTTAAAAAAGACCACTGGAGGGGGAATCTGCCCGGCACAAGATGCACATTGGTCCAGTGCCAGAAAACAATGACTGTGATCGCCATGACTGCCTCGTCGGCGTGCATTAATCTTGCGAGGTCCTGAAAGAATTCCGGATTGGGCCATATGGTCGACATTGTCTCAGGGTATAATAAGGTAGTGCCGGCCGTTACCAGAACAAAAGTCCCCCATATTATTGCAATATAATGGAGCTTTTGCTTATACATGAATTTGTGCATCTTGGGCCTGTAAGGCTCACGCCCCGTAAAGTATTTGACGTCGTGGACAATGTCCTGGGCATCTTTTACCCATGGGATCTGTGTCCTCTTGAAGTCAAATTGTTTTTTCATTATTTTTTGAAAGGTGCCGCCAACAATTGTTAAAAGATGATACGCGCTCGCAATGACCATGAAGATCGCCGAGATCCTGTGAATAAACCTTGCTGTATCAGGCCCGCCGAAGAGAGACATCACATACGGCGCCCACCAGAGGCTGCTGAAATGCAGTGTAAGCCCTGTAGCAGCTAAGATCAGAAAAGTTAGAAATGTAGCGAAATGCTGAATTACTATGTGAATTGAATATCTCGGCAAGTCGCCCAACGGATCTGATTTAACATGCTTGTAAATGTCCCTCGGAATATTGCCTACGCCGTCTACATAGGTAAGATAATCATCTGTGTTCGTTATGTTATTTGCATCTGTTGTATCTTCACTGGAAGCCGCCATTTTACCTCCTGATTTCTATAGAGAATTTATCTTAAACTTTTGGTTTCCGCCTTACGACACCGCGCCACGAAGTTCCCTTCTTTATCTGCCATTCAATTCCGTCCTTCTTCCTGCCGAGTGTTTCTACTATCGATAATCCGATAAGGCCAAAAACAGAACCATAGAAAGCGAATGTAAGTCCAAACGCTATAAAATGTATTATAGGCTTTTTATGGCTTGAGTGGACATCTATCTGGACAAACCGGTCATTGACGTTTGTGTGACACTGTCTGCAGGTGTTGGCCTTGTTTCTCAGGTTAACTGTAGACTGAGATTCATCCTTCTTATATATATCGTGTATTGAATTAGTAGCATGACAACTCACGCAGTCAGCGGAGACCTGTGACCCGAGGGATACGGACTTCCCGTGGATCGAACTGTTGTAAGTCTCTACGGCCTCCAGGCTAACCTCTGATACCCTGAATCTCTTCATCTGTTCAACATTCTCATGGCAGTTCTTGGAGCATAGCTGGACTATCTCCTGAGGTGAGCGGGAGGTCTTGTTCCTGAGACGGTGCGTGATATGCTTGTATGCCATTGTGACGCCCTGTCTTTCGTGACAGTTCAAACAGCGCAGAAGACTTGTTGATGCAACCCTCTCCTCATCCACTTTTGTATAGATCGGATTCTGGTGGCAGTATTTGCAATACGGCTTCGCTTTTTTCAATTCGGTTGAGTCATTGGGTTTTAGACCGTGGACGCTCTTGTTATACACATCTATTATTTTTTTGTGCGAAAAGTTTTCACTCGAAAAAGGAGGTTTGATGTGGCACTCGTTAGCACAATTGACTTCCTCAGTCACAGGGTCGTGAGGAAGCTTATTAATATAGGTGTGGCAGTCTCTGCATGGGACGTTTCTGTGGACAGTGTTGGAATAGATATTTTCGTTAACATAATAACTTCTTTTTCTTCCCTGCTCGTCTATTCGACCGATTTGACGGTACTTATGGCACATAAGACAATTTTCTTTATCTGCCGCTTCAGCATTAACTTCAATGAGTGAGAAAAAAGTTACTGTCAAAATAAACAAAGTGATTTTCAATATTGTTGAGCGTTCCAATTTTCTTCCCCCTTCTATCCTGCTTATTTTGTATCTCTACAACCTCTACAGGAAAGAATTAGTTAGTTTTATTTATAGAATTATAAGCTCTTCTTAAAATAGGATTTTTTGATAAAACGAATATTATTAACATTTGTTTTTTCTAAAGTCAATACCACGTATTGCCTCATTAAAAATTTAAATGAGGTTTGGCCAGTTTCCTTTTGGTAAAACATCATCAGAAAATTGAACTTTTGGGTATAATAAAAAAAATTATCGGGAGGTTTTCATGGCTGAAGTAACAGTGAAAAAGATTTCATATGGCGGATGGGATAATTGCGTGCAGATAAGAAACGAGTCCATCGATCTTATAATTACTGTTGACGTTGGTCCGCGGATCATCAGGTATGGTTTAGTTGGCCGGGACAATGAGATGTGTGAAGTCGAATCTACAATGGGTGTAACGGGCGGGAACGAATGGAGGATTTATGGCGGACACCGCCTCTGGCACAGCCCTGAATCAAAAGAGAGAACATATGAGCCGGACAATTGTCCTGTTGAGTGGGCAGAGATTTTAAACGGTATCAAGACTGTGCAAGCTACTGAGCCGGCCTCAAAAATTAAAAAGGAAATGGAGATAACTCTCTCACCTGATAAAACCGAAGTAACAATCATTCACCGTTTGACAAACACGGGAGTGTGGCCGGTGGAGTTGTCAGTGTGGAGCATATCCGCAATGGCAACAGGAGGGATAGAAGTTGTCCCTCAAACCCGCAGAGAAACCGGATTGCTGCCAAACAGGATCATTGCCTTGTGGCCATACACGATGCCTGATGACCGCCGGTTGCGTTTTTGCGGCAACTATATAACTATCCATCAAGACCCTGCCGTAAAACAACCCCTGAAATTAGGCACATCCAATGAAAACGGTTGGGCCGCATATTTCAACCACGGCCATCTGTTTGTTAAATATTACACGCATAATACAAATGCCCGGTATCCTGACTACGGGGTATCGTACGAGACATACGTAAATAATCTCATGCTTGAAATGGAGACCCTTTCGCCTCTTATGCTTTTGGGGCCAAACTCATATGTTGAACATAAGGAACAATGGGAACTTTTTGATAATGTCCCGATGCCGTCATTTAATGAGAAGGCAATTGAAATGGCTTTGGCAGACAGGATACGCATTTTTTGATAATTAACACATGTAAAGCAGCTTGCCGTTGAGAATAATATATTTTCCAAATCTCTTCTCTTTCCCTGCTCCTTTAGTAATAACTGAAACCTGCCGAATAAATACCTGACATAATATATGTGGGTGCCCTGATTTGTGGGCGCTCAGAAGGACAGTGATGCCGAATTGCGTTTAAAAATTGACAGACAAAAAACATTTAATAATTTAGTCTTCCCGTTTCCGGTTTGCTTGACACCATGGATGCAACTTGGTAACAGGTGATTATCGGGAAGGGAACTTGAGGTTTTATTAAGAATGGCTGCAAAATTAGGTCAACTGCTCGTCAGTAATAATGTTGTTACAGAGGAACAACTGCTCAAGGCGCTCGATTTGCAAAAGAAAGAGGGGGGGCGCATCGGCACAGCCCTTGTTAAACTGGGTTTTATAACTAACGAAAGATTGGTGCAGTTTCTCAGCAAGCAATACGGGGTCCCTGCGATCACCCTCTCCGCCGAAGAGATAGATACTTCAGTTGTAAAATTCATCCCGTACGATGTCGCATATAAATATCATATATTCCCGTTTTCAAAAAACGGCGCTACCCTGACAATCGCAATGGCGGACCCGTCCAATGTCTTTGCCATAGACGATATAAAATTTATGACAGGTTATGACGTAAAGCCCGTTGTTGCCTCGGAAGCCTCGATTAAGGATGCTATATCCAGGCACTATGAGCAATCAGACGCTCTTCAGACCGTTGTTGACAGCATAACGACCGAATCAAAAGATGACAGTCTGGACTTTGTCAGGGAGACGGAAGAAGACGTTGATATATCCGAGCTTAAAACAGCGGTTGAAGAAGCGCCGGTTGTTAAGCTCGTCAATCTGCTGCTCAGTGAGGCAATCTCAAGGGGCGCGAGCGATATCCATATTGAACCGTATGAAAAAGATTTCCGTGTGCGCTATCGAATTGACGGAATGCTTTATGATGTAATGCAGCCGCCTTTAAAAATGAGGTCCGCGCTTTCATCCAGGATAAAGATTATGTCTGAGCTTGATATCGCGGAAAGACGGCTCCCCCAGGACGGAAGGATCAAGTTGAGGATTAAAGACAAATCGGTTGATCTCCGCGTATCGACTTTGCCAACGCTTTTTGGCGAGAAAATAGTCATGAGAATCCTTGACAAGAGCAGCCTCGTGCTTGACCTTACAAGGCTCGGTTTTGAAGAACAGGCCCTGAAGGATTTTAAAGAGGCAATACGCTCACCTTATGGAATGGCTTTAGTAACGGGACCTACCGGAAGCGGTAAAACTACAACGCTTTATTCCGCCCTCAGCACAGTCAACAGCATAGACGTTAATATAATGACTGCCGAAGACCCGGTGGAATATAACCTTCTTGGCATCAACCAGGTCCATATCAGAGAGGAGATCGGGCTTACCTTCGCTGCCGCCCTCAGATCATTCCTGAGACAGGACCCGGACATAATAATGGTTGGTGAAATCAGAGACCTTGAAACCGCGGAGATTGCCGTAAAAGCGGCCCTTACCGGACACCTTGTGCTTAGCACCCTTCATACTAATGATGCGCCGGGCACCATTTCGAGAATGGTAAATATGGGAGTGGAGCCGTTTTTGGTCTCTGCATCCGTACTGCTGATCCTTGCTCAAAGGCTGTGCAGAAAAGTTTGTAACAACTGCAGGGAGGAGGAAGCCATCCCTGAAACCGTTCTTATCAACGCAGGAATCCCTAAAGATGAGATCGGTACATTTAAGTGTTATAAGGGCAAAGGATGCCCCACATGCAATGGAACAGGATACAAAGGAAGGATAGCTTTGTATGAGGTGATGCCGATAAAAGATGATATGAAGCAGTTGATTATTAAAAGCGCCACGGCGCTGGATATAAAAAGAGAGGCCGTAAGGCAGGGAATGAAAACCCTGAGGATGAGCGGTCTTTCAAAACTGAGAGAAGGGTTGACTTCGATAGAAGAAGTCCTGAGGGTGACATTTGGTGATTAATTATCAGCATGTAAAGATTTTCTGGATTCTGCCGAATTAATACTTACTGTAAATAGTTAGTGATGGTAATTACTGAAAAATTAATGACGGGAAAGCATAATTAGGTATAATTTAAGGGTAGGTTTATGGAAACGTTATACGAATTACTGAAGATCATGATAGACAAAGGGGCTTCCGACTTGCATGTGAGCACCGGCACACCTCCAAGAATACGGGTTGACGGCAAACTTGTCCCTTTCACCAGTTCTCCCCTTTCACCTGCCGACACCAAAGCGCTTTGTTACAGCATTCTTACCGATACACAGAAACACAAATTTGAGGAGAACAATGAGCTGGATCTCTCCTTTGGCGTGAAAGGGCTGAGCCGCTTCAGGGCAAATATATTCATGCAGAGAGGCGCTGTGACAGGAGCGTTCCGGACTATCCCATACAATATAAGGACCTTCGGCGAGCTTGGACTGCCTCCAATAGTAACTGAACTTACCAAGAAACCAAGAGGGCTGATTTTGGTCACAGGCCCTACAGGCTGCGGGAAATCATCCACGCTTGCGGCCATGATAGACAAGATAAATAAAGAGCGGCATGAACACATAATTACAATTGAAGACCCAATTGAATTTATCCACGCACACAAAAATTGCCTGATAAACCAGAGAGAGGTAAACGCGGATACAGCGTCATTTAAGGACGCCCTCCGGTACGTTCTCAGGCAGGACCCGGACATTGTCTTAATCGGCGAGATGAGAGACCTGGAAACCATAGAGGCGGCGCTTACCGTCTCGGAAACCGGGCATCTCACCCTGGCAACCCTGCACACAAATACCGCAATTCAGACGATAAACCGCATTATAGACGTATTCCCCGCGCACCAGCAGGAGCAGATAAGGATACAACTGTCCTTTGTCCTTGAGGGAATAATATCCCAGCAGCTTCTTCCAAAAAAAACAGGCGCGGGCAGGGTGATGGCGGCAGAAGTGCTTATCCCCACTCCCGCCATCAGAAACCTTATCAGGGAGGACAAGACCCATCAGGTATACTCCATGATGCAGACAGGCCAGGCTAAGTTCGGGATGCAGACAATGAATCAGTCTCTTTTTGAATTGTATAAAAAAGGTTTAATAGCATACGAAGACGCCCTTGCGAAATCCACGGTCCCGGACGAACTGCTTAATATGATGCAAAGGGCGTCGTTAGGAAAGGTGCAATAAAATGGCTACTGTATTTAAATGGACAGGGAAATCCGCTAAAGGCGCCGTTGTAAAAGGCGAGTTTACTGCGGGTTCAATGGAAGAAGTAAAAGGTTACCTGCGTAAACAGCGCATAACTCCGACAAGTGTTACACAGAAAGGGAAACCCCTTTTCAGTGCGTTAGGAGGGAAAGTCACAGACAAAGACCTTGTTATTTTCACAAGACAGTTTGCGACGATGATAGGAGCGGGACTGCCGCTCGTGCAGGCGCTGGATATTCTCTCCAAGCAGACCGAGAACCCTGGATTTGCAAAGAGCATCGGCGAAATAAAAAGCGACGTGGAAGGCGGCTCCACCTTTGCGGACGCCCTTAGAAAATTCCCAAAAGTCTTTTCAGACCTCTATACGAATATGGTTGCGGCCGGTGAAGCAGGCGGTATTATGGACACCATTCTTGTAAGGCTCGCCTCATATATTGAAAAGGCCCAAAAACTCAAGAGGAAGGTCAAGGGGGCGATGGTTTACCCTTCAGTTGTCATTACAGTCGCCATCATGGTCATTGTGATCATCATGGTCTTTGTGGTGCCTACCTTTGCAAAAATGTTTACACAGCTTGGCGGGACCCTGCCAATGCCGACTCAGATCATTATCGATTTAAGTAAATTCCTCGGCGGAATCGGAGGGCTGATAATGCTCGGAAGCATTATCGCCATAATAGTCGGTATTGTCCAGTTCCGGCGGACGGAAACAGGCCAGATGGTTACAGACAGGATAATCCTGAGGCTTCCTGTTGTCGGGATACTTTTCAGAAAAGTCGCTGTGGCAAAGTTCACGCGCACACTCGGCACCCTCATAAGCAGCGGCGTGCCCATACTCGATGGTTTGAACATAACTGCGAAGACCGCCGGCAACAGGGTGATCGAAAAGGCGGTCATGGAAGTAAGACAGGGGGTTTCCGAGGGAAGGACTATTGCCGAACCGCTGACCCAATCAAAGGTGTTCCCCCCGATGGTCACACAAATGATAGCGGTCGGTGAATCCACGGGCGCTCTCGACAATATGCTCGGGAAGATCGCGGATTTCTATGATGAAGAAGTTGATCAGGCAGTCGGCAATCTCACCTCCATGATAGAGCCGGTGCTGATGATCTTTCTCGGCGGCACTATCGGCTTCATAGTAGTTGCCATGTATCTGCCGATATTCAAGCTGATAACGCTGGTCAAGTAATTACAAGTGCAAAAGATGAAGGCGGGAGGATGAATTTAACAATTCTTTCTTCTGCCTTTTGCCTTTTGCCTTCAACCCTTATACAATTAAGCGATGCAAAAAGAATTGTTTAAACGGATCCAGGCCCTGATCTTTATCAGGGTCACGGTAGTCACCCTCCTGCTTGGGTCCTCTTACATATTCAGGATCGGTTACGAGAGGCTGTTTCATCCGACGGCCTTTTCCTTTTTCATAGCCTTTCTCTATCTTCTGACAATCTGTTATGCCCTCGTCCTCAGGTGGACCAGGAATGACCGGCATTTTATTTTCTTTTCATATGCGCAGATCATTATCGATGTCATTTCCATAACAATTCTTACATACATGACAGGCGGCATCGGCAGCATGTTCTCCTTTATGTTCCCGCTGAGCATACTCTCCGCGGGTATTATCTTAAACCGCCGCGCTTGTTATATTATCGCCACCTTAAGCAGCATCTTATATGGGACCCTCATAGACCTCCAGTATTACAAAATATTAAAGATTCCTTCGGGCATTTATTTTACAGACAAGGATTTTTTCTATAACATCTTCGCCAATTTCATAGCCTTTTATCTTGTCGCTTTTCTCAGCGGTTATCTCTCTGACAAACTCCACAAGGCAACGAAGAGTCTCGCGGAGAGGGACACTATCCTGAAAGACTTAAAGGCCTTCAGCCGCTACATTATAGAAAGTATGCCGAGCGGCATATTCACAACGGATTTGGACAGGAGGATCATTACTTTCAATACCTCGGCACAGGAGATAACAAAGCTCTCTCAAAGCGACGTCGCGGGGAAAACGCCTGAAGACATATTCCCCTTCTTAGCAAATTGCAAAGTGCCGCTGGACAGAATTGAAGGCGAGATACCAAGGAACGGCGACGCCTTCCCGGTCGGCATGAGGCTCTCACCTCTGAAGGACAGCGCCGGGAACCCCATAGGAATAATCGGCGTCTTCCAGGACCTGACTGAATTAAAGGCAATGGAGGCAGAGGTCAAGAGAAAGGAAAAATGGGCCTTCATCGGAGAACTTTCCGCCTCAATTGCCCATGAACTCAGAAATCCCCTCGCATCTTTAAAGGCGTCCATTGAAATGCTGCGTGAAAAAAAGGTCTCCGAAGAACTTGCGGACCGGCTCATGAACATTGCGTTGTCCGAGATGGACAGGCTCAACGGCATCATCACGGATTTCCTGCTCTATGCAAGACCGCAGGCCCTGAACAGACAGCCCTTTGATCTGCATCAGTCTTTAAGAGACGTGGCCACCCTTCTGCAAGGTTCGGAAACCGCAAATAAAAATGTTACAATAACGGCGAAATTTGACGGCAGCCTGATTATTACAGGAGATGCAAAACAGATGCAGCAGGTCTTCTGGAATCTCGGCATCAATGCCCTTGACGCGGTCTCTGAAGGAGGAAGCATGGAGATTTATACGCTCAAAAAAAACAGCGCTGTTGAGATTATCTTCAAAGACACTGGCGCCGGTATAAACCCAAGCGATATTGACAAGATATTTTATCCGTTTTACACGACCAAGGAAAAAGGGACGGGACTCGGACTTTCAATTGCGCAAAAAATCGCAGAAGAACACGGCGGCAAGATATTGGTCTGGTCCCAAGGTCCCGGAACCGGCACGACCTTTAAGGTAATATTGCCTGCACATAATACATGAAAAAAACAAAAGGTAAAATTTTAGTAGTAGACGATGAGAAGAGTATGAGAGAGATCCTCGATATCTTCCTCAAAAGCGAGGGCTACAGCGTAGCCACTGCCGACAACGGCGCTGCGGCAATTGACGCCGTAAAAAAAGACATCTACGACCTTGTCATCACAGACATGAAGATGCCGAAGGCGGGCGGGATGGAGGTCTTGAAAAACGTAAAAGAAATCTCACCGGAAACCGTCGTGGTAATAGTCACCGCATTCGGCACAACAGAATCAGCCGTTGAGGCGATGAAGCACGGGGCGTATGACTACATCTCAAAACCGTTTCAGATGGATGAGATCAGGCTTGTTATAAAAAACGCCCTTGAAAAATTGAAACTCCAGAAAGACGTCTCCATCCTGAAAGAACAGTTGAAGTCGCCGTCTCTTGAAAACATAATCGGCAGCAGCCAGGCAATGCAGGATATGTTCTCCATAATAACCAAGACCTCCGAGAGTAACGCGAACGTTCTAATTCTGGGGGAAAGCGGCACCGGCAAAGAGCTCGTCGCAATGGCGGTCCACAACCTCAGCCCGAGAAAAGACCAGCACTTCGTAGCAATCAATTGCGCTGCAATCCCGGAGGGGCTTCTTGAGAGCGAACTCTTCGGATATATGAGAGGCGCATTCACAGGCGCCGCGGCCAATAAACAGGGGCTGTTTGAACTTGCAAACGACGGCACCCTCTTTCTTGACGAGATTGGAGAAATGCCCATGAACCTGCAGGCAAAACTCCTGCGCGTAATCGAAGGCGGGGCCTTCCGCAGGGTCGGCGGCGTGGCCGATATAAAAGTTGACGTGAGGGTGATCTCCGCCACGAACAAAGACTTAAAAGACCTCATAGAAAAAGGCCTCTTCAGGGAAGACCTCTACTTCAGGTTGAACGTGCTGTCCGTAAAGATCCCTCCACTCAGGGAGCGCAGGGATGACATCCCGGTCTTAGTGGACCATTTCCTTCAAAAATTCGCCGGGGACAAAAAGAAGTTCTCCACGGACGCGATGGAAATGCTAAAGAATTATCGATGGAGGGGAAATGTCCGGGAGCTTGAGAATATTATTGAAAGAGTGGTTCTCCTTTGCGACAGGGAAGTTATCGGCGTGGAACATCTCCCTGAAGAAATCAGGTCCGCCTCAACCATCGCAAAAAGTATTGCCGTGCCGTCCGGCGGCATGGACTTTGAGAAAATGATGGAAGACATGGAAAGGGCGTACCTGCTTAAAGCCCTCGAACAGACAAACGGCGTAAAGACCGAAGCCGCAAAACTCCTCAACCTGACCTTCAGATCATTCAGACACAAATTAAAAAAGTACGGAATTGAGAGAAAGATAATTACGGATTAGGCATCGATACAGAGAATCAAGAAGTCACGTAAGCGTGTAGACCACCCACTTATCGCCGCTGCATCTCTGGCAGTCGGAGTTCCCTCCACTCGATCATTCCAGCTTATTCTTCAACTGATGCGTCAGCTTTGGCCATAATAGTTTATTCTCTCTGAATAAAATTCCGTGCCACTGCACGATTCATGGTCTCGTGCAATATCCGGATTAAAACCGCCTTGGGGAAAATGTGATGAAACTGCAATTAATGGTGCGATTCTGCGGGCTATGGAGTTTTCCAGAAACGATACCCTGTCATTCAGAAGCCGGGTCAATATAAGATACTGACAGAAAAAGGTTGTTCAGATGATCGAAGTCACGATCCGTTGTCAGCAAGGTTGCATTAAGAGCGGAAGCTGTTGCTGCTATCCAGATATCGTTATCGCTCATGCTGCGGGCTGATGAAGGCAGACTATGCTTTGGGTGTTGACCATGATTGTATGCGTCTATTTCAGCATATTTCTGAATTATTAATTGATGGCGTATAGGTGTTGTGGGAATGGATTGCAGAAGATCAAGAAGTGCTTTTTGCTTCAGTTCTCCCCAGTTCCTTCTTAAAGCAAACGCATAGATCTCTCCTACGCTTGCTATTGAGACTGTTGCAAGATTTGGTGGCTTGGTCGGACCATAATGCTTGTCGACATAGCCGGCATACTTTGCGCCTCTGATATATCCGACAAGAAGGTTAGTGTCCAAAACATATGTCGGCATATTCAGTTCTTAAGGTCCTGCAATATTTCTTCTATAGGTTCATCGCCGGGCCACTGTGCCCAAACCTTCTGCAGCCAGTCTTTTCTATCCGGCTTTTGCATGACTTCGCCAAAAAGCTCCATGTCAGTGAATGCCTGAGGCATCTCCGCAAATATCTCTTCGCCGGGAGCTTTGTGCTTTATCACATGAGCTTCCAGCAACTGCACTTTACCGGAGGGCTTGAAGTGAACGATACCCTTGATAGTCACTTCTTTGCCCCAATATTCTCGCAGGCTTTCAGCAGTAAGATGCTTGTCATCAATACGGCCCTGAATGGTCTGGTCCGGCAAGGCGAGGAGGAAACGCCTTCTGCTATGATGGATGGCATCAAGCTGACCGGAAACGATAATCGCATGAGGTTCAGGGGTCTTGACCTTGAGACGTTCAACCTTTTCGAGGCCGGACGATGTTAATGAAATCCGATCGGCAGGCCTGGCTTTTGATAGTATTTCAATCGTGCTGACGTCGGTTTTCATAAACCGCTTGAATGAGAGCAGGCCTTTCAACACCCCGGAATCATAATAATCACTTTCAAGGTTCTCTTTTGTTGTGTCATGCAGTGATTTTGCAAAGAGCGTGAGCGCTGTATCACCAGGAGCAGGAGGGGTGACCCATAAGTCCTGTTGCCGAAGTTCGTCGCCTATTACTTCGCCTAATTGCGGCGCATCCAGACTGAGAACTGTCGAGCCTTTCTTGAGCCCTGAAATCGTAAAGTCAACAGCACGGTCAAGCCACGCAGGCGTCCGGCCTGTCTTGACGCTGCTGCCTTCAACAGCAAGGCGCAGACCGCGCTCGGCGCAGTCAGTAAGACTGCCCATAAGGTCGAGTAGCGCCTTTACCGAAATAGTTCCATCGGGCGTCGCAAGACCTTTGAGTTTTATTTCATATTTAACTGTTTTCATGCCCTCAATACTTATATAAGATTGCCCTTGTCAGATAATATGACAGTAACAAAGTGGAAAATCAATATGCCGGATGTGATCTTCAATTGATGCTTCTGCTTTGCCTGTAAGGTTTCATCCTTTTCCTGTTCGTTCAGTGTATGGCAGTCAGTTCACCGCTTCGCGCTTAGCTGCGCCTAAAGCTACAAACGTGCTGTTTAGACGGTCAGGATATTTCGTGTGTATTCATTTGCTGTTCGAGGGACGATAGTCTCGACTCACAGAATATCTTTAGTTTGGTGTCTTTAATCGAGATTGCAAAGGCAAGAACCTCATGGTGGTATGAATTGTGGACAGATTTTTCACCAAGATGTTTAAGACGTTTGGCGAAATCAATGGGCCGTGACCGCTTACGGTTGAGTTCATATACCCGTCCCAGCTTCTTTTGGTCGGCGAGAAGAAGGTATTGCTCTGACGTGAGGCGAATAACAATTCTTTCGAACAGGTTCTTGGGCAGTGATTCCAGATTGGCCCAGAGAAGCCGGTTAAGGAGCGGCAGGCCACGATTCCATGTTTTCTCCAGAGCACTCTCTGGCATCGCTAAGTAGGCGTCAATAAATTTCCGGACAAGTTCTGGTTTTTGGTTATCCCCTTTTTGGGCAAATAGAGCCTGAATCGTGCGACAGCGGTGCTGTTGCAGTTCGGCTGCTTGCCAAAGTTCCACTTTCTTCTGGTTTACCCGTAAGCCGTAGCGGTCCAAGTTTCTGGTAAGGAGCAGTAATATTCCGTCTATCTTGCCGGGATCATTCATCAAGATCATCTGATCGTCGGCGTAACGGAAATACAGCGCACCTGCTTTGGCACAGACGGGTGCCGCGAACTGGTCATACTTCTGCAAGTAGTAATTGGAAAGAATCCGGGAGCAATCGGCGAGAGCATCTTGAGGAAGCCCTACGGACTGAGGATGCAATCCCGTGTTTCGCCGATTCCACTGGTTCAGAAGATAAAACAAGAGCGTGATGACCCAACCCTTCTCTCTGTCTGCTTCTTCACGAATCCAGCGTTCGATCATATCGAGGCGCACGGAGTCGTAAAAATTTGAAAGGTCAAATTGCAGAATGTGAGAGTAATTCCCCTGGTCGAGCTGAGAGAAAAGAAGAGAGTTGAACTCGCCGAAGGCTCGTGTCCATGCCTGTGGGTTAAATGAATAACGCCCATACTCGGTGAGTTCACTTTCAATTTCATTATTCTCTTGCTGTCGAAGCTTGCCGCCTAGCGTCCAACCGCCAAAAGTGTTATCAGTGCGATTCCCGCAGAGAACATCTTCGAGTTCCTTTATGCAGAAGTAATAGATGCAGTAGTCCTCGATGCAGAAAACCGGGACAGTACGTGCCACGCCATGTCCCTTGTTCATCACAATTTCCGCTTCTGGAATGCTAGGCGCGTAGCGAGCGGATGAGATGGATGAGTAAACTTTTTCAATAAGATCATCTTTCTCATTTTGTGTCTGAGGGATTTTGATAGGGAAGGCTCGGTTCTTGAAGGCTTTCCAAAAATCCCTATTGAACCAGCGTTGAAAATTCTCCCGATTTATCATGCAACCTGATGAAAGCCACTAACCGCCTCTTGCAGCGTGGCTTCGAGAAGTTTCCGGCTGGTCGTCGTGTTGGTAGTGATTCTCTTTTCCATCTCATCGCACAGCACCATCAGTTCGTCCACCTTAGCCACGATCCGGAGTTGTTCGGCAAGAGGTGGAAGGCCGAGCGGAAACGCACGAACAAGCCCAGTATTTAGGTTCAACTGAGCCATCCCACGAGCCTTTTTGATAGCATAGGTTTGAAGAGTTTGGAATAAGATAAAAAAGAATCCTTTTAAAAGTTCCGATTCAGGGAAATACGGAAAAGCCAAGTATCCATCATGGATACAACCGCCATCAAATCCGAGAAGAATGGGAACGCCTATTGTTGCACTATTGGTTACAATGAGCGTGCCGCGTGGAAGTTGCACGCTCTTTTCCATACCAGCCTCAGTGAGAAATTCTTCGGTGTCAAACAGGACTCTGTCTTTAGAGTGCTTTCGAATATCTGATATTTTTATCCAATGATATGCTGTTCGTTTAGATGAAAAATACTTTGGATCGCCTTTGGGTCGAGGAGATGCTCCACGTATCACTGTCAACAGGTTACCAATTCGGGTAGGCATCCAATTTAAGGGAAGTTGGTAGTCGAGTTCACCATCTTCAATAGGCGGCTGTGGATCTTGCTCCTTAATTTTACCCGCATTGATGAGGTGTTGTTTCTCTTTTTCGATTCTCTTACATAACTCCGCCGCCGGTTCATCTTTCGGGTCCTGCGGAACGAGCTTTCCCCGCACCGCGAGATTGAGGAAAGTCTGTCGTAGTTGCTGGATATGTTCAGGACGGGTAGTGAGGCGCGGGAGGTGGTTGAAATAGAATCGGGCGCTTTCTCCGAATGGTAATCGTTCGCTTGTTTCCGAATCAGAGTCGCCGTTGTTAAGACCATACAGCGTCGCCGTTACCAAGCGATTGCGCCGTCGTTCGAGCTTTGCCTGTGTTGCCTCCAGCTCGTCGCACAGTTTCATCAGTTCATCCACTTTCGCCACGATCCGGTGTTGTTCGGAAAGGGGCGGAAGAGGAAAAGGAAGATTAGCGACAATTTTTCCTGATACTTCTCTAAACGTCGTTCCCGATGCTTTGCTGTTAATCCAAGATGCGAAGGCCTTGAAATACACAGCAATATAGCGGTTCGATTCTGAGACGTAAGGCACTACGGATTTGAAACCTTGATTTGTAGAAATTTTGTTTGCCGCAATGGCAGTATATCCTATCGGTGCGCGGATAGTGAATAGTACGCTTCCCACTGGCATCAACTGAGCTGAGCTGGTCGCCAAGCCCGTTTCAGTTAAATCCCGTGCTCCATGTGAAATAAAAAGATCATTGTGTTTTCCCAAGTCTGCAGGTGTTAGCCACGCGATACCTTTGCCGCCTTCCGTAAAGCATGATTCATCCTTACTGGGCGGGGTTCCTCCACCAATAATCGAACCCACATCACATAACCGAACCCATTTCCAATATTTTGGAAGGTTGAATAGTGGATCGGTTTCATTAAACTGTTCATATGATTTGGGAGCTCTGATAGTGCCGTTTTTTATCAACAGCCTCTTCTCCCCCTCGATCCTCTTCAACAACTCCCCCGCCGGTTCATCCTCCTGATTCTGCTTCACCAGCTTCCCCCGCACAGCCAGATCGAGAATAAACCTCCGCAGGCGCGGCACCGCATCAGGCGTGTCGATCAGGCGGCCAAAGTTCTGCAATAACCGTTCAGGGTTCATTCTTCGCCTTCTTCCCTGGCCCACTCCATCAACCGTTGTTTCAGATCCTCTTTGGAAGGAAGGTATAACTGGTATTCCCTGGCATGAATGCCGGCATCTTTGGGCAGAGTCAATTCGACCAGCGCGTCGCGTTTCTTTTTGCAGAGAATAATGCCGATAGTCTGCTGTTCCTCCGGTTGCTTCACGTAACGGTCAAAGTAATTGACGTACATCTGCATCTGCCCAATATCCTGATGAGTGAGTTTGCCGATTTTCAGATCGATCAAAACATAACAGCGCAGCAGACGATTATAGAATACGAGGTCAACGTAAAAGTGATCTTCATCGAAAGTGAAGCGTTTCTGTCGGGCCTCGAAGAGGAACCCTTTACCTAATTCCAGAAGAAAGTGTTCCAGCTTGTCGATAATAGCGGTTTCAAGATCGCTCTCAGAATAAGTTGACTTCTCATCTATGCCGAGAAATTCGAGCACATAGGGCTCTTTGATAAGATCCTCCGGCTGGCTGATAATCTGGCCTTCCTTCGCCAACTGCTGTATACGTTTCTTGTCGCGGCTTAAAGCAAGCCTTTCATAGAGGCTGGCATTTACCTGACGTTTGAGCTCCGGAAGTGACCAGGAATTCCTTGAAGCTTCAATTTCGTAAAAACTGCGTTCCCTGGCGTCTTTGATACTCAGGAGAAGGACATAGTGAGACCAACTGAGGGTAAAGTTAAGTGAGTGTGTTGACAGTTGGTCAGCAGGCTGCTGACTAATTAAAGTTGAACGCAATTTCCGAGAAGGCTTCTCGGAAATCAAACTGATGCGGCCCCTCCATAAAATATGAAACTTGCGCATATTCGACAAATTATCTTCGGAAAACCCTCGACCGAACTCAGATGTAAGACGAAGTGAAAGTTGCTTCAATGTCTCCTTGCCGTAGGCAGCGCGGTTCTGTCCAGCTTGCTCATGCTCGACAATAAGCCGTCCAATCTCGAAGTTCGTGAGGGTTTGGAGTGAATTAATGTTAGTGGCTGCTGTCCGACGTGCGGACCGTACGAGGGATCTTACCTGCTCGACAAGCCTGCCCAGTTGCCGTGACGAGGAAAGTTCTATAGTTGTTATGGGAGATATTTTTTTCTTCATCTCAGCAGCGCCTCCTTCAGAATGGCCTTCAGCTTGTCCCGGAGCTTTGCGGTCTCAGCCTCGCTCTGCTCAAGTTTGGCAAGCAGTTCTGCCGGATCACCATGATCTTCATCGACAACATGCGGATTCTTGAAATCGAGGTTGTAATTGCGCGCCTTGATCTCGTCTATCGTGACCTTCCACGCAACTTCATTTTCCTCCCGCGTGTCCCACCAATCTATGCAGGGCTTCATATGCTCAAAGCGGATCGGCCTGGTCATTGAGTATGCCTTCTGGCCCTCCGGCACACGGTGTTCGTAATACCAGATCTCTTGATTGTTATCTTTTGCCTCGATCAGTGCAATGGGGATATTGGGTTTATAGTAGAGAATATAATCAGCGCGCTTTGCTTTGCCACGGGTAACAAGTTTACCTCGGACAATGATGCGGCCCTTGGTGAAATAAACCTCTTCCCGAATCTGCGACTGCACATCCCACCCAGCCTTCTCGATATTGGGAGTAATAAACTTCGTGCAGATGTCGCGCTCTGTGAGGTCTTTTTTATTCATGAAGGAATAGCCCTTATAGAATTAGTCCCTTTAAAAATCCACCGCTTAATTTTACTCAAACCCCGGAGAAACGGCAAGAAGATATTACGTGTAACAATGCGGCAGCGCAGCAGTATTTAAAACACTTACTCCCCCAGAAGCCTCTTGCGCACCCTGAGTTTGGCCTGGATGAAATCCTTGTGGTCTACGTGGAGCAGGCCGGCTATCTTGCGCACCATGTGCTCTTCGTGTTTGTCCACGGCGGCGTCGGAAAGTGCAACTTCCCAAAGGTGCTCTACAACTATGACCCTCTGCTCATAGGCCAGCCTCTCATTGATGAGGGACGTAAAATCAAAATACCCTGTGGCGGAGCAGATCTCTTCCTCGGCAAATTTCATCATCGCGTTGATCTCTTCTTCGGACAGGCTGAACCTTGACCGCATAATTTCCGTTATCGTTTTCCGTTCGTCTTCCTTGACCTCAGAATCTGAGCGCATCATCTCGATAAGTAAAGCGGCGGTGGCGATCTGAAGGGAATGTTCCGACACCCTGACTGAGTTTTCAGGAGAGGATGCTATGTATTTTTTAAAAAACTGTGTGACAGTGCGTACCATGATTATTTCCTTTCCGCTGTCTCGAAGATTTTCACCTTCCCGTATTCGCCGTCATAGCCGGGCGCGATGTGGACATTGCCTTTACGCACTCTGGAGATTGCCTCACGCAAAAGCGGTGAACCTGCCTTCTCAATATCATTGAGAGGAACATCCATCAGGATTTTGAATTCATTGCCGAGGGACTGAAGCAGCTTCTGATATTGCTTATCAACTGCCTTACTGTTGGCCCCAACTTTTAAAGTCTCCGCAATTATCTCAGGAAGCGGAATTATTGAATGAAAGGCCGGCGCGCCCTTTGGCTTAAATCCTTCTTCACGGTCCGCAAGTTTTTCAACCCGGTGCACAACGCCGACAGTCACTTTCTTGCCGCAGACCGGGCAGAGATAGTTATGCTTCACCGTTTCTTTTGGAGAAAGGCCCACCTCACACTGCCTGTGGCCGTCATGATGGTACTTCCCTTCTTCAGGGAAAAATTCTATTGTGCCAAGAAAGCCCTTTCTCGTTTTCAGCGCATTCATCATTTTCTTGTATGAGATCTCCGTGTCAAAGATATTTGCCTCGCGCCCTATCTTGGCAGGTGAATGGGCGTCGGAATTGGAGATGAGCGTCAGCCTGTCGAGCGCCGAAAGCCTCCAGTTCATGGCCGGGTCTGATGAGAGCCCTGTCTCGATCGCGTGGATATGAGGAGTCAGTTCTTCAAAGCATTCCTCCATTGAATCAAAACCCGATACAGCGCCGAAGACCGAGAAGTGCGGTGTCCAGGCGTGCGCCGGAACAAACATCGCTTCAGGCGCGTTATCAATTACTATCTTCAAAAGCTCCTTTGCGTCAAGTCCGAGTATCGGCCTTCCGTCTGAGTTGATGTTGCCGATCTTTGAAAGCGCCAGGCTGATCTTTGCTGTGTCAGCGAAATCAGGGACAAAAATTAATGAGTGTACCTTTCTCGTCTTTCCGTTCTTGCTGTAGATGCAGCTTATCTCAGCGGAGAGAAGAAAAAATACCTCCGCCCTGCAGGAACCGTAGATGTCACCGGACTGAAATTCCTTTTTCAGCCTGAACAGTCCGTTGCCGGCAGGTTCGAGTTTCTCGTTCAGTTCCATGGACCATTTCGGATGAGTGAAATCGCCGGTGCCGATCACCGTAATTCCCTTGAGCTGCGCCCACCTCCAGATGCTCTCAGGAGACATATCTTTGCTGGTGGCGCGTGAGTATTTTGAGTGAATGTGCAGGTCGGCAATAAATCGCATAGTATTTTTATCCCTTTAATTTAAATTTAACCACAGAGGCTTCTCTCTCCGTGCCTCCGTGTTCTCTGTGGTTATTTATCTCCTAACGGCGTCCTGAAATCATTTTCCCCAAGATGCGGGTTTTTGATGAGCTTTACGAGCGTTACGTCAAATCTGAAATCGCCCATTAAAATTTCCAGTTGTGACGGATACCAGAAGCCTTCGTTATTTACGGGTTCACTGTATTTAATGTGAATGGCCTTGTCCGGCAGCATGATGTCCTGCTTTAAAGGCAGGAGAGTTGCGCTGTCAAGATGGATCTCTTTATTTTCCGCCCTGATGATATATTCCTCTCCCTCCCTGCGCATGGAACCGCCGTTTAAATCCTCCCACCAGAAGATCGAGCGGAGAAATTCATTTGCGACACTTCTGAGTTTAATGTCGGTGTTTCCGACAAGGGAATACAGTTCCCCGTCCTTGATCATGAAATCCCTGACGAGCATTCCGAATTTATATATCCGCATGTGTACCCAGTCGGGTTTTCTTATAAGCACTGAGGCGTTGATGAAATCGTACAGCTCATTATTTTTCTCGATCCTGATGTCCGCGATCGCCTTCAGGACCTCAATGTCACTGCCTGCTTTTTTAATGGCTTCATCAAGAGACAGTTCTTCTTTGATGTATTGCGGCGGCGGGGCGACTTTGGGGGCGCAGCCCACGGAGAAGTAAGAAATAAGAAGTAAGAAGTAAGAAGTAAAGAGCAACTTGCGAAGAAGCGATACTTTTTTAAATTCCCACTTCCCACTTCCCACTTCCCACTTAATAAAACAGTATTTCAATGGCTTCTTCGACATTCTTTACTCCGATTATTTCAACATCATGCCCGTCCAATTTCTGCGCATTGCTTGCAGGCACGATGCCTTTTTTAAAACCTAATTTCGCTGCCTCTTTTATCCTCGTCTCAGCTTGGCCGATGGCCCTGACTTCACCAGACAATCCAATTTCTCCGAATGTAAATGTCCCGTGCGCTATGACAGTGTTTTTAAACGATGAGGCTATTGCCGCGATGATCCCCAGGTCAATGGCAGGCTCGTCAATCTTCAGCCCGCCCACAACATTTACAAATATGTCCATCCCGCCAAGCTGCATCCCGATACGCTTATCGAGAACAGCGATAAGGAGATTGATCCTGTTGTAGTCAACGCCGAGGGCCGTCCTTCGCGGAACTCCGAAGTTCGACGCGGTGACAAGCGCCTGGATCTCCACAAGCAAAGGCCTCGTGCCCTCCATGCTGACGGTAACCACTGAGCCTGAGACATCCAGCGGCCTCTCCGAGAGAAAAAGCTGCGAAGGGTTGTCGACTTCTTTCAAACCTGATTCCTGCATCTCAAATACGCCTATCTCATTGGCAGGGCCGAACCTGTTTTTCACGGCCCTGATGATCCTGAACGGGCTGCCCCTGTCGCCCTCGAAATACAGCACTGTGTCCACAATATGCTCCAGCACCTTTGGCCCCGCTATCGCGCCTTCCTTTGTGACGTGCCCTATGATGAAGAGTGGCACAGCATGTTTCTTTGCAAGGAACATCAGCTTTGTCGCGCATTCCCTTATCTGGCTGACCGAGCCCGGCGCTGAGGTTAGCTCAAGGGAAAAGATCGTCTGGATCGAATCGATCACGATCACCTGCGGATTGATGTCCTGAGCAACGGAGATTATGCCTTCAAGGGATGTTTCGGGAAGGAGGATGATCTTATCGGATGCGATCTGTAATCTCTCGGCCCTTAATTTTACCTGCTCCGGCGATTCCTCGCCTGAGACGTAGAGCACCTTGCCGAGCTTTGTAAGCCCGTTAAGCGATTGAAGGATGAGCGTGGATTTCCCGATCCCGGGGTCTCCGCCTACAAGGACGACTGAACCGAGCACCACCCCGCCGCCGAGGGTCCTGTCTAATTCTTTGATCCCGGTGGAGAACCTGCTGTCTGAGGAAGGCGCAATTTCCGAGAGCACAACCGGCTGGGCGGTCTTCTGGCCTTTGATTTTTGCGACGCGCGCCTCCTCTACAAAGCTGTTCCACTCCCCGCAGTCAGGACACTTCCCGAGCCACTTGGGAGTTGCATACCCGCAGCTCTGGCATTGATAGAGGATTTTGGTTTTTGACATGGGGTATTTTACCAAACTTTAACATTTAAAATGTCGCCTTAAAACTCATAACTCTTCACTCACATAACTCTTCACTCTTTTGAGGCTGTTGACATTGAAAGCGGAATTCTGTTAATTTTGAAACTCTATTATTAACTGCAATTGTTCGCGGGTAAGCGCAGAAACTGATTGATTCGTAAGTCAACTTTTATACAGATCATGTAAATCCTGCAAATCTGCGCCCTGTTCTTCGGCGGTGTAGCTCAGTCGGTTAGAGCATACGGCTCATATCCGTAGTGTCGCTGGTTCGAGTCCAGCCACCGCCACCAATTACCCTGTCCTGATGCTTCGGCAAGGTTATTCCTTTGCCGGAAAAGGATTCCCCTATCTACTTGCTTATCAGTTTAAATATCTTCGTAGCGTCCTGTGGTGCAAGCGTTTTTAATATCTTATATTGTTCCCTTGCGGAGTCCCTGTCGTTTAATTCCAGATAGACCAGGGCAAGGTTGTAATGGGCGTCTTTATAATTCGGCTCTATCTTTACAGCCGCCTTGATATAATCTCTTGCCTGCTTAAGCATTCCCAACTTGTAATAAGCATTGCCAAGATTACAGTATGCGCACGCATCATCAGGCCTCATGGTAATGGCGACCTTGTAAGCTTTTATCGCTTCCTTAAACATTCCAAACGTGCTGTACATTGCCCCTTGATCATGAAAATCATCCATACCGTTCATGCCTCCTTTAATTTCCGGATGAATTATTATCGGCTGTTTAGACCCTATTTACAGTGATTCGGATTACAGGGTAACGCCAAAATGATAATGTCCTAAATAACTAAAATAGAAATATCATGATCAGGAGATGCCGTCTTTATCATCGGACTCAAGAAATCCTTGATTTATTACGAAAAGATCATTGTTATTAACAATATGGTCTTAACTGACACAATGGGCTGTTAGCTGTTAACCGATTTTTGGTTATCAAGGGAGAAATAGTGTTTGACTTAAAAGAGAATGTGCCGCTGGATACAAGGCTGCTCAGTGAAGCCATCATTGAATTAAACATCTCCCGTCACAACGTATCCATTTATCCCCGTAACCACCCCATAGTAGATACATCTCTCAACAAGGCATTTGACGATTTACAGCAGCTTTTTGAGTTGAGGCAGGAAATTACGCTTGCAACAGCAAAAGACTCCCTGATTATTGATATGCAGCAACTTGACAGTCAAAATCCGGTCTACAAGGATTTTGCCGCTTGCCTCGGCAGAATGAACATCGCTTCTGTTACATTTGTTCAGGGGTTAACAAAAGAAGAGCTTTACTCGCTTCACAGTTTCCTGCTGAAAAATATTCCCGACGAATTTACGGGAGATATGCAGGAGCTTCTGACAGAATATAACCTGGTGCATATCAGAATCGGTTTTATAGATTATTCCGCGTTCAATATGACGGCAGGGACATCCGGGCAGGCTGACACAGGAGCATCGCTTCTGGAAAAATATGTATACGGTCTTCTCGATGGAAGTTTAAACACGGAGGACGCATATGATGTTCTGTTTAATATGCCACCGGAACAATTCGCTGAACTGATAAACAACGCCGTCCCGCATAAAATCAGGGAGGACAGCTACGACCGGATAATCACGTCTTACATCAGGAAGTCTTCGGAAAGGGCGTTTTCCGGGAAAAAGCTTGCGAAATTTCTGGGCTTTATTAATCACCTCAACCCCGTATTAAAGCGGCAGTTCCTGTCTTCCACGGTCAAAGCCATATCGCGGGATTTACCCGCTATTGAGAAATCTCTCAGGGATCTGTCTGCAGACGATTTCATGGAGCTGTTCAACATAATTAATGAGTATTCGGGGAGTATCCCGGAGGCGCTTAAAAATCTGCTCGACAAGTTTTCGGTATATCAGCAAAAACCTTTTTATGGCGGCGGGCTGATTGAGGATGACATATTTTTATCTCCTGAAATTGTCGCTCTCTTTGAAAAAGCCAATTTCAGCGAATTTGTAACGGATTCATATCAGGCTGAAATTCAGCGTATTCTGAAAGCCGATTCACAAAAAGCTGCTACCGGGCTGACAAAGGCGTTCGCAAAGGAATGGAGCGATGAGCACATCGAAAAGAATTTTAACCGGATACTACTGGAGCTGCTTTCATCCGGCATTACGGATATTATTGACCAGGAAGATTACAACTTGTTTGCCGGTATCCTGCAGGAGCAGATGGTCCAGTTCATAAACACCGGCCAGTACGGTCAGGCGCTGAAGACAATCAGAACATTGGAATCAAACGCTGATAACAGGCTGTCCCCTGTTGCAGTCCAATACTATAATTCTCCCCAGTTTATCTTATCGCTGGTCGATTCGCTAAGGGTCATGGGCCGGCAGATGAGGGATGACGCAATGCTGCTTTGTGATTATTACGACGAAAAAATACTTCCCCCTTTGATGGATGCGCTTTTTGTTGAAGAGTCTCCGGCAACGAGAAAATTTATTCTAAGCGTAATAACTCATTTCGGCTATAAATCTGCGGATGAAGCCGTAAAACGTCTTGGCGACAAAAGGTGGTTCGTAACGAGAAACCTGCTCTTTATTTTGCTTGAATGCGGCAATGAAGAGGCGCTTAAACAGGCAAAGCCTTACTGCAATCATGAAAATCCAAAAGTAAGCTTTGAGGCGATAAAATGCCTGTTGAAGGCAAGGGATGAGTACGGCATTACGTCGCTCAGAAACTATCTCAACTCAGAATCCAAAGAGCTCATTAAGAAAGCCCTTGATCTTGCAGGGGCCTTCAAAGTAAAAGAAGTTGTTCCTGACCTGATCAAAATGCTGAAGAAAAGAGCGCTGCTGGGGGCGGACTTCGAAGAAAAGATCCCTTTTGCGCGGGCGCTCGGACAAATAGGAGACCCGGCCGCGCTGGATACACTCAGAAACATTCTTGATGAAAAGTCTCTTTTTTTCAAAAGCGCTCTCGACAGATTGAAAGCAGAAATAAAAAGCGCACTGAAAAATTATCCGGGGGACCTGCAAAGGGAGTGAAGTAACAAATGGCAACGTTAAAAAATTTCATCACAACATTTATGATCGCCGTATCAAACTGCTCGCTTTATACAAAGGAGCATGAGGCCTTTGACGAGCTGGCGAAGAATGCCTTTTCAGCTCTCAATGGATTGCTTGATGAAAGTTTTGAAATAATGATAATCGAAAACAACCTGGTAATAAACAAGACGCCGGTCCGGGACGCCGGTATACATAATGCTAATCTTGTAAAGCGTCTTAAGAGAAAAGGCATCACACGTATCGATTTTTTAAAGGGAGTGACCCTTTCAGAGGTCAAACAGATTATCATCGATCTTTCAGAACCCGGTAAAGGCTTAACATCCTGTCCCCATATAAAGACAGGTATTGTTGACGTCAGCGTGAGCGCTCCGTGGCTGGATGCCGGCAGCATCCCCTTTTCCACTTCAGATAATGTCGAAAAGGTGCAGAAGGTCTTTCATTCAATATCGCCTTTCAGGCAGTTGCCGGTAACAGAACTTGAAGAAGTTGTGTTCCACTTTATCGCAACTTTCAAAAGAGAAGCGAATATCCTGAAAGTCCTGAGCCCGGTAAAGTCTTTTAGCGAATATACTTACACACACGCAACCAACGTCGCTGTACTTTCAATATTTCAGGCGGAATCCCTGGGCATAAAAGACGAACTGCTGCATGATATCGGCATCTCAGCATTACTGCATGATACCGGCAAGATGTTTGTTCCAAAGGAGATCCTCGAAAAAGCGGGCGCTCTCGATGATAAAGAATTTGCCGAGATGAAGAAGCATCCGCTTTATGGCGCGAGATACCTCGCAAAAATGAGTGATATCCCCAGGCTGGCCCCGGTTATTGCATTTGAGCATCATTTAAAATATGACGGCTCCGGATATCCCGGACTTTGCCTGGAAGGGAAAAGACAACACATCGGCAGCCAAATTGTCGCCATCTCCGATTTCTTCGACGCCCTCCGCACCCACAGGCCCTACAGAAAAAGCGTTGACGCAAAAACTATTTTAGTAATGATGGGAAAAAGCGCGGGCAAAGATTTCAACCCTTTCTTAGTGGATAATTTCATAAGGATACTTCAGCCGGTAATTAATTAGTGTCCATTCATACACTCTGTCTGTCATTCCGGCAGTCCTTAAGCCGGAATCCAGTTCTTTATGAAAAGACTCTGGATTCCCGCTCAACAAATTGCGGGAATGACAGTCAAAGGAGTATCTGATTTACCCCAAAGCAGAGTTTCGAGGAATTCTTTTGATTAGATCTTCAACAATCTCCTCGCTATCCTTCCGGTTGCCGTCTCATGCGCGCTCAATGCGCCGTGGGGGCATACTTCAATACAGCAGTAGCACCTTATGCATTTATCATAGTCAAAGTCGATCTTCCTCTTATCATGCGTTATCGCTTTAGCGGGACAGTATTTCCAGCATTCACCACAGAGTCTGCAGAGGGAGTCGTTGCATACAGGCCTCTGGACAAGATGTCTGCGCATGAAACCGTGAAACTTCCTTGGCCCAAAGACAAGTGTGACTATCTCCGGGAATTTGAAGTCCTTTATATCAGGAAGGTCGCCATCCATTTCAATTATTTCAGTTGTCAGTCCTTGCTCCATTGCGAATCTGTTGGTCAGTAATTCATCAGGCGCAATACCAAACATCTTACATACCGCAATATCAACTGCCGCAGTATCACTGCTTCCTAAAACCACTCCAATATTTCTCGGCTCGCCGCCCTTGCCAGGACCCTGTCCCTGCATCGCAAGAATTCCGTCCATTATCGTAACAGACGGCCTTACCGCCTGATATATCTTCACAAGAAGTTTTGCAAACATCTCCCTGTCAACTCCGGTCCTGAAATGCCACTCAGGTTTTTTCATGCCTACAATGCAGCCGAACAGATTTTTTATGCCGAGTGTCAGAAGCATCTGCGCATGGGTTTTAAGCTTAGGCAGGTTGATGAGAAAGTCGGCGTTCACCGCGTCCCCGGCAATCTCAATCTCGTTAAAAGGTTTCCCGACGTCAACGGCTGCGGATGTTTTAAATTCCCTGAACTCGACATTCAGCCCCTCAAGCGCGTTTCTGATCCCGCCTTCTTTAAGAATCTTTTCAAACGATGCCGCAGCAGAGCTGTCGGATATGACAGGCCTGGCTCCTTTTTCGAGCACATACTCAACAGCAGCCTTTATTATCAGTGGATGAGTGACAACCGCCATTTCAGGCGAGGCAGGGGCGAGGAGATTGGGTTTGATAACAACCCGCATATTTTTCTGGATCATGTTACCTGCCGTGGCATCCATGATCTCAAAAAATACAGGCTTCAGGGTTTTGTAATCATACTCCGCTTTCCTGACGAACACCTTTGACATATCAAATATGGTAACAGAAGGTGGGATGAGTTTAAAACTTTGGTTGAATGAAAAAGTGCTTATTAGGCCTAAACGGCTGGCCATTTTCGTGCATGATGGAGGACTCTCAATATCTGAATACCTGCTTCAACGGTTCGATATACAACTATAAACGGAGTGCCTGAGACAATAAGTTCTCTCGTCCCCGATACACGTCCGTGTCTGCCCATATTGGGATATTCAATCAGATACTCAACAGCCTCTTGAACTCTTTCAGCCATTCGCTTCGCTGATTGAGGGCTGTCTTGAAAGATAAAGTCACCGGCGTCTTTGAGATCATTAAGAGCAGGGACCGTCCACTCAAGATGCACGCCTACCCCACTTCTTTAATTCAGCAATGGCTTCTTTATGGCTGACAATTTTTCCGGCATTGGCTGCAGCAATACCTTCCTTTATTGCCTGTATGTGCCATTCCTGAACAGTTAGAAATTCCTCGATTGCCTCGGATGCCAGGGATGACTTTGTACGCTTGGTGGATTTTGACAGACGTTCAAGCCGTTTGGATAAATCATCTCTTATGGTCAAAGTGGTTTTCATATATTTAACCCCCTGCAGAAGTTGATTGGTAAACAGTATTTTCAATTATAGCATACGGAGGGCGGGGTCAATAATTTTTATAGCTTGACCCGCATCAGATTCTGCTGTACCCTTTAATTGAGGGTACATAATGCAACTCATCCTAAACACATACGGTTCGTATCTGAAAAAGAACGGTGATTGTTTCCTTGTCAAAAGTGATGATAAAGTTTGTGAGCTTTCCATTAAAAAAGTAGACAGCATTATGATCGCAACAAGTGCTTATGTCTCAACTGATGCTCTGCAATTTGCCGTTGAAAATAATATTGACGTTGTATTCCTCGATAAATATGGAAATCCGTATGGAAGAGTCTGGCATTCAAAGCTGGGCAGCACTACCCTGATAAGACGGAGACAACTTGAGGTGAGCGATACAAATGAAGGATTTGAACTGACAAAGGGATGGGTTCTCCGAAAGATAGAAAACCAAATGGATTTTCTTGAAAGGCTAAAAAGACCGAGAGAGGAGAAAGCCGAAAAGCTTGAGGAATTATTAAGAGGAATTATAGAGATCAGACAGAAGATTGCTGCCCTATCTGGAATGATAGACGAAAGACGGGGCACTGTGATGGCGCTTGAGGGTATGGCAGGGAAGATTTATTTTGGGGCATTGAGTTATATCATGCCAGACAGATTTAGATTCGACGGTCGCAGCAGGAATCCTGCAAAGGATTTAATGCCTTGCTGAATTATGCATACGGCGTGCTGTATTCTCTTGTTGAGAAGGCTTGCATCATTGCGGGACTTGACCCTTATATCGGCTTTCTCCATACCGATGACTACAATAAGAAATCTCTTGTCTTTGATCTTATAGAGATGTTCAGGATATTTGCAGATGAAACCGTTGTCTATCTTTTCAGCGGAAGAAAGGTTAAGGTTGAATTCTTTGATGAAATAAAGGGCGGCTTTTCTTTAAATAAAGACGGCAAGGCCATTCTGATAGGAGCCCTTAACAGCAATCTCGATGAATCAGTTAGGTACAGGGGAAGGAATATCCAGAGGAGAAACATTATCCAGTTTGAGTGTCATTCCATTGCAAACAGTTTGATAAAGGAAACAAAAGATGCTGACATGGATAGTGTATGACATAACCGATAATAAGGCCAGAAACAGAGTGGCAAAAACTTGCAAGGGATACGGCCTTTACCGTGTGCAGAAAAGTGCCTTCCTCGGAGACATCAACCGCAATCAAGTTGATGAACTCGCTTTAAGATGCAAGGAGTTTACAGATCAGGACAAGGACTCTGTCTATATATTTCCCATGTGCAGTGAAGACTTCATGAAGGCCAAGATTATCGGAAAGGCCTTCGATAAAGAATTGGTTACCGATCGGGTAAAGGCCCTTTTTGTATGATTGATACGTCTGTAAATGAACGGGTTTTTGTCACGGCATCCTTACTTCTTGAGTATCTTTTTTGCCCGCGCTTCATATATTTCATGAACTGCCTTTGTATAAAACAGAACGAGGGGAAGAGGTTTAAGGTGCTTAAAGGGAGAGCGGTCCATGAAGACAGGCAGGAAGAGAATATCGATTATCTTAGAAAGCGCATCGGCTGCATCGAAAAGAAAGTCGGCGTCTATCTGGCATCCGGGGAATATCATATCAAGGGTATTGTTGATGAAGTATTGACTCTGTCAGACGGAACAATGGCCCCGCTTGATTATAAATATGCCGAGTATAAAGGGACGGTTTTTAAGAACCATCACTACCAGGCGGTCTTCTACGGTCTTTTGATAAAGGAAAACTTCGGCAAAGATGTAAACAGAGGCTTTATTTGTTACACTAGAAGCAGGAACCACCTTGAAGAGATTGCGATAACCGGAGCGGACTTTGATAACCTGCAGGTCGACAAGGGTAAACCGTTACTGAGCATGTTCTGATAGAAGAAGGATTGGGACTCGTAACTGCTAAGAATTAAAATTAAAAACCGCTTTGTTTCCTGCCGCCAGTACCATCAAGAAACAAATGCATTGACTGCGAATATCGTAATTTCTGCGGAGATGTGTTTTGAATTTAATAAACAAAAAAGGAGAAACAGGATTGCTCCTGTTTCTCCCGAAGTATTCCCGCCATGGTAAAACGCCCTATTAGATAACCAGCGCGTTTGATACAAGGTTAACAAGCTGTGTGACCTTCATATCAAGGTTGTAATGCTTGATAACATCATTAAGCCCGTCAACGCAGTTGTGGCATGAGGTGACAACGTATTTTGTCCCTGTGGCCTCAAGCTGTTTGGCCTTCACTATCGCAGACTGCAATCTTCTCGGCCTGTACTCCGACATTGACATGGCGCCGCCGCCGCCTGTGCAGCAGAAATTCTCAGCGCGGTTAGGGTACATCTCCCTGAAATCGCCAACAACGTAATTTAGAAGTTCGCGCGGTTCTTCTGTCAGGCCGCAGCTTCTTGCGTTGTTGCATGAATCATGAAACGTATAGGAGCTGTCATTCTTTGACTTGTCTACATGGATTTTTCCTTCTTTAATGTAATTCAGCATGGTAATCACTGAACTCTCCGCCTCAAACTTGATGTCCTTCTTGGCCCAGTTGGGTCCCTCACAGCGCGTAGACCTGTAGCCGTGGCCGCATTCGGACATAACGAGTTTTTTGCCTTTCAGCTCTTCAACTTTTTCATAAACACGGCCTGCCACAGCACCGCCTAAATCGTCATCGCCTGAGAAAAGCCCGAAGTTGGTCATGTCCCAGCCTTCGCTCGGCATGGTCCAGTTTTCCTTCGCAGCATAAAATATTTTCGCGGCATCGAGGATCGATCTTGGGTCATGTTTTATTTCACGGGGATTGATCGTGTAGACAATGTTTGCGTTCATTTTGTCTATCGGGATCTTTGCCTTCGGGTTATTCACTTCGCCCTGAAGCTCCTCTTCCTGCCATTCGAGAGTTTCAAGATACTGCTCTTTGAGAACGCCCATCTGGTTACCGATTTCCCACTGCTCCTTGCTGACATACTCAACACCTTCCGGCATTATTCCGACATGAACAAGCAGTCCTCTCGTCATACGGTTGAATGTCGCGAAGTCAACGCCCATCGGACAGTTGATGGTGCATCTCCTGCAGTTTGTGCATTTGCCGAACGCGGTGTCCTTCAGCTCTTCCAACTCCTCATCAGTAAAAACGCTCTTTGCTCCAACCCATGATGGGAGCACACTACCTGTCCAGTCATAGTGTCTCTTGAAAATCTTTCTGATCTTGTCGGCCTTGTATGCCGGGGCGTATGTGGGATCGCCCGGATTCGCAAGAACATAGTGGCATGAATCAGTGCACATGCCGCAGTGAACACACGCGGCCAGGGAGCCGACCATCTGGCGGTTGAGTTTTTTGCCCAGCCTGTCGATTACCTTTTGGGCCTTATAGGACCTCTTTTTATTTTCATCATTCATTAAAAACATGTTTATTCTCCTTTATCCTTAATGGTTATTTTATTTACTTGTTACCGTATGCCGGGCTCCGCCTTAACGGGAACACGCCCCTGCGTCCGAGGGTCTTGCCGAGATAATGCCTTGTCATCGGGTAATAGAGATAGTGTGAAATTTTGCTGAACGGGACATACATCAGGAAAAAAGCGGTGACGAAGAAGTATGTCAAGAGAATGCCTTCTCCCTGTGATGCGTCATTCGGCACCGAGTAGAATGCAAAGCCGAACCATGCGGTCAGAAGTATAAGTGAAAAATAATCATCAGGCGAGCTGATCGCACGGACGTAGACGTTCGACACCCTGCGGATGATGCGCATTATTCCCACGACAAAGGCCGCCCCTATACAGAATTGAAGGATGCCCTGCACTGTTGTGGATTTCAGCAGGCCCGGCGCGTACGGGATGATAAATGACAGGCCGATCGACGCGACAACCCCGAGGTGAAAAAGGACGAACTGGAGGTACATCAGCGGCTTGGTGCGGGTGCTCTCCATTACCCACGGCATAAGGATATTTGCAAGTGAATACCTGCTGCCCTTCTTCGGGTTTGTGTCACCCATGCCTGTTGCGGGCTGCCGCTCTTTTGCCGCAGTCCATTTTAATAACCAGCGTACTCTCAGGAAATAAATTGTCGCCATAAAGACCAGCGCAATCTCCTGAAGTGTGTGTTCTGAAAAATGTAACAAGTTGCTCATGATATCCTCCCTCTTAATTGCTCAGTTTTTTAAGTTGCTCCTGCAACGGTTTTAATTCCCTGTTGTCGTTGGCGCAGATGACGACCTCTTTGATCTCCGAGCCGTTCTTTAAATATTCAGCAATGGTTTCGGTCGTGATCTTCGCGCTCTCATCCAGAGGCACTCCGTAAAATCCGGAACCCATCGGCGGGAACGCGATCTTTTCAACGCCGTTTGATTCGGCGACCTTCAAGGCGTTAAGGATAGTGAGCTTCAACTTCTTTACTGTGTCCTGCTCCTGGAATTTAGGGCCTACCGCGTGAATGATCTTCTTCGCCTTCATTCCGCCTGCGGTTGTGATTACTGCGTCGGTGACATTTACCGGGCCGAGATTTTCGAGCTCCTTCCTGACTGTCGGGCCTCCCCTCAGGGCGATTGCATTGCCGAAACCCGAGCCGAGCTTCAGGTCATTGCGCGCGTAAAACACGAATGCGTCTATCTCCGTGTCGGTGATGTCGCACTGCTTCACGCTAAGCGTTTTGTTTTTGATCTGGACTTTGTCAGACATGATGCCTTCCTCCTTTTTTTGAGTGAATATTTAATAATGATGAATTAATAATTAAGGAACTATTGTTCATCCTTAATTGCTAACTCCTGATTGTTTAATTCTCAATTCCTAATTTCTCCGTGTCCCTGAAATTTCCTTTGCCAAAAGAAACTGTCATTAGAGAGAGCAAAAGAAATGCCAGACAGCACAGCTTGGGTCTTATGCTGAAAAATTAGTGGGATAGGAGAAGATTTAACTTTTAGCAGAGGATAGTAAAAAGCAACAAATCTTTATGAGAATTTCAAGGTGACAACTAACAGTGCATAATAAATAGTTTTTTTAGAAGCAATGATCATTGCAATGTGCAAGAAAACTTGCAGGGAGCCGTTTAAAAGCAGTGCAAGAGAGCAGAAGAATAATATATAAATAAACACGGAGGCACTGGGACACAGAGAAAAATAACCATAAAAACATAGAGATTATTTTCTTGTTTCTCTCCGTGCCTCCGTGTCTCTGTGGTTTTAATATATGTTAACTCCCACGCTGAGAGGCGTCCTTATCAACTCTTTCAATCAGCGGTATGATTTTCGGGGCAAGAGCATTCATTACCTGTACCGGCAACAAACTCGTAAACTTATATTCATCGGCTTCAGCTCCAGCCACGTACGCGGTTATCGTGCCGAAGAAGCGGTCGCCGAGAAAGAAAACAAAAACTGCTGTCCGGTTTATTGCCTGCGACTGTATAAGCCTGCCTCCCTGCCCGTAGACATCGCGCCGGTTATCACCCGTGCCTGTCTTCCCTCCAACCACTACAGGGGTCCCGTCTGAAAGGAGGAACGCCTTCTTCAGACGCTGTGCTGTTCCCTTTTGCACTACACCTATGAGCGCATCTTTGACCACTGAAGCTACCTCGGGAAGCATCACCTTCTCCCCGGCTGTTACGTCAGGTTTCAAGATAGTCTCATACGGAGTGTCCTTGGCAAAATGTAATTCCTGTATACGGACGGAAGGGTTCCATTCTCCGTTATTGAGGACTATCCCTGTTAACTCTGCCAGCGCGGAAGGGCGGTCAGCCGAACTCCCGATGGCTGTAGCGTAGGAAGGAACAAGGGAGTCAAACGGGTATTTGAGGCGTTTCCATTCCTTGTGGATCTCAGAGAATGACTCGACCTCAAGGAGCGTACGGATCCTGATGTCCTGTTTATTTTTGCTGTGCGTATTGAACAGCCAGTTGTAAACTTCCTGCCGTTCGTTTTCGCTGGCCTTCACTATTTCAGTGATGCCTGCCTCTGGATGATCGCGCAGGTATGCGACAGTCCAGAGCTCCAACGGATGGACATGGGCGATATAGCCCCTGTCAACAAGGGGGAAAGCCTCCTGTGAATACTCATCATAAAATTTCCTGAGCGAGTTGTCCGAAAGCGTTGAATTCGGAAGGCGCGAGCGTATAAAAGAAGAAAATTCTTCAAACCCTGCCTCTGGTTTTACAGAGCGGAAAATTGTCGCAAGGCGCACAGGCGTGGGCTTTATGTTTTGAAGAAGTATCTCAAGAGCATCATCAAAACTCTTCCCGTGGTATTTGCGGTAAAAACCATAGAGGAACGTCCTGCCCTCTTTGTCCGCAAAACGCGACAGGTATTCCCGCCTCCTCGGGTCTTTCATGTCCGCCATAAGCTCCTTAATTCCGGGGCGCTGAAAAGTATAGTAGCGGACGATATCGCGCATCATTCGTATGAAAACAAGATTGACAGAGTTGTGAAAGGCTTCACGCACGGATATGACCCGGTGATCAAATTTATTATCGTAATTGGCAAAAGTGTGCACGCCTCCCCCCGTGAAGAAACGCTCAGCAGGACTTGCCGAATAATTCCTCTCCATTGCGGCCTCAAGCATGACGGATAAATTTTTGTCCGTAGAATTTAAAAGATACTCGATCGCCCACCTGCTCAACTGGTCTGTACCTTCAACAGGGACGGCCTTTAATTGTTCCGCTGAAAAACCTGCGTAGCGGCCGTGAAGCTCCGCAATGATATTAAGATAGGAAACAAGGGTACGCAGCTTGGCTGAGGAGCCCAATTCGAGTTTAACTCCCTCGTTGATATTTAAAGGCTGGTCGAAGTTGTCCGCCTGTATACGCAGAAGGTTGGCGCCGGGCGCGCGTTCATAGAGAGTAAAACTATAAATGACATTGGGGGAGTTCCCGTCTTTTAAAAGATGAGAGCCGTACAGGCCCGCAGACCTTGCAAAGTCAGGTCCGCCAAGTTGTTGCAGGACCCCGGTCACATCTTCCTGCACGTCATGGTCGAGAGTGCTCTTCACAGTGAGGTCGAGGAGATCGAGGTCGTAGAGCTGCGGAACTGCAAGAAGAGAGAGGAGCCGCGGACGTACGGCATTGGCCGCCTTGCGCTCCACATAGGGCGCCTTCCTCTTCACAGGCATATGCTTTTGCACGTTCAACTTTACCTGAAGCGCTGCGTCGCGCTCTGCCGACGATATGGTCCCGTTTTCTGCAAGTACCCGCAGGTACCCGTCGGTCTTCGATTCAAGCGCTTCCTGGTTTTCAAGCAGATAAAAAGAAGGCCTGCGCTGGGCAAGAAAAAGGCTGATCGCCTGCTTGTAGGCTGAGGCCCACTCAGTAATTTCAGGCCCGCTGTTTTTGTTTTTTCCGCCGGTGAGAGAGCGGTTAATATTATCGAAATCCGCGCCGTACCATGCGTACAAACCGTCGCCGAGGCCGTTAACCTGGCCATATCCGGGAGCAGCCCCAAGCGGGATGGAATTAATATAGTCGAGGACAATCTGGTTCCGGCTGTCAAGGGTTTTTTCCCCGTTAAGATAAGCACGGAGCGCGGCTGATTTCATTTGCCTGTATTTCTCATAAACCGAAGATGTCATTCCCTCTGCTGAATGGCGGTATTTTTCCATCTGGGTAGCAAGGGTGCTCCCTCCGGGGGACCTCTCGTCCCTGTCAATCAGATGCCGTCCTTTAAGGATAACAGCTTTGGCAAGACGGTCCCACTCCACCGCAGGGTTAAGGTACGGAAGACGCTCATTAAGCAATTCCTTGTTTTCAATAAAGAGCAGAGTTCTGGTAATTACTTCAGGGATTGAGCTGAAATCACTGTACACCCTTTCAGGATAAGAAGCGGAGAAGAGCGCCTTGTCGTCCCGCCCCAGGATCAGGAGTCCTGCCTGTGTCTTTTCATGGTATGCGGTAAAATAGCCTTTATCTGTAAATTCACGAAGGCGCGGTGAAATACGCGCCTGTGCATCGATTGAAAATCCTTTTGCAGTCAGCCTGTCAACAAAAGCAGGAAGATAAGTATATCCCAGTCTTTCATCATAGGGCCCAGTCTTTGGAAAGCGGATAGAGGGGCTTGTCCCCGGCTCCATCCGGAAATTCATGTCTTTCGCTACCCTGCTCAGGAAGTAAGCCTCAAACCTGGAGGTCCTCAATTCGTAGGCGATAAACATAACGGACAGCACCAGTATTATCAGCACCCAGCCTGAGAAGAGCCATTTATCTATGCTGCGCTTCTTTGCCCGATGATTAGAATGAAAAAGTAACTTGATCTTTTCTACAGGAACCAATAATTTTTCCATATACTGCCGGCACCTTCTTCCTGTCCGGCATATTCATTTACATTATAAAATAACTTCGCAATAAAAAGGCCCCTTCCTTTCAACGCTACAAAAAGAAGGGACCTCATAGTTAAAGCTACACAAATAACAGGCGCTGAGTCAAGCGGGAGATTTTCTGCGGCGTTGTTTCCTCTGCGGGGCTATGGGACTTTTTCATGCGGACCTGCGGCGCTATCGCCGGACTACCCCACCCTTTGGCTGCCAGCGGGTGGTTTTCTTTGAAGCTTGTGGACGGAAGCTCTCTACAAGGTCTCCGACCTTAACTTTGTTGAAGTCTGATATTTTTATACCTGCCTGCTGCCCCGGAATTACTTTCTGCACGGCGTTTTGTTCTATGTGCATTGACCCTATTGTCCCTAAATAAACAGGCCCCATTTCAGAGATGATGCGAAAATGCTGGCCTGCTGCCAAATGGCCGCTGAGAACTTCACATCCGATAATTATCCCCTTCCTGTTGCCCTTAAAAAGTGCTATGACTTTCGCATTGCCGATGATTGTCTCTTCCTGTGAGATATGCGGGACCATGCCTTCTGCGATATTGCGCAGGTCATCAGTCAAGTTGTAGATCACCTCATAGAGGCGCGCTTCAACAGCATGTTCCTTCAGCTCCTTATCGATCTCTGTCGCAACACTGACCTGAAAACCAACGATCAGCCTGCTGGCAGTTTCAGCTAACAAAATGTCGGACTTATTGATGTCGCCAACCCCGCTGTGAATGATGCTTATGTCAACTTCGGGAACGGCAATCTTCAGGACAGCGGCGCTGACTGCCTCTACACTTCCAGCCGAATCGCATTTTAGAACAACTTCAAGTTTCGGCCTTGTTCCTCCCTGGGCGGAAGCGTCCCGCACAGCAGGTTTATGGACAGCCTGCCATTCTTTGCTTTTTGCCGGAGCTACAGGATAAAAAGTTTTTTTGTGCTTGTGAGACATTACTAAACTCCCCTCAGGAGGGGACATATAACGTATGCCCCTATTTAGAGTCTGTCCGTAAACTCAAACATGGATCGTCATTCCCGTGCTTAAAGCACCTGCTGTTGGCAGTCTGTTGAGCGGGAATCCAGCTTTTAAATCAGTTCTTGGATGCCCGATTAAAGACTTCGGGCATGACAAAAATAAAAAACAGCAATTTATGGACAGACTCTATTCAAATGGTATCACGTACTATCTCAGTTCGCAACGCGCTGAGCTTCAGGAATTGAACCTGGTAAGATAACTCCATCGGATTGGCTTTTTTACCAGATGTGTTTAAATGAACTCCCGGTATGTCTCCGGAAAAGATAGTTTTAAGGGCATAATAAGAATAGCTGAAAGTTGGCGCAGAAATTGCTTTCCTGATGTAGGATAAACCCAGAATATCCGTTAGGCGGGGAATTCTAATGGCCGTCATTAGGTGTTACAGAGCGTAATGCATTGAAAGTAAGATAGAATATGTTACGACCGGAGCAAAACAGGGACGAAAAAAGCAGTACGGAAAGCATACAT
>JACQZF010000063.1 GCA_016213945.1 Nitrospirota bacterium | reverse complement strand
CTTGAAGGGACATGGAAGGACGCCGAAGACGGACGGCTTGAGGGGGCGCCAATATCTCAGGGGTCTGTGGATTCAACACTTTCCTTTTCTGTAAGAGTTCCTCCAAATGGAGAACAAGCCATATATTACTGGATATGTGCGGGCAAAAATTATGCTGAAGTAAGCCGCCTGAATAAGATGATAATGGGGCACGGAATAGAATATTTCATTAAACGCACAGAAAATTACTGGAGGGCATGGGTCAATAAGGAGAATTTAAATCTCTCGAACCTTCCGGAAAATATAGCAGCCCTATATAAAAAGAGCCTTCTGATATTAAGAACGAACATTGATTCCAACGGTGCCATAATAGCGGGGAATGATTCCGATGTCCAGCATTTTGCGAGGGACACTTACAGCTATATGTGGCCGAGAGACAGCGCACTCGTTTCTTATGCACTCGACATGGCCGGCTATCACGGAATAACGAGGAAGTTTTTCGATTTCTGTCTCGATATAATCGGCAAGGGCAAGGAATCAGTGGGATATTTCCTTCACAAGTACAACCCAAACGGCTCCCTCGGAAGTTCATGGCATCCGTGGGTAAGCAACAGTGAAAAACATCTGCCCATACAGGAAGACGGGACAGGGCTTATCCTCTGGGCATTGTGGTTTCATTTCGACAAGTTCAGGGATATAGAATTCGCTTCGGGACAGTATGAAAACCTCGTTATACGATGCGGCGACTTTCTTGCATCATACAGGGACGGCGAAACAGGCCTTCCCCTTCCATCATATGACCTCTGGGAGGAAAAATGGGGGATACATACATTCACGGTATCTGCAGTTTACGCAGGACTTAAGGCAGCGGAGAATTTCACCAGGTTCTTCGGAGATATAAAAAGGAGTGGCATATACAGCAGAGCAGCGGAAGAAGTTAAGACTGCAATGGACAAATACCTCTACAGCAGAGAATACAAAAGGTTCTTAAAGACGATAGTCCCGGATAAAAACGGCTCTTTTGAGACAGACCTTACTATTGATGCAAGCATTTATGCGCCCTTCTATTTTGGCGTTTTTGAGCCTGATGATGAGAGGATTGTAAACACGATGAACGCTATAAAAAATCGTCTCTGGATAAAGACCGGTGCAGGCGGCATAGCAAGATATGAAGGAGACAAATACCACAGCGCTATGGATGATACAAATAATGTGCCGGGAAATCCATGGGTTATATGCACCCTCTGGCTTGCACAGTGGTATATAGCAAAGGCAAAGAATGCAGATGAGCTTAAGGATGCTATTCCTGTTCTCGAGTGGGTTGCTTCGAGGGCATTGCCCTCAGGGGTCCTGGCAGAACAGGTTCATCCATTTACGAACCAGCCGCTATCCGTATCTCCCCTCACCTGGAGCCATGCTGCATTTGTGTCGACAGTGCTTGAATATATGAACAAGCTTAAGGATGTAGATACCTGCCCGATGTGCGGAAGTCCCGTGCACAGTTATAGCCTTAGGGGAAAATACAACCATAAAAAAGAAGGGTGATTATATGCCAACGGTAGAAGATAATTATGAGAATGAGACCATATGCATCAAGTTCTGCGGTGTATGTCCATCATACCCCGGAGTTAAAGGTGAATTATTGTTCTGCGCCAGAGGCAAAAGCAGTTCGCCAAAACAGAAATCAGGCTGCAACTGCGGCATGTGCGATATATGGAACAAATACGACTTATGCCCTGCAAATTGATGCAGGGCAGGGAAACCGAGGATAGAGTTTGAGGGGGCATTTTATCATGTAATAACCAGCGGGAATCAGAGGTAAAAAATATTTAAAGACGAATTAAAGATTTGTTATAATTTGAGTGCATTCAAAAAAGCAGTAGTTACTATGAAAGAGTTTTCATGACAAATGAACTTGATGTTTTAAAGATTGTTATTGAACGCCTGGAATCCGCGGGCATTCATTATATGGTGAGCGGATCGATAGCGGCTAATTTTTATACAATCCCCCGGATGACGAGGGACATTGATATAATAATTGAAGTTGGAGAAAATGAAGCTGCAAAACTCTTCTCTATTTTTTCCGGCGATTTTTATATCGATACTGCTTCTGTCAAAGATGCCATCCATGATAAGCATATGTTCAACATTATCCACAATGAAGGCATTGTTAAGGTTGATTTTATAATCAAAAAGGATACAGAATACCGGAGGCTTGAGTTTGACAGGAGACGGACTATTGTCTTTGAAGGTCTGAAGATTGACATTACATCGCCGGAAGACCTTGTTATCTCCAAGCTTTACTGGGCAAAGGACAGCTTGTCTGAAATGCAGATTAGAGATGTGAAAAACATTTTAAAGACAGTTCCAGATATTGATATTAATTACATCAAAGAATGGATAAAAAGATTAGAACTTGAAGATATCTATAAGGAGATCAAACAGTGAAAGATACAAGCCCTGAGATGGAAGACTGCTTTAATGATATGATGATGCAAAAAAGCGGAGAGGAAAGATTGAAAATGGGATTTTCCATGTTTGATACTTCACGAAGACAGGTAATCGCATCGATTAAAATGAATAACCCTGAAGCGGATGACAAAGCTGTTAGGAAAGAGTTGTTTGACCGGTTCTACGGACAGGATTTCTCATCTGAAGAATCAGGGAAAATATTAGCGGGGATATAACTATGCCGCCACAGGGAAGACTCGGAGATAAATCAAAGGCTGACGCAGACGCGCACGGATGCCTTGCGTGCCCGCATGTTGTGATCGGGCCTGCCGTGCAGGGTTCGCCGGACGTCATGGTTAACAAACGTCCCGCAGTGCGTGTCGGGGACATGGGCATTCACGCTCCTTGCTGCGGGCCGAATACATGGACTGCCGTAAAAGGCAGCGGCACTGTTTTTATCAACGGTAAGGCGGCCCACCGGATGGGAGATGACGATCAGCATTGCGGCGGTATGGGTAAATTGATCGAAGGCAGTACTGATGTCATCGTTGGGGGATAGATAAAATGCCTCCACTCAATGCCGGGATAATGAAAACCATCGCCAAGGTCACCTTCCTCGGCAAGAACATTGACCTTCCGATAAAATGGAAAGACATGGGCAGCCAGTATGGCGATGCCTTCCAGCCTGAGGAAAAATCCGTTGCCCCTGTTTCTCCTGCCCCGCCGAATATTTTCAAACCGGTCTCATTGAACAAATACCATATTGAATCAGTAAAGGTCATCGGGAAGAAACACTCGGACTTTATCGATAGCGCCTGCGATGCAATAGGTTTTGCCGTTGACATGTGGAAGCTTCAGGCGAAATTCCAGAACATAATAATCATGGCGGTCAGCGCGATCGGCACCCCGGGATGTCTTTCAGGCCCGGGCTTAGGCGCCTTCATAAAAAGCGCCCCTTCATTTGCAAGCGCTACGGCCCAGGAGAAAAAATACGCGGCTGCGGTAGCTGACGCGTTTGATCAGAAGTGACGCCCTCCACCACAAGGAATTATTTGAAGCTATCGCTACAGGTTTCAGCGTGGCGTTCCTTCAGTGGCTGCCGACCCAGATGGTTATGAACGTCCTTGGAAAAGGCCCTATCCCGACCTTTGCTCCGCCATATGTGCCGGTGGGGCCGGTCATCGGCGGAGATGTCATATCCATCCCCGGGCACTTGATAACATAAACTGCATTCTCAAGCCGGAATGGAATTGAAGGAAAATATACACGACGTTTTTGAAGATGTATTTCATGACAACCAAAGGTTTTTCCGTGAGGCAACAATAAAGGCCGCGCTGGAGCTCGGATTGTTCAGCGTCCTGCAAAATCATCCGATGACGTGTGAAGAACTTGCGAAGCATTTAGATGTAAGCCGTCACAGATTACACGCACTGTTAAGGGTCCTGGTATTTGAAGGCTTCATGAATATAAACCACGCGAATCAAACCTTTGCTGTAAAAGAAACGCCTGATTATATTCCGTCGCTTCCCGATCAGGGATGGGGGCTGCTTGATGAGGTGGTCCGTAATGACAAGCCGCTGGAATTGAACGGTGATGACCCGCTGCTGAACAGCCGCTGCCAGAATTATTTATTCGATACAGGTTATCCATCCGCGCAATGGCTGTGGCAGCTGACCGGAACAGAGGGCGGAAGCCTTCTGGACATAGGTTCAGGTTTCGGAGCATATTCTGCGGCATTTCTTGAACGAAATTCAGATAACTTCGCAACTCTGGTGGACAGGAAGGAGGTACTGGATCCGGCAAGGGACCTGTTGAACAGATACGGCGGCAGGGTCCGCTTTTGCGCAGCCGATGCATTTGATCTATTCACGGAGAAAAGCGACATAGTCCTTCTTTCAAATATCCTTCATCTTTACGGGCAGGAGGAATGCAGGGGGCTGGCAGCGTCCGCAGCAAGAAATATAAAGCAGGGCGGACTGATGATCATTAAAGATCTTTGGATTGACGATGACTTCTCGCGCCCTGATGTCTCTCTGTATTTCTCGTTAAACATGGCTCTGTATACTGAATCAGGTGAAGTGCATTCCGCGAGCAATATTATTAAAGGGCTTACGGAGGCAGGGCTTGCCGATATAAGAAAGATCATTTCCGGCAACAGTGTTGTAGTAATGGGGACAAAAACTTAATATGGCGAGAGTGTTTTTGATCATGCCGCGTTTGCCTCAAAAGATGGCTGCTCCGTACCTCGGGCAGCAGTACGTCGCATCAAGCCTGTTGAAAGACGGGCACGAGGTCCGGTGCCTCGACATGGCGGCAGTACATTTTCACGGAACGAATGAAGATGTTGTCCGGTCAGTTGGATCGTGGCGTCCCGACATGATCGGCATGACGCTTTTTACCTGGAATGCGTTAGCCGGATACCGGCTGGCGGATATGCTGAAAGGGATGGCGCGACTTATGATCGCGGGAGGGCCGCATCCCACTGTCTGTCCTGATGAACCGCCTGGATACGGCTTTGATGCCGTAGTGAAAGGTGAGGGAGAACGGTCTGTAGTTGAATATGCGAGAAGGCTGGATGGCAGTTCAGGAAAAGTTTCTCCCTCTGGTCCATTAATTCCCCCTGCGCCTCTTGACACACTGGCGTTTCCGGTTGAAAGCCTCGGCTGTTATGACTCTGACGCTTATTCACCAAATGGCTTCATGGCACATGGAGGAATGATAACAAGCCGGGGATGTCCGGGCAGATGCACATTCTGCGCAACGTATGTCACAGGGAACAAACACCGCTGGCGTTCAGCATCAAACGTGATAGAAGAGATGGTCCTGCTTCGTGAGAAATTCAGCGTGTCCCACTTTTCTTTCTGGGATGACGCATTCACGGCGCACCGTCCGCGTGTATATGAATTGTGCGATGCCATAGATCACAGTCCCGGGTTGAAAGGGGTCACATGGGGCTGCATTACCCCGGCAAATACAGTTAAGCCTGATGACCTGAGAAGGATGAAAAAATCCGGCTGTTTCGCAATAAATTTCGGGATTGAAAGCGGCGACACAAGGATACTCAGGAGCATCAATAAAGGGCAGCAGCCGGAACAGGTAAAGGCCGCGATCACTGCTGCAAAGATGGAAGGCATGACCACGATCGTGAATTTTATGTCCGGGTTTCCAAATGAAGGAATTGATGAGCTTGAGCGGACGCTCGAATTTATGACGGATGTTTCCGGTGTCACCGACATCTTTAACAACGGAGGCGTCCTTGTCCCTTATCCGGGTACGGAAGTTTATAATCAATATCATGAGCAATATCGTTTCACCAGATGGTGGCTTAATGAAAACTGCTTGCGGGAGGAACATGGTCTTTTTAACATGGATGCTGACAGCGCTCAAAAATATCTTGAGCATGACCATGTCCTCGATCTGGACTTCTTCCGGTACAGCGATGAGGTCCGGGAGAAGATCGCGGAGTGCGTCCGCTTCAAAGCACAGCATAATCAGCGTTACGTGGAGAGATGGAAGAGTGTGATAACAGCCGGCAATGAAACAGGACAGATTTACAGAGGCGTTTCATTGTAATAGTATAATTAGAGTCTGTTTATAAATTGCTGTTTTTTTGTTTTGTCATGCCCGAAGTCCTTAATCGGGCACGCTTTGGACCTTGTTAATCATTCCCGGTTTGAATCAGCAGCCATTCCATTGGAAGGGCCTGGGGACAATCCTGTCCTGACGGTCATCGTCAAAGGAACGTTCAATATAAGGCCCGGTATTCCGGCTGAGATTTCCGAAAAACAGATGCCGGTCTTATACGGGGCTGAATTAAATGATCCGGAAAAGCCTGCAAGCATAAAGTTTGAGACTGACATTGTCCCGTTTAAACCCCGCGCGGATATTGTACTCGTCGGAAAAGCGTATGCGCCGGAAGGGCGGGCCGCCCAATCGTTTGAGGCCGCTCTCAAGGTCGGGAATATGGGGAAATCAATCCTCGTCTTTGGAGACAGAAACTGGGTATACACAAAAAAATTTCTATCATCATCAATAACAATATCGTTTGCCAGGCCTGTTACTGAAATGGAAATTGTTTATGAAAACGCTTTCGGCGGCGCGGACAAGATATCCGGCGGGGTATGCGGGGAGAATCCAGCGGGGAAGGGGTTTTTAAACAACAAGTCCGACAAGACCATAAAGACAATTGACGGCATTCCATTGCCGAATATCGAAGACCCCCGTAACATGATCAGAAACTATAATGACCACCCGATGCCTGCCGGATTTGGTTTTTACGGAATGATGTGGGAGCCGAGAAGGAAATATCTCGGCACTTACGATGAGAAGTGGCAGAAGGAGCGCGCGCCAAAGCGCCCCGGGGATTTCAGTTTTGATTTTTACAACTCAGCGCATCCTGATCTGCAGGTCAAAGGTTATTTAAGAGGCGATGAGGACGTCGTGCTTCTAAACCTTTCCCCGGACGGTGAAGTCAGATTCAAATTGCCGGGGATAAATCCTGTTGCCAAAGTTTCAAAGAGTGTAACATTTGACGGCCCGACAACAGAAGAACTTGTACAAATGGACCTCGATACGCTTTGCCTCATCCCGGATGAAAACCGTTTCTACCTGGTCTGGCGGGGGACTTGTCATATTAAAGACCTGACTGCATCTGAAATAAGGAAGGTAGAGATCGGTATCTAATCACGGTCTCGGCGGTCCGGGCTGGCTGCGAATGGGTATGGATATAAAGGGAAAGATGTGACAAAATATCTCCGGAAAGACCCGGTGGTTATCACATGATATTTAATGGAAGAGGCGGAAAGACTCTTTAAACCAGTCTGACTCCTTAAGCAATAATCAATTTTCAATCCCATCACAAGGAGGATTTTATGGCATTGTTGTCCGCTTCAAGGTATCTCACCGAGGTCAAAGCCGCTTTGACATATACTCGTTCCAAAATGGACTTGGGCGAGACCAACAAATTTGGGAAGAACGTGTTGGATTTGCCCAGAGGGAAGATCTTTACGACATTGCCGGCTATCCAGGAGGTCTACCGTCAAGAAGAAAAACTTCTCAATGCAATGCGCGTTCCCATGCCTAACGACGCTAACTGGGGAACTTACGGACTGCAGTACATCGAGGCCATGGCCATGGCCTCCAGCGGTATTGGCGCAGGGAATTGTGAAGAACAGGCCGCTATTGCGTTCATGTATCTGTACAAGCATGACATCAGGCCGATTGACTATATGATGATCCCTGGTACCCATGCGTTCGTTGTAGTCGGTGCAGCCGTACGACCAACTTCCCACAACTTCAATGATTGGAGTACCGGAGTTGCTATGCTGTGCGATCCGTGGGGATGGCGGGCAGAACCAGCTTGCAATATCTGCATCCGGTATTCTCCGACCAAGATGGGCAGCTCTTTTCGTGTGGAGTAGTTATTAGAATTGTGACGTGGGGGGGGCGGAATGTAGAGATCAGTATCTAATCACGGTCTCGGCGGTCCGGGCTGGCTGCACATCTCAACCATCCCTGAATCGATGCTCTGATGATACGCCCTTGAAGCCGAGCAGATGTCGAACAGAAACCACGCCCATCGGTCTCTCATGTATTCATAGGAATAACGTCGCTGGGCAATCACCCGTCTGATGTCTCTTTGAAGCTGCCTGACCAGTGTCTGGAAGTCTCTGAGGTGCTTCTGCTCATGACTCAGCGCATCTGCCGCGGCTGTTTCATCAAGCCCGCTGTTTATGTAGATGACCGGGGAAAAGGTCACCCTCAGCACGTTGTCCTCTTCGCTCCATCGCCCGTTGTGCCGGAAGCATCCTGTGCCTCCATGACGCTCACAGCGTCTGCCGAGGGTTTCCAGTGGAAAGTTTTCAACTCTGTGATTGTTGTGGCCGGTAAAAAGCAAACGCATTGTTTGCCTCCGTTTATCATTGAACTCAAGCCCGATAATTATTAAATTCAGTGATATGATACCATAAAAACATGAACAGGAATATTGTTCTTCAAGACATCGTGAATGGCAATAATTATAATGTAACCCTGCCGTGCGTTATCGGCAGGGGGAAAGATGCCGGACTTTCTTTTGAAGACCAGACCATGTCGCACAGGCACGCGCTTGTGTCAGAGACGGACAATCAAATTTATATTGAAGACCTCAAAAGCGCAAACGGCGTATTCGTAAACAATATCAGGATCAGGGACAAGTCCCCTCTGACACGGGGGGATTCCATACAGCTCGGACAGACAAAACTCGTTCTCCTGGAGAACAAAGAGGGGGTCCCGGAACAGATGGTCCTGCATTCTCTGGGCAGGGAAAAGGAATTGCACCTTGCGGACCACCAGCGGCTGAATACGATCTATGAACTTGCAACGGAGCTGGCCGGGAACCAGGAAATAACGGTACTTGGTGAAAAAACATTTTCAAGGCTGAAGGAGATCTTCAAACAGGACCGCGGCTATCTCGCGCTGTTTGGAGAGGACGGCGCCCTGAAACCGATTTTCATTGACTCCCCTACCGGGTCCGTGCCTCTCAGCAGCAGCATTATCAACAGGATTTTTCAGAACGGTGAGTCCCTTCTCCTTGAGGACGCGCTCAGTGATTATTCTTTCAAGGAACAGGAAAGCATCATGGCCCTGAGGATCAGGTGCGCGATATGCGTCCCGCTTATTTTTCACAACCGGATCCATGGCCTGATCTATCTGGACCGGGACGTCCCCGGGGCATATAACCGGGAGGACCTGGAATTTTTAAGAGGCATAGCCTCCCTTCTTGCGCCCCTTATCGAGAACGCCCGCCTCTGGTCTGAATTAAAAAAGCACTATGAAAATGCCATGGTGATATTGAAGAAAACAGAGGCGAGGCTGATCGACGCGGAAAGGACGGCTGCTTATGTCCGGCTCGCACAGGCCATGGCCCATGAGATAAGAAACCCTCTGATGGTGATCGGAGGCCTGGCAAGAAAGATGGCAAAGCCGGAGGCTGATGCGTTGAAGAATGATTCATTCTCCGCCATCACTGCCTCTGTCGAAAGAGTGGAAATGGTCCTCAGGGAAGTTGATAATTTCGCTAAGATCCCGCTGCCCCAGATCAAATTGCACAGGATCGACAACCTGCTTCAGGAGGAGATACAGAGGCATGATGAAGAATGGCGGCAGAAAGGGCTCCGTCCTTCTCTTTCTGTCAGCGCGGCGCGTCTTATGGTCCCGGTTGACAATGAACTCATGAGGAAGGCGGTCTCAATGGTGTTTAAGGAAATAATCTTTGCCCTTCCTCAGGGGTCGGATTTCGGGATATCGATTCAGGACAGCGGAAGCGGACTTGAGATCGTTTTCGGAGAATCTTCCATTGACCAATGTTCGTGCGAGCTCTTTGATCCGGAGCTGCAGGGAAAGATGTGGAGCCGCAGCTTATTTCTGAATATCGCACACAAGATAATTACAGACCACGGCGGCAAAATGCTTTTCGACCCGTCAGCATACTCAGCTTTTCCGGTGATTATAAGAATACTGGCAACGAGGGAGATATGAAATTGAAAGGTCGAGAAATAGTGGTTGTTTATAAACCCGGTTATTTGTCATTCCCGCAAGCCCCGAACAAGTCGGGACAGGCTCCGCGCATCGGGAATCCTTCCTGGAAAAGATTCCGGACAAGCCGGAATGACAGAAGCAGGCAATTTATAAACAGGCAGTAATTAACGCTGACAATAAAAACAAATTGCTTTATAATTAGAAAACGGCCTTAATTGTTTTTAAACAGATAACCTCCCAAACAGAGGAGAAATTTACTCACATGTCTGCAGACAAGCCCGTAAAGTTCGGGAAATACCTCCTTGTGGAAAAGCTCGCTACAGGCGGTATGGCGCAGGTTTTCAAAGCCAAGATAATGGGAGCTGAAGGCTTTGAGAAGATGGTCGCCATCAAGCAGATCCTCCCCCATTTGACCGTTGAAAAAGAGCTGGTCACTTCTTTTATCGATGAGGCAAAGCTTGCCGCCTCTCTCCACCACCAGAATATAGTCCAGATCTACGATTTCGGCAATATGGAAGGGACTTACTATATTGCTATGGAATATCTGTTAGGCAAAGACCTGCGCATGATCGCCAACCGGGCCAAAGAAAGAAATACGGAGTTCAGCCTTGAACACTGCCTTTACATAATATCGCGGGTCTGCGCAGGCCTTGATTACGCCCACAAGCTGAAGGATTTGCAGGGAAGGCCGCTTAACATTATTCACAGGGACATCAGTCCCCAGAATGTCATCGTCACTTATGAAGGCGAGGTTAAAATAGTTGATTTCGGTATTGCCAAGGCAGCAACACAGAGCACCATGACCCAGGTTGGCATGATAAAAGGCAAGGTGGCGTATATGTCGCCTGAACAGGCGTCGGGCAAACACATTGATCACCGCTCAGACATATTCGCCACAGGCATACTTCTGTATGAATTGGTTACGGGCAATAGGATGTTTCAGGGCGACACCCTTCATATACTCGCCAAGGTCCGTGAGGCTGAATTTGAGCCTGCGGAAGCTGTTGTCAGCGGACTGCCGCAGATGCTTTATAAAATCCTCAAACGCGCCCTTGCAAAAGAGCCTGAGGACCGCTATCAGTCCTGCGGGGAAATGCTGGACGATATTGAGGCGTGCATATTCGGGCCGGAGAAGCTTGAATACAACACAAAGATCTGCGAAGGAAACCCCGACCTCAAAGGGTGCATGATCGACCTCTCCCTGAAGCCCACTGTCAGCGGCCTCGCCCATTACATGAAAGAGCTTTTTGCGGAGGACATGTCAGCCGAGCTGCAGGTCTTCAGAGATACAGGCGAGATCCAGATTGGAGAAGAGCCTGCGCCCGAGGCCGGTGCTGGCCATACGGTAATGGCTGAGGTAAAACCCCAGGCACAGCCTCAAGTGAAGCCCTCTGCAAAGCCTGAGGAAAAGATAATTGTTCAGCCGAAGAAAGAAGTGGTCCAGAGAGAGAAGAAAAAATTACCCGTTGCGTATATTGCGATTGCGGCAGTAATTGTAATTGGCCTCATATTTATCCTTTTTCCGAAAGGGAAAGATGTCACAACGCCTGAGAAGGCAGTAACGGAAAAAGCTGCTCAGCCTCCGG
>JACQZF010000062.1 GCA_016213945.1 Nitrospirota bacterium | reverse complement strand
TCTTCACTGGACGACAAGACTCCAAAAGAGGCATACTGGAATCTGCCCAAGGCAGGTTATCCGGTTTATCAGGCGGCATGATGGTCGGTGGTTTCCACTTTAAATCAGCCGTCCAACTGTCCAGTCATTGGGGTCCACCTCTGTCCATTGATATCGCAATCTATTTTTGCCACTGAAGCGGAATGTTCAGGCTGCATTCCCCGGCTGTTTAATGGCAGCAGGAAAAGAGACATTAACATCAGCAGGAAAATTCCAGATTTCATTTTATTAGACGTTACCATCTATCCCACCCCCTTGCTGTTTAAAAACGGCGAGTATTTTTTGTCCTCTCCCATGATGTGATCAATAAGCCATCTGTTCAGGAAATTCATAGTACGTGCAGTGACTATAATATCACCATGATCAAATTTGTCTTTGAGTTCTTTCACCTGTTTTGTTAAATCACTGTGCAGTTTTTTATGCTGCATGTATTCAGGATACCTGTGTTCCTGAAGCAGCTTCTCCTCTGTAATAAAGTGATAGACCGTATAATTCACAAGTTCATTTAATATTATGCCGATTACGTCCTTTCCCCTTCCTATCCTCATTTTGTCGAACAGATTATTTATAAGTTCAATAAGCTTCTTATGCTGCGCGTCAATCTCTTTTATGTTGACGCTGTATTCCTCATTCCATGTTATGAATGGCATAGTTATTTTCCCTTCTTAGTTTTAATGCCGACAGGACAGGTACTAACACATGCCATGCATTTCATGCATTCTTCCTTTCTCCTTGGGTCAAACGAAACTACAAGTGTTTTTTTATCGAACAGGACGCTCTGCAATTTCGCATACGGGCAGACAGTCGCGCAAAACCTGTGTCTGAGGAGGATAAAATTCAGAGATAATATTCCCGTCAAAACCAGCCAGAATCCCCACGTCACACTTCCGAGATTTCCCTCCATGACCTCCGGGATGAATTCATACGGCGAAACAAAGTACCACATGAGATTTGCCGCGACTAAAACACTTATCAAAAACATCGCAGGATACGAGCCCAGTTTATATGCGGGCCCTTTTGACTTTGTCTTGTCCACAAACCGCGTGAAATCGACAATCACTGTCTGGGGGCACAGCCATCCGCACCAGATCCTTCCGAACATCAATGTTATAAATACTATCAGGAATGTGAGAAAAATTATGCCGATGAGGACGATAAAAAATTCTTCCATCCAGATGCTTGCTCTGAAGAAATGCAGCCTCAGTGAAGGGATATCAAACCTTAACGCGCTCTCGCCCTCTATCTTCAGGAAAGGCAGGCCCACAATAAGAAATGCCTGAGCAGCCTCCACAACGCGTCTCCACGGTTGTATCCTCTTAATCTTCGTCATCAAGCATTTTAAACTTTGCTTCTTCGACCTTTTTGTGCCGCTTTCTTGAATAGTAAAAAACTATTATTACCGCAAAGATAATAACGAGGGTGACACCAAAGACAAAATATGCTGCCGCCTGTGGGTTTATATTCTCCATGACGTTACTTTTTCCTGGCCGAAGCAAAAAGAAGATAACGTATCCCGATCACGGCGATAGTAGTAAATCCTATTGTCGCGACAATTGATATATCCATAATTTCATCCTTTCGGTTCCCTTTTTATTTTTTCACCACATCTGCCGCAAAGGGCCTCATCTTCATCAGCCCACATTTCAACGTCAAGCCCGCATTGTTTGCATTTTATAGTTACCGGAAATAAATCGTACTTTTCGCTGCACGCCGGTTTAGTTTGAAACTCTGGCGTCTTCCCGTTCATTCGCCTTCCTCCATCCTTCTGCAGCAAGCCGTTCCATTCTTTCTATACCCCATCTTTTTATCTCGTTGAAGTATTTCTTCGGGTCTGTCTTTGCAAGTTTTATAATCTCTTCGCGTTCCCTTACAGAATCTATATGGTCTGTAGGATATGTACCCCTCCAAGTGCAGTATCCCTCATCAAAGAGAAACGCCGGTGTAATATGCGTATTGTTGGAAAGATTCTGTCCCATAAACTTTGCAATATCCATGTCGTACTCTATCATCCAGCCATTGTCATAAAGCATGACCTCTGGATTATATGTAATGTCCTTTGAGCATTCAGGACAGTAAAGCCTGTTGACTATCTCAACAGGCATAACGCCATCTCTGAGATTAAAGCTTGCTGCGCTGCTGCCGCAGCGGCATTTTATTTTGTAATCCATGCACATCTTTAATTCCTCCTGATTTTAAAAAGGTATTTGGTCTTTATTGATTCCTCATACGCCTTTTCCTGCGTCCATCTGCTTATTGCCGGCGTAAAAGCAATATAATAGTAGATGCCCCATATTATTAAGCCCCAAATGAGACATTGTAATGTAGTAGCTGATGCCAAATATCGCCCCTATTCCAAGCCCAAACGCAAGACCGTTTGTGTGCACTACCCACCACACCCCAGAAGATAGAGGAGACGATAAAGCCTTTTACCGTCTGATTATCGTATTGATAATCATTCATGGCTTACCTCCTCTTTGAAATTGTTATTAAAGTTTAAGTGTTCTTATATTTTGCTATTATCACAGTTTACGTCTAATGACAATCTCTTTTTATGACTCTCTGATATTTTTTTATAACCGCCAGTTTTGCAAAATCCCATCTCTTCAGGCGGTTCCTTATATCTTCCCGCAGTTCAACCCATACAGGATGTACAGAGCAAGAAGCGCTGAACCCGCACATTTTTTTATCAACGGCGCATACATTCATCGCAACAGCGCCGTCAATGGCTTCAACGACATTGAGCAAGCTGATCTCCTGCGGTCCTCTTGCAAGTTGAAATCCTCCTTTGACTCCCCGGGTCGAGTTTACAATGCCTGTCTTCATGAGACGCTGGAGGATCTTGGCGAGAAAGGTTTTCGGCACAGACATTTCTCCGGATATCTCATCAACACTGGATATCCGGTCATTATTTCTTGCCAGGAAAAGGACGCATCGCACAGCATAATCAACCTTCCTCGTTATATGCATATTCATTTGCCGTTAAAAAATCTGTTGAGCAGTCCGTTGAGCATCTGGGCATGTCTTGCCTCATCCCTTGAGGACTCGTCAAAAAGGTCATGGGCTTCATCGACATTCACCTCTTTTGCCTTTATAGCGGCCTCTCTCTTCCCTTTGTTAGCGCCTAGCTCTCCATTGAGCATTTTTTCGAGATTCACTTTAGTGTTGTCAGAGATAAGCCCGTTCAATTCGGCATATCGCGCTGCGTGGTCTGCCTCTTCCAATGCGATTCTTTTAAGGGCCTCAGCTATTTCAGCATATCCCTCCCTTTGTGCCTGCCTTGCCATTGCAAGGTAGATCCCGACTTCATATGTTTCACCTTTAAAATTTGCTGTTACGGCATCCTCGACAGGTGTGCCTTTGGCTACGCCAAGTTTATTTACGTTTACGAGTTCCATAATACCCTCCTTGTTTAAATAGGACTAAATTAGTCCTATTTAAACACAGTCAAAAATATTTGTCAAGAAAAATTAGCGATATAATTAGCGACTTATGTGCGATGTATTTATTAGAAAGGAAACTGAGAAGAACGGAGAGTATTAACGAGATCTAAATAGTCTTTATGATGATCCACAAGCTGCACTGCTATGCCGTCGAAAACATCATTTGATTTTGTCATCCTGATTACCTTAACGGGAACACTCAACAGTTTGTCGTTGTGAGATATATATATTTCGATTTTTGAATCAAAAGGGAAGGACATTTGTTTTGTGCTGATAAACATGCCGTTTTCAGAGAGGTTTGTTATGGTGCCACAATAGTCCGTATCCCCGCAGTAAAATCTTACGCTTATATTTGACGTTACTCTTTCAAAAACTCTTCGATTCATGAAATTCTATACAAAAACTTATTAGTGCAATTTACTGTGCCAAGATCAATCAAATATCAACCTTTCATTTTTTCTATCCATGTGTCATAGGCAAAATCCAGTATATCTATTTTAGCTTCCTTATCTATTTCCCTGAATTTTATTCCTGTCAGGCATCTGTTGTTAAGCGGCTGTTTCCATATCACATCCCCCACTACATATGTGTAGAGATCTTTCTTTGGGAGTCTGATTCTGAATTCCATGGTTTCATCTAATTGAGAATCAAGATTGTTTGATTCAATGCAGCATCCTTCGCGTGAAAAATTCTTTATCACGCCGGTAGAATGTCCACCTCCGTTTCCTGTAGATGGTAATATTACATCAAGGGGAACTTCAAACCGTATATATCTTCTTTTGTCTATAAGCACTATGCCTCCTTAAATATAAAAGAAACATATTTAGTAAATAGCATATCAAGATAATAATTTCAATAATAAAATATGAAACAAAATGATTTCCTTTCATGAGCGAGTGTTGCAAATTCAATGCCATTTGTAATGACTCAGTTTATCAAATAGTTACCGCATTGAAAATGTGAAGCAAAGCTGACTTTTTGACAGAAGGGTTTTAATCAGACAATATCATGACAGATTGTTTATTATGAAATTTCAAAAGTTGAAAGGATTGTTGCTTACACTGAAAAAAGAGTCAATTTGAAATATATATCCCTTGTCAGCACGATTGCTTATTTTGAATCTTTGCAATTACCCGTATCACAGGGAAAATAAACAGAGAAGGCCTTCTTCATTTTATCAATGGCTTCCTGCTGAGTTGTTCCTTTGGCAGAAAAGCCGGGTATTTTCTCGGTTTTTACAATCCACTCTCCATCGTCATCCTGATAAACAAGTAGTTCTTTCATTCGAGCAGTTCAGCGGATACCAGGTCAGATGTTATTCCGGCATCTATGCCTTGCAGGTCGTTCTCCGAGATCCCCAGTATGTCGAGGGAAGAATGGTCAAACGGGTAAGCCGGGTCTTTTTTCGTAGGGCTGAATATTTTTTTAGTAGTAATGTAATCCGCTATATGTATAACAGCTACATGTTTGCGGTTCCTTTTTGCATGTGAGGGAGTATGGTGGTGCAAAGTTGTATCCAAGACCGTTCCGGGCAAATGCCATTCATCGGCAAGCCATGAGCCGATTTCTGCATGTGTGAAATCAAGGACCGTTTTTTCAGCATCGAGCATGGAATTTCCCTGTTCAATTAAATCCAGCACCTTCCTGTAAGTCTCTGAGAAGTGCTTGTTCAGGATTAAATATCCTATGTCATGCAGTAAGCCGTTTATCAATATTTCTTGTGAAAATTCTAACTTGAGTCGCTGAGACAATAACCCTGCTGTAAATCCAACTGATACTGAATGATTGAATATCCTTTGATAATCAAAATCTGTCCCACGTTTCCCGTCGTCAAGGACAGTCATTAAGGATATCCCCACGGCTATATTTTTTACGTTATTAAAACCTATCCTGAAAATTGCGTTGCCCAGAGTTTTCGTAGGCGTTTTGGAGGCAAAGTACGCTGAGTTGGCAACGCTGAGGATTTTTGCTGATATCGCAGGGTCGTCTTCGACAATCTTCTCGAGGTTGCTTATTGATACCAGGTCATCGCCGACAAGACCTAAAATTTGCTGGGCAATGACCGGGATGGTGGGAAGAGTTTTTATTTGCTGAACATAATGTTTTAATGATTCTTCCATGGTCACATTGTACTTTAATCGTCTTGAACTTGCAATTATTATCGAGTATAACAGAGCGGAATGAAAAGTCAAGAATACAAGTGGATTGCGAATGTCCTACCAGGACTCGCTTCCATAACTAGAGCTGTTGTGTGAACCGCAAGAACTGTTTGAAGAGTAGCAGTTGCTCTTACTGTAACTGTTATATGCAGCTCTGGTGAACTTCCTTAAATATACTGTCCCGCCTCCATTGCCGTCAGGCGCAAGCCGCGAAGGCAGGATGGTGAGCGGAGTGGCGCTGTCAGCAGCGCTTATAAGTCTGGACACCTTTCCGCCGTGAGGTATGCGAATGTGGCATCCGACACACGGAACCGACGAGTGATCGCCTTTGGTATGTACGTTGTTAACAGTTACAGGATGACAGTTCAGGCAGAATAAGCCATTGCTGGTTCCCTGATTTGTGGCCCTGTTACTGTATGTCCTCAAGGTCTCGCCTGACGATGTGCCGTTATATGCTGCTGTTGTATAGGGCCATGCCTTGTTTGTCCCGGCCAGCATCCATTTTATGGCTGAGCCGTGCGGACCTGTTGAGTTTGCCGAATCAGTGCTATGGCAGTCAGTGCAATACATTGTCTGTCCGGGCGTCCAGCCGCCTGCAAGCTGTCCGGCAGCAAGTACGCTTGTGCCTGACCCTGTGCTGTTGGCTGCGGCCACTATGGGATGGAACGATTTGTTCGCCTGGTTAAATGCAAGACCGACATCCATCCAGCTTGCCGCGCCTGTTGTCGGAAGGGCATTATGGCACATGTTGCAGCCTGTTCCCGAGCCACCCCACGGTGGAGTAATTTTATAAACGCCAAGACCGTTGCTGTGGCAGGATGCTGTTGAACAGGTTGAATAAGCCGTGGCCTTGGTCTTGTTTTGTGGATACCCAAGATCGCCTGAAGTTAAAACGTAGACATCGATATTTTCGTCAAGATGTTGATCAGGAACCGTGGTGCTCTGCACTGCTCCTTTATGACAATCGGCGCAACCGACCCCGCTTTCTGCAAGATGTATGCTGTGGCTTCCGGTAGCCGGCGCGGCAGCGTGACATGCAATGCAGGAGGCAGGCGAACTTCCCCAAGCCGGAGTTGTTACGATGCTGCCCCTTCCGTTGTCATGGCATGACGCAGTTGAACATGCACCATAACCGTTGCCAGGAGTACCTGCTGCTGAATATGAGTTTGAAACCTCTATTAGTCCGTCAACGTGATTCACTGAATTGTATGATGATGCATCATTCACTGAAGGTGTGCTGCATGACTGCCGGAGGTCAGCCCGCGGATGCAGCCGGACGAATTTTCGTGGGGAACAAAGACAGCAGGAATGTTGAGGTTTACAATCCCGGCCTGACCTTATTATTTAAACTTGGAACTGGAGATGGAGAATTTACACAGCCAAATGATATGGCAATAGACAGCGCGCTAAACAGCGTAAGTGACAAATGTTGTCAGTAATACTGTCAGATGAAGTATAGATAATTGGGGTGCTTAGTACTGAAGAAAAAGCATGAAATATAATCAGCGTGTCAGTTGAGTATGTAACTTTTCCAGCATCTTCTTGACATCCTCGGGCATTGTCGTGCCTTTCATTGTTTCCGCGAGATATGAACTTGTGGAAATTATATGAACAACCTTTATCATGAATTCCTTCTTTTTCTCAGTCATGCTGTCAAGGGTATTTATTTTATGCATATAAAACTCTCTTGACGCCCTGCCCAGTTCTGCGGAGACCTCTTCGAGGGTCATGTTCTTTGGTTTAATCACAGGCTCTACGAGATTATATTTGCTGTAATCCGTCACAGCTACATAATCTTTCAATTGCGGATAAAGTTCAGAGTATGGCCAGGGGGCTATTGCCAGAAAGAATGCAAGGTCAGGGTTGTAAAATTTGGAAAGCTCGAAGGTCTTTCTCATGCTTTCAACTGTGTCATCAGGCATTCCCATTACAAAAGACGTCTCGGAGACCATATCATGCTCGTTAATCAGGTCGATGGCTTTTTTGGACTGCTCGACCTTTATGTTCTTTTTAAAAATATCAAGCGTCGCCTGTGTGGTAGCTTCAACGCCGACGTAAATATGGTCGACAAGCGCTTTCTGGTATTTCCACATGATGTCTTCATCACGGAGAATATCGTCTACTCTGGTTTCCATTAATATCTTGGTGCCGACTTCCCTTTCAATTAGCAAGTCCAGTATCTTGTCCCATCTCTTTCTGTTCAGAGTGGGCGTTTCGTCGGACATCATGACAACGTTTACACCATATTTATCTCGTAATAATTCAAGCTCACTTACAAAATTTTCAGCACTTCTTCCCCTCCATTTTCTCTCCCAGAAAAGCTGCTGCGAGCAGAAGCTGCACTGCTGATTGCAGCCGCGTGATGTGCTTACAATAGCGAGCACCGAATTTTCCATCGGCTTATACGTGTAGATTGGCCAGTCTATCAAATCCCACGCTGTGGGAAGGCTGTCGATATCCTTGATAAATCCTCTTGTCTGCGTTACAGCAACCTGGCTGCCTGTCCAGTATGCAATGCTTTTAACTTTTGAAACATCGCCCTGAGCAAAAACCGTGTGTAAGAGTTCTACAAAAGTTTCCTCTCCTTCACCGCGCACGATGTAATCTAAGTACCCATTGTGTTCCTTCAGTATTTCGTCATAGCAGAATGTGGGGTGGACATTTCCTATGACGGTGATGATACCGGGGTTAATCCTTTTTGCAAGTTTTAGTACCTTTAAACCATCAACTATGCCTGCGGTAAACGCTGTCGTGGCAACAACATCGGGTTTTTCATCCGTTATTCTTTTTTCTATATCATCGTATCCGTGCCAGTGGCTCATAGCATCGTAGATAACAGGTTCATACCCCGCGGCCCTGAGACTTCCGGCAATATATACAAAGGCGACATTAAGCCACACGCCTGCTGATTCAACCACACCGGAATGATAGGGGGGGGTTATGAGTAATATTTTCTTGCGCTTATTCATTTAATTGTAATCTCCTTAATTTGTCATTTAGTCAAAATAATGAGCAGTGAATGTCATTTTGACAATCCAGCTACAGTGTTATTACATTAATCATTTTAAAATGATTATGCAGTAAAGAGCAATACTGTTATAAATTATTCTTTATAGAACAGCCGGTTATCTTTTGTTGATTATTGCCTGAATAGAAAATCTGGATGTCCTTTCATTTTATCCGCTGTTTAAAATGCAAAAATAATGCCATGTGCTACAGGCAGTTATGAAAGGGCTTCTGATGTTATTTGAAATATTCCGAGTGGATCGATGATTCAAGGAATGGCACAAAAAATACGGACAGCAATGTAAGCAGAAAACACAACATGAAAAGATATGCGGCGTTTTCACCCTTTAATCCGAAGAAATGTCTGAGGTGGAGGTATACCCCAAAGAATATCCAGGTGATCAGCGCCCACGTCTCTATCGGGTCCCACGCCCAGAATCTACCCCAGGACTGATAGCCCCAGATGGAGCCGGCAAGAGTTGTTATGGTCCAGAAGGCGAATCCGAAGCCTGCAAAGCGGTAGGCGTACACGTCGATCGTTTCAAGATCAGGGAGTTTTTGCAGCCACTGGATCCTGGTATGTTTTTTCAGGACGTAGAATATGGAAAAAGCCAGCGCGATCAGCAGCGCTCCAAGGGCGATCTTAATGAACGAGACATGGAGCACAAGCCATATGCTTTTCAGCGAGGGAGGGAGCTGGTTTGCCTTCGGGTCAAAGAAAAGGCTCAGTCCAAGGGCAAGCATAGTTACCGGGAAAATAATAATGCTTGCAAATTTTATCCTGGGGTAGAATTTCAGAAAGACGAGAAAACAGAACAGCGCAATCCATGCGTCAGCGGAAATGACCTCGTAACGCACCATATAAGGGCCGTGCCCGGAAGTGGTCCATCTGTAAAGCAGGGCGCATCCGTGACTGAGAAGGCCGGCGCTGACAATAAAGTAACTGCGCCTCCCGGATTTTTCCTTATTGAAAATTACCCCTGCTGCGTTAAAAATAATTGCGATTGCGTAGATAATCACCGCGGCCCAATTGAACACGGATTCAATTATATATTGATTACTCATTTGCCGTCACTCCACGCAAAGGACGAACATATCTCTTTAAACTCTTCTTCATAAAATTTCTCAAACTTCGTTGGTATCCACACGAGGGAATACCCTTCGCGTTCCTTTCTTATCAGAAATTCCCTCGGAGGGGTAAAGTACGAAAGCATCACGCCGATTATTATAATTGAAAAACCGAAGAAGACGCCTGACATGCCGGGGTCTTGTACAAATATCAGGCCGGACCACCTGGAAATATAAACAAGCCGCGCGGTGTACGGCCCGAGTTCGCCGCTTTCCCCAAGCTTGAGGCTTACCTCATTAACGAGCTTATTCTTATCGTCCGTGATCATTATATTCAAAAGCGGATTACCGCCGGTCATCATCTTTTTGTCAGCGTCTGCAAAATAGTTGGCTTTTATAGGGTAGGGGAGGTCATCTACATTAAAGCTGCCGTGGCCCGGTTTGTCCCTTCGCCTGGGGTGTTCTATCAAGAGTATGGTGCTTGCCTCAGCGCCTTCTTTGTCAATGAGCTCCACGAAAAATGCATGACCTAACGTGTTGCTCTGGTAAATGCGGGTCCCCTTATAAGTGATGATTTTGTTGATGCCTGGCTTGTACTGTCTGGAATTTCCCTGCGGGTCGATGATGGTGATATCTGATGAGAGGCTTTTCAGATCGTCTGAGTCCCAGAACTCGTAATTGACCTTATCGAGACGTATCGCATCCGGTAAAACAAATCTGTCCGCAAGCAGGCCGTTCTCTTCAACGGTCCATGGCTTGCCGGGCTCCTGCACCTCTTCCTCTACAAGATGAAGCAGTCCCCGCTTCTGTGTCAGCAAAAGAACGAGGGACGATGCAATGATGGCCACAAGCCCAAGATGTAAGAGCATGTTGCCACAGTATCCCCACGGATGTTTGACGAATCTTTTTGCGGCTTCATATGTTCCGATATTGATGTATCCTTTTTTCCTGATAGCGGACACCAAAGCTTCTTCAGACGTGTGGATAATTGTGCCTTCCTTTTGAGTGAAAATATCTTTTTTGAAAGTCAGGTGGAAAGATTTTTTTATCTGGTCTGATGTTGAAATAATCAGTGTGAGCAAAAATATGGAAAGTATTACCGCAAACCACGGTGTCGTGTACACGTGATCGAGGCCGAGTTTTTCCACCCACGGAACAAGGGCGGGATTGGCGCCCCTCCATTTATCGATAACTGCCTGCGATGTGCTGAATCTTTGCGGAAAGCTGTATCCGAGCAGGACCACGGAAAGTATAAGAGAGATCTGTGTAATGACGGGTTTTCGCGAAAGGAGAAAGGACTTAAATTTGTTCATGCTTTATTGTTGTGCGCTTTTTTCTTCTCCCGCAGCCGTAACATTTATGACGAGCCACTTGTCTTTTTCCTTTTTCAGCTCATAAGTCATTTCGTAAATGAAATCCTTTTCATCAGTCTTTTTCTCCCCGGTTTTTATGTCGTAGTGCGCGTAATCCCATTTCTCGCTCGTTACTGCTACGGCCATGTCTTTTTCAGGGAAAGTGATCTCTTTGAACTTTATGTCTTTCAACTGCGACTCCATCCTGATGTTGCTTTCGCCGAGCGCGGCCATGTGATAGTAAAGCTTTGTGGCATGGTCCACGGAGGCGACTTCCTGCATGGGATTCATGTTCATTTTTTTATATCCTTCAGCCAGGAGCGCATTGTACTTGTATATCACATGCTTGATGTTCTCCGTTTCTTTTTCACTTTTGACGCAGGCAAACAGGACTGAAACAAGGACTAACAGTAAAATAATATTTTTTGTCATTTGAAGTACTCCAGATGTATGGCGGTTTCAAGGTGTGATGTGTAGAAAAGCGCAATGAGAGAAATCGTGAAACAGGCGATGAGGAGATATGCCGCTTTTTCGCCGGACCAATTGAAAAATCTCCTCATGTGAAGATAGAACCCCCAGAATACCCATGCAATAAGCGCCCAGGTCTCCACCGGGTCCCATCCCCAGTATCTTCCCCAGGACTGGTGTGCCCAGATGGAACCGGCAAGCACTGCTACGGCCCAGAAAATGAAACCGAAGCCGGAGAACCTGTACGCATAGAGATCAATTATTTTAAGCTCCGGCAGGGATTGCAGCCATTTGGACTTCGTGCGTGTCTTAAGAATGTAGAAGATCGAGAAGGCAAGGGCTATCAGAAGAGAGCCGAGGGCTATCTTGAAAAAGGAAATATGAAAGATAAGCCAGATACTGGTAAATATAGGGGTAAGCGTCCTGATCTCCGGCGCGAAAAAAATACCAAGCGCCATCGCAAGGAATGTCGCGGGAATGATAATTATACTTGCCCGGCTGATGACGGGGAAATATCTTTTGAACACGAGGAAGACCGATATCATGATCCAGGCATCCGATACCAGCACCTCATTGCGGGTGATATACGGGCCGTGCCCGGTGATTGTCCACCAGAAACCAATGCCGATACTATGTATGAGCAGACCGGCGTACACTGTGCGGTAGCTGTTACGCTCAACGTTTTCCTTTCTGAAGATGATGCCGTAGGCATTCAATATGCCGGCGATTATGTACATAAGGACAGCCAGCCAGAGCAGCCCGGTATAAACAGCGAAATTATTCATGTCTCCTTCTCCGGTACGAGTTTATTTTTCAACTGTCCTAATTCTTCGGAATACAGCTCGGCAAATTCGGTCGCCTTCCATGACAGGGACAGCTTGTCTCCATGAGTGAACAATATTATCTCCCTTGGCGGCAGAAAGTAATGCGCAAACGCGCCAAGTATTATTATAAAAAATCCAAAGAAAATTCCAGGCATCCCGGTTATGTCCACAAAAATGATCCCGGTCCACTTCCGCACGTCGAGGACCTTTACACGGTATCCGCCTGCATAAGCTGTTTCACCGGGCTTTAAAGAACTCTGCTCCGATATATTATCACCATCTTTGGTCCTTATGACAAGAAGCGGGTTTGTTCCCTCGATAGATTTTTTGTCCGCGTCGGCGAAGTATTTTGTCTGAAGCAGACTGTTTGTCCCCGGCAGTATAAAGTCCTGATAGCTGGCAAGCTCCAGGCTTTCGGGATGAATAAGCTCAAGTATCATCTTATGTATTTTCTTTTCTTTGTATTTCAGTTCGATAAAAAAGGCATGTCCGAAATCAAGCGTCTGATAAATGCTGACGCCTCCGAATTTCCCCATCGTGTTCACTGCAAGCGATTGTTTCGACGCTTCATTATTGTCTTTGATGACAGTGATATCCGATGATATTTGCCGCACACGAAAATTGTCCCAGAAAACAGGTATTGTTTTATCAAGCCGCACAGAGAACGGCAGGACAAAATCGGATGCCAGAAGGCCGTTCTCCTGGACTATCCATGAGGTGTCCGGTTTAAAGGTCTCACCCTCCACGAGATTCACCTTGCCCCTTTGCTGGGTCAGGGCAATGAAGAATGATGACGCTATCACAATGGTGATCCCGGCGTGAAGCAGGAAATTGCCCCAGTGTCCCCACGGATTTTTTATGAATTTTACTGCTCCATCCGTCTCAGTGATCTTTGAATATCTGAAACTCTTTATCAGCTCTTCCGCTTTGCTCCTGCTGACGGAAACGCTCATGCTGCTGCTGTCCGAAGGGGTGATGCGGAAGGTCTTCTTCCGCGAGCCGGAGAACTGCTCTATTGTAGATACCAGAAGCGCGAGAAAAAGCAGGGACAGGATTATTCCAAACCAGACAGTTGTGAAAATATGGTCCAACCCGTACCACTCATACCTGCTCCTCCAGAAGGGATGGGCCTCTTCCCATTTCACTACCTTGTCAATGCCGAGAAGAAATTTCTGGGGGAAATACGTGCTCATTGCCACCGCGGTAATGTTGAGAATTATCAGGGCAGCGACAACTCCGCGTGACAGGATATATTTCTTTATCGTTCCGTAGATCGCGGGCATTTTCATTTCAGGGTCTCGTGCGTCATGTGCAGTGATAGTATATTCGATGCAAAGGCAAAAAAAAACCGGGGCGAGCGCCCCGGTTTTTTAGAAGTCAGTTTACCACCTGTTTGTTGTAGAGATTGTCAGGTTGTGCCTGGTGTCACAGGTGACGTTACAGTTTGTGCTTGAACTGCTGTATCCGGTCGGAGTCGCTGCCTTTACAAAGGCCTCCATGTAGACCGAGCCGCTGCCGTTTCCTGTTGGATAGTAACGGGTTGGCAGGGTCCCGGAAGTTCCGTTTGTGCTGTTTGCATTGATAAGTCTCGGCATCTTTCCGCCGTGCGGTACTCTTATGTGACAATTTACACATGCTGCAGAGCTGTGATTGCCCTGAGAGTGTACATTGTTTACAGTGCTTGAGTTTGCACTCTGATGACAGTTGTTACAGAAGAGACCGTTAGCTGTGCCGTTGCTTGTTGCTTTATTCGACAGTGTGCGGAAACCCGTAGTCCCGGATGTTCCGTTGCTTGTCGATGCAGTGTATGGCCATGCCTGGTTCGGGCCCTTGAGCATCCACTTGACAGATGAGCCGTGAGGTCCGTTCTTGCCTGCTACGCTGGTTGCGTGGCAATCAGTACAGGTCATTATCGCACCGGGCGCCCATGCGGTCCATGTGCCGCCTCCGCTTGTGCATGTTGCAGAGGTTGTAAACTGCGGCAGTGAACATCTTCCGCCAGCAAGCTGTCCTGCTGTTAAACGGCTGCCTGTTGCAAGTGCAGTCCCTATCGGATGCCTTGCGGTGTTTCCAGTATTGAACTCAAGACCGAGGTCTGTCAACTGTGCCGCGCCTGTGCCAAGGCCAACTGCTGACTGGCCTGTTGAATGGCACTTGTAGCACAACTGGTACTCAGCCGTGATCGTTGCTGCTGCGCCGTAAGTCGGCGCTACCCAGTTTGCTCCTGCTACTGATACTGGACGTCCGATGCTGCCTGTAATTACGCCGGCAAGTGTTGCGCCGTTATGGCTGCCGGGGCGTGCTGTATGCTGATCGTGACAGTCAAGGCACTTCACTGTGCTGTGTCTGCCTGTGGTCAGGTCAAACTGGTTCTTGGTCGCATCAACCGCTCCGTTAGCAGGTGTGTTGCCGTGACAGTTGTAGCAGAAGTTGGTTGCCGCTGTGACCGTGTCGTTTACGTTATATGTGTAACGTAAGAGTTTGGCCAGGCTGGAACCGTGAGCATTGATTTCGGTTGTGTCTCCGTGACATGCCAGACACTTGTTGGCATTGGCCGCGCCGCTGTGCGCCACTGTTCCAATGGTCCATCCGATGTTGACAGGGGAATGTGTATCGCCTGAGCCTGCCTGGTTGAACGGTGTTGCACCATACAGGGTGCTGCCGTTTGCATCGTGACAGCTTACGCAGAAGGCTTCTGCCGAGCTGCCTGTTCCATTGTAAGCGATGGCCGCGCCTGTATCCTGGTTCTTCAGGTATGCGCTTACGCCGTCACCGTATGTGGTGTGGTTGGTCTGGTCGTGACATACGATACATGCATCCTGGTTTACAATCTGCGAAGAGGCAGTTGCGCCAAGTACATGGTGCGATGTCTTTACAAAGTCACCAGTGCCGGGTGTTGATTCAACTATCTGGCGTCTCCTTGTGTCTGATGAGCCACTTGGAGGCGTTGAGTTGTGACAATCAAGACAGTTGCCTGACGGCTGGAACCCTGCATCATGGAAATGACAGGTTGTACATTTCGTTCCGTCATTGTGGCTCTGTCCGTTCGGCGCTACACCGTCTGCCTGGTGATGGCCGGTCTGCGAATGACATGTGTTACACAGGTAGTTCGCAGTTGTCATGTCGGCAGGCTTGTTGTTGTCTGATGCGTAGCTGTACTGGCCTGTCTGCGCCTCAAAGGCTACGTTGTTGCCTCTTATTGCGCTTCTTACGAACTTCAGGTTTGTGTTGCCTCTGAAGTTGGTCTGTGTGCTCATCGGGTTATGACACTCTACGCAATTCAGGTTCATCATAACTCCGGTTGTCGGGTCTGTGTATGTTGTGCTGAAGTGTGTGTCCACCTTCAGGTCTGATCCGCCTGCTCCTGTTCCAGGGGCCGCCGGATCGTGACAGGTCAGACATGCCGTATTCGGTATAGCTGCATTCGGCACGTATGTGTCAGGTGTCGTATGACATGTTGTACATGCCTGTGCGTTGTGCGGGACCGGTACGCTTACTGACGGCATGAATCCGCCGTTGTGGGCGTGACAACTCATGCAGTTTTCACCGTCATGGTGCGACTGGCCGCCGGTGGCTGTGCCGTCTGCCTGGTGGTGGTTGGTTGCAGTATGGCATGTGTTACAGATGTAGTTGCTGGCTGCCATGTCTGCAGGCATGTTGTTGTCTGATGCGAAACTGTACTGGCCTGTCTGCGCCTCAAACGCTACGTTGTTTCCGCGCACTGTGGTCCTGATGAACTTGATGTTGCTGTTGAGCCTGAAGTTGATCTGCGTGCTCATCGGGTTGTGGCACTCTACGCACTTGAGGTTTGCAAGCAGCCCTGTTGTCGGGTCTATGTAGTTGTCACTGTAATGCGTGGTGACCTTGAGGTCTGAGCCTCCGCTGAGTTTATCCGGGCTTCCCGGTAAGTGACAGGCTTCACACTTGCTGTCTGCGATAGATGCGTTGGCGTATGCGTCCTGCATCCTGCCAAGTGCGTCTACCGTATGACATGAGCTGCATGAAGCTGTGTCATGCGGGAACGGAGGAGGTGTCAGTGTCGGCAGGAACGCATTGCCGTGAGCATGACATGCCGTGCAGTTCTCGCTGTCGTGGTGCGGCGTGGAGCCGTTTCTGTTGTCAAGCGGCGCTCCGCCGTTGTACCACTGATGGTTGGTCTGTGTATGACAGGTCTGACATACGTTCTCATTGTAAGGTATGCCGTCCGCGAATGAACCCGCGCCTGTATATGATGTGAATCCAATGCTGCTTCCGATTATTACACTGCCTGCAAGCGTGCCTCTTACATGCTTCTGGTTAGTCTGTGAATGCATGACATCATGACATGCTACGCAGGAGTTGGTGTAGTTGTATACGCCTGAGCCGTTTGCTGCTGTGTGTGACAGTACGTTCGGCGCGGTCATGTAGTGTGCCTTCAATGCACCTGTTGCCGTATGACACTGCTCGCACTTGCTGTCTGGTATTACGGTTGTGTACGGCTGAGCGTCCACGTGACAGTAGTTGCAATTTGTGATGGCATTGTGCGGCGCATCAGCAGGTGTTGCCGCCGGTATGAAGCCCGCGCTGTGCGTATGACATGTTCTACAGTCTGTCCCGTCATTATGAGACTGGCCGCCAGGGGCTGTGCCGTCGTTCTGATGATGGTTGGTCTGTGTATGACATACTTCGCAGATGCCGTCATAAGGAGCTACATTGTCTGCAAAGCTGTTGGCCCCTGTGTATGCCGTAAATACTACTGAGCTTGACCTTATCGTGCTTCTGATAAGTTTCAGGTTGCTCTGTGCGCTCATCGGGTTGTGACACTCAACGCACTTGATGTCAGCAAGCTGTCCTGTTGTCGGATCAGTGTAGTTGTCGCTGAAGTGCCTTTCTACTTTGAGTGCTGAACCGCCTGTGGTGCCGATACCGTGGCAGGTGTTACACTTTGCATTCGCTATCGGGGCATTCGGAATATAGTCTGATGCCGAATGACATGCTGTACATGCCGTTGTGTTGTGCGGGGCGGGAACTGTTACGCTTGATCCCTGATCTACGAAGCCGCCGTCGTGAGTATGGCAGGTCGTGCAGTTCTCACCGTTATGATGCGCGCCGCCGGGGTTTGCTCCGGTGTTGCGGTGATGGTTTGTGTTTGTATGACATACTTCGCAGATGCCGTTGTATGTTGCGTCGCCGTCTGCAAAGCTGTTAAGTCCTGTCAGCGCTGTGAATACAACAGCCTGTGACCTTATCGTGCTTCTGATAAGTTTCAGGTTGCTCTGTGCGCTCATCGGGTTGTGACACTCAACGCAGTTGATGTTTACCAGCGCTCCGGTTGTCGGATCTGTGTATGTGCTGCTGAAGTGAGTGTCAACTTTAAGTGTTGAACTGCCTACACTGCCAATGCCGTGACATGTGTTACATGCCGTGTTCGGTATGTTGGCGTTCGCTACATAAGTGTCAGGTGTTGTGTGACATGCTGTACATGCCGCTGTGTTGTGCGGGGCAGGTACTGTCACGCTTGACGCCTGGTTTACGAAGCCGCCGCCGTGAGTATGGCAGGTCGTGCAGTTCTCACCGTTGTGATGCGCTCCACCGGGGTTTGCTCCGGTGTTGCGGTGATGGTTTGTGTTTGTATGACATACTTCGCAGATGCCGTTGTATGTTGCGTCGCCGTCTGCAAAGCTGTTGACTCCTGTCAGCGCTGTGAAAACTACAGCCTGTGACCTTACCGT
>JACQZF010000061.1:39033-40093 GCA_016213945.1 Nitrospirota bacterium | reverse complement strand
TCAGACGTGTGAAGGGCTATAAGGAAATTCCAAAATTAGTGGCTGCCTTCAGGCAGAAAACTCTTGACGGAAAGGAGATGGCTGCTTAAAATCATGAAGCCGAGGTCCTTCCCACTTCAACGAAAGAAAGGGACAAGTTCACTTCCTTCTTCAGTCTTTGTCTTCTCTATGTCATCAAGATCAGCCTTGAATTCATTCAGATTGTCTTCATACTTCTTTACAAAGTCCCTGTGCCTCTGCTTTATCTCTTCGGGCAAGTCTTTTATCTTATCCTCAGTATCGCTGAACTGCTTCTTTATCTCTAAATCGAGTGATTCAATTTCTGCTTTCTTTGCTTTTAACTTGCCCTTTTTCGTATCTGTGTCAGTGACAGTGTCAGCAAGAATGCCCTCTATATCTTCTATGGTCTTCTGAAACTTCTCTTCCGGTTTCTGTTTTCTGGGGTTTTTGACTTCTGCACTATTGCTCTTTTGCTCTGTGGCACTTTTTGCCGCATACGCAACATCAAACAACCCACCGAATGTCCACGAAAAGAAAAACAGGACAACTGTTGAGACGGTTTTTAAAATGCTGCGGTGTCTTTTACTCATTATTCCCCCTCTTTGAGAAATTCAGGATGGATTAGTTTATAAATTTGTAGGAGTAATGTCACCTGTCCTTTCGGACAGGTGACATTACTTGCACGCTTACACGCTTAAGAAAGTAAATTATTCCAGTATATCCAGCTTGATGCTAAGCTCTTTTAACTGCTTTTCATCAACTGTGGATGGGGCGTTGCTGAGCGGGCAGATCGCCTTCTGGGTCTTGGGGAATGCGATGACGTCTCTGATAGATTGCGCGCCGGCGATTATCATGACAAGCCTGTCAAGGCCAAGGGCGATTCCGCCGTGAGGCGGAGCGCCGAATTCCAGGGCCTCAAGGAGAAAGCCGAATTTGGAACTTGCATCTTCAGGGCTGATATTGAGAAGCTGAAACATCCTGTCCTGCACATCTTTTTTATGTATGCGGATGCTGCCGCCGCCTATCTCGTAGCCGTTTAACACAATGTCGTAAGCCTGCG
>JACQZF010000061.1:0-38955 GCA_016213945.1 Nitrospirota bacterium | reverse complement strand
TGCATGGCTTCAAACCTCTTTTCCTCATCATTCCATTCAAAAAGCGGGAAATCAGTTATCCAGACTAATTTGTAAACGCCCTCTTTAATAAGGCCGAGCCTTCTACCGAGTTCATTCCTTAATCGCGACAAACAGTCATTGGCGAGCTTCTCGCTGTCCGCGACAAAAAGAAGCAGGTCTCCATCCTCCGCCTCAAATCTTTCAGCAAGAGCCTTAAGAGATTGTTCGGGGAAAAACTTTGCTATCGGAGATTCAAAACCGTTCTTTATCTTTATCCATGCAAGGCCCTTCGCGCCATAGCCCTGGACTTCTTTCGTCAGATCGTCAAGCTCTTTTCGCGAGTATCCTGCCAGACCTTTCGCGTTGATGCCTTTTACAATGCCGCCTTTTGAAATTGTGTCGAGGAACACCTTGAAAGATGATTCCTTAACAATGTCGCTTACGTTTTTGAGTTCAAGTGAAAACCTCAAGTCCGGCTTGTCGCAGCCGAACCTTTCCATTGCCTCGTGGTACGTCAGCCTCTGAAAAGGGATTTCAAGCTGCACGCCGATCGTCTCGGTGAATACTTTTTTAATCATCCCCTCAACAATCGAGATAATATCGTCTCTGTTCAGAAAAGACATCTCCATATCAACCTGTGTAAATTCAGGCTGCCTGTCGGCCCGGAGGTCTTCGTCCCGGAAGCATCTGACGATCTGATAATATTTCTCAAGTCCCGACACCATGAGTATCTGTTTGAATATCTGGGGCGACTGCGGCAGCGCATAAAAGTGTCCGGGGTTTGTCCTGCTCGGCACAAGATAATCACGCGCGCCTTCAGGAGTGCTCTTTGTAAGCACGGGCGTTTCTATATCGAGGAAGCCAAGCGCATCGAGATATTCACGCATGCTCCTTGTGGCCTTGTGCCTGATTATGAGGTTTTTCTGAATTCGCGGTCTTCTAAGGTCAAGGTACCTATGCTTGTACCTGAGATTTTCCGAGGCGTCTGTTTCATCTTCAACCATGAAGGGAAGCGGCTTGCAGTCATTGAGCACCTTCAGCTCTTTTGCGATAATCTCAATCTGTCCGGTTGGGATTGAAGTGTTTATAGTGCCATCCGGCCTCTTTCTCACTTCGCCGGCAACCTGAATGACGTATTCATTCCTGATCTTGTGGGCAAGGGCATGTATGTCCTGATTGATCTCAGGGTTGAACACCACCTGCACCATTCCGCTTCTGTCGCGGACATCAATAAATATCACCCCTCCGTGATCGCGCCATTTGTTGGCCCATCCGGCAATATTGATTGTTGAACCGATATCCGTCTCGTTAACTTCTCCGCAATTTCTATCTCTAAACATTGTCGTACCTTTTTCTATTCCTGTTACGTTGTCATTCCCGCCACGTCGGAAATCCTTCCTTTTCTACCGGAAAGATTCCGGACAAGCCGGAATGACTTTTTCAGGCTAATGCCATAAACATTACTAATTAACTCCGACTTCTTTTTTCAGTTTCTTCAATTCTCCAGGTGTAAGAAAGCGTAACGCCCCCGTCTCCAGCTTGCCGAGGGAGATGCCGTTAATTTTGATCCTCCTGAGCTTTATGACCGGATGTCCTACCCGGTCCATCATCCTCCTGACCTGCCTTTTCCTGCCTTCATAAATTGTTATCTCAATCCACGAATTAGCTTCCGTCTTTTTAATCTTCTTCACCTTTGCCGGAGCGGTCATGCCGTCGTCAAGCTTAATCCCTTTTTCAAGTTTTGCCAGGTCCTTATCTTCAATGAATCCGTTGACCTTCACGAGATACGTCTTCGGGATCTTCTTAGCGGGGTGAAGTATCGCGTTCGCCAGTTCTCCGTCATTCGTTATGATCAGGAGGCCTTCCGAATTATAGTCAAGCCTTCCAACCGGGAAAACCTTTTCCCTCACACCCTTTATCAAATCCTTGACCGTCGGCCTCCCCTCGGAATCGGACATGGTCGTAAGACATTTTTCCGGCTTATTTAAAACCAGATAAACCTTTGATTCAGCATTACGGATGAGCTTGCCCCTTACCTTGATATGGTCCCTTTCAAGGTCCGCCTTCATTCCAAGTGTAGCCGTAGCTCCGTTAACTGTCACCAGCCCTTCAAGGATAATCTCCTCAGCCATTCTGCGCGAGGCAATGCCGCATTTTGCCAATATTTTCTGAAGCCGCTCTTCCATGATCTCCTTAATAAAGAGATTATATTAGCACAACCCCTCCGGTTTTTTCATAAGCTAAAATGCGTGAACTTGTTACATTATGAACTTGTTATATTATTGCTTTGGCATAAATTTTGAGTTAGAATAGAATCAAATTTCGAGATTTCCGGAGGTAACAAATAAATGAACACGATTAAAACAATGACTTTCATGGTCGGTCTTACGCTCGTGCTTGTATGGGCCGGGGCTGCACTGGGAGGCAGATCAGGCATGACAATGGCGCTGATGTTCGCCCTGGTGATGAACATTTTCTCCTATTGGTTCAGCGACAAGATAGTGTTGAAGATGTACAGGGCCAAGGAGGTCAGTGAAAATGACGCGCCTGAACTTTATTCAATAGTAAGAAGGCTCTCGCAGAAAGCGGAGCTCCCTATGCCGAAGGTTTATATAATGGAGCAGGACCAACCCAATGCCTTTGCCACTGGAAGAAATCCTGAACATGCAGCAGTTGCTGTGACGACAGGCATAATGAACATCCTGAGCAGGGAAGAGCTTGAAGGAGTTATCGGGCATGAGCTTGCTCATGTGAAACACAGAGATATTCTCATCAGCACGATTGCAGCTACAATTGCAGGCGCCATAAGCTATCTTGCCCAGATGGCTCAGTGGGCCATGATATTTGGCGGCAGCAGACACGATGATGATGAGGGCGGAAGCCCGATTGCTGCGATTGTAATGATGATTGTCGGCCCGATTGCGGCGATGCTCATACAGATGGCCATATCACGTTCGAGAGAATACTTAGCGGATGAGGGCGGCTCAAGGATTGCAGGCAACCCGAGACATCTCGCAGGCGCTTTGAAGAAGCTTCACATGGCGTCGCAAAGGATCCCGCTTGAGGCCAACCCCGCCACATCGCACATGTTTATTGTCAGCCCCCTTTCAGGCGGAGGAATTATAAAACTGTTCAGCACACATCCGCCGATTGAAGAGAGGATCGCAAGGCTCGAAGCAATGGCAAGATAACGCTTGATGAATGAAGCAGGATTCAGGATACGAAACAGATTCTGGGTCCTGTTTTTTTGTTTTCAATCAGTCATTCCGGCTTGTTCGGAACCCTTCCTCTAAGAAAGATTCCCGACAAGCGGGAATGACGACTACGGGCGCTTTTACCGAAGCTTTTTATTCCGACTATGCCTAAGCTCTCTTTTTAGGTTATAATTTCCTGACCACCGACTGCTATACGGCGAAAAATGTCCTTAAAGAAAATTGAAAATAAAGTTCTGTCTGAAAAACGCCTGACCACTGAAGACGCCCTTGCGCTCTTTGAGAGCGAGGACATCTTTACCATCGGCAGGCTTGCGAATATTATTGCCGAAAGGAAGAACGGGAAGAACGCTTACTTCATCCAGAACCATCACATCAATCCGACAAACATCTGTGTGAACCGCTGTAAATTCTGCGCCTTCAGCCGCTCCAGGGGCGATAAGGGCGCGTATGAACTGAGCATTCGGGAGATAATTAAGAAACTGAGAAGTCAGAAAACAGAAAACAGAAAACAGACACCCCCCCAGCCCCCCCTTAGCAGAGGGGAGGTTTACCCGTCACCCGTCACCCGTCACTTGTCACTGCCTTTCAGAGAGGTCCACATTGTCGGCGGGCTTCATCCTGACAGGCGATTTGATTTCTACATAGAGATGCTTAAGCGGATCAGGAAGGCGCTTCCACACATTCATATAAAAGCCTTCACCGCGGTTGAGGTCGATTATTTTTCAAAGATAAGCGGACTGCCGCCCTCTGAAACTCTTCGTGAACTGAAGAACGCAGGTCTTGATTCCATGCCCGGCGGAGGGGCGGAGATATTTGATTCTCGCGTGAGAAACAGGATTTGTCCTGAAAAGGTCTCCGGCAAAAAATGGCTTGAGGTAATGGAGGCAGCTCATAAAGCAGGGATCAAAACAAACGCCACTATGCTGTACGGCCATCTTGAGTCACTTAAACACAGGGTGGAACACATGCTGAAACTCCGGGAGCTTCAGGACAGGACAGGCGGCTTTCAGGCGTTCATTCCTCTTGCATTTCATCCCATGAATACAAAATTAAGTCAGAAGTCAGAAGTCAGAAGTCAGAAGTCAAAACCTTCAACTCTCAACCCTTGCGGATACACTTCGGGCATTGATGATCTGAAGACCATCGCGATCTCAAGACTCTTCCTTGATAACTTCCAGCACATAAAAGCCTACTGGATAATGCTTGGCGAAAAGATCGCACAGCTTGCGCTCAAGTTCGGGGCTGATGACATGGACGGCACAATAATAGAGGAAAAGATCACACACTCCGCAGGCGCGCTTTCAGGGAATGCTTTGACGAAAGCCCAGTTAACAAATCTGATCGAAAAGGCAGGAAAGGTCCCTGTGGAGAGGGACTCATTTTACAGGCCGGTAAGATATTAATAAAAATGAACAGGATAACCAAAAAACAGGCATTGACCCTTCTCAAATCCGCTGACCTTCTCGGGCTCGGCCAGATGGCTGACAATTCGAGGAAGAAACTTCACCCTGACGGAACAGTCACGTTTATCATTGACCGCAATATCAATTACACGAATGTGTGCATCAACAAATGCAAGTTCTGCGCATTTTACAGGGACAAGGATGACCCCGATGCTTATGTCTTAGGAAAGAGAAAACTTTTCAACAAGATAAAGGAAACTATCGCCCTCGGCGGCACGCAGATACTTATTCAGGGCGGGCTTCATCCAGAGCTTGATATAAATTATTACGTTGAACTTTTAAAGACCATCAAGGATAAATTCCCGATTCACATCCACGGTTTCTCGCCGCCGGAGGTTTGCTACATGGCGGACAAGGCGAAGCTTTCCATAAAAAAGACATTGCAAATTTTAAATGAAGCCGGGCTTGACTCAATCCCCGGCGGAGGAGCTGAAATCCTCTCTGACAGGATAAGGGAAAAGATAAGCCCTAATAAGATCGGCAAGGACAGATGGCTTGAAGTGATGGAGCAGGCGCACCGCATTGGGATGAAGACGACTGCTACAATGATGTTCGGCAGCGTTGAAGGGCCGGAAGACATTATTGAACACCTTGACGCAATTCGGAGGCTGCAGGACAGGACAAATGGTTTCACGGCGTTCATCCCGTGGAGCTTTCAGCCGGGGAACACGGAATTAAGTCAGAAGTCAGAGAAAAACTCAAAATCCAAAACCCAGGATTCAGAAGCAAATTCATCACTCGTCCCCCGTCACCCGTCACTGCTGCCTGCGACAGCGGTGGACTATCTCCGGGTGCTGGCACTGTCAAGAGTTTATCTTGACAATGTCCCTAACCTTCAGGCGTCATGGGTGACGCAGGGATTGAAGATGGCGCAGGTGGCTTTAAGATTCGGAGCGAATGATTTCGGCTCAACCATGATTGAAGAAAACGTTGTCGCATCCGCCGGAGTGAAGTACAGGGTCTCAATACAGGATATTATCAACGCGATAAAAGCGGCAGGATTTCAACCGGCCCAGAGAGACATGTGCTACAATATTATTAAGAGTGATTTGTAAGTAACTGGTATTTATATTTTGTGATTTCCCCCCATCCGTAGTCCATTCTTTGGTAAATAAGCAAATAATTAAAGATTATTGAAAATTGGGACAAATATTTTATTGAAAATAAATGATACTAATATGATGTAAATCATATTGCAGGATTTTTTTTTGTTTTAAAAGATTAGTAACTTAAATGAAATAAGTCCTCTGTAGAGTGATGCTACAGAGTTCCCTTCAGTCCCCTTCATCACCCAGGAAGGGGAGGAACGGCAACGCTGTCAACCTCCCCTTCACCCCTTATTTTGCAATAGAGAGTTTTTGAAATACTCTAAATAAATTTGCAATGCCTTTTGTCTGTTAACGATTATCTTTTCAGACGGCAGACGGCAGTGTTTTATGCGTGCATCGCGGTTGACATTAGTATGATATTTTAGTATTCTTTAGACCAACTATTTAGGTATCAAACACGCAATGATGAAAAAGTTCTTTCCTAAAGAAATTGATTTCTTCGATATGTTCGAAAAAGCGGCCCTTAATGTAAACAGAGGCGCTACCTCGCTTGTCGAGATGATGGGAAATTTCGCTCTTGCCGCTGAAAAGGCAAAAGAGATACATGAAGCAGAGCAGGAAGGGGATATGCTCACTCATGAAGTAATGAGAAAACTCAACAAGACCTTCATTACTCCTCTCGACAGAGAAGATATTCACTCCCTCATCAGCCGCCTGGATGATGTGCTTGATTTAATATGGGCTTCCGCGGACAGGGCGGTCTTATTCAAGCTGAACAACCCGCTGCCGGAGGCAGTCGAGCTCGCAAAGACCCTGCATGAAACTACCGAGATAATCACAAAGGCCATCAGCTGCCTGAAAGGCAAAAAATATACTTATATCCAGGAATACTGCATCGAGATCAACAGGCTCGAAAACAGGGGAGACAGGATCTTCAGAGAGGGGCTTGTAAAATTATTCGATAACATAAAAGATCCCATCACCGTTATCAAATGGAAAGAGGTCTATGAGCACCTTGAAGACGCCAGCGACACTTGCGAAGACGTAGCAAATATTCTTGAAAGCATAGTCCTTAAACATGCATGACACCTATTTCCTCCTTGTATGCGTAATAGTCCTTGCCACAATCTTTGATTTCATAAACGGTTTTCACGATACGGCAAACGCCATCGCCACTTCAGTATCAACAAGAGTTTTGTCCCCAAGAGTGGCCGTTTCCATGGCGGCGGTATTGAATTTATTCGGCGCACTGACTGGCACCGCAGTTGCCAAGACGGTCGGGGCAGGACTTGTGGAGGCGGCATATATCACGCAAGCCACTGTTGTCGCCGCACTTCTGTCCGCAATACTGTGGGACTTGATCACATGGTACTTCGGACTTCCCACATCTTCAAGCCATGCCCTGCTTGCGAGTATACTCGGGGCGGCAGTCGCAACCGCGGGGACAGCAGTTATCATGGAGAAAGGCGTATACAAGGTTTTAATAGGGTTGATTGTTTCACCCCTTATTGGTTTTGGCCTCGGCTTTCTTTTGATGCTGTTCCTCATGTGGCTTTTCGGCAGGTCCCCGATTGCATTTGTAAACACATTCTTCAACAGGCTCCAAATAGTGTCGGCAGCCTACATGGCCTTCAGCCACGGCAATAACGACGCTCAAAAAACAATGGGCATTATAACCATGGCCCTTGTGAGCTATTATAAACTTCAGGTCTTCGAGGTGCCGTTATGGGCAATGCTGCTGTGCGCTACTGCAATGGCGCTCGGCACTGCAATAGGCGGCTGGAGGATAATAAAAACACTTGGAGTGCGTCTCGTCCACCTTCAGCCCATTCACGGCTTTGCGGCAGAGGCATCCGCCGGCACAATAATAGAGATAGCTTCAAGGATAGGCCTGCCGCTTTCAACAACCCACATAATCTCATCGACCATCATGGGAGTCGGCGCTACTAAAAGGGCCTCGGCAGTCAGATGGGGTGTAGCAAGAAGTATAGTAATGGCATGGATACTCACGCTTCCGGTGTGCGCGATCATGGCGTGGCTGATTTATAAGGCCCTGATATTAGTCGTATAGACTATTTCTGTTTCCAGTTCCCGCCGCTGTCCTGAATCCACCAGCCTTGTCTTGCGTTCTTGATCCAGCTTCCGGCAAAAATCTTTTTTATGGAAGGAATTCTGTCCGGCTGAAAGTTATTCGCCTTTGCAATCTCCGCATAGAGGGCTTCCCTGTCTTTGTTTTCCGCCTCAACAAGCCTTGAGAGATTTGCCTTGTCTTTTAAATTCAGTCCCTCGGCGCTTCGGGTGACAAGAAGCCCGTCGTTGGAAAGGCCCGCGTTTCCGCTGTCCATGTACGGCTTGATCGAGTCAGCCCTTTTCTGTATGGAGTCTTTCAAGGCCCTGATGGCAGGGGTTGTCACATTGATGTCCGCTTCCTGTGCATATGCCTGTCTTGCGCCGAGTAGTGAAAATGTAAAGCTTACCGGATTATCAATCATGCTCTGGTGCCCGTTCTGTTTCTTCTGTTCTTCCTTATTTATTGGTTCTTCCTTTTTCTGTTCATCCTGCCCCGGCTTTTTCCCCTGTTCGCCCCAAACATCTTCAACGATCTTGTCAGCCGCTTTTTCAACCGCAGCCGCCGGGAAATATACGTTTATGGTTACGCAAGAAGTTATAAAAAATATCAGCGAATACAAAAATGATTTATTGACTCTTTTTTTCATTGCTGCCTCCTGATGAAAGTTTATGACACAATTATAAAACATTTTCAGGTCAACCGCTATCTCATTCATCTCCTGCCTGTTTCAGCCTCTCCAGCCTGCTGACCATTTCCTGAAAAGAGATGTTCTGGGTGTAATTGATGACATCTACTTTCGGCGGGAGAAGCCCGCCCTTTACAAGATAACTCCTGTCACCTTCGGTTTCGATGCCGGAGAGCAGGAGGTTGTCGTTTTTCAAATATGCCCTGAACCCGATTTTTTCATACCTGTATTCCTTGAAAAGTTGGTATATCCCCTTGTCCAAAATCGAGGTTGAGGAACCCGAACCGAGAATGGAGATCTTTTTCAGGGCGTTCACGCTTATTCTCTGATCAACGCCTTTCTTCCTATAGCTCTCTAAAGTTGCCTTAAAATGCCCGGCCTGTCCGTCTGCAATAACAAGGTCGCTGATGCTTCCGCGGACCACCCCTGAGATATGTCCGAAATCAAATGTATTTGTCAGCCTGCCGAGGTCAATGTCCTCAAATTCTATGTCTGATTTAAACGACGTGGCGGGACTGAAGACATTGTCAACGGAGAGATTGCCGATCCTCATCTTACCGCCGAAGAGTTCAAGCCTGATCCCGCCCTCGGTACGGAGATTGTCCTGGACGAGGGTAACGCGCGGGATAGAGCCCGAAAGTGTTCCGCTGAATTCGGGCAATCCAAAAGCTGCGCTCGCCTTATCAAGGTCAATACCTTTTATGTCGATTGACAGGCGCAGCTGCTTGTCAGGTGAAAAGATGCCGCCGTAAAAGATATCTTTCAGCACGATATCTCCTCCCATAATTGGAATGTCAATGTCCTGTTTAAAGACAACGTTGTTGTACCAGACAGATGGGAAGATTTCCAGGTTTTTTAATTTCAGCGTTGACCATGAAAGGTCATTGATCCGCATCGAGCCGAAACGTATTTCGTTCCGGGAATGAAGAGGCTTAGGATAAGACAGATCCAGAGGGAGAAAAATATCTATCCCCTTCACGGACTTGTCCGGACTTTTACCTGCAATGTCCATGTCGGCAACCTGAATATCGCCGCTTGTAATAAAGTGGTCCGGCCCGCCCTGTATATTCAGTCTTGCTGAACTTTCACCGGTTACATCAAGTTGAGAAAGAAGCGGGAGCTGGTCCTGAAAGGTTTCACGGATAAAGAAATTGTACGTCTCTTTATTTGAAAGCCCCGCGATCTGAACGTCCGCGTTGAATAACGGAGACTTCGTAATACCTGATATTGTGCCGGACAGAAGTATGTTCCCTATGCCGGTCAGACCCATTTTAGATTCAGTAATGTGGATAGAATCATCCTCCTTCGTATATTTCACCGAAGCAGAAAGGCCCAGCGCCTTGTCCTTGAAGCTGCCATAAAACTTGCCGTATAAGAGTTCAAAATCCGCGGCTTCAGAATCAAGCCTGAAATTTACCTGCTTAATGGGGAATGTGAATTCAAAGGCATTTGAAATCTTCATTTCCAATCCCTCGCAGACAAGGGTTTCATCTTCTGATGAAAACCCGGCATGAGTGAGATTTAAACGGGCCGTGCCCGATATGCCCGGCGCTGCATTTTCAGGGATGGTCACCTTAAATGAAGCCTGCAAAGCGCCGCTCCCTTTTACGCGGAGGCCTTTCTTTTTGAGAAAGTCATCAAAATATCTTTTTGATAATTGCTCAATATCCATGTTGTCATAATTTATGACCGCGTCAACAATATCCGGTTTGCCGGTTACAAAATTAAGATCAGCAGTCACACGTTTAAAAAAACCTGCTTCAAGCAGCAAGTTTTTGGCCTTAAACTGATGATTGGCGAGGTCCCCTTCGACGGACCCGTCAACTGAAATCCCCTTCTCCTCATATCCTTTGCCATTATAAAAAACCGCCCTGTCAGCGCGCAGCTGAACATTTTTCGCCGTAAGACTCGATTTGTTATACGTAAAGGAAGGGATGAAAAATTTTATGTTTTGCAAACTTCCAATATATTTTTTGTCAGGCAGGCTGAGATAAGCGGATTCCGCCGCCCTTATAGACGCGCTCTTTACGGCAAGAGACCCCTTTTCATATTCAAAAGGGCATCTCATTACAAAAGACCGAAGCCTTATATTCTTCCAGTCAAGTTTCTCTCCATGTGCGAAAACTTCACCTTTGACCGCCGGAGATTTAAGGTTGCCGTAGATGACGACACCCGCATCCGCTGAACCGTCAGTATCTATTTCAATAAGCTTCGCAACCGCCGGGCCGGAGATTATGTTTTTTATCTCATTGAGGCTGATGCCTTTAGATTCAGCAATAATATCTATGGCCGGGTCATCGGAAGAGATATGTTTTACTGTCCCGTGAAGGTTCAGTAACTTTAACTGTGAAAGCCCCGCTGTCAGGGACGATATTTCAATGTTATCTTTTTCAGAGCTGTAAGCGCCAAGAGATACAAATTCGAGAGGTCTGTCTTTCAAATCTATGCGCAGGTCCTTTGAATGGAACAGGAGATTTTGAATAAACGCTGATGCCCGGTATTTAATTTTCTCCTCTCCGTCATGATCGTCTCTCTCCATGTCAACTGTAACCCTGCCGGAACCCTTTAACTCTTTGTCTTTGAAAAACGGCAGAGGGTGTTTAGCGGAAAGATTTTGCAGGTCTATTGACGAGACGTCTATCCGCGCCTTGTTGAGGCTGAATTTTTCCGTATCAATCTCCGCTGTTAAAGATATCTTCGAGTTAAGTTCGTCGACAAAAGCGCTGCCGGATAGTAGCGATATTTTTTCACTTGCTGTTTTATTCAGTGAAATTGTTATTGCGCTGATATGGAACGCCCCCTCCTTTTCAACCTGGATCTGCACATCAGCATCACTGACGGATATCCTGTTGAATGTAAAAGGCAGCGATACTTTGCCTTTACCTTCTTTTCTATACGGGACAGAGATTTTGGGCTTCACCAGAACGATATCTTCAATGTTTTTTCTGAGGATGCCTTTAAGGCTTGCGCTGATTTCCGAGTGCGGCAGGATAAGGCGGAAACCGTCCTTGTTTTTCTCTTCTATCAGAAGGCCGTCAATCACCATGCGATGCCCTTGCACAAAAGACAGAGCGCCTATCTCCACGTGCAGGCTTGTATGGCTATTGATAAAGCCTGTAACTGTTTTAATGAACGCGGGACTCTTTATGAAGGCAATGAGAGAGATCGAGAGAATGACAAGCGCTAAAAGTATGATGAGAAGTAATTTTTTCATGCATGAAATGAGTTAGCTTGCAACTCTGTTTTCTTGATACTGGTTCCTCATTCAGTCATTCCGGCTTGTCCGGAATCTTCTTTTGTTCTCAAAAAATCAGAAAGATTCCCGGCAAGCCAACAGTAGGTGCTTTAGGCACGGGAATGACGGCAAAATAACTACAAAGCTATACGCCCCTCTCTTAAAACCACTGGAGGCACAACAGTAACGTCGACAATCGTGGAAGGTTTTCCGCCCGGCGCTTTTCCCCCGTCAATGATCAGATCTATTTTTTCCCCGAAATATTTTACGACTGCGCCTGTATCTTCCGCCGGCAGCTCCCCGGATGGATTTGCGCTTGTGGAGGTGACCGGGAGCTTCAGCGCACTTGTCAGATGAAGGGCAACGCTCTCGCCCGGGATCCTCACTGCGACCTTCCCGCTTCCGCCGGTCAGCAAAAAGGGGACGTTGTCCTTTGCCTTAAATATCATGGTCAGCGGCCCGGGCCAGAATTTCCTTATCAAATTTTCAGCATTGACAGGGACATTTTCCACGACAGATCTGAGCGTGTCCATATCGCCAACGATTACCGGCAGCGGTTTACCCACAGGCCTTTTTTTCAGCTCAAACAATTTCTTGACCGCAGTTTCATCCGCGGCCAGGACCCCGAGCGCGTAAAAGCTTTCTGTAGGATATGCGATAATGCCGCCGCTGTTAAGGGTCTCTAACGCCCTCTTGAAAATGTCCCTGGAACTTTTTTTGGTAAAAGGCAAAACCAGCATGGTTCATTTTACCATAACGGGTTTCAGGCAATATCCGGTTAATTCAGGGCAGGTTATAGCTTCCGCACTTGGGATTTAGATCAACTCTTATTGATCAGGCTGAATAATTTATCCGCCAGTCCGGTGTTAAGGGGCTTCAGCGCCTTATATCTTTCAAGGGCAGAGCCTTTATCGTCCAATAGTAAGTACACAATCCCGAGGTTGTAATGGGCCTCAGCGTAATCAGGTTTGAATTTTAAGACATTTTTAAAGGCAGCCTCAGCTTCTTTGTAGCCGCCTGATTTCTCATAGGCAATGCCGAGGTTGTAATGCGCGTCCGCAAAATCGGGTTTCAGTCTGATGGCCTTTCTGCCAGCCTCGATTCCTTCCCCGTACAGGCCGAGCTTGCTGTAAGCGACGCCAAGATTGTAATACACGTCCGCAAAATCAGGCTCAAGCCTTACTGCCTGCTTTAAAACTTCCACTGCCTCCTTGAACATGCCGAGCTTTCCGTATGTAACACCGAGACTCAGATGCGCGTCCGTAAGATCAGCCTTTGATCTTATTGCCTCCTTAAAATCCCGTGCCGCCTCTTTATGCCTGCCCAGTTTTTCAAGTGCTGCGCCCCGGTAATAGTATGCCTCGGCAAAATCGCGCTTAAGCCGTATCGCCTCTTTGAACACATCTACCGCCTCCCTGTCCGCGCCTGCCTCTGAGAGGTAATAGCCAAGATAGAACCAGTACTCCGCCGAATTCCGGTAATTTTTTATTATGCTGCTTATCGGGGTGGTCTTTCCCCCGGCCCTCAATTTGTCTCTCAATAGGTCCGAGGGCATCGCAAGGATTATGTTCTCGCTCCTCTTTATCAGGAATGTTGTGATGCCGACAACCTCGCCGTTACTGTTGAATAAAGGGCTGCCGCTGCTTCCGTGCGAGACAGGGGCGGTGATCTCGACAACCTTTCTCCCGGGGGAGATTGTTCTCATCTTTCTGAATACCCCTTCAGAGATCACGTTGCCGGAATCTTCCGAGCTGCTTATGATATAGATCTTCGCGCCTGGATCTATCTTCCCGGCATCTCCGAGTTTCACGGCCGGCAGATCTTTTCCTTTTACTTTGAGTATCACAAAGTCATTATCTTTGTCGGCGTAAGTCACGCCCTCAACATTCAACGCCCTGCTGCCGGCCTTTACCTTTAAATCCTTTGCAATGCCTATCACATGGTAGTTTGTAATTATCAGGCCGTCCGCGCTTGCGATAAATCCCGTCCCCTCGGTAAGCTGCTGGCCATTTTTGTTATACGCAGTAACAACTACAATTGACTTTTGGTTTTCCCTGAATACCCTGTCGGCGTCAGAAGCGGAAATGACAGATGGGAGTAACAATAATGCAAGCAGGAATATGATCTTTTTCATCCACGGATTATAACAGTATCGCAAATCGTAATGTGTAATGCGTAAAGCGTAATGGGTGAAAGAATAACTCATAACGCATTACGCATAACGGTTGTTTTGAAGCTGCTTCACAATTTCTTCAAGGACAGGGTGTAAAATAAAGATATGAAAAAAGCCCTCATTGTTTTTTCACTTATAATATTAACAGGAGTGATAACTATGGCGATCATCGGGAATAAAGAAAAGGAAGGCGCGCAGACCCCTTCCGCAGGACTTGAAAGGGCCACCTTTGCAGGAGGGTGTTTCTGGTGCATGCAGCCGCCTTACGATAAACTCAAAGGGGTTGTCTCCACAAGGGTCGGTTACACCGGAGGACATACGAAGGCCCCCACTTATGAAGAGGTCAGCTCAGGCACGACCGGACATGCCGAGGCAGTGGAGATACTGTATGATCCGGCACTGACAGGTTACGGGGAACTGCTTGACATCTTCTGGCAGAGCATAGACCCTACCACACTCAACCGGCAGTTTGCCGACAGCGGGACGCAATACAGGACAGCGGTCTTTTACTATAACGAAGAACAGAGGCGTCTCGCGCTTACCTCAAAAGAAGCGCTTGAGAAATCGGGAAAATTTTCAAAACCCATTGTTACCGAAATTGTTCCCGCCTCAGAATTTTACCCGGCTGAAGACTACCACCAAAAATACTATGTGAAAAATTCGACAAGCTACAATCTCTACAAGACCGGATCGGGCAGAGAGGCGTTTATTAAAAAGTTATGGGGAGACAGCGGCAAGCCCGCAGGAACAAAGAAATATACAAAGCCGCCTAAAGAAGAGTTGAAAAAAAAGCTGACCCCGCTTCAATATAATGTTACGCAGGAAGGAGGAACTGAACGGGCCTTCGACAATGAGTACTGGGACAATCACCGCGAAGGCATATATGTGGATATTGCCAGCGGCGAGCCGCTCTTCAGCTCCAATGACAAGTTCGATTCAGGCACTGGCTGGCCGAGCTTTACAAGGCCTCTTGAGCCCGGCAATGTTGTCGAGCGCGAGGACAGGGGCTTCCTCATGCGGAGAACTGAAGTAAAGAGCAGGCACGGCGATTCGCACCTGGGGCATGTCTTTGACGACGGGCCGAAACCGACAGGACTTCGCTATTGCCTGAATTCCGCAGCCTTCCGCTTTATCCCCAAAGAAGATTTGGACAAGGAAGGCTACGGAGAATACAGGAAGCTGTTTGAGAAAAAGTAACTTTATTGTCCGGACCAAAATCAAGACCGGATTGCATATGTCCAAAGTGTTGTGTTAATCTTTTTTTCAAGTACGAAAAAATAAATCCAGGCACAATACCACTTCTTGCAATTTAACTGTGACAAATAAGCCGTCTCTTTATCTGGTAAATCCTGCTTCGACATTTCCCACTTATTATAGTGTTGAGGCGCTGAGAGCAGGCGGTTACAGCCCCGCTGCGCTTGTGGCAGACCTTGCCGTAGTCACGATCGCGGGAATGGCGCCTTCTGATTTTAATGTGGCCCTCGTTGACGAAAACATCTCTCCCGTGGATTTTGATATATCCGCTGACTTCGTGGGGATAACAGGGAAGGTCAATCAATGGCGGCGGATGGCAGAGATTGCGAGGGAATTCAGGAGACGCGGAAAAACTGTAATTATGGGAGGCCCATTTGCTTCACTCTCTCCGGATGTTGTCCGTCCGTATTGCGACATTCTTGTGAAAGGCGAAATTGAAGAAGTGTCTGACACGTTGTTTACCAATCTGCGTTCCGGCAACTGGAAGAAAGAATACGCCGGGCAAAGGTCCCAGTTCTCTTCACCCGTTATGCCCAGATGGGACCTCTATCCAAATGACAGGGCCTTGCTTGGAATAGTCCAGACGTCGCGCGGATGTCCATTCCAGTGCGAGTTCTGCGACACCATTCAGTATGTCGGCCGTCAGCAGAGGCACAAACCCGTTCAGCAGATCTTAAACGAGCTTGATGACCTTTACAAATATGGATACCGCATGGTCTTTTTTGCGGATGATAACTTCACTGCCAACCGGCAACATGCCAAGGAACTGCTGAGGGAATTGCGCAACTGGAATTTGCGGCAGAAAGACGGGCCTGTGAGTTTTGTAACACAGGTTTCGATTGATTCCGCAGCGGACGAAGAGCTGCTGCGAATGTGCGCTGAGGCAGGTATGATCTATGTCTTCATCGGCATTGAAACACCGAACGAGGACAGTCTCAGGCAATCAGGCAAGAACCAAAATCTCAGAGACAGCCTGACAGGACAGATCGAGCGCTTCCTGCACAACGGGATAGGGGTCATGGCAGGCATGATCGTCGGGTTTGACTCGGACGGCCAGGATATATTTGCCAGGCAATATGAATTTGCCCAATCAGTCCCGATCCCTATTTTTAGCCTTGGCGCTCTTGTTGCGCCTGCAGGGACGCAGCTATATGAAAGGCTGGCGGCAGACAGCAGGATACTTCCGGGAGAGGCAGGCATTGCGACTATGGCTCCCTGGGACACAAATATTGTTCCGAACAGGATGAAACGTGAAGAATTGCTCAGCGGGATTAAGGCCCTCTGCGCAAGGCTCTATGATCCCGGCGCGTTCACAGACAGACTGATGCGCTTCATTGAGAAAGCCGCGGTCCCCGATTCAATGAAAGAATCCGGGACGCTCGGTCAACTCAGGGGGCGTTCAGTTGAGATAGACACCATGAGACTTATGTCTGATCTCAAGCGCCTGGGCCCGGAAGAGGCGGCAATGTGGAGCCAGGTTCGGGCCGCGCTTTCCCAGAAACCCAAGCTTGCGCTCGTGGTGCTCAATATGCTCTTGCAGTACATGCAGATTCGATATATGTACAATTCGAAATGAAAGCCTGCTACAGAATTTCTATAATCGACAAACGAATTATTACATTTTTGTTTCAGGGCAAAAGTATTCTTGCCCTGAACTCTATGCTCTCCGCTCTTTGCCCTCTGCTTTTAAAAGGTGTCGTATAGAAATTCTTCCGCAGCCTTTCATTTCAGTAACCATTGGAACAGAGTGCATTATGAATTTTGTGGACTAATCGTCCCAGTCATCATCGTCATGCCCCCTTCTCCAATCCCGCCTGTGTTTATTAAAATGTTTTTTAGGATGCTTGTAATGCATAGGCGCTGCGTAGTAATACTCCGGCATGGATACAAGCATACGGGGCACTCGTCCCGGGACTAAATACACCCACGGTCCGTTGTATCCTCTCGCCCTGTACCAGCGTCCGGCATAGGGGCGGTACCAGCTGCCACGGTAAAAGTAGATGTCCTCCTCAACGTTCGGGGCGTAATAGACTTCCGTCCCCGGTATCACTACTACAGCCGGCGGCGCGGGCGGCATGAACATTGGGGGAGGCGCGGGGATTACAAATGGCGGAGGATAGAATCCGATGTTAACATTTACTCCTGCATTGCTTACGGCAGGGGCTGCGCTGAATCCAAGTGAGACGATCCCGGCAAATAGTGCAACGAGTCCTGTTCTTTTCATGTGACCTCCTTTTCGCTGTTTTAATTTTGTTTATGTTCTTTGACTAAAGAATAAATAAAACATTTGAAGAAATTATGAACGATGGTTCACCGCGAAAAAAGGGGCGTGATTGGAGGTAAATATCGGAGGGTCGTTTTTCAGTATTTCTGAAACCGCTTTGTTCCTTTTGAATTCGTTATCAAGGAACCGCCTCACGTTCTTTCTGTCCCAGCCATTGGGATGTGAAAAGTCCGTGTAGAGTGAAAGGTCGCCTTCGTAAAAACTGCCGGTCTCAAATTTTCCTGCTTCAGGCCCGCAGACCGGCATATTGAACACCGCGAGGTTCAGAAAACTTATCTCGTCTTTATGATCGATGACAAACTCAAGTGTCTTTCGCGCCTCTCTCAATGTCTCTGCCGGGGTGCCGAAGAGGAGATAGACATAAGCGGCGATCCCCGCCCGTCTCAGCGTCTTTAACGCGAGGGAAGCTGTCTCAATATTAATTCCCTTCTGCATCTGGTCAAGCACTCGCTGGTCGCCTGATTCGAGTCCGAGCTTAAGCATTACGCATCCGGATTTTCTCAAAGCCATGCAAAAATCTATGTCCATCAAAAGTTCACTTATCCGCGCGAAGCCGTACCATGGAACATTTAGCGGATTGCCTGCGAGTCTTTTTAAAAGTTTCTCGTTCACGGAATTATCCAGCAGGTGGACCATGACAGGGCTTGTCTTTGCAATCAGCGCATTGAGTTCATTCGCCACTTTTTCAACCGGCAAAGGAATATAAGGATTGTCCTCCGCCCTTTCAGGACAGAATGAACACTTGTTCCAGTAGCATCCGCTTGAAGCGCTGTACGGCAAAATAAAACCCGGAGACAGGTAATCGTTCAAAGGCAGGGAAGAATAATCCGGCGTGAAATTTTCTTCCTGAACATTATTGATCCCTAAGATCGAGAGCAACTGATTTTCCCCCGGCCCTGCAACAAGGTGGTCCACCAATCCGCTGAACGGATTTTTCCAGTTTAGATTTCTCATCCATGAGGTCACAAGCCCTCCACCAAGTATGATTGTCAGATGTGGAAATTCTTTTCTCAACAAACCAGCCATCGCAAACGTGCAGAGCGCCTGGCTCAGAAAATTCAGGGAAAATCCGACCACGGTGGAACCTCTTTTCTGAACAAGCTCCAAAAGTCTTTCCCTGAAATACGGATAAAATGGATTCTGCAACGGGTGCTCAGCCGCCATGATGAGGTCATTACTTCGTAAGGGTGAAAGCTCATGATGATGAAGGTCCGCAAGACTGAGAGTGAAACCGTTATCCACCGACATCTCAACGGCGTGGTTGAGGTCAATGACAGCGCGCTTGTAACGGTCGATAGAATGATATATCCGCCAATCTTTCATTGAGGCATGGTTTTTGGAAATGTTGCGCAGTGCGCGCGCCGTCCATTTGTCAGGCGGGATGAAAGTCTGCGATTGCGAGCGGTCCATCACGTAAAGAAGGGTTTCAAGATTAGCATCAAGAACTTCATGCTTAACGTTATTCTGCTTTAAAGCGCCTGAAAGCCCTGCAAGTCCGGCAGGAGGCTCACAGGGTTTTGCAACCGGTGGGTGAATGAGTATCATGAGTTTTAACTGACCTTTAAATTTCCCTTACCCCTCTTTGCCAAGAGGGATGAGAGCGCCTCGAAATCTATACATTAATTGATATAATACAGTATCATATAGCGAAGTTTCTTAGACACAGAGTTCGTTTTGTCCATAAACTCTGTTTGTCTGTCATTCCGGCAGTCCTTAAGCCGGAATCCAGTCTTGATTTTTCTGGATGCCCGATTAAGAACTTCGGGCATGACGGATTAGTGTTATGAAGCTTTACAAATAACGGCATCAATATTATGGAAAGCAAAAAGATAAGACAACTGTTTCTGGATTTCTTCAAGGAAAAGGGGCATGAGATTGTTTCCAGTTCCGCCCTTTTACCCAAGGATGACCCGACCCTCCTGTTCACTAACGCAGGGATGGTGCAGTTCAAGTCCGTATTCCTCGGCGAAGAGAGCAGGCCGTACAAGAAGGCGGTAACTGTGCAGAAATGTCTCCGCGCAGGCGGCAAGCACAATGACCTTGAAAACGTCGGAAGGACCGCGCGGCATCATACGTTCTTTGAGATGCTTGGAAATTTTTCCTTCGGCGACTATTTCAAGAAAGAAGCGGCAGCGTGGGCCTGGGAATTATTGACTGAAAGGTTCAAACTGCCTGCGGACAAGCTCTACATTACTGTCTATGAAAAAGACGCTGAAGCCGCTGAGATTTGGAAGGACCATGTGGGCATTCCGGCAAAGATGATCTACAGGCTTGGCGAAAAGGACAATTTCTGGCAGATGGGGGACACCGGGCCGTGCGGGCCGTGCTCCGAGATATTGATCGACCAGGGGCCTGAGATGGGCTGCGGTAAATCCACCTGCACGGTCGGATGCGACTGCGACAGGTATCTTGAGATATGGAACCTCGTCTTCATGCAGTACAACAGGGATTCATCCGGGAAACTGACACCGCTGCCCAAGCCGAGCATTGATACCGGGATGGGACTGGAGAGGTTATCGGCAGTGCTTCAGGGCAAGCACAATAATTTCGACAGCGACCTCTTCATGCCTATTATTAAGACCGTTGAAAAGATCTCCGGCAAGAAATACGGCATCGATCCTGTGACCAATGTTTCAATGCGGGTGATCGCGGACCATATCCGGTCAGCGGCCTTTGTTATTTCAGAAAGCCTGTTCCCCTCAAACGAAGGCAGGGGATATGTGCTGAGAAGGATAATCAGGAGGGCTGCGAGGCACGGCTTCATGCTTGGCATCCAGGAACCGTTCCTCTGCAATTTACTCGATACAGTCTATGAAATCATGTCAGAAGCTTACCCTGAGATCCTTGAGAACACCGAGCGGAGCAAAAAGATTTTGAAGCTGGAAGAGGAGAGGTTTGCGCACACGCTTTCTTCCGGCATGGACATATTGAATAAACTGATGGGTGATCTTAAGTCATCCGGCAAAGACACGGTCCCCGGTGCTGAGCTTTTTAAATTGTATGACACTTTCGGATTCCCCCTTGACCTTGCTCAGGACATCGCCGAGGACAATAAACTCAAGATAGACCTGAAGGCATTTAATGATGAAATGGAGATACAGAAGACGCGCGCGCGCGCTTCATGGGTCGGGGAGGAAGAAGTAACGGGCGTCTACCGCGAGATCAAAAAACAGTCGGGCGCTACACAATTTCTCGGCTATGAAACATTGAAGTCAGACAGCGTGGTCACCGCCATCATAAAAAACGGCGCGCTTACGGATGAGGCGCGTGAAGGTGAAGAGGCGGAGATCGTCTTTGATAAAACCCCATTCTACGGGGAATCAGGCGGACAGGTCGGAGATAAGGGAATTATAAAAGCAGACGGACTGAAGATTGACGTGCTGGACACAAAAAAATTCAGTGATATACTTATTCATACTACGGTAGTGAGAAAGGGAATCATCAGGAAGGGAATGACGGTCTCAGCGGCAGTTGATGCAGACAGAAGAAGGGCCATCATGCGCAACCACACCGCAACGCATCTCCTTCAATCCGCGCTCAGGGCCGTCCTCGGAGACCACATCAAACAGGCCGGTTCGCTCGTTGCGCCGGACAGGCTCAGGTTCGACTTCACCCACTTTTATGCTATGGAGGAAAGAGAGCGCGAAGAGGTGGAGGAGATCATAAATGAAAAGATACTTGAAAACCTGACGGTCGAAAAATCAACTACGACCCTTGATGACGCTATCTCAAAAGGCGTCACCGCGCTCTTCGGCGAAAAATACGGCGAGAGAGTGAGGGTCATTAAGGCCGGTGATTTTTCAGCGGAGCTTTGCGGGGGCACTCACTGTGACTCTACGGGAGAGATAGGCCCCTTCAAGATAATCTCCGAGGGAAGCGTTGCCGCGGGAATCCGCAGGATAGAGGCTGTGACGGGTTTACAGTCAATAGAGTTTTACAAGGTGAGAGAAAAAGAATTAAGAAAGGCTGCTGCCCTGCTCAAAGTCCCCGAACAGAAGGTCTCGGAAAGAGTGGAGAAGATCATCAGCGACTTAAAGCAGAATGAAAAAGAGCTTGATAAATTCAAGCAGAAATCGGTCAAGGGCAAAGTTGAAGGTATTCTTGAAAGAGCAGTTTCAATAGACAATATGAAGGTGCTCTCTCACAGGCTTGACGGGCTTGATATGAAAGGTTTACGCGACCTCGCCGATGGATTAAAGAACAAGATCGGTTCAGGCATAATCCTGCTTGCATCCGCGCTTGACGGGCAGGCATATTACGTTTCTTCAGTCACGAAAGACCTGACCCAGCGTTTTAACGCAGGTGAAATTTTAAAAGCAGTCACCGGCGGAAAGGGCGGCGGAAGGGCTGACATGGCTCAGGGCGGAACAAAAGATGTAGATGCAATTGATAAAGCAGTTGGAGCGGTGGTTGAGATAATTAAAAAGCAAAGTGCATAGCGCAAAGGGCATAGGGGAAAGATCTTAAACTGTTACCCTTGGCTCTTTGCTCCATGCAAAAAAAGGAGGAGGGAACGATGACAATTAATGATGTTTTGCACAAGGCATTGATGGCAGGACTGGGCGTGCCTGAAAAGGTGAAAGAGTTGATCGACGAGCTTGTCAAAAAGGGAGAGCTCAGCGAATCGCAGGGATCAAAGCTTGTAAAAGAGTGGTCGGACAAGGCAGGGAAGAGCGGGGAGACTCTATCAAAAAGTCTGACCGAGCTCGTGAATAAGACCCTTGAGAAGATGAACATCCCGACGAGAGAGGAAGTTGAAAAACTCGAAAAGAAGTTGACCGCCCTTTCAGCAAGGGTCAAGAAGCTTGAAGGCTCGTCGCAAGAGTGAATATCTGATTGAAGTATTTCTGTAAATCCGGGGGGAGGAATTGAAAGATTCTTTTGTACGGTTTCAGATGTTGAAACTTGAATGGGAATCTGAGACTGCGTATTTGTCATCCATTACAGAAATCTCAAAGCATCCTGCCTACCAACAGATAATTGGAATGGGACATGTTGCCGTTCCTTTTATCCTTTCAGAGATGAAAAGGAAGCCGGATCATTGGTTTTGGGCTTTAAGGTCTATAACGGGCGAAGACCCCGTCTTGCCTGAGCATAGGGGCAGATTAAGACAGATGTCCGAAGACTGGCTTAAGTGAGGCAGAGAAAAAGGCTACATTGCATAAGTTCTGAGGGGGGACAAAAAGCTGATCGAAGAAATTTTTCCGGGTTTGCAGTTAAGCGGATATGAGATTACCAGCCCGGCCACTAAAGAGTATAATTGCATTGCCTGGGCCGCAGGTGAAAGTGAAACATGGTGGTGGCCCAATAAAGATTGTTTCTGGCCGCCCGATATTCCCCAAGAAGAAACCCTGGAAGTTTTCATAAAGGCGTATGAAACTCTTGGATACTCTCTTTGTAATAGCAATAGTTATGAAGAAGGGGTCGAGAAAGTTGCCATATATGTGGATGCCGAAGGAATACCAACACACGCTGCACGAACCCACCTGGAATGTTATTAAACTTTTACAGGCAAAAGAAAGGAGGTAAAGCTGTTTCACTGCCATGCATGTGGCTTTGCAGAAGCCAAAGAAGGATTTGTAAATGAGGTTTTTCAGATTGATGGTAAACCTGTTTTGGTTGAGCATATCCCTGCGACAATCTGTTCAAGATGCGGCGAGCCTGTTTTAGCAGGGAGACGACCGAAAAAATTCGACGTATGGTCCACGGAGAAGCAAAGCCTGAAAAGACCATCAGCATGGACGTCTTTGATTTTGTTTAGATGGCAAAAATCCTTCCGAATTTTTCTCATCACTTCTCATTGATAAAGTTTGTGCAATATCTTAATCTATTCCTGTGCCCGTACTCGGCTTGGCAGGAAAAAAGCAGGTTATAAATCAAGACAGGGAAGAACCTTTATCAGATTGCATATCTCTTTTCACCTTCTTGCTGTTTAGAGAGTTTGATTAATATTTGTTCGGGTGAAATTAGAGGAGTGATGAGACAAAAATATAATTATGCTAAAAGCGTATTTAAAAAATATCTTTGAGGTCAGCAAGCGGGGGGACGCAACAGAATCAAGTTACTACTCCTGCATCGTAGGGCTTTTTCAGAATTACGCTGAATCAATAAACAAGAAGAAAGTGCATGTTACGACCATCCCTCAAAAGACTGATGCCGGGAACCCGGATTTCAGGATATGGGACGGTAAACAGCATATAGTCGGATACATCGAGGCCAAGACACCCCCCTTTACTTCCCCCCTTGATAAGGGGGGATTGAGGGGGGTCAAACACTTGGATCAGATAGAAGACACTGACCAGTTAAAGCGCTATCTGCATACCTTCCCTAATTTAATATTGACCAACTTCTTCGAATTCAGACTGTACCGGGATGGTCGAATGATTGACAGTGTTCAGATCGCCAGACCGTTTTTAATACAAAAACTCGGCACAATCCCGCCTGTTGAAAAAGAGCAGGAATTTTTTGATCTCCTTGAACAATATTTTTCTTTCTCTCTGCCGAAAACATATACGGCAAAGACTCTCGCAGTTGAGCTTGCAAAGAGGACCAGGTTTTTAAAAGAGCAGGTCATCATTGAGGAGCTGAAGGAAGAAGAGAGAAAAGGAAAAGGATTTATCCTCGGATTTTATGAGGCGTTTCAAAAGTATCTCATTCACGGACTTTCAAAAGAAGATTTTGCTGACCTGTACAGCCAGACAATAACCTATGGTCTTTTTGCGGCAAGGACACGCGCTGAAAACGGTTTTAACAGGAAGCTTGCATTTGACTACATACCGAGGACGATCGGGATATTAAGAGATGTCTTCAAGTTCATATCCCTTGAAGATCTGCCTCCTCAGATGGAGTGGATCGTTGACGACATATCCGAAGTCCTCTCAGTGGCTGATGTAAAACAGACGCTCCATAAGTTTTATCATGAAGGCAGAGGCAGCGACCCGATCATTCATTTCTATGAGACATTCCTCACGGAATACGACCCGAAGGAAAGGGAGAAACGCGGAGTCTATTATACGCCTGAGCCAGTAGTCTCTTATATCGTTCGTTCTTTAAATATAATCCTGAAAGAATATTTCGGGAAGAAGGACGGCTTTGCATCAGATTCTGTTACTGTATTAGACCCAGCGGCAGGGACGCTCACTTTTCTTGCTGAGACAAGCAATCTTGCAGTGGAAGAATTTATCTCCAGGTATGGAGATGGCGGCAAAAAAGACTTTATTAAGACCCACATCCTCAAAAACTTTTACGCATTTGAATTGATGATGGCGCCGTATGCAGTCGGACATTTAAAAATGTCTTTTCTTCTTGAAGAACTCGGATACAAGTTACAGAAGGATGACAGATTTAAACTTTATCTCACAAACACCCTTGAGATGGATGAACTTGAGCAAACGTCTCTGCCCGGTATGGCGTCTCTTTCAGAAGAATCACATCTGGCAGGCAAAGTGAAAAAGGAAAAACCTATTCTCGCCATCCTCGGCAATCCGCCGTATTCAGGGCATTCAACCAATATCGGAGACTGGATAACCAAAGAAATAAAGGCATACTTTCAAGTAGACGGTAAACCGCTCGGTGAGAAAAATCCAAAGTGGCTTCAGGATGACTATGTGAAGTTCATACGTTTTGCACAATGGAAAATTGATCAGGTGGGGGAAGGTGTTCTGGGCTTTATTACTAACCACAGCTATCTTGATAACCCGACGTTCAGGGGAATGCGGCAGTCGCTTATGCAGAGTTTTGACGAGATTTACCTGCTTGATCTTCACGGTAACAGCCTTAAAAAAGAAAAATGTCCTGACGGCTCAAAAGATGAGAATGTTTTTGACATTCAGCAGGGAGTGGCAATTGCATTATTCATTAAGAAGAAGGGGCTGAAGAAAACAATCTCGCATTCTGAATTATGGGGGACCAGAGAAGATAAATACGCCTGGCTCAATATAAACGATTTAATAACAACCAAATGGAAAAAGATAACCCCAAAATCCGAATTCTATCTTTTTATTCCAAGAGATGAAAGACTTTTGTCGCAATATCAAACCTATCCTAAAATTACCGATATTTTCCCGGTAAACAGCGTGGGAATAGTCACATCAAGAGACAATTTTGTACTTGACTCTGATAAAAGTACATTGAGAAGAAGGATATTGCAGTTCCGAGACAAAAAACTGCCTGACGAAATAATCCAGCAGACTTATGGCTTGAAAGATAAGTCCAATTGGAAACTTAAAGACGCCAGAGAAAGTGTAACGAATGATGATGAATGGGAACAGACAATAACAAAAATCCTGTATCGCCCTTTTGATGAGCAGTGGATTTTCTATCATGATTCAGTCATTGAACGTTCGCGAAAAGAAGTAATGCAGAATATGCTTCAAGATAATTTGGGATTAATTGCTAATCGTCAGGTGAATGGAGAGTTCAGACATGCGCTTTGTTCTGATAAAATCACGAATGACTGTACAGTATCTTTAGAGACCAGAGAGCGTTCATATCTTTTCCCCCTTTATCTTTATATCGACAAAAATAAACCTAAAAGGAGTAAGTCCTTAAGTAGTGTTTTGATGCTATTTGAGCCGGAGACGCCTTATAAGATTAGAAGACCAAATATTTCTGAATCTCTTTTGAAAAGTCTATCGTCAATCTACAAGAAGGAGCCATTTCCAGAAGAGGTCTTCTATTACATTTATGCTGTACTCTACTCTAATATTTACCGCACAAAGTATGCTGAGTTTTTAAAGATTGATTTTCCGCGAATACCTTTTACAAAAGATTACAAGCTGTTCAAGAAAATGGGAGTGCATGGTGAGAAGCTTGTAGCTTTGCACTTGCTCAAATCACCAGAGTTTGATAAACCAATTGCAAAATTTCAGGGCGAGGGAAATAATAAGGTCGAAAAACCGAGATATGAGGATGGAAAAATATTTATAAACAATGATAAGTATTTTGAGAATGTTAAGCCCGAAGTATGGGAATACCATATCGGCGGTTATCAGGTTTGTGAAAAATGGCTGAAAGACAGGAAAGGGAAAACATTATCTCTTGAAGACATAAAACATTACTGCAGGGTTGTAACAGTTTTGCAAAAAACGATTGAGATACAGCAGGCAATCGATAAGATTTACCCGGAAGTTGAGAAGGAAGTTGTTTGAACAAACGGGGCGGACTGGATGAGAAGTACAAGTTCATGATAGCGACAAAGGCTGATATTGAGGGTATAATTAAAAAAAGAAAGGCGTTATAATTTTGCTGATTCTCAACAACATAAAGAAAGCTGTTAACTTAATTTTCATCTTAAAATATTAAATGCCAATAACAAAACTTCTCAGATACTGGCAGACGTATAAAAATATAAAACGCATAAGGCATATAGTCAATGTTTTCCTCAGGCACGGGTTCGGGCAGTTTATTGAGCAGGTAAATCTCCAGCGGTTTTTCCCCCTGAGCATAAAATTAAAGATCCTGAGGCGATGGGAAAAACTTGAGAAGCACACCATCCCTGAAAGACTGAGGATGGCCTTCAGCGAATTAGGCCCTTCATTTATAAAACTGGCGCAGATCCTTTCCTCCAGGCCGGACCTCATAACAACAGAATACGCGGATGAATTTAAAAAGCTCCAGGACAAGGTCCCCCCGTTTGCCCCGGAAAAGGCGATCCAGATCATAGAGTCTGAACTCAATATTTCTCTCAATGACGTGTTTCTGGACTTTGAAGAGACCCCGATTGCAGCCGCCTCCATCGCGCAGGTCCATTACGCAGTCCTTAAGACCGGCGAGAAAGTGATCATCAAGGTGCAGAGGCCTGACATCAGCGAGATCATAGATAATGACGTGACAATCCTGAATGCCATTGCGCGCCTCATGATCAAATATATCCCTGAAAGCAGGCTTTTTGATCCCGAGGGGATAGTGAACGAGTTTTCAAAGACAGTTAAAAAGGAGCTGGATTTTTTTGCCGAGGCGAAAAACGCGCAGAGATTCAAAAGAAACTTTGCGGAAGACACGGATATTTGCATCCCCACGATTTACTCCCATCTGTCATCCGAGAAAGTGATCGTAATGGAAAGGTTTGAAGGCGTGAGGATAGACGATCTGCCGGGGATTGACGCGCTCGGTATTGACAGGCTGGAACTGGCCCGCAAAGGTGTTGCAGCCTACTTCAAGATGATATTTGAAGACGGGTTTTTTCACGCAGACCCGCATCCCGGTAACATCTTTGTAATGCAGGACAGCAAGATAGGGCTTATGGATTTTGGAATAGTCGGGCGGCTTACACCGGACATGATGGAGAATATCGCCGGAGCGTTCCTTGCGCTTTATAACAGGAAGTTTGACGACCTCATTGATATATATATTGACATGGGGCTGGTGGCAGGTGATGTGGACCTCGATGAATTCAAGAGGGCGCTGAAGAGAGACCTCGTTGATATCGTTGAGCCCCTTTATGACCTCACGATCTCTGAAGTGAATTTCCCGGAATATCTGGAGCTGTTTACTCACCTCGTCATAAAACATGGACTCAGGGTGCCTTCGGAATTGATGCTGATAAACAAAACCATAATGGTCCTCGATAATATAGGCAGGCAGCTTGATCCCGGTTTCAATGCCATTACTTACGCGGCCCCTTACGCGGCAAAGCTGATAAAAAAACGCCTGAGCCCCGAGAGCATCTTTGAGAAGGCAAAAGATAATTTGTCGGACGTTTGGCGGCTGCTGTTTGATACGCCTAAACAGATAAACAGGCTGTTGAGGAAATCTCTCCGGGATGAGGTAAGCATTAATATCAACCCTGTAGGGATGGATAAATTGATACGTGACATTGACCGCTCAAGCAACCGTCTTGCATTCAGCATAATTGTCGCAGCCATCATAGTAGGTTCGTCAATGCTGATACAATCCAATATGGATATCGGCGGCAGGATCTTCGGCCTGCCGACAATCGGGGCCATAGGATTTTTAGTGGCCTTTCTGCTTGGAATAAGGCTGCTGATATCTATTATAAAATCAGGGAGGCTGTGAGAAGCAGAGGGCAAAGAGCATAGGGTATAATTCTCAAGACAGGGAGGTAATGAGCATGACAATAGAGGAACTTCAGAAATACCTTGAGCAGGAATTCGCAAACATAGACAGGGTTGTCGGCGAACTTTTTTCTGTTTACTCACCGGAAAAAGCCGAGTATACGTTTTCAGAGCAGGCGGCAATAGCGACCTTTATAGTAAATATATACAGCGGCATTGAAAAGATCTTAAAGCAGATGCTGCTTTTTGACAAACTTGACGTGCAGGATTCCCCTGAATGGCATGAAAAGGTGCTAAGGAAATCCAGCGAGATCGGCATCCTGCCGCCGGATCTTTTCCAGATATTGACCGGCTATCTGTCCTTTAGAAATTATTTTATTTACAACTACGTCTTCACTATTAAATGGGAAAACATGAAGGCGCTGTCCGACGCAACAAAAGACGTAGCGGCACGGGTCAAATCAGAGGTCAACGAATATATACAGACGATCTGAAAATTTTTCTTCTGAACGTCATTTCCCTCTTTATTTCACCACGCCAAATACATAAAATAGTACGCACGAGGAAAGATGCCAGAGACCAAAAGAAAGTTCAGGAGATTTGACATGCAGCTCGGGGTAATATTCAGGCCCACATACGGCGCCACGGATTATGCCACCGGGGTAACGACAAATATTTCATGCGAAGGCCTCGGCCTGGATGCGGATGATTTCAAGTTCATCATGTACGAAAACCTGGAGCTGCTCGTCGGCCTTCCGGGCAAAGGAAACTCCGTTTCCCTGTCCGGCGATGTTTTATGGAAGAACCAGGACGGGAAAAAATGTTCGGCGGGAGTTAAATTCAGGATGAAAGATAAGGCTGTTCAGGAAGCAGCGCTGGCAAAGATATTCTCCGCCTCGAATGTCCCGGAGATCGATATGTACAACTTTGACTGGGAATATAAAATCCATAAGGACACCGAAAAGAAAAGCAGGAAAACTTTACTGCTGCCGAATAAATTGGGCTTTATAAAACAGTATAACGAGGACGGCAAAAAGTGTAAGGTCACATTCAGGCTTCTGAAGGAGATGGCAAAGAATTCACAGAATGTCGCGCTTGTAGGTGAGTTTAATAACTGGGATGCTTCAATGTCCCCCATGACCAGGCTTGAAAACGGAGACTTTGTCATAACAATGGAACTGTTTTGCAAAAGAAGATACAGATTCAAATATCTTATCGACGGTCAGCGCTGGGAGAATGACTGGCATGCAGACAGGTTTGTCCGCAATAATGAAGGCTCCAAGGACTCTGTAGTGATTGTTTAAAGTGGCGCTGCCGCGGTTTGTTATTCTTTCCCGGATAGTATTCATTCTGTTAACTCTAAGCTCTCTGCCCTTTGCTTTTTAAATAGAAATCCTTCCACAGTCCGCTATGAATCATAATTTCTTTTTAAATAGTTATTAGAACACTTGACATAAAACAAGTGCGTATTATTTAATATGGAAGATTATTTTCCGCTATTATCAAAAATAATTTTCATTCAAAAGGAGGAAGTATGCTTTTACGCAAAAAAATCGTTTTCGGTTTTGTATCACTGCTGCTCCTGATGGCGCTTTTCAGCGGACATCAGAATGCGTTCGCAGACCCGCTTGGTTCAACCCAGTGGCTGGGGGACAATCTTGATAAAGCCAAATTGGTGTACGTAGGGTTTGTCAGCGCTGATGATATGAAGAACTATGAAGGCAAGCACATCGCAGACTCCGCTTATCTCCCGATGGGCGACCTTATGGCTGCCATGAGTAATAACGGCGTCCCTGACAAGGCAAAATTCGAGGCCTTGATGGGCAAGCTCGGCATAAGCAGAAATGACACGCATGTGGTTTTATACGGCACACCAGCCGCGAACCCTTTTATTTCGGGCGCATATTGGCTGATGAAATATTTCGGCCATAAATATGTAACCATACTGAACGGTTCCCTTGACAAATGGGAGAAAGAAGGCCGCAAGATATCTTCAGGCCCGGTAAAAATTACCCCGGCCCCCTACGCGGCAGGTGAGGGCGACAAGTCCATGATGGCGAATGCGGATTATATACTGGCAAATCTCAAGAACCCCAAAGTAGTCGTTGTAGACACCCGCGCTGAAGATGAATTTACAGGGGAAAAGGACATTCCATATATAAAAGGGAAAGGCCACATTCCCGGGGCAGTTAACCTGAATTTTTATCCGACAAACCGCGGTGAAGGCGGAGTTTATCAATCAGCTGCTGACCTTAAGGCCGCTTATGAGGCAGCGGGGGTCACACCTGATAAAGAAGTGATCACATACTGCGAAGGCGGGCCGCGCGCGGCTGACACATATATTGTCCTCAAAGAGGTCTTACGTTATCCGGATGTCAAAATTTACATAGGCTCCTGGATGGAATGGGGCAATAACGAGAAGTATCCTGTAGAGAAATAGAAATTCCCTATGAAGCCCGGATGGTTGACAGATCATCCGGGCTTTTTTTCGTGTATAATATATTTACTCAATTATCATTGTCATTCCCGCAGTCTGTTGAGCGGGAATCCAGGCAAATGAATTGTGGTCTGCATAATCAAGTGCGGAATGACGGACTTATACAAAAAGCCATGAAACTCGGCATTTTCGTTAATACAGACAGACACGCAAAGGATTTGATCGGCTTAACAAAGGCGTCGCAATCAAAAGGGCATGAGGTCATTGTCTTTTTTATGGATGACGGCGTTAAGCTTCTTTCAAAGAAGGAAATAGCCGCGCTGTGCAAGCTGCCTGGAGTCAGCATAAGCTATTGCGATTACTCCACACAGAAGCTTGATGTGCAGAAAAACGGGGTCTGCGGGGAGATGGTCTGCGGAAGCCAGTATAACAATGCCATGATGAACCACGAAGCCGACAGGGTGATCGTGCTATGAAGGTCCTCCACATCATAAACGATAAGCCGACAGAGTTATCAAAGAAAATCATAGATACCCAGTCAAAGGCGCATGAAGTGAAAGTTATCGAGCTTTCCAAAAAGACAGTCTCCTATGAAAAAATTGTTGATGAGATATTCTCTCATGACAAAGTGATCTCGTGGTAGCGGTCCAATAACTATTCAGAGTCAAGCATTGAATGACAGAGCAAAGGGCAGATGCCAAAAGATAACCCCTCCTTGCTCCTCCCCTTAGATAAGGGGAGGTTGGGTGGAGTTAACCCGCGCAAAGATCTATTCGCCTCCATCCTCATAGCGCTCCTGACATTATCAATATTTTTTGTTCAATACGCATACCGCGCCTTTGACGACAACAGGCTGACAAGCTGGCAGTGGGCTTTTGCAGATGTGGATTTGGTCCGGTTTGTTGTTGTCCTGATCTGCGGGATTACAGTTACGTATTTCCTGTCACGGTTATCATCTGAGAATCCCCCTGCATCCCCCTTTTACAAAGTGGGACTCCTCTTTCTTCTTTCGTTTGCAGTGAGCGCGGTCTTTTGGGGCGAGCCGGAGCTTTTGGTGGATGCTTCGAGGTATTTCACCCAGGCCAAGCATCTCGAACTGTACGGAATAAAATATTTCTTCAGTGAATGGGGCAGGGGGATCAACGCATGGACGGACCTGCCGCTCATGTCATTTTTCTACGGGCTGATCTTCAGGTCCTTCGGGGAAACAAGGATATACATTCAGGCCTTCACAACTTTTTTGTTCTCAATGACCGTTGTGCTCACGTATCTCACCGGGAAAAAACTCTGGGATGAGGAGACGGGGTCCCTTGCCGGACTATTGCTCCTTGGGGTCCCGTATTTCTTTCCTCAGATACCTCTTATGCTCGTTGATGTGCCTACGATGTTTTTTCTAATGCTCTCGATCTTTACGTTCATTAACGCCCTGAGCAAAGGCGGGATATGGGTCACGGCTTCATCCATTGCCATATTCTGCGCCGTTTTCTCCAAGTATTCGACGTGGGTGATGCTTTCGGTATTGCCGGTAATATTTGTGGTTTGTTTGGCTCGCCCCTCCTTGCTCATCCCCTTAGATAAGGGGAGGGTTGGGGGGGGTATTTATCGCGGGATAACAGTTGTCTTCATTGCTGGGTTACTCATTGCCATTATGGTCTGGATCAAATACGATGTCATATTTGAACAGATAAAATTCCTCCGGGAATATCAGACACCGGGATTAAGAAGATGGGGGGAGAGCTTTGTCTCGACCTTTTTATTTCAGGTCCATCCGTTCATTACACTTGCGGCAGTGTATTCCATCTATGAGGCCCTGCGGAAAAGGGATTTAAAGTTTGTCATTGTTTGCTGGCTGCTGTTTTTGATTGTCCTTCTGCAAATAAGGAGGGCGCGCTATATCATGGTGGCCTTTCCGATGTTGACGCTGATGGCTTCATATGGTTTACAGAAGATCAAAACCATCCAGATCAGAAGGTTCGCCGTCTTTTGCATAGTGGCTGCTTCTCTTACTGTTGCAATCACGGCTTACCTGCCGTTTCTGCAAAAGATGAACCTGGTGAACATAAATGAAGCGGGAGAGTTTTTAAACTCAATTGATGCTGACAGGATAGAGGTCTTTACGATCCCCGCGCCAGATACAATCGTCAATATCGCGGTCTCAGTCCCCATTCTTGATATGTTTACGGACAAAGAAATTACATATCATCATGACGCGAGTTTTACTTTGCCCTTTGAACAGATAAGAGAATCCGCGCTAAGGTTTACGTGGGAGTACGGGAATCCGAGGTATTATGAAGAACCCCCTGTGTCCCCCCTTGGCAAGGGGGGAATTAAAGAGGGGTTGCATTCACCGGTGGTTATTATTTCAAACGGGATTGTGCAGACGCTACCGGAGAACATAGAGGAAAAAATAAAGGGCCATAAAAAGGCAAAGGTGTTTGACACTACAATGGAGATATTCAGCTTCAATCCGGTCGTTACAGTTTATCTGCCACGCTGAATTGCGTGCATTAATCAAGTTTTAATTTGCAAGCGGCAAAATATATGTTATAAATTTGATATACAATATCAACTCTTCAATGTGAACAGGTCTTGATAGCTGAGAGTGCTAAATGGGAACAGATTTTTACAACATACAGTTCTGTGAGATATTAACTGAGAAGGCCAAAATCCAGCCGTTTACGATGGTGATATTCGGCGGCACAGGGGATTTAAGCAGGAGAAAGCTTCTGCCGACACTGTATCACCTTTGTAAAGACCAGCACCTGCCGGAAGAGTTCTCGATAATCGGGTTCGCGTCCAGCCCCCGCTCAGACGATGAATACCGCGAATTCGTCAAAAGGGCCATCGAAGAAAACAGCGAAGAAGCCATCGACTGGGGATGCTGGGAAAATTTCAGCAGGCATATCTTTTACCTCTCCGGGGGCTTTGAGGATGAAGACAGTTACAGGAGACTTTCCCTGCGGCTTGAAGAAATAACAAAGACTACGGACAAAGGCACAAGAGAAATTATTTATTATATGGCCGTGCCCCAGCAGTCCATGCCGGGGATAATTGACAGGCTGTCAATCTGCAAGCTCTGCAAAGGCGTGTTCAGCACGCGGCTTATTGTTGAGAAGCCTTTCGGCAGTGACAGGGCCTCCGCCATCGAGTTGAACAGACTCATCGGCAGGGCCTTTGACGAAAACCAGATCTACCGCATTGACCATTATCTCGGCAAAGAGACCGTGCAGAACATAATGTTCTTCCGCTTTGCCAACAGCATCTTTGAGCCGCTGTGGAACAGGCGCTATATTGACCACGTGCAGATTACAGTAGCAGAAGCAATCGGCATTGAGAACCGGGCGCGGTTTTACGAGAAAGCAGGCGTCATCAGAGACATCGTGCAAAACCATATGATGCAGATCCTGTCGCTGGTTGCGATGGAGCCTCCGATAGGTTTTGAAGCGGATTATATTCGCGATGAGAAGGCAAAGGTGTACCGCACTGTACGCCAGATGGACAATGAATACATCGACAGGTTCACCGTACGCGGCCAGTACGGAGGCGGGGTGATACACAGGCAAAAGGTCCCGGCCTACCACGAAGAAAAAGATGTTGCGCGTGATTCAAACACCCCGACGTACTTTGCGGGCAAGTTTCACATAGACAACTGGCGTTGGGCGGGGGTCCCTTTTTACCTTCGGACCGGAAAACGTTTAAAAAAACGCATAACTGAGATCAGCATACATTTCAAACAGCCGCCCCTGAAGCTTTTCAGCGCCGTATGTGAAATATCCGAGCCCAATGTCCTTGTGCTTGGGGTTCAGCCCCATGAAAAAATAACCCTGAATTTCGGTGTAAAACATCCGGGCATCGGCAACCAGCTTTATCCGGTCAGTATGGACTTCAATTATGAACGTGATTTTCAGGGCAATGTCCATTTTCCCCTGCCTTATGAACGCCTGCTGATCGACTGTATGAAGGGAGACCAGACCCTTTTTGCGCGTCAGGACGGCGTTGAGGCGATGTGGGCCGTAGTGGACCCGATAATAAGGAGATGGGAAGAAACCCCTGCGCCTGAGTTTCCCAACTATTCCGCAGGGTCATGGGGGCCTGAAAAGGCCGATGACCTGCTCAGAAGCGAAGGCAGGCAATGGCGGATATGGTAAGGGAGGTCCTTGTTTTCAAGGACAATGAAGCGATGGCTGAATTCGCCATTGAAAAGTGGGAAGAGATCTCTCAAGGGGCAATTGATGAAAGAGGGTATTTTACTGTTGCGCTTTCAGGCGGCAGGTCTCCCGTGCTTTTATATGAAAAGCTATCTGCCGCAAAAGAATTGAAATGGGACCAGACGCACATCTTTATGGTTGACGAACGGTTTGTCCCGTATGAAAGCGACTGGAATAACTATCGCATGATAACTGAGACGCTGCTCAGGCGCGTTAACATTCCTGAAGTAAACCTGCATCCGATATTGACGGAAGAAGTCTCCATGCAGGCTTCCGCAGAAAAATATGAGGAGGATTTAATTTCGTTCTTCACCACGCTGCCGCGCTTTGACCTGATTGTCCTCGGAATAGGCATGGACGGACATACTGCGTCTCTGTTTCAGGGGACTTCTGCTGTCAGCGAGAAAAAGCGGCTCGTTGTGCCGGTACCATTAACAGGCGCGGCAATGAGATATGAAAGAGTTACAATGACATTCCCTCTACTCAATAATGCTGAGAATGTAATGTTTTTCGTAAACGGCGCAGACAAGGCTGAATTTGTGAGAGAGGTAATTAAAGATGAGAACAGCTCGTTGCCCGCTGCAATGGTGAAACCGAAAAGCGGGAAACTTATATTCGTTCTTGATAAAGGCGTAGCATCGCTTTTAACGAGAGAACAAAATTAAGGAGGATATCATGCCAAAAGTAGAAGATAACCAGGAGAACGCAGATATCTGCATGAAATATTGCGGCCCGTGCCTGACTTATCCCGGAGGCGGGGAGGCGCTGTTCTGCGCAAGGGGAAAGAGCGTTGCAAAGCCGGAAAAGCAGGGATGTAACTGCGGCGTCTGTGATGTGCAGAAAAAATACTTTAACCGGAATACTTACTACTGCATTAACGGGGCCGCTTCAGAGTAGCTTTATCGTTAAACTAAGACGAGGTTGTTTCTATGCACAACCTCGTCGGAATATTTGTATCCCAGAACTTTCTCGATCTCAGAGGTTTTTTTACCTTTGATCCGTTCGAGGTCTTTTGAGGAATAGTTGGTCAGCCCTTTGGCAACTTTCTTGCCCTCTTTATTAACGCATCTCACGTAATCCCCGACTTCAAATTCGCCTTCTATTTTTAGAATGCCAGAAGGCAGAAGGCTTTTACCCTGCGTTGTTAACGCGTTCACCGCTCCGTCATCAAGATGTATAACACCCTTTGATTTCACCCCGTATATGATCCAGCCCTTCTTAGAAGAAAGGCGCTGCGCCTTCGGCTGAAAGGATGTCCCGATCTTTTCACCGCGAGTAAGACGAGTGATAAGCCCGCCTTTTTTCCCGTTCATTATCACTACGGGAATGCCGTGGCTGTTCGCCTGTTTCGCGGCTAATATCTTAGAATACATCCCTCCGGTACCGACGGCGCTTCCAGCGCTGCCTGCGATTTTTTCAATGCCGGATGTGATCTCATCAACACACCTGATGAGCTCGGCGTCTTTGTGCGCGGGGTTTTTTGAATAAAGCCCTTCAACATCCGACAGGATGATCAGCATGTCCGCTTCTATAAGGCTTGCAACAAGCGCGGCAAGCATGTCATTGTCACCGAACTTTATCTCATCAACTGCTATGGGATCATTTTCGTTAATCACGGGAATTACATCGTAACTCAGCAGGGTGAATAATGTGTTTTTCGCGTTGATATACCTCTGGCGGTTTTCGATATCGTCCCTCGTCAAAAGCACCTGCGCAACCTTTTTCTGAAATCCGGCGAAGTTCTGCTCGTACGCCCACATCAGGCTGGACTGCCCGATTGCCGCCGCGGCCTGCTTGAGTTTGATGTCTTTGGGTTTTTCCTTCAGCCCGAGTTTCTTAAGTCCCGCCGCAACTGCACCGGAAGAGACAATCACAACTTTATGCCCGGCGTCCACTACTTCCGCGATATCTTTCGCCAGCGCATGAAGCCGTTCAATATTCAACCCACGCTCCGGCGAGGCGAGGATGTTACTGCCTATTTTTATGACGAGGCGTTTCATGTTAGTAAGAGATATTAACCGATAGAGGTTTCTTCATGAGTTCAGGGCTGTAGAGTTCAAGTTCCTTGTTTATCTTCTCGAAATTCTCAACGGGATCTCCCTCGGCCATCTCGGATATGTCAACGAGATGAAGCAGGATTGATGTCCTTTCCACATGGCGCAAGAACTGAAATCCCAGCCCGGCTCCTTTGTGCGCTCCTTCTATGAGTCCGGGAATGTCGGCGATCACAAAGCTTCTGAAGTCTTCATGTTTGACAACGCCGAGTACGGGGATGAGAGTTGTAAAAGGGTAGTCAGCAACCTTGGGCCTTGCCGCGGAGAGTGCGGATATCAATGTGGATTTGCCTGCATTGGGCAGGCCTATTAAACCCACATCAGCAAGGAGCTTTAATTCCAGCACCAGGTTTTTTTCTTCACCGGGTTCTCCGGGCTGAGCAAACATCGGGGCCTGTCTTGTGGCGGTTTTAAAATGCGCATTCCCGAGTCCGCCCCTGCCGGCTTTTGCAGCGAAGAACTCTTGCCCCTCGATTGTGAGATCGCTCAGGATTTCGCCTGTGTCGGCATCTTTTATAAGCGTGCCTGGAGGCACGGGGATGGTAAGGTCTTTTCCGTTTTTGCCGTGCATATCTTTGCCCATTCCATGCTCGCCTCTTTCAGCCCTGTACTGCTGCTGGTATTTCAAATCCAGAAGGGTGTTTAAATTGCTCACGGCCTTAAAGATTATGTGTCCGCCCCTGCCGCCGTCTCCTCCGTTAGGCCCGCCTTTGGGAACGTATTTCTCCCGCCGGAAGCTTATACAGCCTCTGCCGCCGTCACCGGCCTTAACGTAAACTTTTACCTGATCGATGAATTGCATGGTTTAAAGATACATGATTGTAGATGTATGATACAAGATAAAATGTAATGCTGGACCCGGTCATTGCGGCTTGTCCGCAATCCTTCTTTGAAAGATTCCCGACAGCGTGATGACAAATAAGCATTCTTGATTGAAAAATAAAAAAGGCGGACAAACATCCGCCTTTCAGAATTACCAATATGTTTTATGCAGCTACGCGCTTTGCTCTGCTGCCGGATAAACGCTTATCTGCTGCCTGTCTTTGTCCTTGCGCTCGAACTTCACAATCCCGCCGACCATGGCAAAAAGTGTGTCATCGCTTCCCTTGCCTACATTAAAGCCGGGATGAAATTTTGTGCCTCTCTGCCTCACGAGGACATTGCCGGCTTTCACAAGTTCGCCGCCGTATCTTTTTACACCGAGGCGTTGTGAGTGACTATCGCGACCGTTCCGTGAGCTTCCTACGCCTTTTTTATGGGCCATGTTACTTCCTCCAAAATATATTTATGAAACTTTGATCTCTTTAATCTTAACTTCCGTATAAGGCTGCCTGTGCCCTCTTGTTTTCCTGTAATTTTTTCTCGGTCTCATTTTAAACACGAGGACCTTTTTCCCCTTGCCGGCACTGACAACATCGGCAGTTACTGTTGCAGATGAAATAAACGGGTTGCCGACAGAAAGCTTGTCTCCGTCAGAGACTGCTAAGACCTTATCAAAGGTGACAGCGCCGGTTTCTTCAACCTTTTCTATCTTCAGGACATCTCCCTCGGAGACCCTGTATTGTTTTCCGCCTGTTTCTATTATAGCGTACATGAAATTCCTCCAACTGAAAAAATAGATATATTTTTTAACATATAACCTGACGTAAAGTCAATTCATGTGGATAAGCTTGTCAAGCCAAAATAAGAATGTCCGGTTTTTACCAAAATAGAAATGTCCGGTTTTCATGTTTGAGTCAACGCTGTTTCTGTTTGCTGATAATTGTTGTTTTGTATTTCAGGCTTATACCTCCTCCAGGGATGATCTGCAGA
>JACQZF010000008.1 GCA_016213945.1 Nitrospirota bacterium | reverse complement strand
TGACTGTTTATAATGGCGAAGGCTATTTGCGTGCCTCCATTGAAAGCATACTAAATCAAACCTTTGGCGGTTTTGAGTTCCTGATCATTGACGATTGTTCTACCGACTCGTCTAGTCCAATCATTCAATCTTATTCTGACTCACGTATAAAAGTTGTAACCAACCCAGTAAACCTAGGGCAAACAAGATCTTTAAATTTAGGATTACAGTTGGCTCAAGGAGAATATCTAGCACGCCAAGATCAAGATGATATTTCGTTGCCTCATCGATTAAAAATGCAGATTGCTTACTTAGACGACAACCCCGATATAGGCATTTTGGGGACCTCGGCTTGGATCATCAATGGGCGAGGACAATACGTGGCTTATATGGCGAGACCTGCCCACCAACTTGAAGTTCTTTGGTCTAGTTTATTCGCCAACCCTTTTGCTCACCCATCTGTAATGATGCGCACGAGAATATTGCGAGCTAATAGATTGACATATGATGCCCAATTTCACTATAGTCAAGACTATGCTCTATGGTGTCAATTTCTGAAATTTTCCCAAGGCGCCAACCTTCGAGAGCCGCTCATTAAATATCGCATCCATAATTCCAATGCTAGTTATACTCGTGCACAAGCAGTGACAAGTGAGGCACGTGCAATTTCTAAGCAATGTTTACGCGAATATTTCCCGGAGGATATGCTTTCAGAAGAAGAGCTACACAACTTCGTTTCTCTATTTATTGTAGATACACCGTTGATCTCTAATTTGCAATTCGATCGCGCAAAGATAGCGATGATGTATTTGGATTTATTTCAACTTTTTACGGATCGACACCCTAGTTCGTCTGCTATCCCCTCTCTGTATCGTCACACCAGCCTTGAAGCAATTAAATCTGTAGTGCGCCCCTTGCCGGTGGCGCCTGGTTGGCTGCGTGTAGTGTGGCGAGCGTTACAGCTTGACGTTAGCGTGTTGTGGTATTTCCCGCTATGGATTTTGGATCATCTCTTATGATGGCGTACTAGAACCACTCGGTCACTCGCAAATCCTACAATATTTAGTCAAACTAGCCCGCGATCACAAAATCATCTTGGTAAGCTACGAAAAAGCTGGTGATTGGACGAATGCTGCAGAACGGCAGCTGTTAATCCGGCAACTTCGTGAAGCGCATATTTTGTGGATGCCATTACGTTATCATAAGAGCCCTACTGTTCCGGCAACTTCCTTTGATTTGTTTGTTGGATTCTGGCTATGCGCCTATCTAACTATTCGCTATCGAGTCGAGATCGTTCATGCCCGTAGTTATGTGCCAGCTATACTCGCAGCGATTTTAAGGTCCCTATTTCGCGTCAAGTTTGTTTTCGATATGCGTGGGTTTTGGGCAGATGAGAAAGTAGATGGTGGGCAGTGGCAAAGGGGATCATGGCTATATGCAACGGCAAAATGGTTTGAGAAGATGTTCTTTACTAAAGCAGATGTGGTGGTATCGTTGACATACGCTGGAGTGGAGGAAGTCAGGAAATTCCCTTATTTGCAACAGCGCGTTCCACGGTTTGAGGTGATCTCAACTTGCACAAATCTTGAGCTATTTCATCCCCAAAATTCGTTTGCGAGAAACGGCGATCAGCCTTTCACGTTAGGCTATGTGGGAACAGTAAGTGGCTGGTATTTGTTTGAGCCAGCATTACGAAGTTTTCTGTTCCTAAAGGAGATCGAGCCTTCCGCCCAATTGCTTATTTTGAATCGAGGGGAGCATAATTTTATACACGCCTGTTTAACGAAACAAAATATCGCTATTGATCAGGTTGAAGTGCGGTCTGTAGCATATCACCAGGTGCCATTGGAAATGAACCGAATGGATGCCGCCATGTTTTTTATTAAGCCTGTGTTTTCCAAGCGGGCGTCAGCGGCTACGAAACTAGGTGAACTATTAGGCTGCGGTGTGCCTTGCTTGAGCAATGATGGTGTAGGAGATATGACACAGATCATAGAGGGAGAGGGTGTAGGAGTGATTTTGCGTGAATTCACACCTGACGCACAGCGCGTTGCGATTCAACGCTTAGTGCGGCTTGCTAGACAGCCTGACACTCGTACACGTTGCGTAGCTGCTGCACAGCGTTATTTTTCTCTGGATGATGGGGTGAAAGCATATCATCATATTTATCAATCATTGCAGGATACGTAATTCTTGATCCCATGCCCTCCTCCGTTCTTGTCTATTGCCCTCTTTGTAAGAGTAGCCATTCAGAAGTTGTTCTTCGAAAGATCGCCGCTATAGTTCCAAAGCAATCTATTGCTTTGCGCTGCTGTTTGGAATGTGGGGCGATCTTTTTAGAAGATTGGGATGAAAAATTTTTACCTGAATTGTACGATTATTATGCCGAGCGAGTAGGGTTAGAGAAGGATCGCCTCTATCACCCACTGAATGATGCACGATATGCTGAATTGGTAGATGAGATCGAGCGATTGGTCTTAGGACGGCGCATCTTGGATGTGGGTTGCGGGCAGGGACAATTTGTGGATTTTATGGTGAGGCGTGGGTGGGAAACGTTAGGGGTCGAACTGTCTGAGTCGGCGATGACGGTATGTAAGCAGTTTGCCTTGCCAGTGAAAAAAATAGATGTGTTCGACTCGACGTTGATTAAAGAAAGTTTTGACTTAATTACGCTCTTTGAAGTGATTGAGCATGTCCCTACACCCAAGCAAATGGTGGAGCAGATTGAGCAATTATTAAAGCCCGGCGGTGTCTTGTATTTAACCACGCCCAATTTTAACTCAATAGATCGGAGAGTTTTAGGCGCGTCATGGCACGTTGTTCATCGAGAGCACATAATGTATTTCACGCCAAACACATTGAAAAACATGCTTCGGCGATATACACACTTTGAGGTCTTGCGATTGCACACACAAAATCTATCCATTGCTGCTATTCGCGAAAAGATCAAAGGACGTTTGTTAAACCCTTCTGGTGTCCGAGAAGGAGATCAAATGTTGCGTCAAACTATCGAGTCCTCGCCTGCCATGCGGCTTCTCAAATTAGGCACAAACTCTATGCTCAATATTCTGGGTTGGGGCTCTACCATAACTTTGTTGTGTCGTAAGCCGATGCAGCGTTAGAGGATTGACTTTGTTATGTGTGGTATTGCGGGCTTTTGGGATTTTTCTCATCGTTTGATGGTAGAGGAGGCCTCTACTGTCATTCGTAATATGAGCGACCGCTTGCGCCACCGCGGACCAGATGATGAAGGTTGGTGGGTGAATGCGGCTGACGGCATCCACTTGGGGCACCGCCGACTTTCGATCATCGATCTGTCTCCGCAAGGTCACCAGCCGATGCTTTCCAGAGATGAGCGGTATGTGATCATCTTTAACGGAGAGATTTATAATTTTCTGGAATTGCGCGCGGACTTGGAATCGCGAGGGCATCGCTTTCGCGGGCATTCTGATACCGAAGTGATGCTGGCGAGCTTTACCGAGTGGGGTATCACTGATGCGGTAGCCCGTTTTAATGGGATGTTTGCATTTGCGGTTTGGGATCAGCGTGAGCATATCCTATATCTTGTCCGAGATCGCTTGGGAGAGAAACCGCTTTACTACGGCTGGGTGAATGGCACGTTTTTCTTTTCGTCGGAGATAAAAGCGTTACATGCCCATCCTGATTTTCATGCGAAGATTGATCGCGCCGCGTTGGCACTTTATTTGTGTCATTTATATGTTCCTGCGCCACGTTCAATCTACAAGGGCATCTCGAAACTGCTGCCGGGGTGTGTGTTGAAGGTTTGTGATCCTAATTCCACTTTGGTTCCTGTGCCTTATTGGTCTCTCTATGAAACAGCTGCGCGAGGACACGAACAGCCTTTCCGAGGGACGGATGATGATGCTTTAACACAGTTGGAAGAGTTGTTGTTAGACGCTGTGCGAATGCGGTTGATTGCCGATGTGCCTGTCGGAGCATTTTTATCGGGTGGGCTTGATTCATCTCTAATAGTTAGTTTGATGCAGAAGGTCAGCGAAAGACCTGTTAAAACTTTTTCAATAGGGGTGCATGATGATGCGTATAACGAAGCAGAATATGCAAAACACGTTGCAAAGCATTTGGGAACAGACCATACAGAGTTGTATGTGACTCCCGAAGATGCGCTCGGAGTAATACCTCTATTGCCTACCCTCTACGACGAACCTTTTTGCGACTCGTCACAAATACCTACTTTTCTTGTCTCGCGGTTGACCCGTCAATATGTGACAGTGAGCTTGTCTGGTGATGGGGGTGACGAACTGTTTTGCGGGTATCAACGTTACTGGCAAACCCCAGATGCATGGAAGAAATTCGGTTGGATGCCTTATTCGTTGAGATCGGTTTTTAGTCGGTCACTCAAGACTATACCACCCCATTATTGGAATCGTATCGGCGATGTGATTTCACAAACGCACTCGTTGAAATTGGGTGATAAGTTACACAAGTTTTCGGATTTGCTGATGGCGAAGGATGAGGATCATATATATCGTTATATGATTTCGTTGTTTTGGTATTGGAGCGATGTGCAAGTAGTGTTGGGGGAGGGGGCGAATGAGTTGCCTCAACTAAAACCACGCTACCCGACGTTCCCCTCTTTTGACTTTGTGCAGCGCATGATGTATTTCGACGCGACATTTTTTTTGCCCGACGACATTTTAGTTAAGTTGGATCGAGCCAGTATGTCAGTGAGTTTGGAATCTCGTGTCCCTCTGTTAGATCATCGTGTCGTAGAGTTTGCGTGGCGGTTACCATCGGCGATGAAAATTCGCAATGGCGAATCGAAATGGTTGTTGCGGCAGCTATTGCATCGCCATGTTCCGCGCGAACTAGTAGATCGTCCCAAACGGGGTTTTGGAGTTCCGATTGCAACATGGCTGCGAGGACCATTGCGTGAGTGGGCAGAGTCGTTGCTCTCCGAGCAACGATTGACACGAGAAGGTATTTTCAACCCTAAGCCAGTACGAGAGAAGTGGGATGAGTTTATCGGCGGTGAGCGAAATTGGCATTATGATCTGTGGGCAATTTTGATGTTTGAAGCATGGCTTGAGCAGCGGTCGTGTGAGAGATTCGCGTGAGAGTATTATTGCTGACACGGTTTGCCCGTTTGGGTTCGAGTAGCCGCTATCGGCACTACCAATACTTACCATATTTGCAAAAGCAAGGCTTTGAATTTACTGTTGCGCCTTTGCTAGACGATGATTATATTGAGTGTATCTATTCTGCACAAAATGCTTCGCGACTCTATTTGTTGGTGAGATACTGGCAGCGAGTGTGGATATTGTTGCGCGCAAGGCAATACGATCTGATTTGGCTAGAAAAGGAAATCTTTCCTCTCTTGCCTGCATGGCTCGAGCGTTGGTGGGCTCAGAGGCGTATACGCTACGTGGTAGATTACGATGATGCGACTTTTCATATGTACGATTTGCATCCTCTAAGAATTGTTCGCTTGTTATTGGGAAACAAAATCGATCAGGTGATGCGGTCAGCGGCATTGGTAACAGCGGGCAATGACTATGTGGCAGATAGAGCGCGTCGCGCGGGAGCATCTCATGTGGAAGTAATTCCATCTGTGGTCGATCTAGTGCGGTATCTGCCGAACTATCCGCCCACCAATGAGGTGTTTACGATTGGTTGGATCGGTTCACCAGTTACTACCCGTCATTTGCTCGAAATCGAATCCGCTCTACGCAATTTTTGCAAGGACGGAAATGGGCGTGTCGTCGCAATAGGTGCCTCGCCTGTTGCAATGAGGCAAGTACCGCTGAAAGTTGAGCTATGGTCAGAGTCTACAGAAGTAGATCAATTGCGCCGATTTGATGTGGGCATTATGCCCCTGCCCAATTCGCCTTGGGAGAGAGGCAAAAGCGGATTGAAGTTGATTCAATACATGGCAGTTGCTTGTCCTGTGATCGCCTCGCCTGTAGGAGTCAATAGCGACATTGTTGAGAACGGTATTAATGGATTAGTGGCGAGTGATTCTGGAGATTGGTTCAGCTTACTTGAGTTTCTAAAAGCTAACCGGGAAACGAGCTGTAAAATGGGTGCTTCTGGAAGAGAAAAGGTTGAACGAAAGTATTCGCTACAAATCATGGCGCCTCAAATTTCTCGCTTGTTCGAGAATCTAATGCAATAACCCCTTTCTTTTATGGACTTGAAGATATCAGTTGTCATTGCGACCAAAGGACGACCTGACTCTTTGCAGGAGTGTTTGCGTTCTATTAGTGAGCAAGAGATTGCAGTGACTGAAGTGATCATTGTTGATCAAACTCCTCAACCGATTGATCAATCAACACTCCAATCTGTTCTTGGAGTAAGCTCTGCTTCGCCTCGTTTGATTTATCACTGGAATCCTGCGATCACCGGTTTGCCTCAAGCGCGTAACGTTGGGGTGAGATTGTCTTCGGGCGATTTCATTCAGTTTATTGATGATGATGCGGCTTTGGATAACGAATACTTTGTTCACCTACTGCCAGTTTTTAGCGATCCAATAGTTGGTGGCGGCACGGGATTGATAATTGAAATGGGAAGGGAAAAAAGACGTTTATTACGCGACTTTTTCTTCCGTCTATTCTATCTGGGTCCCTTTCGGGAAGACCGCACCGAAGTCCTTCTTTCTCCGCCCTCTTCCCGTGTGGCGATGCACACGCTTTCTGGATGTGGTTTGTACCGCCACCAGGTATTTGATGAATTTAAATTTGATGAAACTTTGATAGGTCACGCAGTTGGGGAGGATTTGGATTTCTCCTATCGCGTCAGCCAGAAATGGCGACTGATTCTTGAGCCTCGAGCATTGCTTTACCATTATCGACTCCCCGGTCCATGGCGAAATCAGCGGCAATCTGTTTCTCAGAAAGTATTGTTTTACCACTATCATTTTTGCAAAAATATGCGTGGGACGTTTGCTGAGTGGCTATCCTTTTTTTGGCTCAATTTCGGATTCTTGTTGGACGCTTGTACTTACCTCAACCTTGAGGTAATCGCAGGAGTGTTTGTTGGTTGGAGGCAAATACTTGAGCGAGGAATAGGGTTTCACCCGGATTAAAAAAGAAATGAGTTATCCCCGACACCTTGCTATCAGTGCAGATAGCATCTGTAAGTACGCATTGTTGGCTTGCGGCATATTGTTGGGGCAGGTGATGTCCAACATGGTTTTTCCATTAGGCGCTATTTTTTCAACGGCTCTTGTGATAGTGACCGTCGCGCTTTTGTGGCGGCATGTCGTACATCTTTCTCGTCAAGCGACAATGCTTCTCGTCATTGCCATGGCTATTTACTACATCGTGGTGATTTGGATCACTCCGCATGTGATGGATGCATACAGTACAGCCAGTGATACTAGCGGAACAATCCGGAGAGGAGAATTTTATGCTCAGGCTCTTTTGCGCGATCCCGCAGCCACTTTGGATTTGTTCGTATCAAAGGCCACATTGAATGCCACTGAGTCTACTTTTTCTTTTTATTGGATAATGGGCTTCATATATTTGATGGCGGGCGGCTCTCCGGCAGGCATCTCCGCGATATGTGCTTGGTTTGGTACAGTGGGAGGGTCTTATTTTATTGAGGCATTCTCCCGTGTTTTAAAAAAACGTAACTGGTATCCGTTGTTGGTGCTATTCCTCCCTTCTATCATCTTTTGGCTGACATGGCCTCTTAAGGATGCCATTGTTTTCTGGCTGTTGGGCATGCTAGCGGCAGGATTAGCGACTTTTGTTCAAGATTGTTCATGGCAGAGCGTTTGGAAAATACTGTTAGCGGAAATAGCTTGTATAGCTATCCGCCCATATTACGGAATATTTTTTCTTGCTCCTCTTATGTTAATTGGCTTATGGTATGCAGTTACAGCTTTACGGACGCATTCCTCAGATCGGTTCTGGTCTTCCATCTGTTGGGTTGCAGTAAATGCATTGGTACTTTTCTTTCTAATATCTAACCAATTTTTTACAATTGCTATATCTGTAGAGACTGCGTCTGTATATCAACAAACGGCGGGGCAAGGTGGTGGGGCGAACATTCAACCACAAGTTGTAATGGCTGCGGGACAAACAGCTTTTGGAAATTACTTAACTTATGGGATTCAACGGCTTTGGTATATCTTTACAGTTCTATTTCGTCCAATGCTTTGGGAAGCCCATAATACTTTTGCACTTATAGCCTCGTTAGAGAACAGTTTCTTACTATTGTTGGCACTATTAGTAGTTTGGAATTCTCATTCCATTTTGCGACGAGTCATTCGTGAACCAGTGCTTGTTTTTGCTGGGCTCTTCGTAGCTTTATTTGTAGGAGCATTTTCCTTTCAAGTGGTGAATTTAGGAACAATGATGCGTGTCAAGGTGAACGTTTTGCCTTTCCTTTTCCCATTTGTTGCGTTAGCCTTAGAGATAGCAGAGGAAAGATTAAGTACTCAGTATCGTTGTGTGGATCGGTTCCAACTTTTTCGGAATAAATCAGATTGAGTTAGATTCAAGATGATTCTTGTTACGGGAGGCACCGGTTTTATAGGTCAGCACCTTGTTGGGGAGTTGCTACGGCAAGGGGAAGCGGTGCGTGTGCTAGTACGTTCTTCTTCTTCGCTCCCCGGTGAATGGCAGGGTAAAGTGCAATTCGCTGTTGGGGACTTATGTAACATCTCGAGTCTTACTGACGCATTTGCCAATGTAACTCGAGTATTTCATCTAGGATCTGAACTACGTCAAATTCGGCAAATGCACGCTGCGAATGTAGATGGTACTCACAACGTGCTTTCTCTATCTCATCAAACTGGCGTCAAGCATATTGTAGTTTTGAGCAGTGTCAGCGTAATAGGCGATACTTCTGCCAAGACAATTGATGAGGACACTCCTTGTTTTCCCACATCACCTTACCAAAAGACAAAATATCAAGCGGAACTTTTGGCGCAAGAATGGTCGTCGCAAATGAACATTCCTATATCCATTTTGCGCGCTTCTAATGTTTTTGGCGAGGGCGCACGATCTGCAGATAGTATGTTGGCATGGATGCGATCTATCCAACGCGGGCGTTTCATCTACTTCGACCGTCATTCTGTTGCTAATTATATCTATGTCAAAGATGTAATTTTAGCCTGTCTTCAGGCTTCTAATATACTGGCTCAAGGAACCTATATTATTACCGACTCTTGCAACCTTGTAGATTTTGTAGATGTTTGCTCAGACGCACTAGGAATTAGACGTCCACAAATGACAATACCTTCACCTATTGCCTATTTGCTCGCTTCTCTGGCAGAGCGGATCCTTCGTAATAGCCCTCTCACTGTTTCGCGCGTGCGCGCATTATCAAACCGGACGTGGTATCGCTCAAACCGGTCTGCGGAACTGGGTTGGACGCCTCCCATAGGTTATCGCGAAGGCTTACGGCGGACCATCGCTTGGTATCGACTCTCTCACCGGTTATAAATATGCCTCCACTTCGCCTCTGTCGCATTGTCACCACCCCGTACACTTTTGCGACTCTATTGCCGACACAATTGCGAGCGATCATTGAGGCAGGCATTGATCTGACCATAGTGTCTAGTCCGGGGGTTGAACTTCAAAAACTCACTCAAGCAATGTCAGTGCGTAATGTAATCATTTCTATGGTGCGCCAGCCTCACCCACTCACTGATATAAAATCACTAATTACACTGATCCGGTTTTTGCGCCGCGAGAAATTTGACATCATCCATTCATCTACTCCTAAAGCTGGATTACTTACCGCGATAGCGGGTTGGTTAGTTGGAATACCAATACGCATACATACTTACACGGGGCAAGTTTGGGTAGAGAGACAAGGTCTTATGCGCCTTTTCTTGCGTTGGACGGATTGGTTGGTTGGGCGTCTCAACACTCATTTGTATGCTGATAGCAATTCTCAACGCGACTTGCTCATACGCGAAAGGATCGTCCCACAACATAAAATTCGAGTTATTGCCGATGGCTCAATCAGCGGCGTAGATTTAACCCGTTTCGATCCCAATAGGCATGCCGCCTCACGCGCGGCGACTCGCCGACAACTCCACATCCCTGACTCGGCCGTGGTGATTATTTTTGTTGGAAGGCTGACCAAGGACAAAGGCATCAATGAATTAATAGATGCTTTTCGTAATTTGCGTTTGCGATACGATAATATCTGGTTGCTTCTTATTGGACCCTTTGAACCAGAAAATGATCCTTTGACAACAGAAACAATGATGGAAATAAAATCGAATCCTTGCATTTGCGCTGTTGGGCATGTTCCACTGCCGGAAGTTTATTTAGCTGCATCAGACATTTTTTGTCTGCCCAGTTATCGTGAAGGGTTTGGAAGTGTGGTAATTGAAGCAGGCGCCATGCATCTGCCTGCTGTCGCAACCGCCGTTGTAGGAGTAGTGGATGCAGTAGTAAACAATGAAACGGGGTTGTTGGTACCGCCTAAAGATGTTGAATCGTTAGCCGAAGCTTTATCACAGCTGATCTGTTCTTCCGAACTGCGTAACAAACTTGGGCAAGCCGCCTACGTTCGCTCAGTAAGCAAGTTTGACGATGTGCGAGTGAATCGAGAGGTAGTAAATGAGTATTTCCGCATTCTATCTGCTCAACCTGCTATCGAGATTAAGGGAGAAAATACCTTCAAGTGACCACACTCTCGATTCTGCAGGAGTATCGGTTTACTCAGACTCCGGACGGCGCGGTCTGGACTCAGACAACGTACACCAGACCTTTTTGGAATACTTACTTAGAGGTCTTTAGTTCAATTAACATCATCGCTCGTTTGAAAAAAGTTGAGCGTCTGGTTGGAGATTGGGCAAGAGTAGATGATGAGCAAGTCGTATTTTATCCGTTGCCATACTATGTTGGGTCTTGGCATTGGCTAAGGGTTTTACCCTCGTTGGCTTTCGCCATGCATAGAGCAGTTCCGAATGACAATGCTCTTCTGCTGCGCCTGCCATCGCCTCTCGCAGTGGTTTTGATGCGAGTGTTACGCCCCAAAGATCGCCCATATGGTGTGCAGGTAATAGGAGATCCAAATGATGTTTTTGCTCCAGGAGTAGTGTCTCATCCATTGCGATCTGTGTGGCGACAGATACTAACTGAGGAAGCAAAACGGCAATGTTTCAAAGCATGCGCTGTCTCATACGTGACTCGCGAATTTTTGCGGCGACAATACCCGTCCTCGCCATCCGCCTTTTCAACATATTATTCTGACAGCGACTTGCACGATAACGACTACGTCGAGTTACCTCGTAACCCGGATCATATTACGAAGGCCTTTTCACTTTTGACAGTGGGTTCTCTTGATCAGTTGTATAAAGGGACCGATCTACTGATTGAGTCGCTTGGTATTTGTGTCCATGGTGGATGGAATTTGGCTCTCACTGTCATTGGTGAGGGACGATATCGAGAGTATCTGGAGGAGAAAGCAAAACGCGCTGGGATATATGAAAGAGTGCATTTCCTGAGATATATTCCATACGGGCCACTATTGCACGCAGAATATGATCAAGCGGATCTATTCGTATTGCCGTCACGGACAGAGGGATTGCCCCGCGTGCTTATAGAAGCCATGGCGCGAGGGCTGCCTTGTATTGCATCAGCGGTTGGCGGCATTCCTGAATTATTGGATCCTGATGATCTAATTGTCTCCAATAATAAGACGGCGCTGGTTAATAAGATCAAAGAAGTCCTTTCTCATCCAGATCGGCTTAGAAACATGTCCCTACGCAATCTTCGCATGGCACGGAATTATCATGCAGACATCCTGCGCGGGCGACGCTTAGAATTTTATTCTGCTTTGCGCGACCGTACAAAAGAATGGTTGCTAAAACGTTTATGAGAGTCCTTCATTTAGTAAAGACTGCGACAGGCGCTACTTGGGCTTTGCACCAGATGCGCGAGTTGGTCAAAATGGGGGTTGAAGTCCATGTGGCATTGCCAGACGGCCCTTTGATGGGGCAATACATCTCAGCAGGCGTCCAGACACATATTTGTCAACTTGACGTTCCTCCCTTTGACCAATGGTTTCTATACCCTCAAGTGCTCAAGCGCCTCAGAAGCTTAGTACACCAAATAAAACCTGATATAGTTCATAGTCACTTCGTAGGAACAACCGTTTCCATGCGGTTGGCTTTAGAGCCACATTTACCCATAAGGCGCATATTTCAAGTCCCCGGGCCATTACACTTGGAATCTCCACTTTATGGCGCGGCAGAAGTGAGGCTGTCAACATCATCTGATTATTGGATAGGGTCATGTCAATGGACATGCAGTAAGTATTTGCAAATGGGGATACCTGCAAACCGCATATTTCTTTCTTATTATGGAACGGATTTGCAAGGTTTTCATGGACATTCGCCAGAAAGTCTTCGGACATTATTAAATGTTGCCTCGCATGAACGGATTGTTGGAATGGTTGCTTATATGTACCCTCCTAAAAAACACTTGGGACAATTCCGTGGTTTAAAAGGTCATGAAGATTTTATTGATGCGTTGGCATTGTGCATGAAAAACCACCCGGAAATAGTTGGTGTGGTTATAGGGGGAGAGTGGGGAACCGGCCGAGGCTATGAAACACAAGTGCGACACTATGGCTTCAAGAAATGTGGTGATCGGATACATTTTCTGGGTACTCGGAATGATGCTGTTCCCTTGTATACAGGATTTGATCTTGCTGTTCATCCTTCACATTCCGAAAATGTCGGCGGTGCAGTAGAGTCCTTCTTGTTAGGAATCCCAACCATTGCCACAAATGTTGGCGGGTTGCCCGATCTAGTTAAAGATAGGCAAACCGGGTGGCTTATCCCTTCAAAGTCACCAGCCCGATTGGCAGATAAAATACTAGAAGCGTTAGCAAACCCTCATGCTGCTGCGGCGATGGCTGAACAAGGCCGAGCATTGGCGCAACGCCTTTTTGATGTTCGGCGAACCGCGAAAGAAGTCTTTGACGTTTATAAACAGGTTCTTTGATAAAAGATTATCGTGATGCTTTCGTTAAAACGGTTGGTTGATTTCTGTCTTTCGATTTGTTTGCTTGTCCTCTTAACGCCACTTTTTCTGTTGATTTCGGTCTTCGTTCTGGTTTCTCTAGGTCGCCCCATCTTATTTCGGCAAAGACGTGTCGGGTTGCACAACAGACCATTTATTATGTTGAAGTTTCGAACGATGGCAGAAAAACGCGACTCGATAGGCAACTTACTTTCGGATGAAAAGCGTATAAACCCATTCGGAGATTGGTTGCGCCAGACCAGCTTAGATGAATTGCCAGAACTTATTAACGTTCTGCGAGGCGAAATGAGTTTGGTCGGACCTCGCCCTTTGTTGATGGAATACCTGCCACTTTATACATCTGAACAGGCTCGCCGCCATGCTGTTTTGCCTGGCATCACCGGCTGGGCGCAAGTGAATGGGCGTAATACGATTAGTTGGGAAGAAAAATTTATATATGATGTTTGGTATGTCGATCATCAATCTTTTTGGCTTGATATGAAGATTCTTCTTCTTACTGCGTGGAAGGTGTTGAAGCGTGAGGGTGTAAATCAACTGCACCACGCGACAACGGAAGCGTTTAAGGGGACTTCAACGGATCGTTTATTATGAGGTTTGCTCAGGCTGTTTACTTTGGGCGGGTGAGTCGGCAACACTACTTGTCTATTTTGTTTCTCATTGTCGCCAGTATTGGCATCTTACGAGCGATGAGCATTCCCACGTTTCATAATTATGATGAGGCAGTTCATTATACGCTCTCCTGGAAAAATCCAGATCTAGACCGATGTGTTTTTCAAGGGCAATGCACAGCAATGCTTGATGTTTTTTATTCTAGTGGATTAACCAGTACCCCTCGTGGCGAGATCTATTACTTGTTGCAAGGGATGATCCTACGCGGATTGCCTTCGTTGGTGGATGACTATGTACGAGGAGTGGTAGTGGCGCGTCTAGTGTCAGTGGTGTTTAGAACTTGTCATTGGTTACACCCTTAAAGGCACTATCTGGCCCATTTTTATAATCATCCCCTTCGCTTTTTGGTTAAAACTCTCAAGACGATATCAAATAGCGTCATTGGGTTTGACTGTGATCTCTGTAACAGCAGGAGGGCTATGGTATGCCCAACCGTTTTGGCGTGGGGCAGCAAATTGGTTTTTCCCTTTGCCTCGTTCTACGCCGGGTTGGTTCCTTCCCCATCGCACTGATCGTGATAGTGTGCTTGGTCGCTATAGCATTCAAACAACTGTGGAAGGGCTACCGTTATCCATAGCTTCTTATTCGTACGAGATTTCAGACACTATCGTTCAATATGTCCCTACCGAAATAATCTCCCATTTGCGCGGGAAAGATATCATGTTTGGCGTTTGGATGCGATCAGCGCAAGGTGAGGCAATGGTGATAGCCCCTCGTTGCGAGTCGGATGTGGATATGGCAGTCCCGATTGCGTCCCTAAGTGTTTCAGAGAAATGGCAATTTCATACTTTCGCTTCTCAAGTGCCATTACATGCAAAGTGGCTACGTTGTGTTTTAGGAATGCCACTACCTTTTCGATCTGTTGTCTGGTATGACGGTGCGATTCTAGTTGAGGGGGAATATCCTGAAACGCGGTCTATCGTGTATTCGGATGCAAATGGCTCGTCGGGCGTTTTGAGCGGCAAGCCATTTATAAATCTGCTCCAGAATCCATCTGCCGAAGATTCGTGGCTGCAAGTGAATCCTAT
>JACQZF010000065.1 GCA_016213945.1 Nitrospirota bacterium | reverse complement strand
TCATTCAGATGCTTTTCAGTGTCAACGCATATGCGCTTTTTCTCCTCGATCAACGCCTCAGTCGCGTGGAGATTTGCGTACAGCTCCGCTTCATTCCCCTTGTGAGAATCTTCAGACAGGGTCAGGCCGGATATTTCATCCTGCATTGCCTTTGAATCTCTCTTTGCGATGCGCAGTTCGATGTCCTTAAGATCTTCAAAAATTCTCTTGTATCTCTCAGCCTTCTTTGCGTGCCTGTCTATGGTGTTTATCTGTCTCTTGACCTCGGTGATAATGTCCTGAAGCCTCTGGAGGTTTGATTTGGAAGCCTCAAGCTTGTTCAGGGCCTCGGTGCGCCTGACCTTGTATTTCATGACGCCCGCGACTTCTTCAATCAGGAATCTCCGGTCCTGCGGTTTTGAATTCAGTATCTGGTCCATCCGTCCCTGTTCAAGAATGGAATACGCCTTCAGTTCAAGACCCGTATCAAGGAACATGTTCTTGATGTCCTTGAGCCTGCAGGGGACTTTGTTCATAAGGTATTCACTTTCGCCGGACCTGAAGAGACGGCGCGTGACCGAGATTTGCTCTATAGTGGTTTTGCTTTCATCTTCTGAGCCGTTTGAGGCATTTTTAACGATATCGGAAAGTACGAGTGTGACCTCAGCCAGACCCTTTGTCTTCTTTGTTGCAGAGCCCAAAAAGATTACATCTTCCATGCTGTCGCCGCGCAGGCTCTTGGCGCTTTGCTCGCCGAGCACCCATTTAAATGCGTCAACGACATTGCTCTTGCCGCAGCCGTTCGGCCCGACAATTGCAGTTACCCCTGGATGAAAATTAAATGCTGTCTTGTCCGCGAATGATTTGAAACCTATTAACTCCAGTCTTTCAACTTTCATGAATTATTCCTTTTATTAATTAAGATGATATCCACTAAATGTAGTAAATTTATACTACTTGCCTCACAATATGATGTGTTTTTTGCTGTGAATAATATATACCATCAGGAGATTTCTATCAAGCAAATTATTTGAACCCTTGATGACTTTTGGCTGGGCTGAAATGGAAGCCTGCTCCAGAATTTCTATAATCGACAAAAGGCATATTTCATTTTTGCTTCAGGGCAAAATGTATTCTTGCCTTTAACTCTACGCTCTCTGCTCTTTGCCCTCTGCTTTTTAAAGGTGTCGTATAGAAATTCTTCCGCAGCCTTCCATTTTAAACCAATTGGAACAGAGTTCACCTTGAATAACGTGGGTTAAAACAGGCAGGAGAAAAATAAACATAAGGGAAATAAACAGATGTTTATTTTTTGGTTTGACCAGGATTTGAGAATTTTATTAAAGAAAAAACAGAGATGTGAAATAGAAAAGAACTGTATTACCGGCCCTTTTTTATTAACGCAATAACTTTAAAAGAAATGAATGAGAACAAATCCTATTTTCTCCTCTGATGTTTTGTTCTTTTAAGCAGCTTCCTGTGCTTGTGCTTGCTCATCTTCTTCTTACGCCACTTTACAACGCTTCCCAAACAATTCACCTCCTTGGATAAAAATTAGAAACACAGTTTACCATATCTTCTTAACGATTTCATAGATATAAATTTTATTCCTTAAAACTCCTTCGCGGTCCACATGGTTTCATGAAATCTCACGACCCTGTTTCGGCCCGTTTCCTTGGCCTTGTAAAGGGCCACGTCGGCGAATTTTATCGCCTGCCAGAAGCTCTCGGTATCCACCGGGAATTCGCTTACCCCGAGGCTGATGGTCTTTTTAATCACTCCGTCAGACACCTTTATCTTTGTTTTTTCGACGGCGTCCCTGATCTTATCAGCTACCTTCACTGTCTCACCCGCGTTGATGTCAAGCATCAGCACGAGAAACTCCTCTCCGCCAAAACGTATTACAAGATCGGACGACCTGACGCATTTTTTGATAATCTCCGAGGTCTCCTTAAGGACGCTGTCTCCAACATTATGCCCGTAAAAATCATTGACCTGTTTGAAGAAGTCCAGGTCGCACATCATCAGGCCGACGCTTTTCTGTCTCCTGAGCACCCCGGCCACAAGCGTCTCCGTGTATTCCTGCAGGAACCTCCTGTTGTAAAGACCTGTAAGGGAATCTTTTAACGCCGATTCCCGCAGGGTGTTAGTGAGTCTTTTTGCCTCAATCACGGAAAGAGACTCCTTGATGTACCGCTCTGCCTTGAACAGCCTTCTATCTTTTCCGTCAACGCTGTAATTTTTTTTGTCGAAAAGGAATTGCACGACACCGCCGGTCTTGCCGCCGATTATCATCGGGATGCACACGTGCAGCTTATCGAGTCCTGGGATAAACTGCCTGCAGATGTCCGGGTATTCGACAGAGGAGATAATATGCCCGGTTTTCTTAACCTTGCACAGTTCGCAGTTATGCAGGATCTCTTCGCTGCAGAAGATATCTTTGTCGTTCAGTATGATCGGATAAACCGGCCTCATCTTCTGGCCGTTGGAAACTTCGTAGATGATGAACTCATTCAGGCCGATCTTATCGCTGAATGCCCTGCCGAGACGCGAGTAAACATCCTCGATGTTGTCGTCTTCTTCAATGACCTTTTTGAAGGTGTTCAGGTCATGAATTTCATCCATCAGAGTATTGAAACTTTTTGAAAGTGCGCCTATCTCATCCTCCGAGCTGATATCGATCTTTTTTGTAAAATCCACTTTGCCTTCTCCCAGCGCGCGGATCTGTCCGGTGATCAGGTTGACCGGTCTGGCAATGGCCTTTGAGATTGAAATTGTAAAAATTACAAGCAACGCGGTTGCTATTAAAAGAACGCCGGTAAAGATGTAGAAGGTGAGGGTGGTGACCTCTCTGACGCTGCCGCCGGTTTTGTTGTTGATATTAATATTTGCCGCAATGCTTATTACAAACATCACAACGAACCAGAAGAGGACGCTGAGTGAAAAGAGCGTGAATTTCTTTTTGATTGGAAGATCAACAAAGGTGATCAATCTGGTGAATTTATTTAGCATGTCCTTAGTAATAATCCTTTGCTGTTAATAAGCTACTTTTGAAGGAATAATGTTTTATCGAACTTTGGCCTGTATGTCTTTCATGCCGGTTCGATAAACAATAATATAATATATACAGTAAAAATTCATCTCCTGCATACAATAAAAGAATAATAAGCTTGCGTTTTTTCATTTAACTGGTAAAATAACTTTCAGTAAGACAGTTACTCCATTGTTTTTACCTTTTTTGTAATTTACGGAGCGAGCATGTTTTAGGGGACGGAAGAAATGTCAGGGCATTTGAAACTATTAAATAAAGATGATATTGCAAAATTATTGCAGAATATGTCCAGGGAGTATTCTGTATTTGTTCCGGTAAACAAGGACGGATTTGTATCATTCAAAGAATTCAAAAAAGATAAATTTTCAACAATTCCGTATTCCAATTTTTATATACCGCCGGCCAAAGGATTTCTTTTCCCGCCTAATATGAAAAATTATATCGATTTCCCGTGGGAAGATACATGGTTGAAACCCGGGAAAAAAGCTTTGTTCGGTGTGCGGCCCTGTGATGCCCAAAGCCTGGTTCTGCTGGACAAGGTTGTCAAGGACAATGAATTCTACACTGAGAGAAGAAACAACATACTTATAATTGTCCAGGGCTGTAATTCCCCCTTGAAAACCTGTTTTTGCACTTCGGTAAACGGCAGTCCTTTTTCTTATTCCGGAGCGGACATATATATTACAGACATTGGCAATGACTTTGTAGTTGAAGATATCAGCGGCAGGGGTACGGAATATCTTTCACATCTTGATCATGCCGGACATGAAGCCTTGGTCAGGAAGGAAGAAGTTGCAGCAAGATCCATTAACATGATCGACAATGACCTTAATATTAACAGCATTTCCGACATACTTGAGAGAGCGGACAAGATTTTCGAATTAAACGGGACGTGGGAAATGTTGGGTGTAAAATGCAGCAATTGTGCCTCTTGCACTTCTATCTGTCCGACATGCCACTGTTGTTTTGTAGTTGAAGATGTGATCGAACTGGTTTGTCATGAGATAGGTGATGGGGCAAAAGACTTTGATCCATGTATGCTTAATATTACAATGTCAGGAGGACTTCATGGTTCCTCTCCTCAGGGATATCAGAGATTACAGCGAAGGCTGATGGATAAATTCTGCCGTACCATGAAAAGTATCGGGCAGCCTTTTTGCGTTGGATGCGGCAGATGCATTACTGCGTGCACTGAAAATATAGATATAAAAGATGTCTTAAGACTTGTGATTGAAAACGAAGCAAAGACAAGGAAAGTTGGGATGTCTCAGAAGATTATCAATCAGTGACGGAATGATATCTGGCTGGTTGATAGATAAACGTTTTTAGTTTGTGCTAACTAATCAACCGTCTACTTTACTTCCAGCATCCGGTCAAGCGCCCTTTTGGCAGGCACGCGTATCTCTTCAGGGACCTTTATTTTATAAGTCATGGTATCGAGCGCATGAAAGACGCTCTTGAGGGTTGTCTTCTTCATGTTCGGGCAAACCATGTCCTTTCGCAGAGGGTAAAACGTCTTATCAGGATTATCAGCTCTCAGCTTGTAAAGAAGTCCTGTTTCAGTCCCTATGATGAACTCCCTGGCTTCAGATGATTTCGCAAACCTGAGCATCCCGGAGGTGCTTGTGACATGATCGGCCATTTCAAGGATTTCAATTCTGCACTCAGGATGCGCAAGCACCAGCGCGTCAGGATGGTCTTTTCTTGCATTAACTATATCGTCTGGTATGACCCTGTCATGAACGTGGCAAAAGCCGTCCCATGCGATGACCTGTTTTTTGGTATTTTTCGCAATCCACGCTGAGAGGTTCCTGTCCGGCACGCAAATGACCTTATCGGACCCAAGCGACTCAACTATCTTCACGCCGTTTGCCGAGGTGCAGCAGATGTCGCTTTCCGCCTTTACATCAGCGGTGGTATTTACGTAAGTGACGACAGGGACCCCGGGATGGAGTTTCTTGATGTCCCTTAAAGTAAAATCCGCAGGATACTTATATCCGCCTTTATATTCGTAGCCGGGAAACTGTGCGCGCAGGTTTCTCGCGCTGCCCACTGTGATCATGTCTGCCATCGGGCAGCCCGCGTTTATCTCAGGTAGAAGGACTATTTTGTCAGGCGAGAGGATCGACGCGCTTTCAGCCATGAAATTGACACCGCAAAATACGATGACGTCACATTTTATGGAAGCCGCGTTCCGGGATAGTTCAAGGGAATCGCCCGTGTAATCGGCAATGTCCTGCACCTCTTCCCGCTGATAATTGTGGGCAAGGATGATGGCGTTGCGCTTTTCTTTCAGTTTTAATATTTGTTCACACAGTATTTCTTTGTCTGTCATAGTCATCTATTAAAGCACAGAGTACACGGAGAAATAAAATTCCGTGCGCTGAATTTTAATATTATACATGAAAAATTTCAGCGCGCTCGTGGTTAACTGATTTTTTGTAGCGGCATGGGGGATTTTTTTTAAAGGTACGGAATTAGAACTTTGAAACCCTGTTGTTCTGGTAAGCGAAAGGCGTGTTTGTGAAAAGGACAGTCCCGTCTTCGAGGGTGACCTTATATATCTGGGCGCGCCTGCTGTATAAGTTGTTGTTCGCATTGCCCTGATAAATGGAAAGCACTTTTTTCACATATTGCCGCGTCTCTGTTATTGCCGGGATCCCGCCGTGTTCCTGCACTGTCCTCGGGCCTGCGTTATATGCGGCAAGGGCAAGAGGGACGTCATTGAATTTGTCGAGCAGGAAACGGAGATACCTGATGCCGCCCTCGATATTTTCCTCTGGATTATAGGGATTACTCACTGCCATATCTTTTGCGGTCGAAGGCATTAACTGCATGAGACCCATGGCCCCCTTGTTTGACAGCGCATTATAGTTCCAGTTTGATTCCACTGTGATTATGGCGTTTACAAGCGAAGGCTCTATCCCGTATTCAGACGCCTTGGTGTGTATCACCTCATCGTAATATTCGCGGTATTCGCGGGTCGAAGTATCTTTTCTTTCCGTTATGATTTTTTTGTAATCTTTGTCCTGGGGAACGTTTGTATAATAGGTGACGCCGTTTTCATCAACGTATTTGTAAATATCCGCGTAGGAAGAGGCTGAGGCGATGGAGAACAAAAAAAATACGCATATGAAAATCATCTGCATCATTAAAAAAATATACCATGTATAAGGCCATACGGTCAATTTAAAATTTATCCGCACAATTGTCATATATCTATATATTCGGATATTTCACAGCAATTTATTAGTGACGATAATCACTGCTGGATATCCGGCGGATATGTTATTTATCTTTTAAATCTATCCTGCTTTCAGCTCAGAGGTGCAATGCCCGCAGCGAACGGCCTTAATTGAAATTGTTGAAAGACAGTAGGGACACTCTTTTGTCGACGGGGCAGGAGGCGGGGTCTCTTCTTTCTTTTTAAGATGATTGAGACCCTTAATCAAAATGAAAACGGAAAAAGCGACAATGATAAAACTTATGACAGTATTCAAAAAAACACCATAGTTAATAGTGACTGCACCCGCTGCTTTGGCATTAGCCACAGAGGCATAGGGGCCGGGTTGAACCCCCTGCTTTAAGACGAAAAACAGATTTGAGAAATCGACATTGCCCAGCAATAAACCTATAGGCGGCATGATCATGTCTGCAACAGCGGAATTGACGATGGTGCCAAATGCGGCGCCGATAATAATACCGACCGCCATATCAACAACACTGCCGCGCATTGCAAATTCTTTAAATTCTTTTAACATGTCCTCCTCCTTTTTTGAAGAGTATCGTGTTGTTATTGGTATTCATAATAAAATAAACGGGAAGCAGAGGCGACCATGGCTTGCTTCCCGTTTATGTGTGATTTATTTTGTTACCGTAGTTGAAATAACTGCAACCACACGGCGGTTTTTCTGTTTGCCTTCCTTTGTATTGTTGTCTGCAATTGGTTGTGATTTCCCAAAACCCTTTGCCTTTAGACGGGAAGGATCGATGCCGTATTCCTTAATTAGTTGCTGCATTACGCTTTCCGATCTTCTCTGGGACAGCTTTAGATTGTACTGCTCTCCGCCAACGTTGTCAGTATGCCCTTCAATAACAGCCTCTGTGCCGGGATAAGCTTTTAAGAAGTTAGCTACTTTCTGCATATTGTCCTCATAAACAGATTTTATTGCGGCACTGCCTGTATCAAATTCTACATGCAGTTCAACGGATACCTTCTCTGTAATGGGTATTGGACAACCACTAATGTCAACTTTTATGCCTTTGGGTGTACCGGGGCATTTATCCAAGTAATCGTAGACACCATCACCGTCGGAGTCATTCGGACAGCCGACACTGTCAACAGGCGCGCCTATTGGCGTATCAGGGCATTTGTCGAGATAGTCAGGCACTCCGTCGCCGTCGCTGTCCCTGGGGCAACCGTTCATATCTACTGTAACTCCCTTTGGCGTATCAGGGCATTTGTCGAGATAGTCAGGCACTCCGTCGCCGTCGCTGTCCCTGGGGCAGCCGTTCATATCCACCACAACTCCCTTGGGTGTATCAGGGCATTTATCCATTTCATCATATACACCGTCGCCGTCGCTGTCTTTAGGCTGTGATGGCGCAGGTGCGGGCGGCACAGCTTCTTTTTTCTCTTCGCCGCCGAACATGTATGTAAGCCCCATTGTATAAATCAGATTCTTAAATTCATTATCGTATTTAACAATAATGTGACGAACATCGCCGCGTATTGCAAAATTTTGGTTAAGAAAATACTTAATACCTCCACCGTAATTTAATAAAGGATCTGTTCCGTCATCTTTAACCGCGCCATTAATTGTGATAGCGCCCATACCCAAAGCGAGATATGGAACGAATTTTTTGTCCGGCATAAAGTGGTAAAGTCCGTCTATGCGGTAAAGATAAGCCTCAACATCTTCCTTCCCCGCCAATTTTGATTTTGTATTAACGTAGTTGAAATTACCCTCAACTCCCCAGTTTTCAGTTAAATTGTATCCTAACCCTAAGCCATAAACTAAGCTGTTCTTGATATCCTGGTCCCCCCCAAAAACATATCCGCCTATATTAGGATTAAATGTGACCGCGCCGGCTTTATTTTCAGCCGCGGAGGAGTTTGGAAGGGCTGTCAGCAACATTATAATTGCAACAGCGATGAACTTGAAAATAATTCTCATTATGCACTCCTTTTCTGATGAAATGTTTTTAGGAACTTTAAGCATGTTTCCCTCCTGCCTGTTAAAATTAATTGTTTATTTTTTTGAAGTCGTTAAATCAGATTGATTGCAAATTTTATATCACAATAAAAACAGTTTGTCAAAAAAAGATATGAAACAAACCCTGTGATTGGAGGTTGAATTCTCTGCTTGTTGCCTTATGCTATAATTAGTCTCTCTGTAAATTTGATGATGACTTATTAAGTAACAGCAGGCTTCAGCCTGCCTTTGGAATAATTTTTCAGTTAATAAAATCGTAACCTGCAAGGTTGCGGCAGCAGAATCCTCACCCAGGTGGAGCAAAATGGCGAGACCAATTGTCGCGATTGTCGGAAGACCGAATGTAGGGAAGTCCACGCTTTTTAACCGGATGGTGCGCAAGCGGCTTGCCGTCATAGAAGACGTTCCCGGGATAACAAGGGACAGGCTCTACGGGCAGGCTTCATGGGAAGATAAGTCTTTCCTGCTTGTCGATACAGGGGGCTTTCAGCATGAGCCTGATGAGGACATCGGCAGGCAGGTCAACAAACAGCTTCTTCTTGCCGCTGAGGAAGCGGACATTATTCTTCTGCTGCTGGACGCTGAAAGCGGGGTTCTTCCGCTGGATGCCGAGTTGATTGATAAACTGAGGCAATACGGCAAAAGGGTTTTTTATGTTGTTAATAAGATAGACGGCCCCAAAAAGGAAAAGGCCCTTTATGATTTTTATTCACTCGGCGTGGAGCCGCTGCCGGTCTCCGCGCTAAACGGCTACGGCTTTGAAGAATTCATGGACAGTATTGTATCGCAGCTTCCTTCCGTTTCCGAGGAAGATACCGATTATCCGAAGATCGCGATTGTGGGCAGGCCGAATGTTGGGAAATCAACCCTTGTCAATTCCCTGCTTGGCAAGGAGAGGATGATTGTCAGCCCCGTGCCCGGGACAACAAGGGACGCGGTGGATTCAGTTTGTTCCTATTACAAAAAAAAATATGTCATCGTTGACACGGCGGGGATACGCAGGAAGGGCAGGATGGCGGAGACAGTTGAAAGATACTCATTCCTTCGGACTTTAAAAAATATCGAGGACTGCGACGTTGCCCTGATCGTTCTTGACGCTTCTGAAGGGGTTGTTGAACTGGACCAGAAAATTGCCGGACTCGTATTTGAAGCGAAAAAAGGAGCGGTCATTCTTCTGAACAAATGGGACCTTGTAGATAAGACCGATTTGTTGTTGAAGAATTTTGAAGAGCAGGTTTATCAAAAGTTGTGGTTCATGAGGTATGCCCCCGCCTTAACTATATCCGCAATGAACAAACAAAGGGTCACGAATCTTTTCCCTCTTGTAGACAGTATTATCGCGGAAGGGGCGAAGAGAATCGATACGCATGAGCTGAATGAATTCCTCGGCAAGGCGCTTTCGTCAAAGGAGCCGCCAATGTACAAGGGCAGGCAGGTCAAGATATCTTATATTACACAGATAAAGACAAGCCCTCCCGGTTTTGTGGTATTCACAAACTTCAAGGAAGGGATAAAGGCACAGTATATCAGATTTCTTGAAAGCAGGTTGAGAGAGCGGTTTTCCTTCAAGGGTGTCCCTGTAGAGATTTATGTCAGAGAGAAAAAGAAGTAACGGAGACTTATGTATCTGATTAAGGCTTTCGGCAAAAGCGTGACGGCATTTTTCAGGGATGAATGTTTTTATCTGGCTGCGTCAATAGCATATTTTCTCATTATGTCGCTGGTGCCTTTAAGTCTTCTCATTATTGCGCTCTACGGGCACATTATGGGGGTGAATGAAGATGTTTACCGGTTTTCCCTTACAAGGCTGATCAGTTTTTTTCCGTCTGTTACTTCAGGGATCACAAATGAACTGAGAAACGTTATTACTTTCAGGGGCATAAGCTGGATAACGCTTATCATTTATGCCTTTCTTTCCATTCAGCTTTTTCATTCAATAGAGCGCGCAATGGATGTAATATTTAAAGTACCCAAAAGGAGACACTTCCTTTTATTCATATGCTCGACTTTTATCATAGTGACTCTTGTGATAGTTTTTCTGTTTTTAGCTTTTACGTTGAGTTCCTTCGCCGGCACTCCCATAAATTTTTTCGGATATCAGCCGGGTATTTTTTTAAAATACATTGCCCCGTTTCTGCTTGTACTGTTAAGTTTTGCCGCCGTTTATAAGATCGTCCCGAAGGGAAAGATCCCGATGAAAGATGCTTTTGCAGGCGCGCTTCTTGTGACTGTCTTATGGGAGCTTGCAAAACACTTTTTCACATGGGTCGTTAAAAATGTCTCTTATATAGGCGCGATATACGGGTCATTGACGACGTTTATACTTTTCCTTTTATGGATGTATTATATCTCGTGTATATTTCTTCTCGGCGGAGAATTTGTAAAAAATATGGGGGGTAGATCATGATACAGGAATTGATCGGCAAAAAGGTAGAGGTCATTACCGGAGATGTTACATACCGGGGAACTCTGGTTGAGATTGGGGAAACGGAGATATACCTCCAGGCGGAAGAAGGGTGGATCGTCGTGCCTGTGGACAAAGTTGTAGATGTAAGGGCAGCCGGTTAAGTCCTGATTCAGCAGTTAACTTTTCGCCCAGTCGTATTTCATCCGTTTTCTGTGATGTATAAATTTTTCCGCGGAAAGGGCCGCGATACATCCATTTGACGCAGCGGTGACGACCTGCCGTATTTCGGTACAAATGACATCTCCTGCCGCAAAAATGCCGGGGATGGAAGTCTCCATCATTTTATTAGTGCTTACGCAGGACTCCTCGCTAAGCTCAACAGATCCACCAAGAAAGTCCACTATGGGTTTGTTGCCGTGCAAATATACAAAAACGCCGTTTGTTTGAATGTCCTGCTCTTCGTTTGATTCGACACTCCTGACCTTCACGTTTTCTACGATGCTGTTGCCTTCAATTGACATCACACGATAGCCTGACATAATAGTTACTTTTGACGTATCAAAAGGAGGATGCTCTGACAGCTTGAGAGTTTTTGAAGGAGAAATCAAGTAAACTTTAGAGGCAAATTTGGCGACGACCCCGGTTTCCTTAAGGGCTTCTTCGCTGTCGCCGATTACACAGACGGTTTGATCAAAGAAGATCGCGGCATCACATATTGCACAGTAACACACACCCTTGCCAAGAAATTCTTTCTCTCCTTTGATGCTTGCTGCCCTGCCCATTGCGCCGGTTGCGATGATTAAAGTTTTCCCCTTGTATGTCTTGTCCAGCGCGCTGACCTCTTTTATTTCTCCTTCAAGTTTTACTCCTATGACCCTGGTTTCAACATATTCAGCGCCGAATTTTATTGCCTGATTGCGGAAGGTATCGAGCAAATCCTTTCCTGTGACAGGTTCAGGGAGTCCCGGATAATTTTCAATCCTGCTTGAAAACGCCAGTGCGCCTGCTGCCTGCGATTTGTCAAGGACGATAGTCTTAAGCTTGGCGCGGGAAGCATATTGCGCGGCGCTTAGTCCGGCAGGCCCACCGCCGATAATAATCACATCATATAATTCTTCTGCCATTAAAAATCCTCCTGAAAAAAATAGTGTTCTATTCTACAAAAACCACAGGGAAAAATCTTTTACAGCAAATTTTTCATTATGAAGCTTAATAGGTTAATTTTATAGCTTAATTTTATAATTTTATTGATATTTTCTAAATGTTATCTATATAATATTGAAGACCTTTTTGAATTTCCAATTATAAATTATCACTACAGTGGAGGATTTTTTTATGCCGGAGAAGACTGTCGTCGTTTACAGCCAGACCAATTGAATGTACTGTACTAAAGTGAAAGAGTATCTTTCACAAAAAGGCGTTAACTACACCGAGCGCAATATTGCAACAGAGCCGGCCGCTATTTATGACCTGAGGAAAATGGGCATTATGACCCTCCCTTTAATCTTAATCAACGGTGAGGCTGTAACCGGATTTAATCAGGAAAAGATCGACGAATTGCTGAGCAAGTAATTTATTCATGTTCTAATTATTGATTGATTTTTTATAGTAGCAGTATACAAATTTTGTAAGGGTGAAAAAGGGCTTTTTAATGTCAGGAAATGAGCATGTCTATTCCCCGTCAAAAAGATAGCTACAAAACATTTTGCATAAAAATTGATTTTTTTACGGAGGCAGTTTCATGTCTGATTACAAAGATCTAAAAAAATATTGTTACTTTTCCTATCTGTCAGACGGGGCCCTGGAGGCGATTTCAAAAAAACTCCACGCAGTTGAACTTCCCGCAGGCGCTGAAATTATTAAAGAGGATGTGCCTGCTGACGCCTTCTATCTTGTGAAAGAAGGGGAGGTGGAGGTTTTTAAAAAAACTCAATGGGGACAAAAGGCAAAGCTTTCAGTTGTCGGTCATGCTAAGGGCTTCGGCGAGATGGCTTTGTTGACATGTTCGCCGCGCTGCTGTTCTGTCAAAGCAAAAACAGACGTCAAATTGCTGAAATTGTACAAGACGGACTTTGAAGAAATAGTCCGCATGGATTCCGCATTCTCTCTTATGGCTGAAAAGCAGGCTCAGAGCTATGCCCAGTACAACCACATAAAAACCCTCCAGCCGTTTGCCCTGCTTGAGCCTGAAAAGATGGCTGCGATTTTGGATAAGCTTGCAGAGCGCAAATACTCAGCCGGTGAAGATATCATTGTCCAGGGTGAAAAAGGCGACGTGTACTACATTATCAAATCGGGCAGTGTCGCCGTTTTAAAAAAGATGTTTGAAGACGAGCCGGAACATGTAGCAACCCTGCAGGAAGGACAGGGCTTTGGAGAAGAGGCTCTCATTACCGGGGCCCCGCGCAGCGCCACATGCAGGGCTGCCGAAGATACGGTGGTTTGGACGCTTTCTCATGACGACTTCGAGCGGATCATGAAGTCTTCTTTCCTTGATGAAATTGCAGCGGAAGATGTGCTGAAAATAGAACACCCGGCTTTTCTTGACGTGCGTATGCAGATGGAATTTGACGAAGAACGTATCCCCAACACCATGCACATCCCGCTTGATGAACTGAGAAAAAGATATTCGGAGCTGGACCCCTCAAAAGAGTATTTTGTCTATTGCCTTTTAGGCGCAAGAAGCGCGGTAGGGGCATTTCTTTTAAACAGCCAGGGCTATAAAGCCAAAAGTATTCAGGGCGGTTTGATGAACTGGACCGGACCTGTGGAAGGTAATGCAGAAGGTGTTCACGCATCCTTCACGCCGACTTGATCATGCGGCTCAAAAGGGGCGTGACCCTTTCAGAATGCAATAAGTAAGGAAAGAGACCCTGTGGCTGGTTGTTAAGTGACCGGGAAGGGAATAACAATGGGAACATTATCATTTAACATTCTAAGGCTGTATTCGTATTTTTCTCATCTTTCAGACGGCGCACTGGAGGCGCTTTCCAAAAAACTTGAAATTGTTGAATTGCCTGCAGGGACATTGATTATTAAAGAAGGCTCGCCTGCGGATTCTTTTTACCTGGTAGAAAAAGGTGAAATCGAGGTCTTTAAAAGCACCAAATGGGGACAGGAGGCCAGGATAACATCCCTGAAATGCGGAGAAGGTTTCGGCGAGATGGCCTTACTCACCTGCTCTCCCCGTTTTACTTCCGTCACAGCCAGAACGGATGTGAAACTCTACAAGCTTTACAAAAAAGACTTTGATGAGATTGTCCAGATAGACTCCGCCATTTCATGCATTATGGGTACAAAGGCCAATGACTATTCCGAATACAACAAAATAAAAACCCTCCAGCCCTTCGCTCTTCTTGAGCCGGAAAAGATGTTCGCCCTGTCCGATAAATTCGTGGAGAAGAATTATGCCTTCAGCGAAGATATCATCAGAGAAGGAGAGGTCGGAGATGCGTATTATGTTATTAAGTCCGGGAAGGTGGCGGTCATAAAGAAGGAAAACAGAGAGGACCCGGAACAGGTGGCCGTACTGAGTGAAGGAGAGGGATTCGGCGAAGAAGCATTGATCTCCGGCAAGCGGCGCAGCGCAACGTGCCGCGCGATAGAGGACACAATTGTACTGGCGCTTTCCAGGGCCGATTTCGACAAGACAGTGAAGGCGTCGTTTCTTGAGCATGTTTTCCCCGAAGACATCACTCCGGAGGATCTAAAAAATATAATCTTTATCGATACCAGGTTTCAGCCTCAGTATGAGGAGGAGCACATACAGGGAGCGATCAATATCCCGCTTGAATTTCTGCGCAAGAGGTATACGGAGCTGGATCCGTCAAAGGAATATTATACATACTGCGGCATGGAGGCCTGGGGATTTCCCGCGGCCTTCATTTTGAAAAGCCTTGGGTTTAAAGCGAAAGGCATACGCGGTGGTTTGAGCGCATGGGAAGGTCCTGTGGGAGGAACGAAAGATGGTATCCATCTTCCCAAGTCGCCCGGAGAATGAAAATGTTTATAGGCGAAAAAGAAAAACAGTTAATTGAAAAATTTCTCAGAAGGGTCCCCTTGTTCAGCAGTTTTTCCGATAAGCATCTCAAAAATATAATTGACGATTTTAAGATCATCTCCGTTAAAAAGGGCGATGACGTCGTTTTCCAGTCTGATGAAGGTACGGACCTTTTTATTGTCCTCAAAGGGAAGGTGAAGGCAAGCCTCCTCGGTCCTGACGGAGAGGAATTTATCCTGACTACCTTCAACGAAGGAGATTTCTTCGGTGAGATGAGCCTCATAGACGGCAAGTCCCGCTCCGCTAACATCATGGCTGAAGTGGCAACGTCCTTTGCCGTGTTAAAACGGGACAGGTTCCTCGGCACGATGAGGCAGGACCCTTCGATTGCCATTAACCTGCTGTCCATTCTGGTGGCAAGGCTGAGGAAATCCGACGAGGTGATAGAATCCCTTGTGTTCCTTGACGTCAGCGAAAGACTTATGAGGTTCCTGATGCATAACGCAATAAAGGAAGGCGAGAGGGACAAAAACGGCGTTTATAAAATTAAAAAATACACACATAAAGAACTGGCTTCAAGCATAGGTGCATCAAGAGAAGCAGTGTCAAAGGCGCTGAAGGTCCTGTCAACCAAAGGGACAGTGACGGAAAAAGACGGTCATTTGTTAATTCATCCTGATAGTTGACCAAGTGGTGAATTTTACCTTTACGCAAAGCTGGCTGTTCGTATAGTTTAGGCTGATTCTTTCATTTTTTGAATTTTAAATAAAGTCCAGAAAGGGTACAGGATGAAAACAATACCGCTCCTTGCAGTTTTAATCGTCTTTTTATCTTTATCAATAACCATATCATATGCAGGCGAAACGAACTATCAAAAGCACGTAGCTAACGGCATCGCAGGCATGGAAGAAAAAGACTACGGTCACGCTGCTGACGAATTCAGGGCCGCCCTCAACGAGAAGCCTGATGACCCCATGTCTACTCTTTATTTAGGCATAGCTTTCAGCCGCGCAAACAATAAAGATGCCGAGGCTGTGCTCGTAAAAGCCCTTACATATAACTTTCAGGAGCCGAGGGCAAACCTTGAATTAGGCATTTATTATTTCAACCATGCCATATATGACGAGGCGAAAGACTATTTTGAGAATACGATAAAGTTCGCGCCGGATACGGACTTCTCGGCAAAGGCTGAAGAATATCTCCGGAAGATAGACAAAACCGGAGGGCCGAAGCGGCAGTGGGCGCTAAATGCATCCATCGGCGAGCAATATGACAGTAATGTTATCCTCGGTCCCGAGGACGGCGCGGTAGTATCAAGGAAATCGGACTGGAGGACAATATTCTACCTGAAGGGCAGATATAATTTCCTCAAAAAACAGGACGCCGAGGGTTCTGTCGGCTACGGTCTCTATCAAAGCCTGCATAACAGGCTGCATGATTTTAACGTGACCCAGCACATGTTTGAAATGAAGGCCGCCCGCGTCTTGTCCCCGCGATTGACCCTCAAAGGATTATATACGTATGAATATGTGTATGTAGGGTGGGATGATTATGATTACGCCCATTCAATATCGCCGTCTTTAATTATTTCAGAGGGCAGCGGATTATACACCGAGATTAAGTATGAATACAGCCGGATTCACTTTCAAGAATCGGAATCTTTTCCCGGGAATTCCGACAGGACCGGCAGGAACAATCTGATAGGCATAACACAGAACATCCCGCTAAATAGTTTTGTTTCCCTAAACGCTGGCTATTCTCATGATGAAGAAACAACAAGGGAAAGGTTCTGGGGATACAGGGGCAACAAACTCAGCGCAGGAACGAGATTCTATCTTCCCCGAAATATTTTTATAGACCTTAGCGGAGAATACTACAATGCGAGATACAAAGACTCCTCTACTGCGTCATCCGGTAAAAGGGAAGACAATATTTATACAGCCGGCATATCAGTTATAAAGGCACTTTCGGGGACATACACCGTAACAGCAGGAGGGCTTTATATCAGGAACGATTCAAATACCGACTCGTACGATTATAAGCGCGGGATAACGAGTGTTTTTATAAATGCCAAATTTTAGATGAAGGAGATTTTTAATATGAAAACTGAACGGGCGTTAGGATTTTTAACCGGTCTGTTTATCCTCGGTCTGCCGTGTATTGTTTTAGCGGTAACAGATGTCGGCGCTGTAATCGCCGTGAAGAACAAGGCGGTCATTGAAAGAGAAAGTAAAGAAATAGACGCGAAGGTTAAGGAGCCTGTGCTTTCCATTGATGCGATATCAACCCGCGAGGCTTCAAGGATAAAGATGCTTTTCAGGGACGACAGTGTATTAACGCTCGGGGAGAATTCAAAGGTTGTAATAAAAGAATATATATACAGTGAAGGAAAAAGAGGTAAATCGGTTTTTAATCTTATTGACGGAAAGATGAGGTCGGTTGTGGGGAATACGGAGTTTGAAGTTCATACCCCAACCACTGTAGCAGCGGCGAGAGGCACGGTAATAATTTTTGAAACCGGCGAGGTGGGCGGAAGGAAGTTTACAACTATACTATGCGTTGACGGAGAGGTGGATGTAAAGAATAAAGATGATGAAATAACAGGCAGCACAGCGCTGACAGCGGGGATGATGGTTACCGTATTTGAGAATGAACCCGTGCCTGCCGCAATACCAGCGCCTGCCTCGGAGGTTGAGAGACTGAGGAGCAGCACGGATACCGGATATCACGAAGTTTCTTTACCGGACCCTGCGGAGATTGAGATCGGCCCAGCAGTTATAGTTGTAGATCAGCCCCAGATTTCAGAACCTCCCGTAAATCAGCAGTCGCCTCTGGTTGAGCAGCCGCCTGTCGCGCCTCCGGTAGATCAGCAGCCGTTAAATAGTTCTGCAGTGAAAATTAATATAAAGTTTCCTGAGTAAGGGATGAGATGGGGGAGGATAAAAAAATGAAAAAAATATTAACAGCAATTTTATTCAGCCTGATGCTGGCGGGCCTTATCGGCTGCAGCGGCGGGGAAAGCGCATCGGGAAGGACTTCACGCGTGACAATAACAATCGGAAGCGGCGCGCCCACTGCAAGTTTCAAGGCAGAGAAAAACAGTTTCTTTGCGAAAGCCGCCGGTTTTTTTAAAATTCTGACTCCTTCAGAGGCAGTTGCGGCAGGCGGAATACCTTCAAACGTTAGAAAGGTCGTGATTACAGTGGAAGCGGTTGATATGGATAAAATAGAAACATCAATTGACGTTGTTGAGGGACAAAGTGAAATAACAACTGATATCGATGTGCCAAAAGGCAGCGGAAGACATTTTATTGTGGAGGCAAAGAGTCAATCAGGCTGCGCTTTATACAGAGGCGACACAACTATAGATGTCAACGAAGATTCTCTGGATCTCGACATGAACATGGATTTTTCGGTCCAATCAAATGCGCTGTCAGGCGGTGTGAAGGATGCCCTGACGGGATTGCCTCTTGAGGGCATTATGGTTGAAATCTACAAGCAAGGGAACTTGAAAGCCTCTGCGGCAACTGACGCGAACGGCGCCTATTCCCTGTCGTCTCCGGCTGGCAGCGGGTATTCCATTCAGTTTTCAAAAAGCGGTTACATTGCAGCAACCTATGAAAATGTTACAGTCCAGGAATGCGCTATAACATATCTTGAAACGGTTTCTCTGATAGATGCCGGACATGCCGGCTTAGGTAACGCATCCGGTAAAATAGTCAATGCCTTGGACGGCATGATAGTTAACGGCTTAACGGTGAATCTGCGGGCAGGTATTAATGCAGCAACAGGAACGATAGTTGCAACGCAGACAACAATGGATTTTGGCGGGTACAATTACGAAGTTAATAATTTTAATGCCGGCAATTATACGGCAGAGGTCAGCGGAGCAGGGTACAATACAACTTACTTTACCTTAATTATTGCCGGCGGGGTTGTAATCACCGATCAGAACGCTTCGATAACTCCCATAATTGTTCCAGGAGAGACAAGGATTATCCTCACCTGGGGAGCAACGCCCGCCGATTTAGATGCTCATTTGACTGGCCCGCTTCCTGGCGGGACGAGATTCCATATGTATTTTTATTACACAGGCGGTTTGAATCAACCAAACCCATGGCCTGATTACGTGATTATGGACAGGGACAATACAAGCGGTTACGGGCCTGAGACCATCACCATTCATCAGCAGACAGACGGCGAATACAGGTTCTCTGTACATGATTTTACAAATTCCGATAGTTCAAACAGCAATGCACTTTCAAATTCAGGGGCGCAGGTAAAGGTCTATCGCAACAATTATGTTGTTGCAACTTACAATGTCCCTGCTAATCAGGGAGGGACCCTCTGGACAGTGTTTGAGATGAGTGGAGATACGATTACGCCCGTCAACACCATGTCGTATGAAGCGAACTCGGAAAATATTCAATAGGTAGCAAGGCAATGAAAATACGATCAGCAAATATGTTAAAGAACAAGGGCGTACAAATGAGTACCAACAGTTACATAAAGACCAGTTGTCTCTTTTTCTTTAAGATACCCCGCAGGCTTGCCTCGGGGAGTATGTCATTTTTTCTTATTGTTGAAATGCGTAAATTCACGGTGAGGTGATTTTTACCTTCAAATGAAACTCTACAATATGTATTCTAAGGACAATCTTAAAAAGGCAGAAAGGAGATGAGATGAAAAAAAACATTTTACTTATTGCGGCAACCATGCTTTTTTTATTTGCTAACTTATTGTATGCGAGTGAAGCTGACTATGAGAAGCATATTGCGAAAGGTGTTGTAAGTCTCGAAAAGAAAAACTTCGATAAAGCTGTCGGGGAATTCAGGGCGGCCCTCGGGGAGAAACCCGATGATCCGGTTGCGGCGCTTTATCTTGGAATCGCGCTCAGCCGTACAAATAACATTGAGGCAGAGGCGCAGCTTGCAAAGGCGCTTTCCTATAATGTCAGGGAACCGAGGACAAATCTTGAACTTGGAATCTACTATTACAACAGGGGCAGAGATGATGAGGCGAGGGAATATTTTGAGAATACCCTGAAATACGGGCGCGACACAGAGTTTGCCGAAGATGCCAGAGGATACCTCATGCTTCTTGCCGGCACAGGGAAACCCAGGCCCTGGTCGGTAAATCTTTCAGTCGGGGAGCAGTATGACAGCAATGTTGTTCTGGGCCCGGAAGACGGGACCTTGTCAAGCAATATTTCAAGGGAGTCAGACTGGAGGACCGTATTATACGGGAAGGGCAAATACAATTTTTATAAAGACCGGAACATTGAAGGCTCTGTTGCATACAGTATTTACCAGAGCCTTCATAACAGGCTGAATGAATTTAACGTGACCCAGCATCTGTTTGAGCTGAAAGGCTCTTACAGAATCTCACCAGTGTTGACCCTCAAGGGATTATATTCTACGGAATATGCATACGTGGGCTGGGATGATTATGATTATGCGTTTTCGATATCGCCTTCTCTTGTAATTTCGGAAGGCGCGGGTCTGTCAACAGAGTTTGAATACAAATATAAACGCACCCGCTTCATGGATTCCGGCTTTTTTGAAGATAACTCTGACAGGACAGGCGAAGATAACATTGTGGGCGTAACACAGAACATCCCCGTCAATGATTTTATCTCTGCGAAGGCGGGTTATTACTATAACGAAGATCAGACAGCAATGACTTTCTGGGATTACAGAGGCAATAGAATATTTACAGAATTCAGATTCCGTTTCCCAGCCGGGATATACGCGGGCCTTAACGGGGAATACTACTACAAGAGGTATAAAGACTCTGCCAGGGCCGCGGATGACAACAGGGAAGACAGGATATACACAGCCGCTGTCTCTGTTTCAAAAATATTCATGGAGAGATTCAGCGTGACGGCAGGGCAGAATTACATAAGGGACGATTCAAATACAGCGGCATATGATTACGAGCGCTGGGTAACGAGTTTATTTCTGAATGTTAAGTTTTAAATAAAAGATAAATGGAGGTTAAGAAATGAGAACGGGATGGAAAGCAGCATGGGTTTTAATGGTCCTTGGCATGTGTTTTTCAGGCTTGGCATCTGCGGAAAATGAGGTGGGCGCCATAGTCGCCGTCAAGAACAAGGCGGTCATCGAAAGGGAAAAGCGGGAGCTTGAGGCAAAGGCGAAAGACGGCATACTTTCTATTGACACGGTCACAACACTTGAAGCCTCAAGGGCGAAGATGCTTTTTAGAGACGACAGCGTACTTACACTCGGCGAAAAATCAAAGCTGGTCGTAAAAGAATACATGTACAGCGATGGAAGGAGGGGGAAATCAGTATTTAATCTGATAGACGGAAAGTTGAGAACAGTTGTAGGCAATACGGACCTTGAAATACATACACCTACATCAGTGACTGCGGCAAGGGGAACTGTGATACTTTCCGAAACGTGGGTAAAAGGCGGGGAACAATGTAAGCTTAAAACGGATGCCGGGGAGAAATTTTCTCCTGACAGCGGGTGTAAGCTGTGCGCAACTATCGTAAGCAAGGAAGGCGATGTCGAGGTCAGGAATATAGATGAGAATGTTAAGGGAGATGTACAGTTGCAGCGCGGCTGGAAGACGGACGTTTGTGAGGGAGAGCCGCCTTCGCAGCCTGAACCGGCCCCGGCGTCTCTTATGGACCGGCTTTCCAGCGATACCGACGTAGGATTTCATGAGATAACTGTTCCTGAGCCGGTTGAGACAGCCCTGGTTTCGTCTCCGGACACCGGGACTGGCGCGCCTGAAACTCTGCCCCCGATAGCTCAGCATCTGCCTGTTGAGCCGCCGATAGATCAGCAGCCGCCGACAACATCACCTGTAAGCGTACAAGTTGTATTCCCATGAAAAGGAGAGATAAGCATATGAAAAAAATATTGACAGCAATTATTTTCAGCATAATAGCAATAAGCTTCTTTGCCTGCAGCAGCGGCGGAGGCGGCAAGTCTGGCAGTGACACGTCGCTTGTGACGGTAAAGGTCAGCGATGGCGGAAAGACCGCAAGCATGGCAATAGAGAAGAATACTGTTTTTGCGCAGGTAAAGAGGTTCTTTGAGGGACTGATAAAGTCTGGTGAAGCGTTTGCCGCAGTGCCTTCAGGCGTAGCGAAGATTTCATTCACCGTAAGCGCTTCTGACATGACAACAATGACGCGGGATGTTACGTCATGGCAAAGTGATGTAGTAGAGTCATTTGATGTGCCTAACGGCAGCCAGAGGCGTTTTCAGGTTTCAGCGTATGACAGCAACAACACCCTGCGTTACACAGGGGAGAAATATGAAGACCTCGATGGCAGCAATAAGACTGTCACTGTAAATATGACCGCTGTTGTAACAGAAGTTCCACCAGATGTTGTAACAGAAGCTCCATCAGCTAAATATGTCTTCGTGTCAAACGCTGATTCTGACGATGTCTCGGTCATCAATCCGGCAACACTTGCAGTTGTGGCAACTCTTGACTGCTCATCCCTTGGCGAGGTTTACTGCAACGAACCGCGTAATCTTGCGGCAAGCCACGATGGGACGAAGGTATATGTTCCATTCAGGCATTCAGACAATGTGATCGTTATCGATCCGGTCACGCTTGAGGTCATGGACGAAATATCATCAGTGGATTTTGATGAGCCTTACGCTGTTGCATTTACGGATGATGACGCCGAGGCATGGGTCGTAAACAAGCAGGGTGGAGGAAGTTACACCGGAAGCGTTACCATTATCAATACTGTAACTAAATCTGTTGTTACTACAATCAATGACGAATGCTTTTCATCACCCGAAGGCATTGCAATTGCCAACGGCAAGGCATACGTGGCTAACAGAGGAAGCGGCAATGTATGCATTGTAGATGTTGCTTCACGAACCGTAAATACTACTATTACAGTAGGTGGGGAACCACGATTTGCAGTGGCAACTCCTGACGAGGCGCTTGTGTATATTTCTACAGGCAATAAGATTAACACATCTACTGACACGTATACCGCCATAGGAGTAGGCGGACGTAATCTGGCAGTCTCCCCGGATGGGTCAAAGGTATATTTTGGATCTCAAGGCAGTACAATTAATGTTATCAAGGTTTCTGATGACACAGTTTCTTCCATCACTTTCCCAACTGCTTATTCCATTTACGGAGTGGCTGTCCTGAGTGACGGCAGCCGTGGTTTCGCAACAGATGAAGACAGGAATGTGGTATACGTCTTTGATCCGGCAACTGGTACAGTGATTACTGACGGCGGAGGCTCTCCCCTGGAGATTTCAGTAGGCAGTACGCCAAGGGCAATTGTTGCGACTCCAGGATTAGTCAGGAATGGACACATACTCGACGCCAATACGGTGGCGCTGTGGCGTCTGAATGAAGCTTTGGCTTCTTCCAATGCTGCCGACGATACCGGCAGTTACTTTCTCACTCAATTTGGCAGCCCGGGCATCATCCCTGGACAGATCGATAACGGACGTCTGCTGAATGGCTCCACCAAGTTTTTCCAGAGACCTGGAGACGCCAATCTCGGAACAGTTTTCAATGGCGCTTGGACATATGAAGGATGGGTTTACCTTGACCCATCTTTTAGTGTGGCAGCCAATCTCTTTATCTACAACGGTCTGCAGTTTTCATTTAATCCGTCCGACACTATTCTTGCCGAAGTCGGGGTTAAAGCTGACAGGAAGATCTACTGGCATCAATGGCATTCCACCAGCACTTACACCGAGGTTGCTTCCAATGCCGTCCTTCAAACCGGACAGTTTTATCATATTGCTGTCTCAAGAACTGCGCAGGGAGACAATTTTTACACCTACCGCCTGTATGTGAACGGGGTCATCGACACAACGACAACCGACGTTGCCGGACTAAACTACGCGGTGTCCGGGGCTTCGCATTACATCGGTCTCGGTAATTACACCGGCATTGCAGGTTTTGGGACAGGCGGTAATGTACTCAACGGCCGCCTCGATGACACCCGCATCAGTAAGGTAGCCCGCAGCGCTGCTGAGATTCTCCAGTCTTACCAGCGTGGGCTGTGATGGCGGAATAAAGTTTTTACGATTGGTTAAATAGATATGGGGCAGGCAGTGGCCTGCCCTGTTTTTCTGTTTAATCAAAAGAATTCCTCGAAGCTCTGCCATCCCCTCCCGTCAAGGGATGGGAGGGCAGAGTGGTAAGTCTTCAATATGTGAAAATTACCTTGCTTCAGGAATAGTGTGTATAGGATAATAAAAAAGCTTAAATTTTTTTCTTCGCTATTTAATAGCATCACAGATCACGATTGTCTCTATGCTATGTGCTAAAATAACTGCCATATGACCGACGGAATAACAGTACGCATATTAGGTGATTCAGGCCCTTTCTCCAAAGTCGGAAAAAGCATCGGCTACCTTGTCACTATCGGGCGGTCAAACTTTATGTTAGACTGCGGAGCAGCGCTTTTCCAGCAGATAGGCGGGCAGGGGCTTAAGTACTTAAACAAGCTTATTATCACCCATTGCCACGATGACCACAAGAGATGGTTTACCGATCTTGTTATTTTTCACAGGTACGCTCCTGACATAACCGAAAAAGTCCATCTCTTTGCATCTGAAGAAGTCACAGGCGAACTTTGCAGGATGTCGGAGCCCGCGCTTGACAGGACGCTGTCAAATGATTGCAAGACTATAATTGATATCCCATGCAACGCGTATGTTAATTATCAGACCTTGGGCCCTTTGGCCAAATATAAAATTGTAGCCAAGACACAGGGGAAAGGAAGATTTCAGCTTTGCGTTGTCGACAGTGGCGGGAATGTGATCGGGCCGGAAAGGGCGAAGATAGTCATCAGCTCAAAGACCAACAGGCCCAGGCTGCTCTTCAGGGACCCGGAATACAAGGAATGGGTCGAACCCGAGAGCTTCTACCCTTTTTCATCATCATTATTCTATGAAGAGGACAAGAACGTTTACTCTGATCCCGAAGGTTTTTACATTGAGGCTGTCAAGTCCCCAGTATGGCACGGCCTGCCGAATATCGGAATAAAGTTCAGGACTGCTTCGGAGACATTGTTTTTCAGTTCCGACACCGTACATGACACGGCGCTCTGGAAAGAGCTTTATTCAGATAAAAGGACTCAAAGTCTGAAGATGTCAAGGAAGGATTTTGAAGCCGCCTATTTCATCCAGGGCGACATTAATGATTATATCGAGCGCACGTGGAGCAAAGAGCGCTATAGAGACGCGGTCGAAGCATTCAAAGACGCAATCGTTATTCACGATGTTTCAGTGCGTGACAGCGTGGTCCACACAAGTTATAACAAGCTCGGCAATACAGTTCTTGATAAGGGCAAGACGATCCTGACCCACAGCCCTGACACCCTCACGTCGGAATGGGCCTTATGCTACCCTGATAAGAGATTCAAAGTCGTAAGAGACAGGTTCTTTGAGATTGCCGGAGAAAACCTCTATCCCATGAATGCCGATATCTATCATAAAGAAGAAGGAAGATATTATGCCGGCTACAGGAATGAAAATGGCAATTACACGGTTTATAAAACCGGCGGGATGCTGCATATCGCTCCTGCGGGCACCGGAAATTCCGGGGAGATACTTTTTAACATTGATCTGTATGAAGATATATCAGGCAGGTATTTCCCGAAATTAGAGGATAAGGGTTCGGTGTATATAAAAAGAGAGGACGGACAAGTTGAGCTTGTCAGGACTACTGCAAAAGGCAGCAGAGGGGAAATAGTTTCTGATTGCAGAGACAGTCTTGTGGAAAAAGAAGCAGAACAAACTAACTATAAACTGTGAACGGAAAGATCCTAAGAAATATTTTTCGGACAGGCAAGGAAGTCTGTCTCAAAATTTCTAATGAACAAGCTGATAGGTAAAGCCACCTTAATAGTACCGTTAGTAATCACGCTTGTCTTCATCGTCCTTGCCACTAAAAGCCCCCCGATTATAGACGACTACATTGAAGCCCTTCTGGTTGATTACCGGTTTAAGATAAGAAATGTTTTTATGCGCCCCTCCATACCTGCAGACATTCTCACCGTCATGATCGATGAAAAGAGCCTTCAGGAATTCGGCAGATGGCCGTGGAACAGAAAGCTTCAGGCAGAACTGATCAATAAGATATTTGAAGGACGACCTAAGGTTGTAGGGGTTGATATTTTCTACCCTGAACCTGAATCTCCGGAATCCGACAGCGCCCTTGCAGACGCGCTGAGCATGCATAAAGACAGGCTTATTGTCGCCTTGGGGTTTGATGTAGAGGAAGGCAAAGTTTTCAAAGGTGAAGTGGATAATGTCGTCTTTGAAAACGCGGTCAGCAGTATTAAGGAACTCAAACAGGTCAGGCCGGTTGTGGCAAGCAGGGTGCTTCTGCCTCCCGAACCGATTGCGAGCGCAGCGACATTTGGCCATGTCTACTCACTTGCGGACCGGGACGGAAAACTCAGGTGGGAAACCCTTTATATCAAATACGGCGATGAATATATTTTCTCTCTGGCCCTCAAGACCGCGGCCAGGGCACAGGGAATTAACCCGGACAAGGTTAGCATTACCGGCGGGGCCGGCGTTGATTTTGGCGGGGCGTTAATACCGTCTGATGAATTCGGCAGGCTTCACATAAATTATATCGGCAGGGAAGGTAGTATCATTCACAAATCAGCAGCAGACGTCATCCGGGACCGGGTGTCAAAAGATATATTCAGGAACAAGATTGTGCTGATCGGGACGTCAGCCATGGCAACTTATGATTTAAAAGTCACTCCTTTCTCAGCAAATATGCCCGGCGTTGAGAAAAACGCAACGGTCATCGCAAATATAATTAACGGGAATCCCATAAAGAAAGCCCCGCTGCACATTGATCTTCTGGCGGTATTGTTTGCAGGCACAGCAGCCTTTTTCATTGCCCGCAGAAAGAGGGCGCTTTTTGCGTTTCTTTACTATATTTTTCTGACTGGGCTAATCGTAATTGCGAATGTGGAGATCTTTATTTTCTACAATATGCGCGTCAATATGATATATCCCCTCCTGACAGTATTGAGCACAGGGACCTTCATCATAAGTTACCAGTATTTTATAGAGGAAAAAAAAGCAAAAGAGATCAGGAAGATGTTTTCAAGTTATGTCACGGAGAGGGTTGTCAATGAGCTGATCAGAAACCCCGATATGGCGAAACTTGGAGGTGAACGCAGGGAGATAACAGTGCTGTTCTCGGACATCAGCGGGTTCACGTCTTTTTCCGAGAAGCACGAGCCGGAAGAAGTCGTGGCAATACTCAATGAATATCTTGGGGCGATGACCGACGTGATATTCAGATGGGAGGGGACCTTGGATAAATTTATCGGCGACGCGATCGTGGCCTTCTGGGGAGCGCCGATGAAACAGGAAAATCACGCTGAGCTTGCCGTGCGGTGCTCGCTTCACATGATCAAGCGGCTCGAAGAGCTCAGGCAGAAGTGGATCGCGGAAGGCAAGACCCCGCTTACAATCGGGATAGGCCTGAATACAGGAGAGGTAATCGTGGGGAATATCGGCGCGGAGGGAAAGAAGATGGATTACACCGTTATCGGCGACCATGTGAATATCGGGGCGAGGGTCGAATCGCTGACGCGGAAATTCAACACGAATATTTTAATCACCGAATTGCCCTTCAGAAAAATCATAGAGCTTGTTAAGGCCAGCAGGATCGGCCATGTCTCTATCAAAGGTGTTGGAAATGTAATTGTCAAAGGCAAGGAAAAACCAATAAGAGTGTATGAAATAAAATCTCTGGACCCGTCGGCCCGGTCAGTCATTACCGAGTGCGGGGAAGAGACGGTTTTACACCTGAAAGAGAAATGACATGGCACAGGTATGATATAATCTTTATAAATTAAAAAGATTTTTTTCGCTGTCACCCTGAACTTGATTCAGGATCTCCTAATGTGCGGACCTTTAGATGCCGAAACAAGGTTCAGCATGACAGATTGTATGGGCGGGACGAGATGATTATTGATACATTGAAAAAAAGCGAGATATTCTCCTCTCTCAACGAATCCGAGATAAAGAAGATAAGTTCTCTATTTGAAGAAGTGAAGTTCAAGAATGATGAGACGATCTTTATAGAGGGTGATCCTTCGGAAAAGTTTTATATTCTGGCTGAAGGGAATGTGAAGGTGCTGAAACACACGATGATGGGCAAGGACATTATTCTGGAGATCATGTCGCCAGGGGATGTCTTCGGCGGGGTTGCAGTCCTTGATAAGAAACCATATCCCGCGTCTGCCCAGGCCATGGAATCCACGACCGCAATAAGGATCAGCCGTCAAAATCTTATTAAAATAATGGAAGAGTATCCCATACTGAAACTTGAGATAGTGAGATACTTCAGCGACAAACTCAGAGACGCCCACGAGATGCTGAAGAACATAGCTACAGAGAGGGTTGAAAAAAGGATAGCAGCGCTGCTTCTGAAACTTTCAGAGAAAGTGGGCGTTGAAGACGACGGCTACAGGAAAATAAATTTTCCCCTAACGCGTCAGGAGATCGCTGAAATGGTTGGCACCACGGTTGAGTCCTGCATAAGAACGATGAGCAAGTTCCAGAAACAGGGCATGATCAAATCCGCAAATGGAAGAATAGCTATAAAAGTTGCTTCGTTGCAGAGATTTGTTGAGGAATAAGCGCATTTCAGGAAAGGCCTGGATAATATCAGCCTGAAGATCAAATCCCTCCCGGCATTAGAGGGGGAATAAATTCCGAGGCTGTTTGATTTATGCTATTTGGTATCAATCATTGCCATACTTCCTTTTAATTTCACTTCTCTCTCAAGTTCATTCACTTTTTTTGTAAGTTCAGAGATTGTCTTCTGCTGTTCCTTTACCGCCTCTATCAAAAGCGGGATCATCTCGGTATAGACGACACTCTTTTCTCCCGATGCGTCTTCTTTGACTATCTCAGGAACCACTTTCTCTACTTCCTGCGCTATCACCCCGTAATGCCTTCCATCGTCAAATCTCTTTTCCTTATATTCCTCTGTCTTGTAGGCATAATAAACTCCGTTTATCTTTAATATCTTGTTCAGTGGCGATTCAATTGATGCCACGTCCTTTTTGAATTTCATATCCGATACCTGCGAGTATCCCCCTGAGGCGTTTACCGCTCCCGCAACATCTAAAGCATAATTAGGACTCGATACCCCGATTCCGACTTTGCCTGACCCCGGTATCAAAAGAAGATTGCTTGCACTGCTGCCAGTCTTGATCTCAAAACTAGAAGTTGTCCCCACTACCTGCAATGAACCATACGAGGTCCCGCTCGCCCCTGCCGGATTGCCGTATACCCTGAACTCTTTGTTAAGCCCGGCAGTTGAATCCTCAAAAAGATAATAATCAAAATAACCGCCGGATATGGTGGAAAGGTGATTGTTTTGACCTGCTTTATAATAAAATATATTTACTCTGTCTATTTCGTTTGCAAGTGATATCCTGGGACCTGAAACACTGTCCTGCACAAGAAGCTGCGCCTGGGTTGTATTGCCCCCTCCAACTCCCAGTTTGCCCATTACTGTTAAGTCGCCTGCTGCATACACATTTACGCCAGTAAGCAGTAATCCCGCCATTAAGATCAATATTGTTTTTTTCATCGTCGTCCTCCCTGAGAATTTATTGTGCTACACTTTAGTTTAAACAATCATGCTGGCTTTTAGTATTATTGTAACATAAGGTTTCCGATAGTAACTATCCCGTTACTTAAAGTCATTATTCCGGTAAATATCGTCGTACCGGTATTTGATGTAAACGCGCAATCATAGCCACCTTCTAAGATCACTGATTTGTTGAGGTTCATGTTTATATCCTCAGTAACTATCGTGGACATGATCTGTATTGTATCTCCATCTGCAGCGGCGTTATAAGCAGCCTGGAGCGTGGTGAAATAGTTCGGGATTGCACCTGCAATTCTTACAGGAAGATTACATTCTGTAACAGATACTTGAAATGTCCTGGTCCCTGAATATGCGAAATTATAAAAGCCGGTTGAATGCATATCCGTGCTTTGTCCTGCGGCGCTATCAAAGAGGGACAAAGGATAATCAACCGGGACAGTTGAAGCATCCCAGGTAATTGTGAAATTAGTATCGGCAAGTGTTGAATTAACGGCAAAAGACCATGTCTTGGTTGCTCCCGGAGTATGAGAACGTATGTCTCTTTGGAACACATCATGAATCATATTCCATTCGGGATGTGAAAAATACGCTTCCAGTCCTCCTCCTAAAAGGGCATATGTGTCCCAGATACTGTCATATCCGTCTGTTGCTGTATCATCTGCCCCAAGGACAAGGCGGTTATCTGCTGTCCCGGCTTTTACCCACAATGTTACCTGCCAGTTAGCAGCCTTTGTCTCTGAAGGTAAGATCAATAAAGCGCAGAAAAAGACCACGGCTAAAAGGCAAACTGAAAATATTGTTTCTACGTTTCGCATTTTGTTTTGTGTAAATATACTTATCGTCATATCAATAAACCTCTTTAATTTTATGGGGCCGGGGCGTATATCCTCAGTTTTGTCGAAGTCGTATCATAAACGTAAATAAAGTAACCCATCCATGGCTCCAGGGTAGCCGCAGGATTGTCATTAAATGCCTTGAAGGACCATCCGGGGCCGTCGCCTTCCCACTCATATATGGAGTTGGATATCCAGCCGTTCATCACTGCCTGCGTATAAGTATATTCCATCGCGCCTCTTACAACCTTCACATCCTGAAGCTTAATTATAGCATTGTAAGGATTCGTGATCGCAGTCCATCCGCCATTAGCATCAAGGGTAATGTCAATAAAAGCCCTCGGATCATTAGCAACCCCTGCCGGTTCGTCAACTCTTCTCAGCGTGTCGGTGGCCCAGATGTAATAGCTTGCTCCGGTTTGCACCACTCCGGAGGTGTTGTTGATCCATGAGCCTTGAGTGCCGCTTACCGTATCAAGTCCGGTAGAATCCCATTTGTAACACAACTGGTACCCTGAATCGTCTCCGAGTACGGAGGTGTATGTCCATGAGCCGCTCGCTATATTTTTAGGCGCGCCTGCTAAATTGTAGCCACTCAGCAGATATACGGCAGGCCCCACATTATATGCTGAGACGCCTGACGGAAGCTGTACTGCCGTGGTATCGCCGGTTGCCGCCTGTACTTTGAAGTAGAATCTCAAATCCTGGGCGGCCCCGATGCCGGTTGTAAAGGAATAAATTTTGCCGTCGGTATAATTGGTGTCTGCCGGATTTTCCTCGATCATTGCATAGCTGAAGTATCCGTCATTGTCTCCGATATAAATTTTTGGATAACCTGCGGCAGGCGCGTCATTTTCAAGATCCGTATAAACAATTGCAAAGGTAAATGTGATCCTCGTATCTCCCGTGTCGGGGTCTACCCCATTATCATAAGGCGCTGCCGGATAAGTCAGGGTCGGAAGGCTCATTGCAGCAGTAGTAAATGAGAATACATAATTTGCAGCCATCGAATTGCCTGCCTGGTCTTTTACCGCGGTGGAAACAGTCACTGTGTATGAAGTCAGGTTCGTTTGTCCGCTTGTCGTGAATACCGCCTGGCTGCCCGAACACGATGAAAGCATCCAGCCTCCGGAGCTTATTGTTATGCTGGAGGCGCTGACCGTTGTGCAATTAACGTTTTCCGTCCAGAAGATAGTCACACTGCCGTTTAATGCCGTTCCCGATGCACCGTTTGAAGGTGAAGTTGTGCTGACAGAAGGCACTGTCCTGTCTACGGTTACCGTGACGCCTGCGCCCGGGGTCTCTGTATTATTCGCACTGTCTTTTGCACGGCCCTTGATGTTGTAACTTCCGTCAGCAGGAAGCGTCCAGCTATACGTCCATGTCACGTTTGCTCCCGGGCATCCTGTACATGCCGCTGCTACCCAGGTAGTTCCTCCGTTAGTTGATACTTCAATACTTGAAACGATTGCATTGTCAGATGCAGTGCCGCTTACTGTATATGGGTTCGGGGAACCTGTGTTTATCATTGTCCCGTTTGAGGGTGTTATAACCGCTGATGACGGCAGGGTATTGTCAATATTAATTAAACGCGCAGCGCTCTGTACACTGTTGCCCGCGGTATCGGGGACTTGTACCGTGAGATTATGCGCGCCGTTAATAAGGCCTGACGGATTGTTAAGTGTAAGAGTGCCGGTACATTTTCCGGTTGACGGCGAATAAATCACGATGCCAGTAAAACTTGCAGCAGCGCTGTCTATCGCAGCAGTGCAGTCTGTTCCGTTAAGTATGCCTGAGCCTCCAGCCTCGGTGACGGTTACATCAACGTTGATAGGACTGCCGTTCTTGTAATATGTACCTGCTGCCGGAGTATTCCATATGTAGGTCGGGGCCACTGTATCAACTCCGAAATCCTGGTCGCTTGTCCCGAACTGTGCCCAGCCGCTTGTGAGACCATAAGCATCTATCGTGCGTGCCTGCCACTTATACTGCGAGCCGTTTATAAGACCGCCGCAGGTTGCTTTTGCTGTGCCTCCGCTGGCTATGGCGGGGCCGCTTGTGCAATTAGGCGTGCCGGTGAAAGCAGATGTATTGGGCTGTATTTCAACCTGTAACTGAACAGTGTCCCCATTGGGATCGGAAACAGCCGCTTTCATTATTACCGTGGTCTCATTGCTCCATTTACCCTGGCCGACAGTTGTAACTTCATCGGTTTTGTACTGTGTAAGTCCCGTGGGGTTAGAGGGAGGGTTGTTCGGCATGGCCTCAGTCGTATATGAGAACAGGTAATTAGCTGTAATTGAATTTCCCGCTGTATCCGTTACTCCCGTAGTCACTGTTACCGAATATGTTGTTGAATATGCCTGGGTGCTTGCTGTAAATATCGCCTGATTTGCTCCACAGGTCAATAATGCCCAACCCGGATTTGTCGAGGTGATGTTTATAGTGTTGACGGTAGCGCAGTTTACATTCTCGCTCCAGGCTATCGTTACGTTGCTGTTTATCAGTACATCGAGAGCGCCGTTAACAGGCACTGTGCTGTTGACAGAGGGTGCGGTCCTGTCGATTGTTACAGTGCTGCCTGCGCCGGGTGTCTCGGTATTGTTTGAAGCATCCCTTGCGCGGCTCCTGATGTTGTAGCTTCCGTCAGCAGGGAGTGTCCATGAATACGTCCAGGTTACGTTTACTCCGGGGCATCCGGTGCAAGTCGCGGGACTCCACGTTGCGCCGCCGTTTGTTGATACCTCAATGCCCTGCACCGCAACGTTGTCGCTTGCGGAACCGCTGATCGTGTAAGGATTCGGTGAGGCGCTGTTTATAGTCGCGCCGTTTGCGGGTGATGTTATAGTTGACGCAGGCGGCGTAACATCAGCGGTCGTATATGAGAATGAGTTAATGGCAGCCATCGGGTTGCCGTTTGCATCCCTGACTCCTGTTGTTACGGTTACGGTGTAAGCAGTCATTCCGGCCTGCCCGCTTGTTGTAAATATTGCCTGGTTGTTTGAACATGTTGAAAGTGTCCATCCGCCCGCATTGATCGTGATATTTGTGATGTTGACAGTTGAACAGTTTACATTTTCCGACCAAATTATAGTCACATTGCTGTTTAGCGCTGTTCCGGTTGCGCCGTTAGCGGGATTTGTGCTGCTGACAGAAGGCGCTGTCCTGTCGACTGTAACAGTGTTGCCCGGGCCCGGGGTCTCTGTATTGTTTGAGGCGTCTTTCGCGCGGCTCCTGATGTTGTAGCTTCCGTCAGCGGGGAGCGTCCATGAATAGCTCCAGGTTACATTTACTCCGGGACATCCGGTGCATGTCGCGGCAACCCAGGTGGTCCCCCCGTTTGTCGATACCTCTATGCCGGTTACAGAAACGTTATCCGTCGCAGCGCCGCTGATTGTGTACGGGTTCGCTGATGCGCTGTTTACAATTGCACCGTTTGCCGGTGCGGTTATTGTTGATGACGGGGCTATTACGTCAGCCGTTATGTATGAGAACGAGTAATTCGCTGTCATAGCGTTGCCGTTTGCGTCTCTTATTCCAGTACCCACTGTTATTGTGTAGCTTGTGATGCTTGTCTGCCCGCTTGGCGTGAATACTGCCTGACCGCCGCTGCATGAGGTCTTTGTCCATCCTACCACCGGGTTTACCGTTACACTTGTAGTAGTGACTGTTGCGCAGTCAACCGGTTCATTCCAGTTGACGGTTACTGTGCTGTTTAATGCTACGCCTGTTGCTCCGTTTGCCGGTACCGTGCTCGTTACTGAAGGAGCAGTTGTGTCAACTACTACGGTTCTCGGTGTCGCAAATGCCGCGGACACATTGCCTGCCGCATCTTTCGCCCAGGGATATAAAGTGTAAGTTCCGTCAGATGCTACT
>JACQZF010000007.1 GCA_016213945.1 Nitrospirota bacterium | reverse complement strand
GGGGTTGTCGGCGCATCAGGTGAGGGTCGTTGCGCCGTATCTCGGCGGCGGCTTCGGTCCAAAGGTAATGATGTTATATCCCGAAGAGGTTGTGTTGCCATGGGCGGCGATCAAAGTGAATCGTCCGGTGAAGTGGATCGAAGATCGTCAGGAGAATTTCTTCGCCACGAGTCACGAACGTTTTCAAACACACACATCCGAAATTGCTTTGGCAAGCGATGGAAAAATTTTGGGTGTGCGCGATGTGTTCTTGCACGATAGCGGCGCGTACGATCCTTACGGACTCACTGTGCCGATCAACAGCCAATGCACATTGTTGGGACCGTATCTCGTCCCGAACTATTATTCCGAGTTCACCGCCGTGTTCACCAATCGCACCATCGTCACACCGTATCGCGGCGCGGGGCGGCAGCATGGTGTGTTCGTGATGGAGCGTTTGCTCGATATGGGCGCGCGCGAGTTAGGTATTGATCGCGCCGAGATTCGCAAACGCAACTTCATCCCGCCCGATCAGTTCCCGCACAATCACGAAATTATTTATCAAGACTTCGCCCCGCTCACGTACGACAGCGGCAACTACGCACCGGCGTTGGAGAAGGCGAAGAAGATGATCGGTTACGACTCATTTCCTGCCGAACAAAAACGGGCGCGGGCTGAAGGCAAACATTTGGGATTAGGAATCGTGTCGTATGTGGAAGGCACGGGTATTGGACCTTACGAAGGGGCGCGCGTCACCATTGGCACGAACGGAAAAGTGAGTCTGGTGACGGGCGTTGGCACGCAAGGGCAAGGACACTTCACATCCTTCGCGCAGATTGTGGCCGATCAGATCGGTGTGGACGTGCGCGACATCAGCGTTGTCACCGGGGACACCGCCGAATTCCATTGGGGCGCGGGAACTTTCGCCAGCCGAGGTGCGGTCGTGGCGGGCAATGCGTGTTACGCCGCGGGGGCGATGGTGCGATCTAAAATTTTAAAACACGCCAGCGAAATTTTGGAATCGCCCGAAAGTGATTTAGAAATTGCCAATGGAAAAGTGACGGTGAAAGGTCAACCTGATTCTTCGATCACGTTAGGCGATCTCGCCTCAAAAGCAAACCCGATGCGCGGCGCGGTGAAGCCCGGCATCGAGCCCGGCTTGGAAGCGACGGCATATTTTGGACCCTCCAGCGGCACAACGGCGAGCGGCGTTCACGCGATGATCATCGAAGTGGATCCAGAGACGATGTTGGTGAAGATCAAAAAGTATGTGGTGGTTCACGACTGCGGCAAGATGATCAACCCAATGATCGTTGAAGGGCAAGTGCATGGCGGCGTGGCGCAAGGCATTGGTAATGCATTTTACGAGCAGTTGCATTATGACGACAACGGACAACTACTCAACGCTTCGTTCATGGATTATTTGTTGCCGACAGCCAACGATGTGCCGCACATTGATATTGGACACGAAGAGACCCCTTCGCCGCTCAACCCAATGGGCGTGAAAGGCGTCGGTGAAGCGGGCGCGATCCCTGTAGGTCCATTATTCGCCCAAGCGATTGAGGATGCGCTGGATCATAAGATTGAGATTCTGGAGATTCCGTTGAGTCCGAATAGGTTGTTTGAGTTGATGGAGAAGCAATGAATGAAAAGTGAAGTATGTAAAAACTTAAGAGGTCTCAATTAAATGGCGCAGGGTTCTGAAGATAATATTCGCGATTTAATAATGGAAGTTCTCTATAGCCAATGTGGTGAGAAAGGAAGTTGGTCGGGAGCAGGGAAAAATTCTCAATTTAAAATTGACAAAGGGAATACTGTTGGAGAGTGCTTTGCAGAAAAACCACTGGACTATAAACTCCCTAACAATCTCGTCTTATCCCATAAATCGGACATTCTTTTTCGTTTTAACGCAAAATCTCAATCTGATAATTCACAAAACAAATACATTAGCATTGAGATAAAACATTTGTCATCTGTCACCGATCAATTTAAATCTAGATCGTTTGACATGATCCATTTGAAAAAAACTTATGGCTCGCAAATCTATGGAATCATGGTTTATGTATGGGCACACAAAGGGCTTTCAATTCCACAAGCAGAGAAAATTTGTTATGCCTTTGACTTTTTCTTCGGGATAGAATCATCATCAATACACGAGGCGATGGTTTGGAGTCGGTTAACCAAAGCAATAGAAGTTTATTTAAAGCAAACATCATAAATTTTAGAACTACCCAATCCCACAAACATTCAAGCGAACATTGTGCGTCTCTAAGTCAACACTATCATCGCTTATCAGTAGTTGAAACTACACCTACAAAAACACAAAGCCGACCTTCGTCGGCTGCGGTGCGGCAAAATAATTTGCGATGAATGGTAGCCCGCGAAGGCGGGCTTCATGTAATTGTAGAGGCGAATTCATTCGCGAGGGATGCACTGTACGCGCTTCACTCATGACTCACCTACCTCAAACCTTCTCCGCCCACCTCACCGCCTTCAAAGAGAATCAAAATACTCCTTGGGGCAAGTTGCGTTATGGCGTGGGGATGGCGAATATCCAAAAACATTTTCACACTCACAAAGCACAAGTGTTAGACGTCGGCGGCGGCACAGGGCTGGATGCTATCCCGTTTGCTAAGCAAGGGTATCGCGTGACTCTGCTCGATTATTCGGAGGAGATGATCGAAGAAGCGAAACGCAGCGCGAAAGAGGAAGGTGTGAGTGACCGCATTACCTATCATCAAGGCGACATCAACTCGATCCCGACTCTTTTTCCGAACACGCGCTTTGATCTTATTTTGTGCCACAATGTGTTGCAATATGTAGAAGACATCAACACGGCGATCAAGACGATGAGTGAAGCGCTGAAGCCCAACGGCTTCGTGTCAATCATCGCCATCAATCGCTACTCTGAACCCTATCGGCTGGCGTTGCATCAACTCGATCTCGATGGTGCGTTAGCGACATTGGACGCAGAGATGCTACGCACTACTGTCTTCAACACCGACGTTCACGCCCGCACAGTTGGCGATATGCACGAACCGTTGCGCGAAGCAGGTTGTTCCGTCGTAGGCGATTATGGGATACGATGTGTGTGCGATTACATTCAGGACGATGGGATCAAAAGCGACCCAACATTCTTTGCCAAGTTGGAGAAGTTAGAATACGAGTTGAGCAGACGCGCGCCGTATAAGAATGTGGCGAAATTTTTTCAGGTGGTGGCAAAGAAAGAGGAACAAAATATACGTGGGTAATGTGATGGTAGTAAAATAGTGGTCAACTATGGAAGCAACAGCTACAGCACAACCTCATTTCAATTTTGATCGCGTGGATCGCCGAACCAAAAAGATCACACCTAAGTTGATCGCGTCCATTACAAATCGCATTGTTCTCCATCTTCAACCGAACAAGTTAGTGCTGTTTGGATCGCAGGCGAAGGGTGAGGCAACGATGGGGAGTGACGTAGATATGTTAATTGTCGTAGGCAACGATCACGCACTAGCCCCTTTACCCCGTCGTGGACGATTCGGGAAATTGTTAGAGTTGTTCCGCTACCGATCCTTTGGGTTGGACGCGATCATTGTCACCGAATCCGAAGTGCAAACATTGCGTGAGCAAAACGAAGGTGAATGGGATATGGTGCTAGAAATTTTAGAGAAAGGGAAAACGCTCTATGACCGACTCGCCCAAACGCAAGTTGAGCGAACATATACGCCAGAGAACAAAGGAATGGTTTCGCAAAGCCGATCATGAACTGGCTTATCTCGAGCTCTCGCCTTTCGACACAGACGATCCGCCAACCGATACCGCAGGGAAAATGGCGCAGATGGTTGCCGAGTATTCACTCAAAGCATATTTGATGCTAAACAAAAAACCGATTGAGAAGAGTCACGATTTGGTAGATCTACTAGATGATTGTCTTGCCATTCATAATGACAACAAGTTTGAAGAACTGCGTTCCGATTGCCAACTGTTAACACAGTATCGTTTGGATTTAGTTTATCCGACCTCCACACCTGAAACCATAACTGTCGAAGAAGCAAAAGTGGCGATTGAGAAAGCAAAGCGGATTCGAGATTTTGTAATGGCTAAAGCAGAAGAACTTGGCTACACCCATGAATGATAACGACGAGCGCAAATTTCGCGCTCGTTTGATTTTAGAGTCAAAAGAAGAACGAGGATACCCATGCACCTACAAGGCTCCACCCTCATCAACGCCCCCCGCCCCACCGTTTGGAAATTTCTCACCGATGTACAAGCAGTAGCGCAATGTGCGCCCGGAGTTGAGTCAGTCGAAGTGATCGAACCCAACAAAAAATTTCGCGCGACCGCTTCGGTGGGCTTTGGCAGTATCAAAGTTAAATTCAGCGGCGATGGCGAATGGGTGGAGATGGACGAACCCAGCCGCGCCGTCGTGAAAGGTCACGGCAAAGCGCCGGGTAGCGCGGCAGACGTGACCGCCGAGATGATCTTGAGCGAGATAAGTGATGGCGGCACTGAAATGAAGTGGACGGCGGAAGTGAACATCATGGGCAGCATCGCCAGCATCGCTTCGCGCATGATGGGAACGGTGGCGCAGAAGTTGACGGGCGAATTTTTCAATAACGTTAAACAGAAGATCGAAAAGAAATAAAACCTTTGAACGCTGATGACGCT
>JACQZF010000066.1 GCA_016213945.1 Nitrospirota bacterium | reverse complement strand
GGCGGCACGGGGTATCTTTCCCGTACCGCATCAGAATTCCATTTAGTGGCCCGTCGTGCTCTGGCACATCTCGATCATAAAGATTGCCAAAACGCCTGCTATCGCTGCCTCAAATCTTATCAGAATCAGCGCTATCATCACCTTTTGGAATGGCCTCGGATCATACCTGATCTTGAGGTTCTAGCTGAGTCAGCGCCGCAAGTCCAAATTTTAGATAAACGAGATAGCGACTCATATAAAGCGTGGTTGGAAGCGTACAACCAAGGCTTTGGTTCCCCTCTGGAGCTTGCGTTTGGAAAACTTTTTGCCCAATATGGGTTTAGCCCACAAAAACAGTTTCCCATTGTCTTGAAAGAAGGGGGGATCCCTGTTTCTATAGCTGATTTCGCAGTACCACTGACTTCCAACACGTTTTGAGAAAAATACGCATCACTTAATGCGTTACAATATAGCCAGTTACGAAAATCCGACGATTTCAGCTAAAACTTTCTTTCCCTTGTAACAAAGAGAAATCCGGTTAAAGCCATCAATGATATTTTTCAAAATGATCTGAAATTGCCGGGAAAGCCCTTGTATGTTGAATCTATACAAAAACATGTCCTGCGTTTCTACTTCAATAGCGGAACGCCGGAAAAACAAAGCCATGATAGTTTCGATATCTACGGGGTGCTCCAAATTTTTAGAGAGCAAAGCAGCGAAACTTCTAAGCTGATTCTCTAGCCACGCCGTCCGGGAAGCCATAATCAATTGCTTTCTGAAGTCTCTATCGTCACGCTCTCCTTGTGGTCCAAGCTCCCTCTTCTCTTTCTCCACTTTCTCGATTTGATCTTTGATTTCCTGCTCTTTTTGCTGATATTCGCCGAGTTTTCTTCGCCGTGTTTCCAAAAGAGCGCCGTGTCCTCTTACAATAGATTGCGCAAGCTTCCTCTCTTGTTCCACAATATCTTGCCGTGTTTTCTCTAATTTTTCTTGCTGCTGCTTTATTTTTTCATCCAGTTTGTCGACTTTTCTCTGATGCGTCCGGTCCGGCCCTGGGATAGTCTTTCGTCCGAAGTTGACGTTGAGTCCACCGTGGGCAATCATGTCCTTGAAGCTGTTCTCCTGGATTTCTGTCCGACTGCGATAGAGTTTGACCAGTTCTTTAGCGGTCAGGCTCATGACGAGCAGTGGAGTGCCCCAATAAACGATCATCTCGTCGCCTTCCACTACGATGACAAAATGCCTTGGATCGTCTTCCTTATAGAATCGAGTGCCATCCTCCAACTCTGCTGAGAAATATCGGGTAAAATTGTCGAGACCTTTATATTCTTTGGAAGACAGCAGGCACAAAAGTTGCCAACCTCTGTCGATAAAAATCTGGGCCATCCTGGCCGAATTGACTTCCCTGTCGATAATGAAAACGGAAATCCCTGTGAGCTCGACGATGTCCGCACAGTAATTTTCGATTACATGCGTCAGATGGGTATCTGCCGGATGCAGTTCTAAACGTAAGGCATGGGCAAATTTATCATGTGCGATAACCAGCGTTGAACCGGCCATAATTCGTCCATTTCCGGTTATTTTGCCCTTGTGCATTTTTTTTCGAGTCCAATAAGCTATCTTGTGTGTGTCGATGTAGCAATATTCCCCTTCGGCCTCCAATGCCAGGATAAAATTCAGGAAATAGCCTGCATCGATCCGCTCCAATTCCACCAAAAACTGGCTTAGTAATGAGAATTAAATAACTTCCCCATTTGCTAAATCAAACAGAAACTAGGTTTGCAAAGAAGTTGAAAAAAAAAGTTAGTTGCAAAGCGGAATAAACCATCTAAAATATCCTATCGAATCAAAATAAACTTAGATAGGAGGTTTTAGATGGTTATCAAGTTTGCGGCCAACTGGCGTATGAATTTATTTCTTTTCATTTTGTTTGTATCCGCTTTTCAGAGCTGTTCGCTGGAAAAAGCGAAATTATATGAGGCATGGTGTCTAGAACACCAAAACATGCTCTCTACAAGCCGTCAAATTGTACGAAAAGAAATTAGATTGCCAGATTGGTATTTGCGGTTGTATTCTATCATCTTTGCATTACGAAATCTAGCAAAAATAGACAAAGGAATAATTATTTCGTCGGCATCATTGATTTTGCTTGTTTCTGGAGGAATCTGTTTGTCTTTGGGGAGTTGGTTGATAGACCATCAACAGAACAAGGGGTGTACAAATTCCACTCAAGATTGGTTCTGGTGTACCACGCTGAAGGGAAATTCAAAAGTAGTCAAAATAGGTGTGGCTGTTTCCTCATTGTCATCTGCGACAAGAGAATACGTTCATGAAACCCCGCTAACATTTTTGAAGCAGATATATGTACCAGTTGGAAGTAGAGATACAATAGAAATCCTGGTTCCCGTCCAGGCTATGACAAAAGAACGAGCAAAAACCCAGGATGTATGCCGTAGTCAATTCCGACCTCATATCGATAAGGCAAGCAAGCGAAATGCAAAACCAGGCTATCTGGCTACGACAGAAAAGCAAATGAAGAAATTCTATAGAACGCTTTCCGAAAAGGATAAAAGACGGTATGCAGGTGTCGAGGCTTTAAAGCTAGAACGTGGCGGAATCGTATATATAGCCAGCCTATTTGGATGTGACAGAAAGACCGTGAGCAAAGGTATCGAGGAGTTGAAAAAATTCTCACGCCGTCATGTCGATCAGCAAAGAATCCGAAGAAGAGGAGCAGGACGCAAACCTTATCATATGATCCATGAGCATATCGACGAACAATTCCTCAATGTTTTGAACGAGCATACTGCCGGAGACCCGATGAGGGAGGCCATAAAATGGACAAATTTGACACCGCAGGAAATCTGCCAGCTATTGGAGCAAAAACATAACAGACGTGTTAGTAAAACTGTGGTCCGTCAAATCATGGACAAACATAACTACCACCGACGAAAAATCCTCAAGAAGAAAACGATGAAAGAGGTTGCATACAGAAACCAGCAATTTGAAACTATTGCAGGCTACAAAGCCTTGTATCTGAATAGTCCCAATCCGATAATTAGCATGGACAACAAGAAAAAAGAGTATCTAGGCAACTTCTATCGGAACGGGTATTTGTACACTCAACGGGCATTACATTGTTATGACCATGATTTTCCGAGCTTTGCAGAAGGTATCATTATTACCCATGGGATTTACGATACCAAGCAAAACAAAGGTTACATTCACCTGGGAACGAGCCATGAAACCAGCGAATTTTCTTGTGAATGCCTGAAAGACTGGTGGTTCAAACACGGACGATATGACTATCCAAATGCCAATGTTATCCTTATTTTATGCGATGGCGGGGGGAGTAATAGCTCCCGACATTACATTTTCAAACAGGATTTACAAAAGCTGGTCAATGAGATCGGCATTGCTATACGCATCGCACATTACCCTCCATATTGTTCAAAATGGAATCCAATCGAACATAAATTATTCCCGCATGTTACTCGTGCTTGTCAAGGCGTACTTTTTGAAAATATTGAGATCGTTCAATCTCTTATGCAAAAAACCAAAACTCGCCAAGGACTTGAAGTAGAGGTAGAAATCTTAGATAAAGTTTATCAGACTGGCAGAAAAGCAACTGATGATTTTAGGCAAAATATGGGCATCTCATTTGATGAATCCTTGCCTTCGCTCAATTATACTGTAATACCGAGTGGGGAAGTTATTTAGTTCCTGATCCTTAGCGTAGAGTAGGTGTAGTCGGATCCCACTATGCTCGATAGATGGTGTTCATGGTAATCCAACTCACTCAGACGCTTTATCCCCAACAAACTCAGGAGTGCCAGCGCCTTCCATTTTTTCTCTATCGTTTCCGCTTTTGAATGAAGAAGGCGGAAATCTTCACCTGCACACGCCCCCTTGTAAACATCGATCCCTATATTGATCGCATTGAGAGGCTTTTCATGCTTTTCGTTTTCGTCTAACCAAAAAGAGAACAACTTTACTCCTGCCTGGGCTTGAACGGCCGCTTTTATTTGGCCTCGCTCTCCATGCCCCGACTTTTCCGCTTTTCGCGGACGCCCCTTTTTTCTGCTCAGGCCCCATTCTTTTCTTATTCGATTTATCTGGCTGATGCTTATCTCTATGTTGACCTCACAGATGCTTGCCAGTATCTCCTTGCTGCTACCGCAGGGGTTTGCGCACAACTTTTGATACAATATCCACTGCTTGTCACTGCTTATCTTCGGGCGTTCTCGGAATCTCTCGTCATTCGGCGGGAAAATTTCCTCGCTCGCTTGCCCCCTCTGATTAGCGACTTCCGTATTATAGGGCGATGCTAATGCCGGCAACATCGTTCCTATTGCTATACCGATAGGGGCACTATCCAAAAACGGCAGGCTCTCCGCCGCCACCGCATGGCCTGCAATGTGACTTACAAGGGCTGTCCCTACCAAAACCGCTATTATCATCATTGCTTGCATAAGGCTGCGCTTGGATCTCGTCTGCTGTAAGACCTCCCGCTTCTCTTTTTGTTGAAGGGAGTCCTTTTCCTCTTTCTTCACGATATTTCTTCCCCTGTTTATTTCCTGCAGTATTTTCGATTGATATAGACTTAGGTCCCTTTTCCTGTAATGAGGACTGCAGAATTTTCTGCATCCCTTCCTGCTCCTGCCCACTTTTTTGCTCCTCTTTTCGGTTGCAAGTCTATACCGCTCTAACTTTGGAATCTCTTGCCTCTTGGCTGTCTCTGCACTGCCATCGGGCATCGGCGTTCTTTCTCTTGAGCCATCGCTTGGACTTCCCCCATCGCAGTAATGCTCCGTATCGGCTTGCCACATTGAAAAAACTATTGTATTTAGCTGTCCGACTATCACGGATTGTTTCGGATGTTTGGGTGAATGGTTTTGGCCGTCTAACGACACACCTAACACAATGGCTATTATCGTTGCTACACAGACATACTTGAAATTTTTCTTGCAATTTTCTTGCTTATCGGAAAAAATGAATCCATTCATTTTTTTCTCCAGTGCTACGAATTTTTCTTTTTTTTTTAGCACTGGATTTTCTCTATTTTTCCCGTTGATTTCAATCAAAATGCGTATTTTTTTCTTTTTGTATGACAATACGTTATGTCATTTCACGTCGAATCGTGTTGGAAGTCAGTAAAAGTCTTCCATAGATTGCAGGAGAACACACTGGCTCTCCTGCATTGATTTATCCGCTGATCCAGCTCTTGATTTTCTTGTAGCCATTTTTGCCGATTTTGATGCAGCTATTTTCGTCTTGAAACACTCCTAATTCCGCGCGTTCCAGGACTTCTATGTCTCGCTGTATGGTACGCTCGTCCACGTTATACTCCGCAGCAAGGTCGTGAACCGTTACCTGGCTGAAAGGCGACAACTGGCCGATGATATTGAAAATTCTGCACATCCTCTCCTGCCGAATTTCGTACTGCGCCATTTTCTGATCTCCTTCAAGCAATGCTTGTTTAAAGATAGAACGATGGAAATTCTTGAATTTCTATCGTTCTTAAAATCCAGTAGTTTCAGGAAGCGAAGAGAGGGTAAAGGAGGCACGGCCTCTCTTCGCTTCAGGTTGTTATTCCTCATCGGGACTGAGTGGCGTTTCGAGGTTCTTTCTGCTCAACGCATCGAAACATCGGGTGAGGAGCAGCCGGTCGGGTTCGCTTGCAACCTCTTCGGTCTTCTCGAACACTGGTGTAAAATACTTCCCTTTCTCGTTCATCTGGAGCTTGAGAGAAAGTATGACTCTGAAATCACGGAGATGCAGTTCCTTCCCCTGCATACTTGCCTGTTTCTTTTTGAGGTACACGGAGC
>JACQZF010000064.1 GCA_016213945.1 Nitrospirota bacterium | reverse complement strand
GTTGATCAGCATCCCGTATCGCTTCTGCTGTTTCGCCATGATGTATATTACTAAACAACCCGGCTTTTTGTGAAATTTGTCATGAAGCATTTGATATTAGAAAAAATGGGGAGCTTACTTAGTGTTTGTCCATAAATTGCATGTTTTCAATTTCGTCATGCCCGAAGTCCGTAATCGGGCATCCAGAATTTGTTAAAAAAACTGGATTCCCGCTCAAAGGACTACGGGAATGACGGTTCAATATTTGAGTTTATGGACAGACTCTACTTAGTCGTACCGTTAAATATAAACTTGCAGCATCCTAAATCCAGGACCTGATTGTCTGTTGATAACCGCGACCTCAGATTTTCTGTTATATGGTAGAACCTGAATACGCCTTCTTTCCTTTTTTTGACCAGGCCGCCTGTCTCCAATATTTTCAGGTGCCGCGAAATATTATATATTTTTATCCCGAGGGTTTTTGATAAATCCTGAACAGTGGCTTCCTGTTTTAAAAGTTCGCGGATTATTCGTAAACGGCTTTCATCAGCGAGCGCTTTCAGTGTATCGGCCCAATCCAATGGTGAGACATCGGCAGAATGATTGTTCTTACGCTTCATATACCTAATATATGTTCATCCGCCATGAAAATCAAGATTTTTATCTCACGGAAACTTTTTGAAGAACGTTTTTTTGTCTCGGCAGGTTGTTAAATCAATATGCAAATGGACCCGCTGAAATAAACAGGGATGACAAAAAACAGGCATTTTTACGCTCTCCCGCTTTGTAATTGCAATATAAAAATTTCTAATTGTTTCTGCAACAGGCAGTGTGTTATAATTTTTCGTCTAAAATTCTTTTAGTTCTAATGTTAAAATTTTTGAGGTAGTATAATGTTACTTTACTTGTTCTTGGCAGTATATTTCTTTGTCCTTATAACGGTCTTCATCTATGCGTCACACCGTTATTACATGGTATACCTTTACTACAAACATCAAAAAAACAAACCCGCGCTTAAGGGAAACCTGGAGCGCCTGCCCCGCGTCACAGTCCAGCTTCCCATCTTCAATGAAATGTATGTTACCAGACGCTTGATCACTGCGTCATGTGATATAGATTATCCCCTTGAACTTCTTGAGATACAGGTGCTCGATGATTCGACAGATGAAACAGCGGCGGTTGCCCAGGAATGCGTGGCTGAATTCAGAAAAAAAGGATACGACATCAATTACATCCACCGCGACAACAGGGAAGGATTTAAAGGCGGCGCTCTGGCAAATGGTCTGAAGTGCGCTAAAGGCGAATTCATTGCGGTGTTTGACGCTGATTTTGTCCCGGAAAAAGACATTCTGCAAAAAACAATTCATTACTTCGCCGACAGCTCTATCGGGATGGTGCAGACGAGATGGACCTACCTTAACAGGGATTATTCATTTCTTACCAAAGTACAGGCCATAATGCTTGACGGCCACTTTGTAATAGAGCATACCGCAAGAAACTGGTCGGGACGCTTTTTCAATTTTAACGGCACGGCAGGCGTCTGGAGGAAAGAAGCGATTGAAACGGCAGGCGGCTGGCAAAATGATACGATTACGGAAGACCTTGATCTGAGTTACAGATCACAACTGCACGGGTGGAAGTTTGTTTTCCTGAAGGATGAAATAGCCCCTTCGGAAATTCCGGTCGATATTAACGCTTTTAAAACCCAGCAAAACAGGTGGGCCAAGGGTTCTATTCAAACCGCAAAAAAATTATTAGTGCAGATTTTCAGAAGCAATCTGCCTTTGAAGGTAAAGGTTGAAGCTTTTTTTCATCTTACCAATAATATATCCTATCTGCTTATGCTGCTGCTTTCGGTTTTGATGTACCCTTCCATGATCGCAAGAATTAACATCGGATGGTTTCAGATGCTTGTGACTGACGCGCCTTTTCTCCTGGTTGCGACTACCGGTATATCTTTTTTCTATATGTGCTCACAAAGAGAAATTCATAAGAACTGGAAATCAAGATTAATATATATGCCGATGCTGATGTCTCTGGGCATAGGCCTGTCAGTAAGTAATTCAAAAGGGGTACTGGAGGCGCTTTTCAACAGGGAAACCGAGTTCAAACGGACGCCGAAATACAGCATTGAAAAGAAGAGAGACAAATGGTTCGGCAAAAAATACAGGGGAGAAATGAACTTCCTTGTGGTCCTCGAACTGCTTCTTGGAATATACTTTACGTTCAATATTTATTTCGCTTATGTAAACAAAATATATGTGTCGATTCCCTTTCTCATGATTTTCCAGATGGGGTATTTTTATGTTGCATTTTTATCGCTTTATCAAGTAATATTAGGCGTCATAACTTCCAATCGTTTTGCACGCCACCTTATTTCAAAGCGAAACACGGAAGATGTAATTGCTGCTTAAAACCAAAAAATATTTTATTGTTTTTAAAATAAATTCTACAAAAGGAGCGGGGTTTATGAAAAAAAGAATATTAATTACTCTTATGTTTTTAACTGCAGTCATTTTCATCTCTGATGAGGCATTCTCAGCCTGGACCCAGGCTAAAGGCCACTCTTATAATCAGCTTGGTTTGTCTTATTACAAGACAACAAAAAAATTTACTACTGTGAAGAATGAGATAATTCCGGGCAGCGGAGAAGAGCCGGCCTCACTTGGCGATATTAAAACAGTACATGCTAAAGCGTATAGACGCTCGGAAGAAGAGTTTACATCTACAAAAATAACATACTACGGAGAATACGGCATTACTGATATACTGACCATTTATACCGCAATTCCATATGACTGGCAGCGCTCTAATGATGTTATGAAATATGGAGAAGATGCCGGGCCCACCGGAATCGGTGACGTAAATCTGGGATTAAGATACAATCTTACCCAGAATCTTCTGGGATCAGGAACTGTTATGTCTGTCCAGGGGGAAGCAAAAATCCCGACCTATAAATATGACAATCCTCTGACACGGTTAAGCCTCGGAGACGGCCAGTATGACGCAACTCTGCTCCTCCAGCTTGGCAGGGGTTTCAGCAAGGGGTATGGATGGCTTAATGCCGGTTATAAATACAGGTTTGAAAACAACAGAATTGAACATTTTGCTTTTAAGCCGTCTGACCAGTTCAAAGTCTCATTCGGCGGAGGATATCCCATAACCTCATGGTTATCATTAACAGGATATATTGACTGGTTCAGGTCTGTAGGGAATGCGGAGGTTTCAAATGGACTCGTGGAACGCAGCGCTGAAGAAATTGGAACAAACACTCTCAAGAAAGATACCGCAAAGGCCGAACTGATAATAGACACGCTGGGTCTTGAGCCTAATGATTTAAATTTGTCTTTAGGCCTGCAGTTCAACATAACACCGGAGATACAAACTGTACTTTCATACAGCAGGGACCTGGACGGTTTTGGATATTTCAAGACGGAAAATTACGCGCTTGGCGAGACCTTTGGTATCGCCCTTGTTTACTTGCACTAATTAATATTTAATACAACGTCAATTTGGAATATACAATCACTTACTGCCGGATGCATAATCAGGCAGTAAGTGATTGATGTTTTAACCAGAATGAAATTTAAAAAAAAACTGCTGTTCTTCTGATAACGGTCTCTCTTTTAGCGGTACTATCTTTTTATATCGTCGACAACAGGCATACCCTCCTGGCAATTTTCTATCAAAGCGTAAAATTACAGGACAAGGCGGCTGAAGAATTTGCAAGGGCCATACAGGCAAATCCGCATGACGCATACGCTTATTACCAGCTTGGACTGATATACAAAGAGCGGAAGGATTTTGGCAAGGCTGAGGACGTATACAATAAACTTCTGATTATTTTCCCGCGCCATCCTTATGCAAATTATGATTTAGGGTATATCTACAGGGAAAAACACCAATATAACAAAGCGGTTGCGCAATATGAAAAGGCATTGGAGATTAATTCCGGGAACACTTTTGCGCTCTATGATATAGCATATATCTATAAGGAAACCGGGCAATACGAGAAAGCGCTGTCGCAATACAAAAAAGTCCTTGAGATCGATCCCTCTCACCGTTATTCCTTATGGGACCTCGGCGTAGTTTATGAAAAAATGGGAATGAAGGACAGGGCCGAAGAGCAGCTCAGGCATTATCATGAAATGACTGACTGCAGTTTCAGGAGATTCTGGAATTGCTTCAACAAAGATTGATGTGCAAGGTCTGTCATGCCGGCTTGTCCGGCATCTTTCCTGGTTTCAAGGAAGGATTCCCGACAAGCGGGAATGACAATTTATATGTCATTACTCATTACCGTCTTAGCAATTGATAATTTGAATATCACATTATACATAGCGATAAACCTTCTCCTTTTCTTCTCATGGCATGTCTTTCTTTTCAGGCAGAGGAAGGTCCTTTCGTTTGTTGACAGGATAATCGGCGCTTTTATTCTGGGGTTGGCGCAGATAATAGCGACCGAGACCCTGCTCGGGGTAGTGTTCAGGAAACTTTTTGCGGCGCCCCTGTTCTGGCTCAACATTTCCATATCGGCAATTGTTTTGATATATGCAGTGTCGGGGTCCAGGAACAAGCAGTCTTTCGCGCAGGATATCTTCAGCGAGATCCGAAACAGTATCATAACGTTTTTCGATACAATGAAAAGCGACCTTATATTTCTTATCATATTTGTCCTCTTCTTTATATCGGCCTGCTGGATAATCTTTCTCGGATATCTCTTCCCTTCATATACCTGGGACGCTCTCTGGTATCACCTTCCGATAGTCGGCTATATAATGCAGAGCGGGGCCATAAAGGAAGTCTCCAACCATTCATTCATAAACCAGTTCATAAACATATTCCCGAAGAACATAGAACTGTTTTTTCTCTGGAACATTATATTTTTAAAAAGCGACGTTATTAGCGATCTGTGCCAACTGCTTTTCACATTTATCGGCATGCTTACAATATACAGCATCGCCGTTAAGCTGAAAGTCGGAGAAAAACACGCGGCCTGGGCGGGACTCCTCTTTTTCTTTGCGCCGGTAATAATCCTGCAATCCTCGACGAACTACGTCGACATCGCCGTGTCCGTCCTGTTCCTTGTGGCTATAAATTTCCTGCTTTGTAATAGTTACCCTTCGTCCTTCTCTCTTCTCCTCGCCGGGCTGACGACCGGCATACTGCTTGGCTCAAAAGGCTCCGGCCCGCTGTTTGTGATAATTTTGTCGGCGGCCTTTTTAGTTAAGGAAGTGATAACGTATCTCAAACTGCAGGAGATCAAATCGTTGTCCAAAACGCAGGCCCTTGCAAAAAGCTCAAGGCTCTATCTCATTTATTTTCTGGCCCCCATCCTTTTAATAGGCGGCTACTGGTATGTCAAAAACTGGATACTCTACGGCAACCCTGTTTACCCCATGGAGATCTCCGTTTTCAATATCACGATCTTCAAAGGGCTGTACAAGGGTATAATTGAACCTGCGCCTGAAGTCTTTAATGGATTATCTTATTTCGGCAAGCTGTTCTATGTCTGGGCGGAAAGGGCCGAATATTATTTCTACGATTCAAGGCTGAGCGGGTTCGGCCCCCTGTGGTTCATCCTGTTTTTACCGGCCTTCGTGTTCTCCTTTGTGTACGCCCTGATAAAGAAGAGGTTCAATTTCATCGCTGTGAGCGCGGTCCTTATTGCCGCGTTCCTCTTTTCTCCAAGGAACTGGAACACAAGGTACGTTATTTTTCTCTTCGGGCTCGGGGCCATCTCTTTCGGGTTTATACTTGATCATTTCGTTAAAAGAGAAGGCGCGATAAAAACGATTGCCTTATTGCTTGCAGTATACGTGACCTTTACGGCTGATTCTCCGTGCGTTACGCCGTCGCAGGTCAGGAAATTTATCCATTTGCCCGCTGGCGAGCGCACAGTTGCCAACCACGCGCCTTTCAGCATAGACTTGCACGCGCGTCAGGAATACGGGCACTGGATATGGATCAGCAAAAACATATCAAAGGGCGACACGCTTGCCTACACATTTGAGCCCCTGTTCCTTTCGCCTCTATGGAACAGCGCCTTTTCCAGCAGGATGGTTTATATTAAATCCGATACCTATAACGACTGGTCGGGAAAACTTGGCGAGAATAACACAACGCATATATTGGTCAGAACAAACTCTGAAGAAGATAAATGGATCGAGAAGGAGCGCGCCATATCCTCCTCGCTTGGATGGCTTGGCGCGGTGAAGGAGAAGTTCAAGGTTGTTTACTCAGATGACAATTATAAGATTGTAAAGGTCCTGAAAAATGAAGGCTGAAACCAAAGACAACATCTTTTCCATATTGTATATACTGATCGCCCTGGTCCTTGTAGTGATATATTTTTCAGTGCCGGAGAGGGTGCCGTTCCTTGAAAACCAGATGAAATGGTGGCGGGAATTCAGAGAGTTCTTTAAATAATTTAAAATAGAACATGTCCGAAAATAAAAAAGTGGCCGTAATCATACCCGTGCTGAACGAAGAAAAGACCCTGCCCCTCGTGCTGCGTGATGTCCCAAAGGACATTGTGGACGAGGTTGTTGTCGTGGACAACGGCAGCAGCGATAACACGCCTTCGATAGCAAAGAGCCTGGGCGCGACAGTCCTGTTTGAGGAAAAAAGAGGTTACGGATACCCCTGTCTCAGGGGCATGGAATATCTCAAGGCAAAAGATACCGGCATAGTCGTCTTTGTCGACGGGAATCACAGCGACCACCCTGATGAGATAGGCAGGCTCGTCTGGCCGATAATCAGTGAAGATTACGATCTGGTCGTCGGCTCAAGGGTAATGGGTAAAGTTGAAGAAGGCGCGCTCCGCTTTCCCGTGCGCTTTGGAAACTTTCTGGCTACATCCCTGATCAGAATTTTCTACGGATTTAAATACACCGACGTCGGCCCTTTCAGGGCGATCAAATTCGATAAACTGCTCCAGCTCGACATGAATGACAATCTCGGCTGGACCATTGAGATGCAGGCAAAGGCAGTGAAATGCGGGTTCAGAATTCTTGAAGTCCCTGTCAGCTACCGCAAAGGCACGGGCAAATCAAAATTCACCGGCAACGTGAAAGGGATCGCAATCATCGGTTACAGAATATTACTCGCCGTCTTTAAAAACCTGTTTTACTCTCCGTCTGGTTAAAAAAAGCTATCAGCTGTCAGCTATCAGCCGTCAGCTTAATTCAGACTCAGTTGTCTAAAGCATTCAGCTATCAGCTCTCAGCTTTTTAATAAATGATGCAAGCATTCGCTTGACCTCAATAACTTCACTTGCGAGTTCAGTGTAATCTGAATTATTTAGCAATTTGAGATCACGAGTAAGCAGCAGAAGGTATTCCAATTCACTGGCTGAGCCCATCGATATTTCAAGGAACCGCGCAAGCTCAGCATCACTATTTCTACCACATCCTTCTGCTATATTTGTAGGGACGGAAGCTCCGGACCTCCTGCGGAATATGTCAATGACATTGAGACACCCCTTATCTGCATTTAGTGTATTTCATCCTCACTCACTGGCAGCAACTTCGGCTTATTAATCCATACTGCCTCGGGGAGTATCGGCGGCACAGGCATTCTTTTAACAAACC
>JACQZF010000075.1 GCA_016213945.1 Nitrospirota bacterium | reverse complement strand
GGTTTCTCTGTTGCCAAACTGGCTCTTTCAATATTACGGCCTGTGTTGGTCTTTTCAGCTATCATTTCTTTTTCTCCTCCCCGCCTTCTACTCTAATTTATCATAGGGGAGGTGTCTCAACTATATTGACACAGAGGGCTCGTTCTCAAAGTCCACATCGGGCCACGTCAGATATGTAAGCTCTGAAGGCCTCAAGCCTGTATGTCTTGCAAATCGGGTTCTCTTTGCGCCTAAATCATGAGAAAAATTCTGTATCAGTTTTTCATATTCTTCAAAAGTAAAAAACGCATGAATTTTTTTCGGCTCACGAAGCATGGGCTATTCAAGGTCTCCTATATTCTGGATATACCCTTTTTTCCTGGCAAACTTCATTATCTTCCGTACCAGCCCTACATGGATGTTTACTGTCCTGTTTGCATAATTTTTCGATTTCTGCCCTGCCTGAAAGCGAAGCAATAAACTATTATCGATATCTTCGAGGCAATATTTTGAAAAGAATTCCTTGATATGGTGTTTGTAATCTTCCGATTCCATTTCATACGTCCTCGGAGAAAGTGTGAGCTTTACGTGCTCAAGATATTCATCAGCGGCGATAGTTAAAAGAACACCGCCTTCTGCCTTCAAATCTGATACATTCAGCATCTTCAGTCGCAGTTTTGTTTTAATTTCATCCTCAACTCTTTTCGCCTCTGTTTTAGTTTTTCCTGCATACCGGTTGACCCTTGTTCCATTGAAAATAAAATCCATGTACCATCCTTCACGTCCGTTTCTTTGATAAATACCCATAGCTAACCTCCGTAATGTTCTGTACAGAAGTATTACCTTTTGGGCTAAAGTCACGACCAAAAGGTTTTTCGGGTTTTAGAGGTTAGCTTAGGTATGCTTGTAACGTATTGATTTATTAAGGGGAAAAATGGTCGGGGCGACCCGATTTGAACGGGCGACCACTCGCACCCCAAGCGAGTGCGCTACCAGGCTGCGCTACGCCCCGAAGCTTTACTTTAAAATACTCACTATCTCCTTTAACTTCTTCCTGATCTCCTGGATCGTCTGGATAGAAACAGAACTCTTCTTGGCCGGAGTTTCTCCGAAGATCTTTCTGACGCCTGCGATCGTATACTTTTCTTTATAAAGAAGGTTCTTTATCTGAAGAATAATCTCAAGGTCCTTCCGGGTATAAATCCTCTGACCTGTCTTATTCTTGCGCGGCTTAAGAAAAGGGAACTCGGTTTCCCAGTATCTCAAAACGTAAGACTCTAACTCGGTTATCTCGCTGATTTCGCCAATTTTATAAAAGAGCCTATCAGAACTTACCTTCTTCTCTGGTGAAGTCCCCATAGAGGATTATACCTTCTCAACAAGATCTTTAAACTGTAGACTGGGCTTAAAGGTTACCACTCTTCTCTGCTCTATTTCAAGCTCGGTCCCTGTCTTCGGGTTTCTTCCCCGGCGGGAGCCTTTCTTTCTGACAAGGAAGGTACCGAACCCGGTTATCTTTATTGATTCCCCGTCAGCGAGGATACTTTTCATTGATTCAAAAAGAGTCTCTACTATCGCAGCCGCTTCCTTTTTCGGAAGACCGATCTTTTCATAAAGCTTATCAGCTAAATCCGCTTTTGTCATAAAACCCCCTGTTAATTTTTAAAAATTATAAGAGGACATATCCTCGTTGTCAATATAATCAGCTTCAAGAAAATTATATGTAATTTGCGTAATATATGCAAATTATATTTTTAAATTAGCGATATACATTGGAAAGAACTGTCAAAGTTTTGTTAGAGGACCAGCCACGGCTGGGGGAGGAAAAGGCGCTCGTATGTAAGCAGCGCAAACCTGTCAGTCATCCCCGCTATGAAATCGCATACCATCCTCTCCTTATTGTCAATTGATTCCTTAGGGAATTCTTTGAACACCTCGTCGGAATGCTCCATGTAATAATTGTAAAGGTCGAGAAGTATCTTCCTCGCCTTCTTGAATTCCTTCTTTGAAAGATCGCGCTCATAAACGTTTTTATAAAGAAAATCTTTCATCGCGTGTGTGGTCGCCTTCATCTCATCGCCCATGGAAACCTCTTTCAGTCCCGTAGAAATAGAGTAATTAATTACGTCCCTTACCATCGCGCCGATCCTCTTTGCGTGGGTCTCCCCGATCCTGAGAAATTCGGGCGGCAGTTCAGAACGCTTGAGGACCCCGGCCCTCAACGAGTCATCAAGGTCATGATTGATATACGCGATTGCGTCCGAGGCCCTTACTATCTGTCCTTCGAGGGTCTCGCTCCTGTTGCGGGAAGAAAATATCTCCCCCTTCCCTTTTGAATGCTTTACAATTCCGTCCCTCACCTCATGGGTCAGGTTAAGTCCCTGCCCGTTTCTCTCAAGCACATCGACAACCCTGAGGCTCTGTTCATAGTGCTTAAACCCTCCGGGATAGATCTCGCGTAAAACATCTTCTCCCGCATGGCCGAAAGGAGTGTGCCCCAGATCGTGTCCGAGCGCAATGGCCTCTGTGAGGTCTTCATTGAGCCTTAGCGCCCGCGCAATGGTCCTTGCGATCTGCGAGACCTCAAGCGTATGCGTCAGCCGCGTCCTGTAATGATCGCCTTTAGGGGCAAGGAAGACCTGCGTCTTGTGCTTTAATCTCCTGAACGCCTTTGAATGGATGATCCTGTCCCTGTCACGCTGAAAGCAGGTGCGGATGTCGTCTTCCTTCTCCTTCTTCTGCCTGCCCTTGCTCTGCGAACTCAGACACGCATTGGGATGAAGGATCTGTTTTTCTATAGCTTCTGTCTGTTCTCGAATAGTCATGATTGTTTTGTAAATTTGTAGGGGCAGGTTTCAAACCTGCCCCTGCGACAAACAAATAAAAATTATTTCCTCGCGCTTATCAACACTGAATCATCAACAGATTTCCCTGAAATGTTTTTCAGACCCAGCTTCAGGAGCCAGCCCTTCATCTATATTTTCCTTCACGGAATTTGAATGAAGTATCTGACTGGCAAATATCAGATCGTAGCCTTTGCCGATATCATCATGATTGAAATCGCCCAGGAGAAAATTGATATTAGATAAGGGGAGGAACAAGGAGATAACCTTCTTTGCGATCTTAACTGTTTCCGGTCTGTCAAAGAGTGTTACCGCGACGCCCTTCTGCGCCATTGCGATTGAATAAGTGCCGGGGCCTCCGCCAAGATCAAGAGCGGTTTTCACACCTTTAAGACCTATCGCATCGATGACATTCCCGGCCTTCAATGATGCGAGGTCGTTCATTCCAAGGATAAAGGCCTCATGGTCATGCGCCTTGCGATAGGGTTTTCCGGTCTTTAAAATCTCATCAAGTCCAGACCAGTTCTGCCACAATGTCTCGGCATGATTGATAATGTTGCCCTGATAATGCGGGCTGCCGGAGACAAGGAACCCGGAAGAGAGGATTGTATTTTGATATCTGTCATTTTGTTTTTTCAGAAGTCCAAGACCTGTCAGCGCATCAAGCAAAATTCCTGTTGCCCTCAAATCCGTGTTCAGCTTTTTTGCGATCGCCTTTGCTAATTGAGGTTTTGTCAGAAGATCAAACACCCTGTAGTTATTGGCTGTAAGGAGCACCCTCGCCTGCCTGAATGCTCCCCATATCTTTCGTAATTCAATTGACTGTTCCAGAATATTTGACATAAGATTTTGTCCTTTCAATCCTTTCTTAAACAAGGGCGAGGCACCGCCTCGCCCCTACAAATTCTTACTCCTGCCTACCGACTACTATCTACTAATATTCTTATAAACCCATCTTCTTTAACGCGTCTTCTCCGGCGTTTTTCATTTGCGGGGCTTCTTCAGGGAGGTAAAGCATGACACCGCCTTTGACCGGCCTCACGACTATCTTCCCTTCAGAGGCGAGCTGGTTAGTGACCTTTATCGGGTCTTCACCGTCAAAGTATTTTTTGAACGCAGTGTTGAATCCCGAATACACAGTGTGTATCCCTTTGTAGCCTTCCTTCCTCAGGCTCACAATCGCCTTTTTAATGAACTCCTCGTGATTCAATTTTTCCGCCATAATGCCCTCCTTTTTGGTTTAAGTGTTTTCTTCTGTTGTTTCGTTTTCATTATCTGCTTCATCAAATAAATACAGTTTGGATTCCTGCACAGGCAGCTCCTGAACGCTTTTCAGTTTGCTCTGTATCTGCCTTGTCCTCGTCCCGACCAGGTTGTGTATTTCTTCGCTCGCCTGGTTTATCTTTTCCTGGGCCTTTCTTAACACACCTCCGAATTTGTCGAATTCGGTTTTAACAGCCCCTAAAATCTTCCACACTTCGCTTGAACGCTTCTCAATCGCCAGGGTCCTAAATCCCATCTGCAGGCTGTTTAAAAATGCGGACAAGGTCGTCGGCCCTGCGATCATTATTTTATAATCTCTCTGTAAAACTTCAAGCAGCGCCGGCCTCCGCACTATTTCAGCGTAGAGCCCCTCGACCGGTAGAAACATAATTCCGAAATCTGTTGTATTCGGTGGATCAATATATTTGTCTCTTATGTCTTTGGCGAATTTCTTAATGTTGCCTTCAAGGAGTTTCCCGGCTTCTTCAATCGCTGCCGGGTTCCCATGCTCATAAGCGTCAACCAATGTTTCATAGTTCTCCCTTGGGAATTTGGAATCCAGTGGCAGATAGACCACATCTCCTGAATCGTCTTTTCCGGGAAGCCTGACCGCAAATTCCACATTGTCCCTGCTGCCTTTTTTAGTGGCCACGTTTTGTGCATACTGGTCAGGAGTTAATATCTGCTCCAGGATATTACCCAGCATTATTTCTCCGATTATCCCGCGGGTCTTAACATTCGATAAAACCTTTTTAAGGTCACCGACGCCGACAGCCAGGTTCTGCATTTCCCCCAATCCTTTATGCACCAGTTCCAGTCGTTCGCTGACTATCTTAAAGGATTGACTGAGCCTTTCCTCAAGGGTCTTGTGAAGCTTTTCATCGACTGTGGCGCGCATCTTTTCGAGCTTCTCGCTGTTGTCATCCTGAATTAACTTCAGCCTTGCTTCGATGGTTTCTCTCATCTTGTCTAATTTCATCTCGGTTGACTGAATGAGTTCAGTTTGTTTATTTGACAGGTCGTTGAATTTCTGCTTCTGAAGCTCATTGAATTCCTTAACGCTTGCGCTGAACTTCTCTTCAAAGGACTTTAAAGATTTACTCATCTCGTCCCTGTTGTCCTTCGCATTACAGGTCCCCTGCTCCTGCAGCAGCCTTAATTTTTCCTCAACCGTTTGAGTCATCCTGCCAAGTTTATCTTCATTTGAAGCAGTCAGGGCGGTCAGTTGATTTGAAAAGATATCGAGCTGGTCTTTCTGCAAGTTGGCAATATTCGTCATACTAACAACTATTTCTTCCCGCAATTGTTTTGAATTGCTGGCGGTTTCATCCCTGTTCTTGGCTATCTCATCCTTTAACGCCCTTTCCGTCCTCTCCTGGTTCTTTTCAAAAGACGACAACTGAGCTTCTATCTGCAGCAGCTTTGGACCGAAGCTCCGCGTCAATAGTACAATTAAAAGAACAATTGCAACTGAAACCAGACCTGTTAAAACCAGCATTGTCACTTAATCATCTCCGGTGTTATCATCCACTCAACGGTCCATTTGCCGTCTTCAAACCCTTTCAAGCATACAACGCCGCCCATCTTGAAGTCTATTAAATTTTTCTCCTTGTCTCCGCATAGAAGCAATGAAGAAAGCCTGCTTAAATGCGGCAGGTGTCCGACTACGGCCATGTCCTCTTTCATCTCGCCAAGCCAGGAAAGCCAGACCTCCGGGTCATCCATCGGTTCCAGTCCCTCTGCCTTGGTTAGTCCCTTGTCGAATGTCAGGCGCTCAGCCAGTATCTGAGCGGTCTGAAGGGCCCTCATCTTCCCGCTGTGGCATATCTTTTTCACTGTGATATCCAGCGATGCTGCAAAAGCCGCAACCTTCTTTACATCAGCAATGCCTTTTTCGGAAAGACTGCGCGAGCTTTAAGCTTTTAAGCTCTCAGCTTTTGATAATCCTGATTTTTCACGCACACCTTTTTCCAGTCACACTCTACACAATATTCGCTAAACCATTGCGGAAATAATCCGGAGACCGCTTCTTTTATCTCCTGCCATTTAATTCTTGCACCCGGTCTCACTTTGAGATACATCAAAGCCTTATTGTCCATCTTTTTTATTTCGTTATCCGCCTGCGCGTCATACCCGCATTTATCGCCTTTGAGATAAGGACATTTTTCGCAAACAGCGTCCGCTCCCTCGCAAACCTCGATCTCTTCCTTTTGTGATCTGTTTAAAACATCTTTGAGATTTTCAACAAAGGCAGAGTCGTAACCTTCCCCGTTAAAGAAATGAAGGCAGATCAGATGATGTCCCCTGAGTTTCAACATTTGCTCTTTATTCCTTTGGCCCGCTTTACAGGGACGGGTTTTAAACCCACCCCTACTTCAGAACTGAAAAACATCTTCACATCTTCGATGTCATGCACAACATCCATCTCCGGCAGAGAAGCTATGATGTTCCTGCCGTATGAACTTTTAACAAGCCGTCCGTCGAGGATGGCGACCACGCCGCGCTCGTCAGAGCTTCTTATGAGACGTCCGAAACCCTGACGCAATTGAAGAATGGCTGAGGGAAGCGCGAGGTCGTTGAACCAGCGGGAACCCAGCCTCTTGCACCGTTCATCGTACACAGGGTCTCCGGGAGAACCAAAAGGCATTTTGACGATCACCACGAGGCTCAGGTCTTCGCCCTTGATATCGATCCCCTGCCAGAATGTAGCGGTCGCAAGGAGGACTGAATCAGGAGTGGCCTTGAACCAATCGATCAATCTTGCAGGCGGCATTTCGCCCTGTGACTTGAATGGATACTCAGTTTTAATATTTTCAGACACAAACCGCAGGTGGCTGTATGAAGTAAAGAGCACCAGCGCCCTGCCCTTTGAGGCATTGATAAGTCCTTCAATTACCCTGAGACTCTCCGTCTGAAAAAGCTGACTGTTCTCCCTGTCAGGGGTAGGCAGTTTCTTATCAAGGTAAAGGAGCGCCTGCACCTTGTAATCAAAAGGCGACCCGATCACCATCTCATCAAACCCGTTCTCAAGGTCCGAAATGCCGAGTCTCTCTTTTATATAATTGAATTCTCCCGCTGTCGTCAGGGTAGCGGATGTCATTACCACGCTTTCATAACCGTTCAACATGTCGCAAAACGGTTTCTTGGACTCGACAAGATTGCTCTTCAGTTCCAGCGTTTTTTTGTTGACCGTCATGTAATAGACCTTGCCTTCATCTTCCCGCGCGATAAAATCATCTATCGTGACTTCAAGAGACCTTACGTAAAGCATTGTCGTTTCCGCCCGGTCCCTCAACTCCTCACTCTCAGCCGAGTCTTTGTAGAGATTCAGCCTGTGAAGCACCTTATCAAGCGCAAGATGCTCTTTCAGCTTTTTCAATCCTTCGACTATATGATCAGGGATCAAAGTTGTCCCCCTGTCCCTGCTAACTCCCCCTGCGCCCCCTCTTAACTTAAGCGGGGGTTGTGAGGAGTTAAAAAACGAATCCACCTGCGGAAAAAGCTGGTCCACCGCTATCTTCAATCCTCTGAGGCGATAGAGGAGCCATATCACATGCGAATGACTCAGTACACTGCCGAAGACATGCGAGACAACGTTTTCAATCTGGTGCGCCTCATCAACGATCAACTGCTTATGAAAGGGAAGCATGTTGAATCCCGACAGGAGGTCGTACATGAGAATGTGGTGGTTGACCACGATAATGTCTTTCTTAAAAAGATTCTTGAAATGCGCGTAATAAAAACACTCGCTGTAAAAAGGGCACTGCGTAACTCCGCAGTCGTTTGAATCACCGCAGACCCTCGACCAGAAATCAGGGATGAATGAAAGCTCATCCTTGTCGCCTGTCTCAGTCTCAGCCGCCCATTCGCGAAACCTGATGAAGGATTCAGTCATCTCCGAAAATTCGCGTTCGCGTTTCAGGCAGAGATAATTGTTCTTGCCCTTGAGCATGGCAAAGGAAAACCTCTGCGGCATGGCCCTTTGAAGAAATGACAGGTCCTTGTTTATGAGCTGGTCCTGAAGCGCGATCGAGGCTGTAGAGATGATCGTCTTTTCATTCGACAATATCGCCGGGATGAGATAGGCAAATGATTTCCCGACCCCGGTCCCGGCTTCCACAAGCAGCCTCTTATTATTTTGAAGACAGGAAAACACCGCCTCCGCCATCTCCCTCTGCTGCGGTCTGTCCTCGTAGTGCGGGAATTCTTTTTTCAGGATTTTAAAAGCGTTCTTTAATTGATCCAATTATATCTCCATCAATTCAACAGTCATTCCGGCTTCCGTTCTCCGCAGCACTGCGAAGGATGAATGCCCGGAATCATTCCGTCATTCCCGTGAAAACGGGAATCCAGATTCTTTGCATCTAGTCAATGACCTCGCCATAATCTACCTCAATCCCGTTGTCAGTTTTTTTATAAAAGATAATTTTTACGTTTATATTCTCAGTTAAATATTCCTGTGTTTTATAAGTCTCTGGTTTTATCGAAACAGGAACGTCTCCAATATATCCATCAATTCCCTTCGATTCATCTGAACTTTCAGATAGTCTGAAATCAACACCTTTAATCTCAGCAGCCTTCCTCAAAATTGCTTCCTGAAATTGAAGACCGATAAATGTCTGAACGATAACAAGGTCTTTCACCCATTCATTGACCATATTTTCATCAATCTTGTGCATTGCATCCTTAAGATTCTCAAGCATTGACAGGATTTTTTCTTTTGCCGTTTTTATGGCATCTGGATATTTCTGTAAATACCATTGCTCCCATTCTTCAAAAGTTTTTCCTGAAAATTCCTGTATTAAATCTGTTAATTGCCCAACAACTTTGGGTCTCGTCCCTTGTGAAAATCTGTTAGCAAGGTTAATTATTAAAGATGCATATTTAGGAAATGATGGCGAAGAAATCTCCAAAGACTTTCTGATATCTTCGTTCGTGAGTTTTATCTTCATTCTAAATGACCCCTCCATTTTCTTGAATGGCAATAAATTTATTTCTATATTTGAAGTTCAAAGAAGAATCAACTTGTGCCAATTTATTTTTTATCAAATGAGCATTGATGAATGTTTTGTTCTTCAGATAGAGGTAACACAAGAGATTGCCTTTACTGTCATATTTTGTGGTATCAAACTTGAGAAACACTTTTTCGCCATTCAGTTTTTCTTTTAAGAACTGGATCGCCTTCCCGTTTATTTCTTTTCTTTCTGCAATGCCAAGCAACCTGACTTTTAAATCATTATTCAGGATGACAATCTCAGGACTTACTATTTCTTTGACGGAATAATAAGTCTCTCTATGCTGAGAGGAGCCCTTATCTATCTTCGAACCGAATTTTAATTTCTTCGGATCAACTTTCTTGTCGAACCTTACAGGGTCTTTAAAAATATACGGCAGATTAAGGATCTCTTTTTTGAAGTCTACCGGCTTCTTCTGCTGAATAATGACCTCCATGTCCTTCGGGTTTTTATCTAACCCCCCCCCTGCATCTCCCTTTTTCAAAGTGGGACTTTTCAACTTTTCTTTTATTACAGGTAAAAAGTCTTTATTTATTTCATAACCAACAGATTGTCTTTCTAATCTTTTTGCGGCAAGACAGGTTGTCCCGCTTCCTAAGAATGGATCAAGCACGGTATCGCCGACAAAGCTGAACATCTTTATCAATCGCTTCGGCAGTTCTTCCGGGAACATGGCAAGATGCTTGTCCTGCTTTTCCCCGGAGAAATTCCAGTGTCCGTAAAAATATTCATTCCATTCTTTTGTGGTAAGTTTGGATATTTCTTTGACATCCCGGCTGACTTTCGGCGAGTCACCGAGCTTCTTGAATATCAGGATAAATTCATAATCGAGTTTGATTATTCCGTTTCTTGGATATGGAAAAGAACCCATAACCGTAGCCCCGCCCGTCGTGTTGCAAGTAGTAACCTTCTGCCAGATAATTGCCCCCATGTAATCAAACCCGATCGTCTCACAGAACTTGATTATCTCTTCTCTGATAGGAATGATCTTGTACCTGCCGTAATAAACAGACCGGGCAAACTGGTCTCCGATGTTGACGCACAGCCGGCAACCTTTATGCAAAACCCTGTAGCATTCCTTCCAGACAAGATTGAGGTTATTGATGTAGTCTTCGTATGAATCATTAAACCCTATCTGACTTCCGTTGCCATAGTCCTTCAACTGCCAATATGGCGGAGAAGTAATAACGAGATGAACAGACTCATCTTTAAGTTCGTCCATCCTCCGGCTATCGCCGATGATTATGGTGGTGTTAGGATGCATATTTTCCCCTGTTTAAAATAAACGACTTTTTGTTTGTCCTGTAGCAGCAATATAAACTAAAAACTCACGGCCAAGATTAGTAATACAATATCTTTGACCCTCATATCTGATAAGATCAAACTGAATTAGGAATTGTACATATTGTTCAAAAGAATAATTTGCAAATGTTTCTGGATATAATTTAGCTGCATAATCATAAAAAGATTTTATTGATTCACTATTCTCAGCTTCTCTTGAATTAAGATGTTCAAGAATTAAAATTTGACTTCTCCAGATGGTAGCATTAATACGTTCAAAGTGAAAAGCTAATTGACTAATCGCAAGATGTCTTATTAATAAATTTATTTTATCTTGGGGGTGTTGGAAGCCTTTCTTCTCTAATTCTTTTTTAATATTATCTTCTTGTTCTCTAATTGCTACACTACTGAATTCTTTTATTAGTTCTTCAATAGATGATTCTTTGTCTGTAGCCTGTTGGACTTGAGGAAATGATGTTTGAATTCCATCCTTTCCTATCTTTTGAGTTCTTCCAAGAAATGAAGATACATCTTTCCTAAACAATAGCATGAAAACCAATCCTAAAATTAAGGTCATTGCTGGCCAAGCTAAATGCTCCATTGCAACCTCCATAATAACTTCAAGCTTTCAATTTTCTATTTTATTTTCCTCATAACCTCTCATACACTCACACCCTTCCGCCGTCCCTTATTTCGCGCGTTATAATTTACTTTATCTTCCATTAAAACCATCTCTTTTTGTCTTTTCAAAATCTCTATTGTTTGTTCAGAAGACAAAGCATCGCTCCAAAACTTAGTAAGCTCATCATGAGACATCTCGTCCAAAAACCGAAACGCTGAGGCCGATAAATAGTTTTTGTCTTTTTCAAAGGCGATCCAGTGTCTACCAGCATTCTCAGCCGCTGCCCCAGTTGTATTTGACCCGGCAAAGATATCAAGAACAACATCTCCGGGTTCGGTAAGGAATTGAATAAAAAAAGCCGGGAGCTTCTCAGGAAATCTTGCGGGATGCCCTTTAATATCCACAGATACGCAGTAACGTAGGTATTGTGAATTGCTTTCCGTATTGGAAATTTGCAAGAGGTTCGGGGGTATCGCTCCTCCGTTGTTTGATGCAAACTTACTGCTTATATCATGACCAGAAGGACGCTTCTTGGGATGATAAAATCGCTCGCTGTCTTCTAATAATTTCTTCATCCTTTCTGAATAAGGCACAAGAACATTCCGCACATCAGCTTTTGGGAAGTCAGTTTTTGAAAGCCACCAGACTGTGTTTACAGAATCCTTAACGCGAATTTTCCTCTTGTTTACCCATTCAATAGGTGACGGCAACTTGGCAGGATTATGCCAAAAAAACTCTTCTGCCAAATGAAACCCATATTCATCGCACAGGCGCAATAAAACCCTGTAATTATAAAGCGACCTAACGGGTCTACCGCTGACATACGCTCCGCCTAAATCCAGCACAAAACTTCCGGTCTGTTTCAGTACACGCTTAATCGGCTCTGCAAATTGCAGAAGCCAGTCTACATAATCATCCTGCTTTTTATTTCCATATTCTTTTTCTCGTTGAAGCGCAAATGGCGGAGAAGTTATTACCAAATCAACAGATTCAGCAGGGAGTTTTGTTAGCAAATCTAATGAATCGCCAACATAAGCTTCTCCCATTTGTGTTTTATATAACGCTTTCTGTGGTATAAACATTCTCAGTACTCCTCAAGGTTATAAATCCAACTGCCTATTATCTTCCATAAGACTGTTACTGCAAAGTAAACTTCTGGATCGAAATTACGCAGCGACTCTATTTTGTCTAAATATACTTCCTGATTCTGCATTCCCAGGATATAAGCTACCCATCGGCGTGCATCATTGTCCACCATAATTCGGGAAAGATCATCAACCACGACATTACCTGATCTACTTATAGACCATGCAATTCCTGCGCGCTGATCTTCTTTAGAAGAAGGCAACTTGGAAATAATATTCCCTGTCTCAATCTCTGATATCTTACGGAGTGCCCGTACCGCTTCAATTCTTATAGGCTCTGCAAGTTCTGAAAATGTCTGAATAAGCGCATCTACACTGTCAGGCTGTTTTAACTCACCTAATGCCCACGCCGCGCCTGCACGAATTTCCGGATGCTGCTCTTTATCTAAAAGAGAAGCAGTCAGAATCTTTTGCGATTCCGGCAACTGAATCTCTCCCAAAATGATAATTCCTTCAAGTCTGTGTTCCAAATATTCACCATGAAGAGTCTGCGTAATGAATTCCATACCGCTGCTCTGTTTCAAGCGCGCGAGTCCGGCAGCAGATTCCAACCTGACATAAATATGCTCTCGTGCGTCATTCATACGCTCTTTCAAAATCTCAGAGATTGAACTGTTTTCAAAATTAGAAAGAGCCTTTGCAGCGGTATAGCGGTCGGCAACCGATGGGGATGCAAGCATTGCAAGAAATATTTCTGCAGTAGAATCGATTCCGCAAATAAAAGATGAAAAAACGGGAATGACAGAGGCAATTATCTGACCCGTGATTATCGTATCACCAGTTTTAACCAACGGTTGAAGTGGGATACCCTTCTTTGAAAGACTTAGTGAAATCGTTCGCTCGTCTGACTTTCGCTTAAACTTCAATCGTGAAGGTGTTACTTCGCTAATGATACCAGCACTGCTGGCAATTGCACTTGGCCATGTAACTCGAAGCTCGAATCCCTCTCCTGCTCCCTTTGGTTTTTCGATGACTACTCGTTTTTCATCAAAAGTCTTTCTTAATTCTCTAACTGAAACATACTGAATCAGAGAATCGGCTTGCCAATCTATTGGTCCTCCTCCGACTTTCCTGCATATCGAAAAAGCGACAACATCATGATCTGTCAGGCCCTTGTCCCAACCTCGCTCAGGATCTGCAAGAGAGTGAGACATGCTGATTTCCAGTTTGGTCTTTGCACGGGCTTCAACTCGTGTTGCGCAATTCAGGCAGAGAATATCCGGCACACGCAGCCGTTTGATTTTGATGTTCTTCCATATCTTGTAATTCATCGAGCCGCGTTCAAGCTCAATAGGCTTATGTCCCTGTCTCGACAAATCAGCAAAGACCGCACGAGTACCTATAGCTCCGATGGCAAGCTTCTCTAAAAAACTTTCGTCTGTTTTGAATGAACGGCGGTTAGGCATTAATAAATTTTTCCCATTACTTAATGTTAGAGCTTTTTAAGTTGTTTATGGTGGATGCTAATCTTTGTAAATTTTCAAAATTTCCTGGTGCAAAAACATTGTTATATTCTTCAATTCGGTTTATAACACTTGGGTCATTCAAAAATTCATGAATGATATTTAACTGTCGTTCAATTTTTTCTTTTAGAGACTGCACGTTATTTTTTTCTGCTGAAAGTTCAATGTCTTTTTTTCTGTTTTCCTCACTGAGAATTCTGATGTCTTTTTCTATTTCAACTAATTTATTCCATTCTTCCTCAGATATCACATCAGGTTTTTTCGATTCTAATGAACGTTGATTAATTATATTCTTTAGTGTTGTAAATAAATAAATATATTTTTGCTTCAATGAATCAAGTTCGATCGACATTGATGCACGAGACTCCATTAATTCATAGTCATCATCAGTTATCCATTTTGGTCTTCCATTATCTAAAAATATTTTTGCTTCTCTTGGATCAAAGACATTAGGAAGTTTCTTAAATTCAAGATCATATGCCTGTTTTTTTAATTTGTTGATATCATTATCGGTTAAAACATTAAGCCTCTGATCTTCAATAAATTTCACAGGCGCACTTGTATATTCCAAATCTTCAGAAAGCTTTTTAAAATATAATTTATTTAATTTTTCTTTAATTTCGCTTTGTAGTCTTTCAGGCAGGTTTTTAGGGAATGGAATATTTATCACCTTTGAAATTGTATAATGCGAATAGTCTGCTATAATCTGTCCCAATAAGAGATCATATAGTTTTTCAGAAGCTTTTTTTAGTACAACATTCCATTCCTCATCATCTAAATATTCGGGCTTGTCATTAGATAAAAGTATATAGCTGATGGATTCATCAACACTACCTACCATGCGATAGGTCTCTTTGTCTATTTTTTGTTTAATAGATTCTTTTCTAATGTGATTCCATTTTTTATCACTTATAAAATAAGGCTTGGTTCTTTTAAGAATCTTATCTGGATTATAATTAGAATCTCTCACGAAATCATCAATCCTCCACCGTATACCGAAAAATGTAAAGAGCAATATATAAAAAATTAGTACTGACCCTGTCAGTATTGTTGATGTTGACATCCCTTGCTGAGCAAGAGCTTCTGTTCCTATTCCCTTACTATGCTTAATAGATATGTCCCATTTTTGTATACTCATACCAACAGATTTCAAAATAAGTTTTAAGCTACCTTGGGGTGGTAAAGACAAATATGCTATTTCCAATGAATTGTCTTTTTTAAATTCTTTGACTTCATCAGCTTGCGAATATTTTTCAAGTTGGTAATTGGTTATTTCTCCCTTAATAACAATTAGAACATTCCGAGCCTCAGCATTTCCCACATTTTTTATTTCTAATTGTTGTACGCTCCCTTTATTGTTTCCATCTAAAAAACTAATTGGTATTCTCTCTGACAAGGTATATCTAATGTCAGCTTTTTCAAGATTAAAATAATATCCAAATATTAAAACAACTATTGACGCTAATAAAGTACTTACAAATGTTTTCAATCTTCTCCTCCATATAACAATTGAAACAATCTATCTCTCCTTCCTCACTCCCTTAAATGTCCCCTTATCCGCCTTCCGGTCAATAAATCTCCCCTGACCCCTCTTTTTCAAAGAGGGGTTGATTCCGGACAAGCCGGAATGACCAACTAAAATCCGTTCCTAAAACACACCCCTTAATCCCCTCTTGTTAGAGGGGAACTTCCCCTCTCTCACACTAACCCTCTCCCGCAAGGGGCGAGGGAATTAAAATCTGACATGCAAACAAAGACGGCTGATCTCCTCCTTTGTCTTTCACATTAGTAAACTGTTCACGAAAGATAATCCATTTGTCTTCATTAACATCAACTATCATTGTCTTGTCTAATGACCCAATCTGAGCAACGATTTCTTCATACGTCATGTCACAAGCGACCTGATTGATATCGAGTCTCATTAAAACATCTTTCGTATACGGTCGCTTGGCATCCAGAAAAGTTATTGAAGCAAGCAGTTCCTGAACATGTACGCTGTTCAAAACAGCCCATACAAAAATAGCGTCGGTTATGTTATCGAAACCTAAATGATAACAAGTATCATCCAGCATAAGAGGCTTGCCGTTCACAGGTAATACCAGAGAAAAGGATGAGCGTTTATAAAGACCGGAGATCGCAACTTTATACGGTTTAAAAGAATATTCTCCCACTCCGAATATTGAAAACAACGGTTTGTTTTTATAAATACTTGATTTCCTCTGGTCAAAGTGATGTTTGTTCTGTAGCAAGTATTGATAAAGTTTCGGTGACTGATATTCTATATGCGCTGTGCTTTCGCCGATCATTCTCTGCGTTACGATTACATGTTTTCGATGCTGCGTTATTACCGGAGAATGCAAATCGGAACTTTTTATCAGCCCGTATATCATGTCATTTTCAATATTCATCTCCTGCCCTAAGCCGTTGCGATATTTATTACCCGACAGCGAGTCAAGCTCCATGATATTTGAGCAGTCGTGTTTTATTCCCTGCCTCCATATGTATTGGGAAACGCCGTCATATTTTTTATGTGTTCCGTAAGAAGTCATATCGGAAACAAATTTGTCCCTGACCCACCCGAATGTATTTTCAACAACATTTGGAGAGGCAAGCATTGAGACCTTGCACAAAAAAGCGGATTGGTTATCATCCCTGCCAAAGCTGCATTTGAATAACGAGGCCTCTACCGAAGCGTCAAAGTGTTCTTTGGCATTAATTCTCAGGGCTGATGAATTGTGAATGTTATAGTTCATCTTCGGTAAATCGTAGATCAGGTTTTTAATCACAGCATTCTTTGTCAGCATCGCCATATGTCCGTTATACTTTGAAAACAACTTGATCATCATCAGGATGATATATTCACAGATGTCAAAATTCCCCTTGCCGGTAATAGCATCAAGTCCATTAAGCGCTTTGAAATTGCTTTTGCCGGGAAGATTGTGCGCATCCAGGCTTCCCAATTCGGAATTGGTCACCCACGGCGGATTGCCTAATATCAAAACATTATGCCTGCCGATGGATTTCTCAATCGTTCCAAAATCAAATTGAAAAACATTGTTGTGGTAGAGAAATATCTTTGGCTTGTTCTGTTTTCGGTTGTTTATAAAATATTCAAGGATGCTGAATTTAGTCTGCCAATAATACGGCTCGTGGATTTCGACCCCATAGATTTCTTTTACTTCGCCAAACAACTTGACGGCTGAAAGCAGGAACGAGCCTTTGCCGAAAGTGGGTTCAATTATTACATCCGGCGATATATTTTCCGCAGTCAGATGCGAACATATTGAGTCTGCCAATTTGGACGGGGTCTGAAAATCTCCATATTCACGTCTATCAGTCTCCTCAGAAACTGCAAAGCACGGCTTAAGGAGTTCCTTCGTTGCAAGAAAATCCTCTTGATTTCTGAAGAACATATCGATGCCGGAAATAGCGACTAATAAATCATTGGCAATATCGAAAGCCGATATATCGCCCAACCTTGCTTTAAGATATTGGACAGTATCAGACTGTAAATGTCTTATTGCAGATTGCATTATTATCAACTCCCTGCTTTGCTGACTATTTTGACTATACCCTGAACTTCCTCATTTAAATCTACGACCCTTCCATATTGCAACCGCCATTGCAGCGCGTTTGATATGGTCAAGTAACCTTGCTCCGGCGGATTCGCTAATATTTCTTGTGCCAACTTATTCATGGTAATTTCGTCAGCAGGTAAATTACGGTCTGCCAGATACGCAACTATATCTTCTGCATTCGCGTCATTTTCAAGCATTTGACGGATAGTGCGTGTTAGTTGATAATCAGCAGTGCGGTTTTTATGGATGAACGAACAGCTTACAAAATTTAATCTTGCTACTATCTTTTTCGGGTCATCATTCTTCTCATAAACAAATATTAGTAGATTGTAGCCGAGTCCATATATCTTTTGCCTTGCATTTTTGAAGGGGCATGATGATTGAGGCTGTTTAATAGAGGTAACTTTAATGTCTGTGTTTATATCTTCAGAAGGCATGTCAATGCCATTTGCGGATGAACCAACCGGATATTTATATTTTAATAAAAGATAATTGTGAAACTTGTGTTCTATAAAAGTGCCGACAGCCTTGCCGTCAGTTATCCCGAATAAATCGGGGTTACCAAATGTTGATTCAATCTCGCAAAATACTTTTGCTTCTTTAATTAAAATATCAATCGTCAGTTTAAGTTTCATTTAAATATTTCCTTTCCCCTCACAACCCCTCATACACCCACACCCTTGCGCCGTTTTTGATCTCATCGACCTTTCTGACCAATCTTTTTTTGTGGAGGTTCAGCAGGCGTGTGCCGCTTGTGTTGGCCTCGATCTTTTTGAGCTCGGAGAGTTCCTTTGCTGTCAGCTTGCCTTTTTTCCGGATAGCGTCGAGCGTGTCCTGGAGGTAATTGTGGAGGTTGCCGAGCAGGACCCTCTCCCCGTCTCTCATCTCAGCCGCCACTGCAAGGTCCTTCCTCTCAAGGGCGACTTCGATGTTTTCCTTCTGGTTGTCACTGAGGCCGGTGAGGAGGACATATTTATCGCCGTATTCGTTACCGAGCAAACGTGTGATGAGCTTTGCGATTATTTCATCAGCGCAGGAGTAATCAATTATCCCGATCTTCGAGAAATCGAGGGCGATGACCTCGCCGTCTTTTTCATTCTCCATGTCCCGCTCGATCCTCCGGCGTATCGCCTGTCCCGACGTCCTCGTGACAAGGTCAGATGAACCGTTCTTGAGTTCTTCTTTCAGGATCTTGTAAATGTTGTACGTTTGCATACTTTTTTTTGACCGTAATACCAGGCATGGCAGGATAAGGACTGCGGATATTTCCGCCGGGCGCTTTATAAAGAACAATGCCCGGCTTTTTCACTTCTCCCGCTTCTCAATAATTCCGCTACAAACTGTGATCGCGTCTCACCGTTGTTTTTCAGATTATGTCCCCTGCAATATTCTAATAGTTCATTAATATCTATATCCACAGTAACGGGCTCGATCCCTTCCATCCTCATATTTTCGATAAGTTTCTGGATCCCTTTCATCCACTCGTCGTACACTTTTACCATCGCATCGATGTCATCGGCGCTTTCAAGCAAAAGGGGCCATTGCTCCTTTCGGTAAAATCCTATACCGATGAGTTTTTCCATCTAAGTATAAAAGCCCTCCCACTCGCCTTTTAACTCTTCATAAGCCTCGCAGCTTAGGACCTGTTCGCAATCCGGGCAGAAGCCGTCGCAGCAGCTATGGTCCACATAATTAATCCCGTGTTCGGACATGATCTTCTGAAGCTGCTGGGGGTCGATGGAACATCTTTCTTCATATTTGCTGTAAATACCCCTGACGTAGGCGCTCAACACTTTGTTGCTCAGTTCATTCATTACTTATGTCCTCCATTGGGATGATTCAATTGATTCAATTGAATCATAACGGCAATGATTTGTCAAGCAAAAAATGGCCTCGCATAATACACGCGCTCCTTGAATTCTTTAACTTGTTTCTGTTAAGTTTAGCCTGTAGTTATGCATTGCCGGGAGGATCACAAACACTTATGCCAAAATCATACGTCTTCATAAATTCTGTTCTCTGCTCTTTACTCTTCGCGCTGTTTATTGCCTCGTGCGCTACCATGACTAACCCTGAAGACATGAAGGAGGCGGAGGGACACAACAAGCTCGGGTCCGTTTATTTAAGCACCGGCCAGCTTAATGAGGCGCATATAGAATTTCAGAAGGCGCTCCAGTTGGACCCGAAAAACAAGGAAACGTATACTTATCTCGGACACATCAGCTCGCGATACAGGAAATATGATGAAGCCGTTACCTATTACAAGCGCGCGATATCCTTAGATCCGAATTATTCTGACGCGATGAACAATCTCGGGGTAGTATATTTAGACATGGAAAACTGGGATGAGGCTATCAAATACTTTACGGCTGCATTGAACAACCCGTTATTCCTCACGCCTGAAAGGGCGTATTCAAGCATGGGGTATGCGTATTACAAAAAAGGCGACTATGACAGCGCCGCGAAAGTCCTCAAAGAGGCGCTCATCAGAAACCCGGTCTTCCCGGTAGCAAACTTCAACCTCGGTCTTGTCTATGTGAAACTCGGAGATGACCGTTCCGCTATTGATGAGTTCTCAAAGGCGATAGCCATTATGCCTGATTATATGGACGCCCACTGGGAACTTGCAAAATCATTCCTCCGGTCAGGGGAAAGAAGCAGGGCGCTTGAGCATTTCAGGATAGTGGCTGAGAAAGATAGAGATATCAAAAGAAGCAGGGAAGCCCTGGAGTATGTCGAGCTTCTGAAATAGTTCCCAGGATTCTGCTTTTCACTTCATCAAAACAAATAAATATTTTACAGTCCGCAATATATGGGTCCCTCGAACATTTCATGAATGGAAACAGGCGATGTTTTTTCATTCATAAAATTTAATCTTTCTATTAGTCAAAAAGCATTGACAAACATTTATGCCTTTGGTATCTTTCATCATTGATGTTTTTTTGAACATCAATTTTTTTATGAAAGGAGGAATACATGACTAAAGCTGAACTGATTGATGCAGTTGCAAACGGGGCCGGGATATCAAAGGCTGCCGCTGCAAAGTCGCTTGATTCTCTGATTGACGGAGTTACAAAAACGCTTAAGAAAGGCGGAAAAGTGACCCTCGTCGGATTTGGGACCTTCTCTGTTTCAAAAAGAAAAGCCAGAAAAGGCCGCAACCCGAGAACAGGAGCGGAAATAAAAATACCTGCTGCAAAAGTCCCAAGATTTTCTGCCGGAAAAGCTCTCAAACAAGCAATAAAATAATTACTTCAACGCACAAGGAGTTCCAATCAACACCGGAACTCCTTGTTTGCATTTAAAATCTCTGTGTCCTCTGTGGTTTGCTTCTGCTGAATTAAGCGAAAGTCAGATGCAGTCTCTGGATGGATGTCGCCATTCCTGTCTTTGAATTGATCTCCAATGCAACGCAGGAAAGCACTGATTCGCCCTTTGCGGTTTCAAAACGGACAGGTATTTGCGTGAGAAATTTCTGTATTATCTGTTCCTTCTTCACTCCGATGACGGAGTCCGCCGGTCCCGTCATTCCAACGTCCGTGATGAACGCTGTGCCTTTTGGAAGTATCTTTTCGTCCGCAGTCTGAACGTGAGTATGGGTGCCGATAACGGCGCTTACCTCTCCGTCAAGGAAATAGCCCATCGCAGATTTTTCCGATGTTGCTTCCGCGTGGAAATCAACGATGATGACTTTGGCCTGTTTTTTAAGCGCGGACAGTTCTTTCTGCGCCACCTGAAAAGGGCAATCAAGCTGGTTCATAAAAACCCTGCCGGAGAGATTTAAAACAGCGATCTTATCACCGGCAGCGGTGCTCATGACTATGCTTCCGAATCCCGGAACATCTGAAGGATAATTGGCGGGTCGCAGCAGCCGGTTTTCCTTCGTAATATATGAGAGCGCGTCTTTCTTGTCCCATATATGGTTCCCGGAAGTAAGCACGTGAACGCCGAGGGAGAGTATCTCTTCCCCAGTCTCCTGAGTTATTCCAAAACCGCCGGCTGCATTTTCCCCATTTGCAATGACAAAGTCTATCTTTAATTTATTAATAAGGTCGGGAAGCCCATCCTTGACGGCCTTCCTTCCCGGCTTCCCAACAATGTCTCCAATGAATAATATTTTCATAATAATTAGCAGGCGCAAAGGGACAAAGAGTAATCAGCTCTGAGCCTTTGTGCCTCTGTGCCTTTGTCCCATTATTCTTATTTATTTCGCGTACTCCACAAATCTTGATTCCCTGATCACCGTAACCTTGATCTGTCCCGGATAAGTAAGCTCACCCTCTATCTTCTTGGCAAGGGTCCTTGAGATCTGAGCACACAACTCATCATTCACCTCATCGGGTTTCACGATGATCCGCACTTCCCTTCCTGCCTGTATCGCATAGGACCTGTTTACGCCTTCCACTGAAGTCGCTATCTCTTCAAGTTTCTCAACACGTTTTATATAATCAGTCAGAGTTTCTTTTCTCGCTCCGGGTCTCGCAGCGGAAAGGGCATCTGCCGCAGCAACAAGCGAGGCCTCTACAGTTGCCGGGTCGCCTTCCCCGTGATGCACTGCAATGGCGTTAACAACCTTGGCGTTCTCTCCGTACTTTCTCGCCAAATCGGCGCCGATTCCCTGATGCGTGCCTTCAACTTCACTGTCCACGGCCTTTCCTATGTCATGGAGTATCCCGGCCCTTTTTGCAAGTTTTGAATCAACCCTGAGTTCTCCGGCCATCATGCTTGCCAGGGACGCAACCTCCCTTGAATGCTGAAGAACGTTCTGGCCGTATGATGTCCTGTATCTCAACCTTCCGATCAGCCTTACAAGTTCAGGATGTATGCCGTGAAGACCAAGGTCAAAAATGGCCTTCTCGCCTTCTTCTTTTATTAACGCATCAATCTCCTTCCTGACTTTCTCTACAATCTCCTCGATCCTGGTAGGATGTATCCTGCCGTCAGCGATGAGACGTTCAAGTGATATCCTTCCGATCTCCCTTCTTACAGGGTCAAAACAGGACAGTAAAACCGTTTCGGGGGTATCGTCTACTATGAATTCAACTCCTGTTGCGGCTTCAAGCGTCCTGATGTTCCTGCCCTCTCTGCCGATTATTCTTCCCTTCATCTCGTCATTTGGAAGGCTGACAGTTGAGATAGTGTAGTCGGCGACGTACTCGTTCGCATACCGCTGAATGGCAATGCTCATGATCTCCTTGGACTTTCTGTCGGCAGACTCAACTGCTTCATCTTCAATGCGTTTCGCTATCTTTGCCGCCTCATATCTCGACTCTTCTTCGATCCTGTGCATAAGCTCATTTTTTGCGTCGTCAACTGAAAGGTTTGCAACCTGGGCCAGAACTTCGTTCTGTTTTTTCAAAATGGCTTCAGCGTTCTGCTCTTTCTCCTGCAGCCCCTTTTCCCTGTTGTTGAACTCCCTTTCCTTCTTGCTGAAGAAGGTTTCCTTCCTGTCAAGCTGCTCTAATTTCCTGTCGAACATCTCTTCTCTCTGCCGGACCCTCTTTTCAAAAAGGTTGAGTTCCGAGCGCCTTTCTTTCAGCTCTTTTTCAGCCTCTGCCTTTAAACGGAGACCCGTATCAGCGGCCTCAAGCTGCGCCTCTTTTTTCAGGTTGGCGGCCTCTTTTTCAGCTTCATGCAAAAGTCTCTGCGCCCTTTCTTCGAGCTCTTTGGACTTTTTGCTTGTGCTAACTTTGAAGTATATGAACGACAGCACAAAACCGACGATAAGACCTGCGGCAATAACCACGATGTTAATCATTATCTGCTCCTCCTTTTACTTAGTCTCTTCTTGAATATCTTCTCGTATCCCTGGTCTGATGGGAAGAAGAAATTTTTATTGTTGGTCATGTATTGTTGGTCCACATGATGACCTTTAAAATCATGCGGATATTTGTATCCTGTTCCTGCGCCGAGGCGTGACGCGCCTTTATAGTTTGCGCTTTTCAGGTATGACGGCACAGGCGAAAGCCTTTCCTCCCTGACATATGTCAGGGCGTTGTCTATCCCTTTGTAAGATGAATTGCTCTTTGGGGCCAGCGCGATATAGATCGCCGCCTGGGCCAACGGGATGCGTCCCTCAGGCATGCCGATCGACTCGACCGCCTGAAAAGCGGCGACCGCTATTTCAAGCGCCCTGGGGTCTGCATTGCCCACGTCCTCCGACGCGCAGATCACGATCCTGCGGGCGATGTAAAGCGGGTCTTCTCCAGCCTCTATCATCTTTGCCAGCCAGTATAAAACTGCGTCAGGGTCGCTGCCCCTCATGCTTTTTATAAAAGCCGATATGGTATCGAAATGTTCATCTTCGCTGTAGTATAGCGTCTTATTCTGCAGGACCTCTTTTGCCAGCTTAATATCGAATGAAGCACGGTTTGTGCTTTTGATAATAAAGGCGCCCATCTCAAGAATGTTCAAGGCCCTTCTCGCATCGCCTTCACACATTGTTGCGATGAAGTCCGCGGCGTCCGGCTCCAGTTTTATCTCCAGCTCGCCAATCCCCTTTTCCCGGTCTTGCAGGGCACGCTGGAACATGACTTTTATTTCCGCCTCTTTTAAAGGGAAAAGCTGGAAGACCATTGACCTTGATGACAGCGCAGGGATTATTGAGAAAAAAGGGTTCTGCGTTGACGCCCCTATCAGTGTCACAATGCCGTTTTCCACATCGGGCAGTAAAGCGTCCTGCTGAACTTTATTGAACCTGTGGATCTCGTCTATAAAAAGTATGGCCCTGTCCACGCCCCTCGCCTCTTTCAATGCCTCCTTAATATCGGCTATCCCTGAGGTAACGGCGTTGAGGGACATGAAATGCGCGTGGGTCTTTTTGGCAACGATATGTGCCAGCGCGGTCTTTCCGGTCCCCGGCGGGCCATATAAAATGAGTGAAGATATCGAGTCCCTCTCGATGGCTTCCCTGAGGGGCTTCCCCTGGCCGAGTATATGCGCCTGGCCGACGAATTCGTCGAGACTTTGCGGCTGCATCCTCCATGCGAGGGGGGCCTTTTTTGCCGTTCTTAAAAGCTCCATTGTGGGGGAGTTCCTCCCCAACCTCCGTGATGCAGTGAGGGGAAAAAGACAGGACTTCGGACAGAAAGGTTTTGACTGGATTAAATTACAGGAGAATTCAAATCTATCTTATTATCAGCCCCGTTAAAATCATTCTGCTGATGTATCTTCAAAAGCAAAAGAAATCTAAAACAATTTTCACGAGGTCTTGAAATTTTAGCGATATCTTTATAATTATCCATACCAGAAACCCTGACTGTCAAAAGCTGTTAGCTGAATTTTCCACCGCAACTGCGAAATAAAGAGACCCACCTTGCCGTGTAGGAAAAAAACTTGAATCCCTGTTTACACAGGTGGGTACCTTGAAAGCAAGATCAGGCAAATCCCTATCCGGGCGCACAACACTTGCTTTACGCCGGTTCCCAAAAATATCTAAATGTCGGAACAAGTTTTTCTCCTTCTTCACAAACAAGGCAGGTGCATCTCCTTTTTACTTTTTATAACAGAAAAGTCACCAATTTATCAAGAAATATTTCATCAAAAAAACCTATTTTGATACAACACCGTAATTTACAAGTACATTCCTCAGTTTTTCCTTATTGTCACTGCTCATCGGACAAAGCGGCAGTCTGAACTCCTCCTGGATCTTGCCCATCATGCTCAGGGCGGTCTTTGCCGGGATAGGATTGGTCTCTATAAACATCGACTGGTTTAACGGCTCAAGCTTGAAGTGCAGCCTTCTTGCTTCATCAATATTGCCTGCCTCCCAGGCCGCTATCATCGCTGATACATCACGCGGGGCGACGTTGGCTGAAACAGAGATGACCCCTTTCCCGCCAAGCGCCAGCATTGTGAAAGTTGTAAAGTCGTCGCCTGAAATGACGGCAAACCGGTCCCCGCAAAGCCTTATGATATCGCTTGCCTGTCTCATATCGCCTGTGGCTTCTTTAATTCCGACAATGTTCTTTACCCCGGCAAGCCTTGCAACCGTTTGCGGGAGCATATTCACCGCGGTACGTCCGGGTACATTATAAAGAAGCATTGGAATATCGACTGCCTCGGCAACGGCTTTGTAATGCCTGTACAAACCTTCCTGTGTGGGTTTATTGTAATAAGGCGATACAAGGAGCGCGCCGTCAGCGCCCAGGTCTTTTGCCTTCTTCGTAATCATGATGGTTTCATCCGTTGCGTTTGCACCTGTTCCGGCAATGACAGGTATCTGCTTATTGACGGCTTTTACGGTTATCTCAATGACCCTGTAATGCTCTTCATAATCGAGTGTGGCCGACTCACCTGTTGTCCCGCACGGCACAATGGCGTTGGTCCCTTCTTTAACGTGCCATTCAATCAGCTCGCCTAAAGCTTTTTCATCAACTTTTCCGTTCTTAAACGGCGTAACTATCGCAACTATTGAACCCTTAAACATATATCCTCCTCTATTTATAATTAATTTTTTTGACCGTCACCCTGAATTCTTTTCAGGGTCTTTTAATATGCTGAAACAAATTCAGCATGACATTATTACAAGTCATTAGAGTTTTGGCAATCTTCCAGTTAAAATCAATAACACAAATTATAAGATTTCTTCTCAGATTATACAATCGTTACAGTTCATGCCGCACAAATAAAATTTAAAAAATATGCAAATTGACACCCGGCGACTTTTTCTGATATTGTTCAATTAATGTTTGACCTTGGCGCACAGGAACTGATCGTAATATTCATAGTGGCCTTTCTGGTCTTCGGTCCCAAGAGACTGCCGGAGCTTGGCAGGACGCTCGGCAAAGGGATAAGAGAGCTCAAGGCTGCAATAAGCAACCTGAAGGATTCCATAGATGAGTCTGAATTAAACGTAGCAAAGGAAATAAAAGACATAAAAACCGATTTGACAGACTCCATCTACAAATCTATTGAGCCTGAAATCAACAAAATAACTGAGGTGGTTGAAAATAAAAAACCGGAAAACCAGGCTGTAGATAAAGCAGGCGCTGCACCTGATGAGGAGAAAAAAGAAAAAACAGAATCAGGGAAAGATGGATAAAGCGCCGCTTACAGAACACCTTGTCGAATTAAGAAACAGGATCGTCATAACGCTGGCAACAGTAGGCATTGCCTTCGGAATTTGTTTTTACTACTCCGAATATATCTTCGGGCTTTTAACTGAGCCGATGCGCAGCACCATCGCTTTTTCATTAAAGAGCCCTTATATCTCCTTCATCCCTGCACAAAATCCGGATTTATATCTTGTTTTCCTCGCACCCGCAGAGGCCTTCTGGATGCACATGAAAATCGCCCTCATCAGCGCGTGCATAATCAGCTCGCCTGTTATTTTCTGGGAGATATGGAAATTCATCGCCCCTGGCCTGCTGCCGAAAGAAAAAAAATACGCCGTACCGTTCATCTTTACAACGACGTTTCTCTTTCTGACAGGCGCCCTTTTTTGTTTTGCTATTATCCTGCCTTTTGCAATTGACTTCCTGCTTAATTACAAAACGCAGAATATCAAGCCGATGATATCGGCGGAAAAATATATAGACTTCTGTCTGAAATTTATCCTGGCATTTGGGGCTGTTTTTGAGATGCCAGTTGTTATAGTGTTCCTCACAAGGATGGGAGTTGTGACAACGGATTTCCTGGCCAAGAACAGGAAATACGCTGTGCTGGTTGTATTTATTCTCGCTGCTGTATTGACCCCTACGCCGGACGCATTCAACCAGATACTCATGGCCGTGCCGATGCTGATATTGTATGAAGCGGGGTTATTGGCATCGAGGATCCTGAACAAGAAGAAATCCGCTGAAGAAAGCGCGTAGAGGGAAAGTGGTTAATTAATTCCTGCCTGCGGAGCCTGCCTTCAGCCTCTTGTACTTCGCCTCGCCGACGCACTCTTTTGCAAAAGCGCACCAGTCAAGACACGTCGGCCCGATTGCGCGCATATTCATCTGCCCGCAATGCTTGCACCTGGCCTCGGTCTCATCACTCCATATTTCTATTTCCTTGCCGCAGTGACGACATTTTATATCTTCCGGTTTCGGTTGCTTTATATCTTTGCTTCCGGGACAACCATCTTTTAACATATGCACCTCTTTTTATTTTTATGATACAACACGGAACACGGCATGCCTATGATGCTGGTCATAGGCTGTAGTAGGGACGAACGGCCGTTCGCCCCTACTACAGTTTCGTTATCTTTACCTTCTCTATCTTCTTGCCGTCCATCTCAAGGATGAGGAACCTGAGGCCGTGATACCGAAGTTGTTCTCCGATTTTCGGCAGACGCCCGAACAGTCCGAACAACAAGCCGCCTATGGTGTGATATTCCTGGCTGGCAATCTCAATGCCGACAAGCTCGTTGATCTCATCTATGCCGGTCGAGCCTGACACCACAAAGGTCCTCTCGTCAACTATCTCGACTTCCTTCTCAGCCTCTATGGCCTCAAATTCGTCCTGAAGCCCGCCGACAATTTCTTCCATGATGTCTTCAAGCGTTATAAGTCCCGCCGTGCCCCCGTGTTCATCAAGGACAATAGCGATCTGAAATTTGTTCTTTTGCATCTCATCAAGCAGCGCCGTGACCATTTTGCTCTCCGGTATGTAATACGCGTCCCTGATAAAACTCTTAATCGGGGAATTCGGGGAAACTTCCTCTCTGGACATTTTTCTTAGAATATCCTTGACATATAAAACTCCGATAATGTTGTCCACGTTTTCCATGATAACGGGATAACGGGAATAGCCTTCACCCGATACAAGGGAAAGGACGTCGGCTACGAGGGCGTCTTCAGGGACTGCCGCTATCTCAGTCCTCGGGACCATGGCCTCGGTGACTTTTTTGTCCCCGAATGCAAAGACATTGTGCAGCATCTCTTTTTCTTCTTTTTCCAGGGCCCCTTCCTCTTCGCCGATCTTTATCATCGACTTCATCTCTTCTTCCGTCAAGAACTGCGGGGCGGGTTTTATCTCGCCTCCGAACATGCGGATAATCCCGTTTGACATTTTGTTGAAGACCCACACAAAGGGCGAGATGAATTTTATGAACATCTCCATCGGCCTTGCAAGCGCGAGGGAAATTCCCTCTGCGTAAGTAACGGCAAAGGTTTTCGGCGTAAGTTCGCCAAAGACAACGGTCAGGATAGTTATCACAATAGTTGCTATGATTATGCCTTTGTCTTCTCCAAAATAGTCTATTGCCAATGCCGTGCCGATAGAAGTGGCAAGAACGGTGAACAGATTCCCTGAAAGAATTACGGCGCTGAAGAGGCGGTCATGCTGGTCGCGGATCTTCTGGACTATCGCGGCGTTGCTGCTTCCTTTTTCGATGAGATGACGCAGCCTGATCCTGTTGACGGATATAAAAGCCACTTCCGAGCTGGACAGTAAGGCAATGAATAGCAGACAGATTATTATAAGTATAAAACTTAGCGTCTCAGGGTCCATTTTTTTATTTTATGATTTTTGAGATGATGGCGTCGGCGACACCTGATGTCGTCGCAGCAGCCGGGTCGTCAGGGGACGGCTTCATGTCATAAGTGACGTGTTTCCCCTCTTTTATTATTGAAGCAATGGCGCTGTCGAGTTTCTCCGCTGCCGCTGTTTCTCCAAGGTGTCTCAGCATCATTACTCCGCTGAGCATCATTGCAAGGGGATTTACCTTGTTGAGCCCCTTGTATTTCGGAGCGCTTCCGTGGGTCGCCTCGAAAACTGCATATTCACTGCCGAGGTTCGCGCCCGGGGCGAGACCGAGCCCCCCGATCAGTCCTGCGGCAAGGTCTGAAATAATGTCGCCGTAAAGGTTCGGCAGCACCAGCACATCGTAGAGTTCAGGTTTTTGAACAAGCTGCATACACATATTATCGATGATTCTGTCTTCAAATTCAATATCAGGATATTTTTTGGCGACCTCTCTTGAGACTTCCAGGAACAATCCGTCCGAGTGCTTCATTATATTGGCCTTGTGCACCGAGGTCACTTTTCGCCTCTTATTTTTACGCGCGTACTCAAAAGCGAAACGGACAATGCGCTCCGTTCCGAAGACGGAGATCGGCTTTATGCTTATGCCTGAATCAGTGCGAATGTCCTTTTTAGAAAATTTTTTCACGAGGTCAATGATCGCCTTTGCGCCTTCGGAATCTTTTTGATACTCGATACCGGCGTAAAGGTCTTCGGTGTTTTCTCTTACGATGACAAGGTCGATATTTTCGTATCTGGTCCTTGCGCCCTGATATGATTTGCACGGTCTAAGGCAAGTGTAAAGGTCCATCGCCTGTCTTAGCGTGACATTCACGCTCCTGAATCCTGTTCCCACCGGGGTGGTTATCGGGCCTTTGAGCGCGACCTTGTTCCTCTTGATGGATTCAATGACCCTGTCCGGCAGCGGGTCCCCTTCCTGGTGATACACGTCTTCACCGGCGTTCTGGATGTCCCATTCAAATGAAACACCTGTGGCTTCAAGCACCCTTCTTACTGCTTCTGTTATCTCCGGCCCTGTGCCGTCGCCGGGGATTAGTGTAATTTTGTACATGATTTATTCCTCTCCTGTTCAGTCAATAAAAGTTACGCAGCGCAGTTGAAAAAATAAATTTCGGACCATTTAAAACTGCGGCGTGACCGTCAGTATCTTGACCGCTATCTCGGGATGTTCAGCAATGAACTTCAATTCGTCATCAGTGAGAGGCTTCTGTGTATGCAGGTTTGCGTACTGCACAAGTTCGAGGATCCGTCTCGCCTCTTTGTCATTCTGGAATTGTATTCCAAGATGATCATAAACATGCATGAAGCCCTTTAGCCCGCCATATTCGCCGGTAGTTATAATTCTGCCTGTCTGGGAAAACTCGGGTTCTCCCCTGCCGACGTCCTCAGGATCATAAAGTTCATAGTTACGCCTGTCCTTCAGGGCGCCGTCAGCATGGATGCCTGATTCATGCGCAAAGGCATTGGCCCCCACTCCGGCCTGGCTTATCGGGATCGGGATATTGAATGCATACGACGCATAGCGCGCTATCTTCCATGATTTCTTTGAGTCAACGCGCTCGTCAAGATGAAATTTCGCCGCAAAGCCGTGAGAATATTTCAGCGCAAGTATCGTGGAAACAAGGTCGCAGTTGCCGGCCCTTTCTCCAAAGCCGTTGATTGTCGTATTGATGTAAGCGTCAACTCCGCTTTCAATAGCGCCCTGTGCCCCGGCAACGGACACGGCCTCCGCCATGCCGAGGTCGTTGTGACAATGCATTTCAACGGGGAATTGCGTTGCCTCAGCAATCTTCTTTATCCTTTGATAAATTGTAATCGGGTCGTCCGCGCCGAGCGTATCGCAGTATCTGAAACGGGTTGCTCCGTTCTCTTTGGCCGCGAGCGACAACTCTATGAGTTTCTCTATATCAGTCCGCGAGGCATCCTCTGCGTTTACCCCGACGGTCTCAGCTCCCATGGCTTTTGCTGACTTCAGGGCCTCTACCGTTGAATTCATAATGTCCTTCCAGGTCTTTCTACCCTGAAATTTCCCCTGGATCATTATGTCTGAGGTGGAAATCGAAATATTCAAGTGCCTGATGTCAGGACAATTCTTAAAGGTCAGTTCAATGTCTTCCTTTATGGCCCTGCACCATCCCTCAAGATGCATCCTTTTAATAACGCCTTTTTGGGCAAGCTCAAGATTAGCGTTTATATAATTCATCTCGTGCTTCAAAGTGGGGAACCCGATTTCGCTCTGGAAAACCCCCATTTCATCAAGATAAATATTAAGCATCGTCTTGGCGAGCTTGCTTAATAAAATACGCGAAGTCTGCACCCCGTCCCTGTTTGTTACGTCAATCAGGAATATATTTTTCATAGACGAATATTTAAGCACACTTCGCAAATCATTTACAACCGCAAGAAAGGCAAGTCCAACCCATTGGCAATACAAAAGGGAATATGTTAATCTTAGTGGTAATAACGCGATATGGAGGGACGTAATTTGTATAAAAGTATAGTTATTTGGGTCTTATTCGGTTTGATGATGATCCTCGCCTTCAATCTCCTCGATACATCCAAACCCGATGACGAGATTGTTTTTTCCGATTTCATGACAAAGTTACAGCAGGGCGAGGTAACGGAAGTCACCATAAAAAAACCGGAGAATGTAATAATCGGTACACTGAAAAGCGGGGCGAAATTCAAGTCATACGCTCCTGATTATCCCGACCTCATAAAAGAGCTGAGGGATAAAGGCATAAAGATTTCCGCAAAGCCCGATCACACGCCGTGGTATCTGAATATCCTTTTTAACTTTGGCCCGGTCATCCTGCTCGTCTTTCTATGGGTGTTTTTTATGAGACAAATGCAGACCGGCGGCAACAAAGCTCTCTCTTTCGGAAGGAGCAGGGCCAAGCTTGTATCTGAAAAAGGGATAAAAATAACCTTCGCGGATGTGGCCGGGATCGAAGAGGCTAAAGAAGAGGTCCAGGAAATCATACAATTTTTGAAAGACCCCCAGAGGTTCCAGAGGCTTGGCGGGAAGATCCCTAAAGGCGTGATGCTTGTTGGCCCTCCGGGTTCCGGAAAGACGCTTCTTGCGAGGGCCATTGCAGGCGAGGCAGGCGTGCCGTTTTTTTCAATCAGCGGATCTGATTTCGTAGAGATGTTTGTCGGTGTAGGCGCATCAAGGGTGCGAGACCTTTTTGATCAGGCCAAGAAGAGTTCACCATGCATTATCTTCATTGATGAAATTGATGCCGTGGGACGTCACAGGGGAGCTGGACTTGGAGGCGGTCATGATGAACGTGAGCAAACGCTGAATCAGCTTCTTGTGGAGCTTGACGGTTTTGATCCGAATGAAGGCATTATCGTGCTTGCCTCAACAAACAGGCCCGACGTGCTGGACCCCGCGCTTTTGAGGCCTGGAAGATTTGACAGGCAAGTTGTTGTGCCTCATCCTGACGTAAAAGGAAGACTTGAGATAATCAAGGTCCACATTAAAAAGATCCCGCTTGATGAAAATGTAAACATGGAAGTGCTTGCAAGAGGAACGCCGGGATTTTCAGGCGCGGACCTTGCCAATCTTATTAATGAAGCCGCGTTGAACGCAGCCAGAAAGTCAAAGACAAAAGTCGAGATGGTGGATTTTGAAGACGCAAAAGACAAGGTCATGATGGGCAAGGAAAGAAAGAGCATGATCCTGTCCGAAGATGAAAAGAACAATACAGCGCACCATGAGGCAGGCCACGCCCTTGTGGCAAAGCTGACCCCTGGGACCGACCCGCTTCACAAGGTCAGCATTATCCCGCGCGGCATGGCGCTTGGCATAACCCAGCAGCTTCCTATCGACGACAGATACACTTATTCAAGGGAACACATTTTAAACATGTTAGCGGTTTTAATGGGCGGACGGGCGGCTGAAGAGATCGCGCTTGGGCATATGACAACCGGGGCGGGCAATGACCTTCAGAGGGCCACTGACCTCGCGAGAAAAATGGTATGCGAGTGGGGAATGAGCGACAAGCTGGGCCCCCTCACTTTCGGGAAGCGCGAGGAACAGATCTTTTTAGGCAAGGAAATCACGAGACACAAAGACTATTCCGAGAGGACTGCGGAAGACATTGACGAAGAAGTCAGGACCATTATTACTGAAAGATACGAATATGCAAAACGTCTCCTCATTGAGAACAAGGTAACTCTCTTTAAAGTCGCGCAGGCCCTGCGTGAAAAAGAGACCCTCGATGCCGCTGAAATAGAGGCCATAATTCAGGGCACAAACGGTGATTCTCCAAAATCTGAGACAGCAAGTGAAACAAATGTCGCCTCAGAAACATCGTCGTAGATTAAGCTTATTGAATATCATATCGATTAATTTTGTCACCCTGAACTCGTTTCAGGGTCTTTTTTTGATGCTGCAACAATTTCAAAATGCTCACACCGGGAGGCTGCTTGAAACTCAGTTGGAAAAATTTCAGTTTTGACTTCTCACAACGCGCCTTCATCATGGGGATATTAAACGTCACCCCGGATTCCTTCTCTGACGGCGGCAAATACTTCGACAAAAATAAAGCCGTTGAACAGGCGCTCAGAATTAGGGATGACGGCGCTGATATCATTGATATAGGAGGAGAGTCCACAAGGCCCGGCGCAGAGAAGATCTCCGCAAACGAGGAAATAAAGCGGGTCGTCCCTGTCATTGAAGCAATCGCGGACAAGATTAATATTCCTGTATCAATCGATACGTATAAATCCTCTGTCGCAGAGGCTGCCGTTTCAGCAGGAGCTTCCATGATAAATGACATCAGCGGATTGAGATTTGATCCTGAGATGCCGCGTGTCGCGGCAAGACATGATGTGCCTGTTGTAATCATGCACATAAAAGGCACTCCAAAAAACATGCAAAAGGACCCCGTCTATAACGCACTCATTCCCGAAATAATTGATTACCTGAGAGAGGGAATCGGGATTGCACGAAACGCGGGGATCGCCGAAGATAAGATCATTATCGATCCCGGAATAGGTTTTGGGAAAACTGTCGAACATAATCTTGAAATCATAAAACGACTGGACGAATTTACCGGCCTTGAGAAACCGATACTCTTAGGACCGTCAAGAAAGGCCTTCATCGGTAAAATCCTCGGAGACCTTCCTGTTACCGAAAGAGTAGAAGGAACGGCCGCGGCCATTGCCATCGGAATATTCAACGGCGCGAATATTATCAGGGTCCATGACGTTAAAGAGATGGTCAGAGTCGCAAGGACCGCAGACAGGTTAAAGCAAGTCTTTTAGCTGCGAGTAGGGGTTTGATTAATCAAACCTCTGCTCGCAAGATACCCCATACCGCATATTATTTAAGTTTCCAGAAATTTCTTCCGATATATTAGTTGAAAACTTGATAAACCAATACTTTTTTTTGGTAACTTTCAAATTCGGGGAGGAATAAATGAAAAAAGAACTTAGAGAGAAAGGCTTCACGCTCATCGAGCTATCGATAGTGATGATAATTATCGGGTTGTTGATCGGAGCTGTTCTGAAAGGACAGGCAATGATCGATGACGCCAAAAACAAAAGACTGATGAACGATATTCAGGGAATATCTGTCGCTTATTTTTCATATTTAGACAAATATAATGCATTTCCCGGTGATGACCCTGGTGCAAATGCCCGTTGGGGTAGCGTTGCCGCTGGTGACGGAAACGGGCAAATAGGAGGCGCTGAACTTACTCCTGGCGGTGAATCACAAGAAGCATGGCAAGCCTTGCGGTTTGCGGGTCTTTTGTCAGGAGATCCAAATGCTACCGGGCCTGCGTCACTGCCCCGTCATCCATATGGGGATGTCTATGGCATCGGCGACCTTATTTTTGCCAATGGAATCGGCATAAAAAATCGCATCCTTGTTAATGATATTCCCGCTGAGGTAGCTAATATCATAGATATAAAATTCGACGATGGTGTATTTGACACCGGCACTGTCCAGTCAAGCGCAGCTTATGTAGCAGGCACCATTGTTGATCTCAGTTATGCACTTTAAAGTCATAAGGAATGGTCTTTTCAACATAACATGAAAAAGGGGCGAGAATTCGCCCCTTTTTGCTTATACTGGTTTAACATTGAGTTGCAATGTACAAAACACTCTTCATAAAGCTGTCAGGGATGATCGGGTTGGCGCTCGTGTTGTGCGGATATTATCTTTTCTGGATCCCGCCTGATACACAAATGGGTGAAGTAATAATAAGGACGAGGACCGCGATACTGGTGAACCTGATCGGGAATATAATGATTGTATTTTATCTCTACAAGAGGCAGTCGTGAACATAAAGTCAGAAGTCAGAAGTCAGAAGTCAGAAGCCGGGAAAGCAGTTTTTTTGAATTTTAAATTTTCAATTTTGAATTCCCGAAGGGCAGGTTTCACCCTCGTTGAGATTTCAATCGTGCTGGTAATCGTGGGTTTGTTGATTGGAATGGGTGTCAGTATGCTTGGGCCTCTGACAAGGAGGGCGAAGCTCACCGAGACGAGGAATACGGTTAAAGTGGTTTACGAAACAATATCAGGATACGCAGCAGCCAACAAAAGGCTGCCTCCAAATCTGACGGTCCTCAGCACAAGGACCACTGATTCTTACAACGGAAATTTGCAGTATTATTTTGCAACCGGATTAGACGCATCAAGCCTCTGCACAACAGCCCCGTCAGGAGGGACATATCTTACGGTGAATGACAGGGGCGTAAGCAAATCAAACGTAGCGTTTATCGTATTCAGTCAGGGGGAAACCCTGTGTAATCAGACAGGCGCTGCGTCACCGTTTACTATAGTTGACACAGGGACAGCAACTATCTGTACTGGAGGCGCTGACAGCCCTGCTTACGACGACATTGTGATGTATCAGGACATAAATACATTGAGACAGCAGCTCTGTAATTCCTTCAGGATAGTGACGGACAGCCTGCCTACAGGGACAGAGGAGATTGCCTATTCATCAACAACACTTGATGCGACTGACGGAACGCCCGGCTACACATGGAGTGTTGTCGGCCAAAGTCAGGGTTCAAACGGCTGCACCGGAACAGATTATCCAGTTGCATTTGTAAATACAGGGTTATGCTTGACCACAGGCGGAATTATATCAGGCACGCCGATACTGGACGGAAGTTATAATTTTACTGTAAATGTATCAGATGCGGAAGCAAGATCAGCGACGAAAAGTTTTTCGATCACGATCAATCCGAATGATCCGAAGATAACCACGGAGATCCTGAGTTACGGTACGGTCGGGCAGGGTTATACAGCAACTATCAGCGCCACTGGCGGCAGTTCTTCATATACGTGGGGGCTGACGTGTCCTGCCGCTATTACCTCAAGAGGAATTATATGCAGCGGAAATACAATAACAGGAACACCGGCAGCGGGAGCAGAAGGCACTCATCAGATCAGCGTGACCGTTACTGACAGCGCTTCAAGGACCGCCTCGAAAAATCTTTCACTTGCGATAAACCCTGCCGCATCCAGCGCCTCACAAACTGCGTACAGGGTCTGGAACAATACTGGCTCGCGGCGTGACTTTATCATTGACAGCACATGCAGAAGGGTGAACAATAACAATGAAATTACAACCGGGACATTACAGCTCAATTCCGGGGAAACAATTTATCGTTACTCGACAAATAACGGGACCTGCGGAGGCGCAGTTCAGGCGTCATTATCATACAGCTCAGCGGAATCGGCTGACAGCAACAAAAACGCCCAGGTCAATTTTACGGGAACCGACAGGTAGCTACACTAAACCCAGCACTATCTCTCTCTCTTCAATATTAACACGCTCTATCCGCACATTGACTTCTTTGCCGACGGAAAATGTCTTCTTCCTCCGCCTGCCGATGAGACGGTAGGTTTGCTCGTCAAACCTGTAATAGTCATCGGGTATTGAGGAGACGTGAAGAAAGCCCTCGACAAAAAATTCCTTCAACTGGACCCTCATCCCTTTGGATGAAATATTGGACACGATGCCGGCGTATTCGTCGCCGACCTTGTCTTTCATAAACCACACCCTCATGGCGTTGACTATCTCTCTTTCAGCCTCGTCCGCGGTCCGTTCCGTCTTTGAGGATTGAGCGGCTATCTCCGGCAGAAGTTTTTCAAAATATTCCCTCTTCTCCTTGGAGATCTTTTTCCTGCTCAGGGCTTCCTTAAGTATCCTGTGGACGACAAGGTCGGGATAACGCCTGATCGGAGAAGTAAAGTGTGTGTAGCTTTCAGAGGCAAGTCCGAAGTGCCCCGTGTTTTCAGTGGAATACTTTGCCTGTTTCAGAGAGCGCAAAAGCAGGATATTCAGCAGGGTCTCCTCGACAGTCCCCTGTATCTTTTTCAGGAGAGTTTGGAATGTCCCGGCATCCGGCTTTTTGAAATGCAGGCCGAAGGATTGAAAGATGGGCCTTAGCTCATCAAGCTTGTGAGGGTCGGGCTTTTCGTGTATCCTGTAAATTGACGGCAGCTCAAGGGCCTCAAGGTGAGAGGCAACGGCCTCATTCGCCGCTATCATGAATTCTTCAATGATCATATGCGCGAGATTGCGCTCAGCCCTGCCAATCGCCTCCGGCCTTCCCTGTATATCAAGGAGCACCTCGGGTTCAGGCAGATCAAAATCAAGGCTGCCCCTCTTCATCCTCTGCGTCCTCAGTATGTCGCAAAGCTCTTCCATCATCACGAAGCTTTCAAGGAGGTATCCGTATTTTTCGCGTTCTGCTCTGTCGTGGTCCACGAGTATCTTTTTTACAGATGTATAAGTCATCCTCTCGTTGCTGTGAATGACGCTTGGGTAGAAGTCCTTTTTCAGTATCCGGCCTTTCATGTCAAAGTGCATCTCGGCAGTGAACGTGGGCCTGTCCTGTTGCGGCACGAGGCTGCATAAATTATTTGAAAGCTTTTCCGGGAGCATCGGGATCACACTGCCGGGGAAATAGACACTTGTGCCCCTGCGCCTTGCCTCCAGATCAATCGCCGAATCCCACGGCACGTAATAGCTCACGTCCGCGATATGAACATGAAGGACGAACCCGTCCGCTGTCCTGCTGATCGATACCGCATCGTCATAATCCTTTGCAGTCTCACCGTCAATGGTCACAGTCAAAAGGCTGCGGCAATCCACCCTCTTCCGCATCTCAATTTCTCCTGACAGCTCTTTTACTTCGGAGAGCACAGCAGCAGGGAATTTCAGGGGAAGGGAGAATTCTTCGATGATCATTTCTATTTCGTGTACCGGCTCAACAATGTCAGGCAGGACCTTTAATACCTTCCCCTCCGGCGGCTTTATTGCGCTCGGATACGAAGTGAGTTCTACGACTACATTATTGCCGCTCTTTGCTCCCGCCCTGTTTGCGGGGCTGATCAATATGCCGACCGGTATCTTCCTGCTCTTCGGCTTCACATAGAACATATTTCCGTCGCGGGTAAAAGTGCCCACCACTTTCTTCTGGGCGCGCTCAAGGATTTTTATAATGCAGCCTTCCCTTCTCGCGGGGCTGTCTACGCGGGCGATAACTTTGTCACCGGACATTGCGCCGGAAGTTTTTCGGGGCGGAATAAAAAGGTCCCGTTCACCGGGCTTGTCGGGGACCACAAAACCAAATCCGTCCCTGTGCGCCTCAAAAAATCCCGTGGCGAGGTTCATCTGTTCTACGGGGCCGTAAAGGCCGTAACGGGTCTTGAAAAGATCTCCTGACTGGACCAATGATCTCAGCGCCCTCTTGACAGTCCTGTTCTCTTTCTTGGGAATGCCCAGCGCAACAGCGATCTCCCGGATGCTTACTGGCCTTGCGGTAGTCTTGATGAAACCAAGAATGGCTTCTTTTTCCTGAATGTCTTTTGGGATCATGAGAAAATTATAGCATTAATTTTTACCATTGCAGCCTCTCTAATATCTCAACAAACCCCGGGAAGGATGTGTTGATGCAATCGGTATCTGAGATTGTGGTCTCTCCATCGGCCATTAGCGCGGCTATTGCCATGGACATTGCTATCCTGTGGTCGCCGTAGCTTTGAATGCTTGCGGACTTTAATTTTTCTCTTCCTTCAATGATCAGGCCGTCCTCAAGCTCTTCAACATTGACTCCCATCTTTCGCAATTCAGCAGCCATCGCAGCAATCCTGTCCGACTCCTTGACACGTAATTCCTTTGCGCCCGTTATTTTTGTTTTGCCATGGGCCAATGCCGCTGCTACACAGAGGATGGGGAATTCGTCAATGGACCTGGGAACTAAATCTCCGCCGATCTCAATGCCTGAAAGTTGCGAATGTGTTACGGAAATATCAGCCACAGGCTCGCCTGAAACCTCCCTCTTGTTCTCAAGCCTGATATGAGCGCCCATAGACTTCAGGATTTCAATTAAACCAACTCTTGTGGGATTGATGCCCGCGTTCTTTATTAAAACCCCGGAACCCGGGACGATGATACCCGCCACAATGAAGAACGCGGCTGATGAAAAATCTGCCGGGACGGTCATCTCGAAAGGGTCCAGTTTTGCCCTGCCTCTGACGCTCACGGTCAATCCGTCAATTGTTAAATCCGCGCCTGATGCCTTGAGCATCCGCTCCGTGTGGTCTCTTGATCTCTCAGGCTCGCTCACAGAAGTAATGCCGTTGCAATAAAGCCCCGCAAGCAGTATCGCTGACTTCACCTGCGCGCTGGCAACAGGGGATTTGTAACGTATTGGTTTTAGCTGCCCGCCTGTTACAGTTAATGGCGGATGACCGCTCTCCGATTTGAAAACCGCGCCCATCTGCGTGATAGGTTCTATCACCCTTTTCATAGGCCTGCGGCTTAAAGAGGCATCGCCCTTAAGGGTCGCTGAAAAAGGCTGTCCCGCAAGCACGCCGCAGAGAAGCCTCATAGTCGTCCCAGAATTCCCGCAGTCAATTTCACCCTTCGGTTCTTTCAAACCCGAAAGCCCCTTGCCATTGATTATTATTACCCCCCCTTCACCCCCCCTTGATGAGGGGGGGATGGGGGGGTAGTCTGTTTTCTGGCTTTTGACTTCTATCTCCACCCCCATTTGCCTGAACGCGCCGATGGTGCTCAGGGGGTCTTCAGCGTAAAGGAAATTCCTGACAATGCTTTTACCTTCTGCAAGAGATGAAAGGATTATCGCGCGGTGAGAGATTGATTTGTCCGGAGGCGGGGTAAGTTCTCCCCGAAGAGGACCTTTATGTTTGATACTAATCTGACTCAAGGATTTGTCTCGCCTCTTTGGCCTTCCTGAATTCCTTCTCAAGGGCCGTCCAGTCCGATGTCTCAATAAGCTTTGTGATGTGTGCTATGGAAGACGAGAGCTTCTTGAGTGTCTTCAGAATATTCTTTTTATTGTAAGCGCAGATGTCACGCCAAAGCTCTGAAGGGCTCAAGGCGATCCTGGTCATATCACGCAAGCCTTTTCCCCCGTGATGAAGTATGTTGTCATCTAATTTCATTATGCTGTTGACCAGACTGTACGCGGCCACATGAGGCAGATGGCTTACCGCTGCAAAGATAAGGTCATGTTCTTCAGGAGACATGAAAAGCGTCCTGCTGCCGACATTCTTCCAGAGCCTGACGATTTTATTCAGCGCCGCTTTGTTTGTCTTCAGACCGGGCGTGATAATGCATCTCGCATTTTTAAACAGGTCTGCCGAGGCGCAACTTATGCCTGAACATTCCTTGCCCGCAATGGGATGTGCCCCGACAAAGTGAACGCCTTCCGGCATCAGCGGCCCGATCTTTTTCACGATCTGCGCCTTTACGCTTCCAACGTCCGTAACTATCGCGCCCTTTTTCATGCTGCCCCTGATACTTTTTACAATTCTCTCAAATTGGCCCACGGGTACCGCAAGCAGGACCAGGTCAGCGTCTTTAATTCCCTCCGCGTAATCCGTGGAATAATCGTCTATGACACCAAGCTTCTTCGCCTTTATTAAGTTCTCTTTCTTTCTGCCGAGGCCGGTTATCCTGCCCTTGAATCCCTGCTTCTTAAGGGCCATGGCAAAGGAGCCGCCGATGAGTCCAACCCCGATTATCGCAATGTGTTTAAAGTTTATCTTCATGCCTGATTTCATAATTCATAACTCTGGATCTTCCTTAATGCCTCTATCAGTCTCTTGTTCTCCTCAGGGAGCCCTATCGTGATACGCACTGCGTCAGGCCCCATCGGCCTGACAATAACTCCTTCTTTGAGAAGGTCGTTGTACAACTGAGCGGATGAATTATCTTTCAAAGGCACATAAATAAAATTCGCCTCTGTAGGCACATAATCAAGCTTCAGCGCCTTAAATTCTTTATAGAGATATTTTCTCCCTCTTTCATTCGTCCGCCTTGTCTTTGCAATATGTCCCTCGTCTTTCAGCGCTTCGAGGGCGGCCTTCTGCGCCAGAGAGTTAATATTAAAAGGCTGACGCACCTTGTTCATCCCGGTAATGATCGCTGGGTTCGCGATCCCGTATCCGATCCTCAGCCCCGCAAGGCCGTATATTTTAGAAAATGTCCTCAGGACAAGAATGTCCCTGTTCGCCCTGAAATATTTCATGCTGTCCGCGTAATCCGGTGAAGAGACATATTCACAATATGCCTCGTCAACAACGACAAGCACGCCGTCAGGGACTTTCTCCATAAATGCATCCATCTCTTCTTTCGTATTGATTGTGCCGGTGGGATTGTTCGGGTTTGCGATAAAAACGATCTTCGTCTTCTCCGTTATCTTCGACGCCATTTCAGGAAGGTCATGCCGCTGGTCTTTAAGCGGGACAATTATATTCCTGCCTTGTGCGGCCTGCACGATTGTCGAGTATACGACAAATGACGGATGCGCCATTATCGCTTCATCTCCGGGATTGAGAAAGGTCCTGACTGCCAGTTCGATTATTTCATTGGAGCCGTTGCCGAATAATATCTCTTCGGGGCTGACCTTTAATTTCTCCGACAATGCCTGCCTGAGATAATAACAGCTCCCGTCCGGATATCTGTTCAACCCTTTCATGCCTTCCCGCAGGGCCTTAAGCGCAAGGGGCGACGGGCCAAGAGGATTTTCATTGGACGCAAGCTTGATCGCGCCTGTGATCCCAAGCTCCCTTTCAAGCTCTTCCATAGGCTTGCCGGGGACATACGGCTTGAGGCTTTTTATATGTTCAGGTGTGTGTATCATAATTTAAAAAAAGCTAATAGCTAATAGCTGTAAGCTGTCAGCTATTCCGCAGACGGGTAGGAGCCTAACACTTTCAGAAAGAGGCATTCCTTCTTCACTTCATCAATTGCTTTTTTTACTCCTTTATCTTCTATATGCCCTTCCATGTCAACAAAGAAAATATATTCCCACGCCTTTCTCCTCGAGGGCCTTGATTCGATCTTGGAAAGGCTGATCTTGTGTCTTGCAAAAGGCCTCAGTATAGAATAAAGCGCGCCTGCCCTGTCTTTTATGGACAGCATAACGGATGTCTTGTCGTTGCCTGTTCTGGGCAAAGACTCTTTTGCGATAACAAGGAAGCGGGTGAAATTATTTTTATAGTCCTCAATGCCCTTTTCAATAAACCGGAGATTGTAGACCGAGGCCGCGAGCTCGCTTGCAACAGCGGCTGCTGACGGGTCTTTACTGACGCGTTTGGCCGCCGCGGCAGTGCTCATTTCTTCCAGAATTGGAACACCCGGAAAATTCCTTTCAAGCCATACCTTGCACTGGGCCGTTGCAGGGGGATGCGAGTAAATTTTCTTTACGTCGGATTTTTTCCCGGTCTTTGACAGGAGATTATGTCTTATCTCAAGCATTATCTCAAAGGCTATTTTCAGATCGGAATCCACGAACATGTCGAGCGTGTAATTGATCACCCCTTCCGTCGAGTTTTCGATGGGCACCACGCCGTACTGGGCCTTGCCTCTTGAGACGGCCTCGAAAACCGACCTTATGTTGCTTACGGGCAGATACTCCGCCGAGGAGCCGAACTTCCTGCTCGCCGCCAGGTGGGTGAAAGTCGCCGAAGGACCGAGATACGCAACCTTCAATGGCTGCTGCAATGAAAGCGATGCTGAAAGTATTTCCTCATAGAGCAGCTTGAGGACATTAGAGGGAAACGGGCCGGGATTCTTCTCCGTGAGTCTCTTGAGTATCTCCCTTTCTCTCTCAGGCGAATGTATGCTCAGATGTTTGTCCTGCTTCGCCTTGCCGATCTCAATGGCGGTCTCCGCCCTCTTGTTCAGCAGTTCAAGGATGCGCTGGTCGATCTCGTCAATCTTTTTTCTCAGTTCGTTAAGGTCAGACATAATATTATCGCACGTTTGTCATTCCCGCCTGGTCGGGAATCCTTCTTTAATAAAGATTCCGGACAAGCCGGAATGACATTCCAGTATTCATGATAACAGGACAATTTATTGTGAACGTTAATTTAGCAATTACCCTGAGTTTTTTCAAGGGTTAACTCAAAAGCAGGGCTGAGAAAAAGGTAAATAATATTTTCCTTGACAACCATCACATTTGAGTTGTTTAATAAATTATCTTATCAGTAAATTTCATCAGTACAAAATAACAGCGCTTTGGGGTTTGTCGCTGCTGACGATCTAAGAGGCAGCGATGAAGATTTAGACCCATATGGCTTGCCGGAAACAAAGGTATTGTGTCACATGTTATTCGGGATATAGAAAAACTGGTGTTTGAACATCAGAGCTTTTTAAAGGAGAAGTATAATGAGTATCACAAGTATTGAAAAAGAAATGTCTGTTGAACCTGCCGCTTTAAGGGCGTGGGCAGAGGGAAGGATGATATTTGTTGAACTTACCGATGGACGCATCATAGGCTTTCCGGCTGACCGGTTTAAAATACTTAAAAACGCGACCGATGAACAGTTGAAAGAAGTTAAAGTAAGATTAAACGGCTATGCGTTGAGATGGGAATCACTGGATGAAGACATTACAGTGCCGGGAATCGTGGCAGGAAATTTCCAGTTGCCGTAATTATGGGACAACCACTGGAGATAGCTGGTTAACTAATAAATATCTGTCAGAAAATTCCTGTTATCGTATAGATTGTTGTATGGGAGGTAACAAGTCATGTCAAAAGTTAAAATAACATCTGATAAAGGCGATATTTCAGATATTGTCAAATCAGCCATTGAAGCAGAAATAAAGAGGCTCGAGATCGGACTGGACAAAACAAATAAAGAAATTGCAAAGTTTGAGGAAAAGTATTCCATATCCTCGTCTGATTTTCTGAAAGGGGTCACTGCTGATGATCTGCGAGGCGGCGATGAAGATTATGTCAGGTGGTCGGGGGAATTGAGAATAAAAGAGAGAATCATAGAGGACCTTGGAAAACTGAAAGACATAGAATATGTTGCTAACTGATTATCTCTCGAAGATCATGGAGGTAACCAAAGAGTATTCAAAAACCGGGTTGATACTCTCGTCTGAGTTTATGACCGACGCCAGGACGGATAAAATTGGTTTGATAAAAGGTGGTCTGATATTTATTGATGACTCTAAATTGGTCATGACGGAATATTTAGATCTCAGATATCAGACTGAAAAGCTTGCGTATTCATTTCATTATCAGGATAAAGACGGCAAGCTTATATTCAGGTATGATAATGCGTCGCATAAACCATCATTGCCTTTTGCCGGGCACAAGCATATTAAAGGCAATATCACGCAGTCTGCTGTGCCTGATATAAAAGATATATTGGAAGAAATTATCTGTGATTATTTGAAAGCTGCAAAATAATTATTTACAGGGAGGGGATGTTATGGCTCGCAAGATTGTATTTCTATCGCTTCTGATTTTATTCCTTTTGACGTCCAATGTCTTTGCATGGTGGTCATGGAGTACCCCGGGCGGTTCACAATCTACACACAACATAATCGGGGATGCCGTATATAACAGCGTATCATCTCAACTCACAAATGAATTTCTGGAGACAAACTGGAATCTGATAAACGGATATACTTATACCCCGGATTATGATACTAATGCTCACGGAGGATACCCTGCAAGAAATGGCGGAGATATTCCAACATTGTTCAAGGATTTTTTAAATGAGTATCAAAAATATCAGAGGGGCGAATCAAACATCGCAGCAGAAAAATTAGGTTATTGCATCCATTTAATTGAAGACATGAATGTCCCTGCCCATGCATTTAATATCCCTCATTACGACCCTAACCATATAGTTTATGATAATTTTGAACGGGTCGCCGATGAATATTTGATTATTCATGACTTATCTACGCAGACAATATCTGGAACAAGCAACTCTTCTGACCCTGCAACATATTTTTATAATCAGGCAAAACAACAAACAATCGACAATGTCATTGTATTTGATTTTTCTAATTATTGGCAAAATAATGGGACTGGACAACCATGGTGTGGTGGTTTAGTACTGGGTTGCTCAGATGGAGCAGCGGGCTTTTATTCCTCGAATAATACAGATATATTTTCTATAAGTATTGTTGTTGCAAGTTCTAATGAAAAAAACTTTATAAAAAACCAACTAAATCAAGCTGTCAAATATACAGGCAGGTTTCTATTAACGTTAGATAAATATTTATCCGTCAGTCCTTCTGTTACACAACCCAACCTCTCCGGCCCTCCGGGAACAACCTTTTCTCAATCGGGTTCCGGATTTTTTCCTAATAGCACTGCAACGCTTCATTTCCGTAAGCCTGACGGTACAGAATTCCCAACTCAAATTGTAAACACGGACTCATCCGGTAATTTCAGTATTTCTTATACAGCCCCTCTCAATAAAGAAGTAGGAACATACACATGGTGGGCAATAGATAATACAACTGGAAAGAGAAGCAATGATGTTTCATACACGATAACAGTCCCGCCTTTTAATCCCTATATTGAACAGTCAATGACAAAAGTTCCTCACGGGGCTACCATAAAGCAATGGGGGACAGGATTGACGCCCGATAGTAATGTAATACTTCATTTCCGCAAGCCTGACGGTACGGAGTATCCTACGCTGACGTTAAGCACCAATTCTGCAGGATACTTTGAGACGCCTTACACTGTTCCAATGGACAAGCCGCTCGGTGTGTATACATGGTGGGCCGTAGATGATACAAGAAACGTGAGCAGCAATCAGGGATCTTATGAAGTAACCTCCGCTGGTGATATATACATTTCATCGCATACCGTTTATGGAAATGAGACATGGTATAGTGGCTGGACTTATGTAGTGCAGGGAAGTATTACTGTTGCAAATGAGGCGACCCTTACGATAGAGCCGGGATCGATAATAAAGCTCACCAGTGGCGCTCCAATCACAGTTTACGGGACATTGAATGCAAGCGGGGTGAAGTTCACATGGGCAGACGGAGTGAACCCGTGGCAAGGGATATACTTTGAGGGGATGGGTTCAACAAACAGCAGGATTGAAAACAGTGTGATAGAGCATGTCAGAGGTAATTATTGTGGTTGGAGTGATTGTTATTCTCCCAAGGCTATAAGTATCAAGAACTCCTCACCGACAATAACGGGCAATACGCTAAACAACAGCGCTTCAAGTTACGGAATATGGGTAGATAACGGCTCGCCTGTAATCAGCAACAATACGGTAAACGGGTTTGGCAATTCTGGGATATACGTTTACAACAACTCATCTCCAACCGTGACAGGCAATACAATAACTAATAATGTTTACGGTATATGCGTAGACGGCAGTAGCGGAGGAACGTATACGGGCAACACGATAAGCGGCAATATCAATTATGGGATATACACATCCGGCGGAGGGACGTATACGGGCAACACTTTTAGTGGAAATGGTTACGGCATTTTTACATATTATGATAGAAATCCCCTGATCAGTGGCAACACTTATTCAAACAACACGACAGCAGATCTGTATGTATTAGGGACTATCAATACAAATATATACTGGAATGAGCCGGGGACTATAGTTTACAGAACAGATGGATTAACAATAGCGGAAGGAGCAAGCCTGACAATTGTATCAGGACGGACAGTGAAGTTAAGACAAGGAGCAAGAATCACGGCATACGGGACATTGACTGCAACCGGAGTGACGTTTACGTCTGTAGCAGGACAAGGTCAATGGGATGGAATATGGTTTGACGGAGCGGGGTCAAGCGGAAGCAGGATTGAGAACTGCACAATTGAACATGCAGGATACGGCAGTTGCGGATGGAGTGATTGTTGGTACAATTACAGGGCTATTGATATTAAAAACTCCTCGCCGACGATAACGGGTTGTACGATAAACAACAGTGATGCGTGGTATGGGATAAAGATAGAGAACGGCTCGCCTGTAATCAGCAACAACACGATAAGCGGGATGACTATGACGTGGGGTTCTCAGGGTTATGGCATATATGTTACTATATAGCATTGCATAAATAAAGCTACATAAAGCATAATGACACTATCCTTTAAAAAGGAGGTGTCATGAAATCTGTAAAGATATATGGGACAGTCAAGAAGATACAAAAACTGGTTCAACTCAGCAAACAAGCCCTCC
>JACQZF010000060.1 GCA_016213945.1 Nitrospirota bacterium | reverse complement strand
GGATCTTGCAGTGGTATTGCCGTCGAACTTGAATATGCGGCCGCCGAACTGCATGTCCGAAGCTGCATTGTCTGTGTACAGATTCCCAGTGCTGTCAATGCCGAGGCCGATCTGGTAGGGCGCCTTGAAGCCTGCGTTTGCGAAATCAGATATGTCTCCGTCATTGACCTTGAATATCCTGCTAAGCGCGGGAATGCTCATGTATGTAACGCCTTTGTGCGGGTCTACCGCAAGGTTCGCCGGGGGCGAAGGCGGACGTTCCTTAAGACTTACAAATATAGGCTGTACGTCAGAGAATTCGCTCTTCTGAATTTTTATTCCCTGCATTATTTTCGCCGCAGGGTCCAGCAGCATCTTCAGAGTGTCTCCACCCATTACCGTAGTGCCTCCCGGTGTTGCGAAATTAAGCGGCACAAATCCCGAAGCCATCTGGAATATTGTATCAATCACATTTGGCGGCTCATCAGCAACAATCGTCCCGATCATGCGTACTGAACGGATACGGTAAAGAACCGAACCTTCCGGCGCGTCAACATCATAAAACACAAGAGTCCTCGGATCCTCTGTCGGACGCGGGCCAGGGCCTTTCTCAGGTGTTCTTACACTGCCTGAGGTAATACGGGCGACCCTGCCCTTCTGTTCCCTCCAAAGCTCATAAAACCATCTATGAATCCCGTCGGTATTTGCATCATCCTTCTGGCTCCGCTGAAAGGTTATTTTTACGGTTGTGCTTAATTCACCGTTGGACGGATCGCGCATCTGCTCTATCTTCTTAATTAGGGGCGGGTCAGGCCGCAGGGATTCGATGATCAGTTCTGTCTGTAAATCCAGTATGCTTCCTATGATCGCGCCCTGAACATTGTTCAACTGGTCCTGAATAAAATTCGAACTGAACTCGACCAGTTTTGTAAGTTTACCCATGGACTGCGCTTCCTTTTTTGACTCTGTCCAGGCCTTCTTAAAGGATTCGCTCTGATACTCCTGCTGTATCCGCTGTGCAGTGAGGTTGGTAGCGCCTTCGCTCATGAAGAACTGACCGAATTTTTCAGATGCGCCTGTTGCCGCGTCCCCCATGTCATCGATCAATATCATTGCAAGCTCAGATGTCTCCTTGCATCCCGGCGGTGAGGGTTTTATCGCAAACTGGCAGTTTGCTGCGCAGCCGGGCGTACCGTCGCAATCCTCACCGGCCTGCACCTGTCCGTCACCGCACGTCGAGGGTTTCACATCAGTCAGCTTCTTGCAAATCTCAATCCCTTTGCTTTTCAGATTATCAATAAAGCCTGCCTTTGCCGTATCAAAGACCGTCTCCCATATAATTGAATATGCACCGCTCCCACTTCCTGAACCGCCATTACCTGGACCGGACTGTGCGAACAAAAATGGAGAAGCATCAAAAGCTGAATCATTCAATGTCGTATCCGCAAATGCAAAAAGATTGTTTTGCAGCATTCCCGACGGCGGCGCCGCAGTCACTTGGTTGTGAACAAATGTCATAAGACTCGTCACGAGCAAATATGTTTGCAGGGAATTCAGATTGGTATCAAGCCTGACCTTTGGCGGGTCTCCAAGCAGCGAGCGCTTCTGATTGAACAGCGCCATGATAAGAGGCGAGCCGTCCCGTGGATTGGACCATGAAGAATCAACCTCCTGCTGGATGGCGCTCAGCACGTCCATCAGTTTCGGAACAGGCTGTCCCTTGTAATCAAAAGACCTGAGGAAGAGTGTGAGTATTTCACCGAGGCTGCGTGAGTCGCCTGTTATGAGATTCTTTGCAAGGTTTTGCATTCCCCTGTGCCGCAGGCTTACTATGCCGTCTCCTGTCACATTGGGATTAAGTTGGTTGCCGTACTCATCAAGAACGCCTGCCTCATTTCCGCCGACAGCTATGATCGTGTCAACAACAAGCTTCTCAACTTCTTCCACCGTAGAATTTTCAAATGAGACATCACCGGCCCCCCGGCCGACGATGCTGAATACTGTTGCGGCAGGCGGCGCCTCCGGATTAAAGACATTTGCCTGAGGTTTAATGTCTCCAAGGTCCACAATTGCGCCAACCTGTGAATCAAAGTCAATGGTAATGAGATCATGGTCAGGAGCGTTTATTAAAAGTGTGTAGTTACCGGGCGGCACATTGCTCAAAGTGAAGGAACCGTCCGGGTTGGTGATAGTGGTGATATTTGTTCCCTGAATTGTGACTATCGCGCCCGCGAGAGGCTGCCCCGTTTCATTGTCGGTCAGACTCCCCGTTGTCTCTGACGCACCCTGCGTAACACTGAAGGCGAGCACTGAGACCGCGACCTCTTTGTCAGTGGTCACCATAACAGACCTCGTGCCTTCAGCAGCGGATGGATCAATGGTTATGTTAACAACCAACTCTGCCGGGCTGTTCACTGTCAGCGAATTGACCGTTATCCCGTCTCCGAAATCAGCCCGGCTCTTGCCCTGTTCAAAATGAGTGGCATACCTGCCGGATGATTCTCCGGTAAGAGTAACATTCAAAGTTGCACCCTGCTGTCCGGTTGTCGGGTCCATTCCCGTGATGAGCACTGACCTCACCGGTATCTGAGGCGGCGTGGAAGACGCATTCACCGAGCCTGTGACGCGCAGTGTTTTAAGCAGTGTAGGGCTTTCCACATGATCGACATTCAATATCAATTCACCGGGTACATCGGCATCGGGTACATCGTCAATAATAATATGCGCGGTCTGCGGGCCGCTGCTCAACTCACCGTCGCTTGCTTCAAACACAATGTCGTAAACGCCTGCCTGTGTATACTCAGGTGTAAAGGTGAGGGTCCCTGTTGATTCGATGAACATCGCATTATCAGGCAGCGGCTTGTCCGGTTCTTCCGGCTGAACAAACGCCCTTACTGAAAGAATGTCATTATCCGGATCGCTTGCCTGCACCGGGATGGCGAGGACTTCACCTTCCTTTATATTCCACTGCGGCTCTACGATGAGGCCCGGCGCGCGGTTCACATTATTTACGGTGATAGTCACCGTCTTATTGCCTTTATAGCCAAGCGGGTCCGTTGCAGTAAATGTTACGTTATAAATACCCTGCTGCGAATGGCCCGGGTTAAATGAGTAAGCGCCTGAAGCGGACACTCCGTTTATTGCCGCAAATCCGGAATTGCTGATCTTTGGAGATGCCGAAAGGGTAACTGCATCCCCGTCCGGGTCGCTCGCCGTGACATTGAACTCAAGCGTGCCGCCTTCATCGACTTCAAAGGTATCCGGTACTGTGATCTGAGGAGGCCGTGCAACAAGGTCTCCTCCTGAGCAGTCTTCGTCTATACCATTATTGGGAATCTCAAAGGCTGCAGGATTGATCGCGGGGTCGTTGTCATTGCAGTCGCCGCCGCATATTGTGAATTTATCGCTGTCCGCATCAAAGCCCTCATCCTTCTGACCGTCACAATCATTATCCCTGCCGTCACAGACTTCCGCAGGAACAACGCCGCATCCTCCGCATGCATTGAGCACGCCGTTGTCGATGACTCCATCGCAATCATTGTCCTGACCATCGCATATCTCAGAGGACGCGCCTGCCATTGGATCGCACGTCTGTGTCTGACCATTCACACAATTATCGACTGAGTGAAAACAGCTGCCTGTCCCGCATGATGTCTGACCCAGTCCTTCATCCTTATGCGTATCGCAATTATCATCAATGTTATTACAAAGCTCTGCTGCTCCGGGATGAACTGCGGGGTCATTATCATCGCAGTCTCCGCCAGTTACTGTATATCCGTCTCCGTCAGCATCGGGTGATTGGACTGTAATGTTAAAGCTCTGGCTGACCGTCCCCCCTTTTCCGTCACTTGCATTGACAGTCACATCGAATAAACCGAAGGCTGGCGGGACCCACTGTATCACACCTGTTGCAGGATCGATGGTCATGCCATCGGGTTTGACAGTGAGGCTGTAAGTCACAATGTTCTTATTGGGATCAGTTGCGTCAACATTGTAGACATACATTATTCCGGACGTGCCGGTTGTCAACGGTGTCGAATATATAACAGGGTTGTAATTCGGCGGCGTTCTGCGTGTAGTGGGATGAATACTCACAACATTGGAGTAGCAGATGTTTCCATTCCTCACCGCCTCTACTATATAGAGATATGTAATCTCGTTGACTACTGAGGTATCCAGATATGTGGAATAAGTGGAAGTTGTATCGGCTATTTTAGTAAAGGTGGAAGGCGCAGATTCCTGCGCACGATAGATTCTGTATATGGCTTGTGCGCCAATGGTTGTCCATGTGATTTGCACCTTCCCGCTCTTCATCCGAAGAGAGACAGGGAAACAGGGGACAGCATCATCGTGTGTAAGTTCGAGAGCCTCAGCAGTTGCAAATGACAAGCATATGCAGAGGAGCGAGAAGAATAGAAAAAAGATTTTAAATATTTTACCGGCAGCAGACACGTCGCCCCCGCTCTCAGATTATCAGTTATGTTCAATAGAATTGAACATAACCTTTTTAAAACCAGGTAAAAAGAGTTACCTGCCGCTAATAATAAGTAAGCAACTTTCCTGCCATCAGAGATAATTGCTTGATTTCATTATGTATAGATTTTATTAATTGCGTTATCTTGTAAAGTATTACGACAGGCCGAGTTACATAAAAAAGAAGAGATCCGTAACTATTCTTTAAATTCAAAAAGTTAAAAGATGATATTGCTTAAGGGAGCGAGTAAGGAAATCCGACATACCAAATAAAATCCGACACTTTATAATTAACCCGTGCGGAGCTTTTCCTTATTTTCCATTAAAGCCTGAATTGGTTTCAGGCCGTAAGGGCTGCCCTTTTCTATCGCGGTAAGGACGGTGCCGCCGCCGGTGAAGAAGTAGTATTTTGTGCTGTCGAGTATTGAAAGATAAAGTCCGGGACAGAGGTTCTTGAATTCCTGCAGCGTGTCCCCGCCGCCGTACATTTTCAGCGCGTTTTGATTTTTATCGAGCGTCTCGTCAAGCGCTTTTGAGCCTTCGGAAAAATGCGGGGTGTATCCCATAACGGCGTTTACAAAAATGGTCTTTGCGCCGAGTATTACTTCCCCGACCTTCCCGTCTACAAATGATCGGGGGTCAATGTCCAGAATGTATCCGTAGCTGTCGTTCTTTTTAAAATCATTGATCGAGATGGTCCTGTATTTGCCTTCGGTCCTGCCTTCCATCGTATCTGATTCCACAATATACGGGAGTTCAAGGATCTTCCGTTTTTCCCTGTCTATGTTCACGAGGTCTTTTGCCGCCTTGATGTCATCTTCCTCTATCCCCTTGATGGAGATATCGTATTTTGCGCACAGATAGCCGTTATATAAAACTCCGCCCAGGATCACGTGGTCCGCCTTTTCATAAATCGCATAGAGGGGGCCTATCTTCGTGTCGTATTTGGAGCCCGCGACAACCGCGAGAAAAGGCCTGTCGGGATTTATGACATGGCTTAAATTTTTAATCTCCTGCTGCATTAGAAACCCGGCATATGAAGGGATAAACCTTGTGATGTCATATGTAGAGACATGGGGCTGCCACGAACCAAAGGCGTCATTCACATAGACATCCGCAATATCGGAGAGCTGCACCGCAAGGTTGTCCCTGAAAAACCCCTCTCCCTCTTCGCCCCTGAACCATCTGGTATTCGGGAGATAAATGCCGCCGATCTTTCTGCTCTTCAAATCCTCGATGGCGTTAAGCACGTCATCGCACATTCCGGCAATGCCGAGCTCAGGATCTGTCTGGCAGTGAGGGGTATAAAAATCCGTATGAAGCTTGCGTTTTAAATATTCAACAATCGGCTCCACGGAGTCATCCGGGTCGCACGTTATCTTCCCGGTCTTTTTGTCTTTGGGCCTGCCGATATGGGTCATAAGGATGGGGCGTCCACCCCGGTCGGCAATGTAGTAAAGAGTGCCGAGGGTCTTGTCGATCCTGAAAGGGTCTTTTATGACGCCCTTTTTGACGACATTGTGGTCGAACCTTACAAGGACGACCTTGCCGTTCAGGTCGGCTTCCTGAATTAGAGGGAGTCTTTTGTCTATGTTGTTGGTTGACATACCACATTGTAGCAAAAGAAAGGAAATTTGGGAAGATTATCTCTGTGCCCCCTGATGAAGTATCCTGTATAATTAAGACATGCCAAAGGTCATCTGGATCACCGGGTTGCCAGGGAGCGGGAAGAGCACGGTTGCACTGGAATTGAAAAAGAAAATTCCAGACGCGGTAATTCTCAGGATTGACGATCTCAGGAAGATCGTAACGCCGGCGCCCACGTATTCCGGCAAAGAACGGGAGTATGTTTACAAGGCGCTCGTCTATACGGCAAAAACCATTTACGACCTCGGTCATAATGTGATAATCGATGCAACCGGGAACAGAAAATTCTGGCGGAAGCTCGCGCGGAAAGTAATCCCTGATTTTCTTGAAGTGTATCTGAAATGCCCGGTCGAATTATGCATGGAGCGCGAGAAAACGAGGGCCGATACTCATGGCGCCCCAAAGAAGATATATGAAAAAGGAAAGGCAGGAGCGCCTGTGCCTGGCGTGAATGTCCCCTATGAAGAACCTGAAGGTCCTGAATTGATAATCGATACTGAAAAGGAGTCCGCGGAAGAGGCGGCGGAGAGGATTGTGCAGTTGATTAATGAAATCCGGTAGGGGCGGTTCGCGAACCGCCCCTGCAAGAGATTCACGGGAGCAGATCTTTTACGGCGAGTTCAACGTGATGTGCTAAAATACCGAAATTATATTTTGCGGGAAGGGAGGAGCAAGCCATTTTAAAATCAGGCCTTGAATATAATGAGAAGCGCGATTTCTTCCGTATGATAATGAACACGGAGTTTAAATAGTGTCTGTTTATAAACTCAAACGCCATATACTACAATAGGTTACAACGAGT
>JACQZF010000056.1 GCA_016213945.1 Nitrospirota bacterium | reverse complement strand
GGCAAGGATAGGGAGGATTAATATCCCGATGATGAAGAAAATGAAAAGAAGGTTTTTGAAGAAGATATTATTAAGCATGTTTGCCACCTTTATTTAAAGTATCAAATTTTCTTTTTCTAAAGAAGATGCAAGATAACATTGGCAAGAAACCGGAGCATCTCCTGAAAACCTCTAAATTGCTTCTCAAAGACCGCATATGGAAATAGTTTTTCACTTATAAATCAGATTAAACAGTTTGTTCGCACGTTCTGTGTCAAGCCCTTTCAGTATCTTATATTCTTCCAAAGCAGAGTCTCTATCACCTAAAAAGAAATAGGCAGCACCAAGATTAAAATGAGCAACTGCATCATCAGGTTTGATTCTTATCGCCTGTTTGCATGCCTCAATCGCCTCTTTATACATTCCTGATTCCCCATAGGCAACACCAAGATTAGAATGAGCCCCTGCATAATCAGACTTAATCCTTATCACCTGTTTGAATGCCTTAATCGCCTCTTTATGCAAATCTGAACTTTCATACGCAATACCGAGACCATAATATGCCTCTGCCAAATCAGGCTTAATCCTTATCGCCTGCTTGAATGCCTTTATCGCCTCTTTATGCATGCCTGAATTTTCATATTCAAAGCCGAGACTATTAAGAGCCTTCGTTAAATCAGGCTTGATTCTTATCGCCTGCTTGAATGTCTCTATGGCTTCTTTATGCATCCCCAACTCCCTATATGGAACACCAAGATTATTATAAGCCTCTGCATAATCAGGCTTGATTCTTATTGCCTGTTTGTATTCCTCAATCGCTTCTTTATGCTGACCTGATTTACCATAGGCAACACCAAGATTATTATGTGCCTCTGCTAAATCAGGTTTGATTCTTATCGCCTGTTTGTATGCCTCTATGGCTTCTTTGTACATCCCCAAATCGTCATAGGCAACGCCAAGATTAAAATGAGCCTGTGCATGATCAGGTGCATTCTTTATCGCCTGCTTGAATGCCTCTATCGCCTCTTTATACTGACCTGATTCCCCATAGGCAACTCCAAAATTAAACCAATACTCTGCTGTCTTTTCATAATCCTCTATTCCGTTCTCTCTTAAAGCAGTAACTTTTTTACTCTCAATTTTATCTTTCAGCAAATTCACCGGCATTGCAAAGTTGAGATTCTGCGCTTCTTTGATAAGGAAAGTTGCAACGCCGATAACTTCGCCGTCTTTGTTGAACACAGGGCCGCCGCTGCTGCCGGGGGAGATTGGGGCGGTTATCTGGAGGACTTTCTTGCCGGAGGTAATCTCTCGTATCCCGCTCAACAGACCGTCGCTGATCGTATTCTCAAGTCCTTCAGGACTGCTAATGACGTAGACCTTCTCGCCAACATTTGCCTTTGCAATATCCCCAAGCTTTACCACTGGAAGCTTGTCGCCCTTTGCCTTGAGAATGACAAGATCATTTTCCTTGTCAGAGTAGAGCAAACCCTCAACATCCAAAACCTTGTCCCCTGCCTTCACCTTGATATCCTTTGCATTGCTGATGACATGATAGTTCGTCACCACTGCTCCGTCGGGTCTTACGATAAACCCGCTGCCCTGGCTTATCGGCTCGCCCTTCTCATTAAGCGTCACAACAACCACAACCGCCTTGCTGTTCTCTTTAAAAATCCTGTCAGCATCTGCGAAGACAAGAACGGGAACGATTAATATTCCAATTAAGCATGAAATGAAAAGACGGTTTTTACAAAAGATATTATTAAGCATGTTTGCCCCCTTTGTTAATAAGTCATGCTATCACAAGACAATTCATTTTAACAACGTTTTTATATTCGGTTTACAAAGCAAAAGAAGACGTTTTTATCCTTTACAAATCCAGTACCATTGGTTAAAATTCAGATTATGGAAACAGCCACTTTACATCCTTACATTGTTCGTGACGATACGGTCCTTGATAGTGAGCCGATTGTTAAAGGGACAAGAACGCCGGTGCGTGCGATTGTCGAAAACTGGCGGCTTGGTCTTTCGCCGGAAGAAATTGTAATCCACCTTCCACATCTCAGCCTTGCACAGGTGTTTGACGCGTTGAGCTATTACAGTGACCATAAGGATGAGATTAATGACTACATAGAAAAAAACAAAATCCCTGAAAACCTCATCCATCCCTCAGTCCGTTGATTTCCATCTATCTTGATGAAGACGTTGATGTTCTGCTAAAACCTTTACTTGCTGCAAAAGGGTATTCCGTATTTACGCCTCTCGATGAAAAAATGCTCACAAAATCCGACAGGGAACAACTTGAACATGCAATAAAACTCAAATGCACATTCTTTACACACAATAGAGTTCATTACGAGAAACTATATGCGGAGCTAATCAAGGAAAATAAAGAGCACTTCGGCGTTATAATCGCTACAAGAAGAAATGTTTATGAATTGGCGCGGCGAATTGCCCGCCTTCTTGAATTTTACTCGGCTGATTCCATAAAAAATCAGTTGATGTATGTATAGGTCATCTTTACAAACATTAATGTCAAATTGCAAATCAGACTTTCAATCTGTCAATTTCACTATCAGGTTCATCGACTGATAGCCATCAAAACCGGGTTTTGTTATAATCCTTTTTGACAATGCAAGACCTTTCATTACACATCCTCGACATCGTTGAGAACTCGATAAACGCAAGCGCCACAGAGATCAGGATAAAGATCGTTGAAGACACCAAAGAGAATATTCTCTCCATTGAAATAAGCGACAACGGCAGGGGCATGGATGAGGAGATGCTGAGAAAGGTCCATGACCCTTTCTTTACCACAAAGTGCAAGCGTACAGGCCTGGGCATCCCGCTGCTTGCGCAGTCGGCCAAAGAATGTAATGGTGATCTGGCTATAAATACGGGGCCGGGCATAGGCACAACGATCAGCGCGCGTTTTCAGTATGACCATATTGACAGGAAGCCGCTTGGAGATATTTGCAAGACAATGATCGTCCTGATCGCATCTAATCCTGATGTCGATTTCATTTATGAGCACAGGAGAAATGACAATTCCTACGCCCTGAATACGGCTGAGATCAAGAAGGAATTGGATGATGTTCCGATCAATTTACCCGACGTGATAAAAATTATTAAAGATGATATAAGTGCATGGTTAATTAGTACAAACATTATGATACAATAGGCACGGCTTTGTATTTATTGTCATTACCGCTTGTCGGGAATCTTTTTCAAAGAACGATTCCGAACAGGTCGGAATGACAGGACAAGCCGGAATAAAAGCAGGAGATAATAATTTATTTTTACGAAGGGGGCTGTATGGAAAAAGGCAGAATATTAGTACTCGATGATGATCCTGTTGTGACCCTGAGCTGCAAGAGAATCCTCGGCGCAGAAGGCTACAGCATTTCAACTGTCGAAAAAGGAGAAGACGCCCTCAATAAACTCGCCAAGGAAGATTTCGACCTCCTCATCTCCGACGTAAGACTGCCTGATATCAGCGGCATGACCGTGCTCAAAGAGGCGCGGGTCATCAAGCCGAAGACGGACGTTGTAATAATCACCGGCTATCCCACGCTCGAAGATGCGAGGGAATCCACAAGGCTCGGCGCTCACGAGTATATTGAAAAACCCTTCACGCCTGATTTCATGATCAATGTCGCAAAGAAGATCTTCGACACAAGGGGCTGGATCCTCAGGCAGGCGTTCATTGACGAATTCAGGGATTCCGTCACCCCGCTGAGGGACCAGGAAAATCCGGTCATCTTTTATAAAGAAGGGACCTGGGCAAGGCCCGTCAAGGACGGCTTGTGGGAAATCGGCTGCGATCTCAGATACTGGATGTTAGCGGGAAATCTCATGTACGTTGATTTCATGAAAGATATAGATAACCTAGAAGCTGGAAAACCCTTCGCAAGGATTTACTCAAGCGGAGGGCAGGGAAGCGAACTGCTTGCTCCGATGAACGGGGAAATAACGGAAGTCAATACAAAGGCTAACGATGTAATGGTCGCTCTGCTGAAAGACCATTTGTCCGAAGGCTGGCTCCTGTGGCTTGCAAAGGTATTGCCGCTTGGAAGTTAGTGGATTCAGTGTTTGCATAAGATAGTCGTAGTGTCATTCCCGCTTGTCGGGAATCGTTCTTAAAACAAGGAAAGATTCCGGACAAGCCGGAATGACAAAAAAGAATCGCTCAATTTAGGTACTAATAACTCTACATTTTGATTGCACATAAAAATGGAGGCTTTTGATGGCAGACAATCTGAAAATCCTTGTCGTTGACGATGAGCCAATTGTTATAAGAAGCTGCGTGGCCGTGCTCAAGGCCGAAGGATATAACATCGAAGGTACGCTGAGCGGAAAAGACGCGATACTCAAGATGGAGCAAAACCCCTACGACCTCGTTTTCACCGACCTGAAGATGCCGGAAGTTGACGGGATAACCCTTATCAGGTGGATCAAGCAAAAAAGACCTGACACCGGGATAGTGATAATCACAGGCTATCCTTCCCAGGACACTATCAAAGACGCTCTCGAATTAGGCATTATTGATTATGTTCCGAAACCTTTTACCCCTGCAGTGCTTCTGGACGTTACCCAAAGAGCGGTTGAATGGGTAAAAGGTAAAGTGTCTGTAACAGAGGAAGTCAAGGAAGAATTTCCGCCCTCCATGATCCAGGAAATAGACAGGGTCATAAAGCAGTATAAAAATAAACCCGGCAGTTCGATACCCGCGCTGCAGCGCTGCCAGCAGATAGTGGGTTATCTCCCTCCTGTTGTGCAGAAACGCATCGCAAGAGGTTTGAATATAACCCCCGCTGAGATCCACAGCATTGTCACTTTTTATTCCTTTTTCACAATGAAGCCCAGAGGCGACCACAACATCAGGATATGCCTCGGCACCGCGTGTTACGTTAAAAGGGTTGAAGAAGTCCTGAACAAGATAAAAGAAGACCTGAAACTGGAAGTCGGCGAGGTGACAGAGGACAAAAAATTCTCTCTGGAAACAGTCCGCTGTCTCGGTGCGTGCGGCCTTGCGCCTGTCATGGTCATTGATGATGAGACCTACGGCGCGATGAGCCCGAAGAAAGTGCCTGAGATCATAGAACAGTATAAATGAAAAATTATCCGCAGATGACACAGATGAACACAGATTAAAAAAACAAATTTCTTTATACAATCTGTGAGATCTGCGTAATCTGCGGACATAAAGGAGTCAACATGGCGAGATTAACCATTGAGGACCTAAAGAAGATAAAGGAAAAACAGCACGCCACCTTTACTCTCAGGGAAGGCGGTTACAGGGCGAAGGTCACGGTCCACATGGGCACATGCGGGATCGCGGCAGGAGCAAGAGAGATCATGGCGGCCCTGCTGGATGAAATAGCACAGTCGAAGGCTGACGATATAATTACCACAACCTCAGGCTGCGCCGGGCTCTGCGCGCGCGAGCCGATGATAACCGTTGAGGTGCTGAACAAACCGCCGGTGAAATACGGCGACCTGACAGCGGACAAGTTAAGAGAGATATTTAAAGAGCACGTTCTGGGCGGCAACCCTGTAGAAAAATACGCCCTGGTTGCCGGAAGTGAAACGACATACTGAAAAAAAGTATGAAGCGAGAAGTATGAAGTGAGAAGTTACTTCCTATTTCCTACTTTATAGAGGAGATTGTAATGGAAAAGATTCGTGCAAACTTACTTATGTGTGCGGGAACAGGCTGCGTTGCAAGCGGGACCCCGAAGGTAAAGACCGCCTTGCAGGAAGAGCTGCAGAAGAGGGGGCTTGCCGATGAGATAAAGATCGTACTCACCGGGTGTAACGGGTTCTGCGCGGAGGGGCCTGTCATGCTCGTTTATCCTGACGAGATTTTTTACCAGAAGCTCACCGTTGAAGATATTCCAAAACTTGTTGAAGAACATTTTCTTAAAGGGCGTCCATATGAAAAATTAATGTTCAGGGAGCCGGAGAAAAAGTCGGCGATCCCCCTGATGAAGGACATCCCTTTCTTCAAACACCAGGTGCTGAGGGTCCTGAGAAACAAAGGTTTGGTTGACCCGGAAAGCCTTGAAGAATACATTGCGAGGGACGGCTACATGGCTGCCGCAAAGGCCCTGCATGAAATGACGTCAGCGGACATAGTAAAGGTCATGAAAGACTCCGGTCTCAGGGGACGCGGCGGGGCAGGATTTCCTACAGGGATGAAATGGGATTTCGCATCAAAGTCGGTTGCAGACCAGAAATTCATGCTCTGTAACGGAGACGAAGGCGACCCCGGCGCGTTCATGGACAGGTCGGTCATGGAGGCGGACCCGCATTCAGTAATAGAGGGAATGATAATAGGCGCAAAGGCGATTGGCGCGAGCAAAGGCGTAATATACGTCAGGGCTGAATACCCGCTCGCAGTAAAGCGTCTGCAATTGGCAATAGACAAGTGCCGCGAGGCAGGGCTGTTAGGAGAAAATATTCTCGGCAGCGGCTTTAACTTTGACCTTGAAATATATCTTGGCGCGGGCGCGTTCGTATGCGGTGAAGAGACCGCTCTCATGCGCTCAATTGAAGGCAAGCGCGGGATGCCGAGGCCGAGGCCGCCCTTCCCTGCGCATAAAGGCTTATGGGACAAGCCTTCGGTCTTAAACAATGTCGAGACCCTCGCTCAGATAGCCCCGATCATTCTGAACGGGGCTGACTGGTATAAAACATTGGGCACTGAAAAGAGCACAGGCACAAAGGTGTTTGCCCTTACCGGCGATATCAGGAACGTCGGCCTTGTCGAGGTGCCGATGGGGATCCCGCTGAGGACCATAATTTACGACATCGGCGGCGGGATGAAAAACAAGAAAAAGAAATTCAAGTCCGTGCAGATGGGAGGGCCTTCAGGAGGCTGCATCCCTGAAAGCCTTATTGATATCCCGGTCACATATGAGGACGTTGTCAAGACCGGCGCGATCATGGGTTCAGGCGGCATGGTCGTCATGGACGAAGACACCTGCATGGTCAGCACCTCGAAATTTTTCCTCGAATTTACCGCTGATGAATCCTGCGGCAAATGCACGCCGTGCAGGGTGGGCACGAGGGTCATGCTTGATATGCTGACCGACATCACGGAAGGCAGGGGAAAAGACGGTGACATAGAAACGCTTCAGGACCTGAGCAGGGACATTATTTCAACCTCACTTTGCGGCCTCGGGCAGACAGCTCCAAACCCTGTCCTGTCGACAATCAGATATTTCAAAGATGAATATGAATCACATATAAAAGATAACTGGTGCAAAGCGGGCATATGCAGGAATCTCTGTTCCTTCCATATATTTGAAGACCTCTGCAAGGGATGCGGGGCATGTTTAAGGGGATGCCCTCAGCAGGCGATCGTCGGCGAGAAAAAACAGCCCCACAGGATCATCCAGGAACTCTGCATACAATGCAGGAACTGCTACGACACATGTAAGTTCGGATCAATAAAGATAGGCCCGAAAGGGTGCAAAGATATAAAAGCCATGCGCGAGCTTCTTGAGAAGGTTGAGAAAGTTGAGGAGGTCAAGGGATGATTAATCTGACCATTAACGGTAAAAAAATTACTGCGGAAGACGGAGCGACAATCCTGCAGGCCGCGCTGAAAAACAATATTCATATACCTAACCTCTGCTACGACAAAAGGCTCAGGCCCTACGGCGGATGCAGGCTGTGCATAGTTGAAGTCGAGGGACAGGCGAGGCTCTTTGCGGCCTGTTCGTCCCCTGCTGAAAACGGCATGGTCGTCACCACGGACACGCCCAAACTCAGGAAGCTTCGCCAGACGGTCATAGAGCTGCTTTTAGTCCATCATCCGCTTGATTGTCCTGAATGCGACAAAGCTGGTGAATGCCAGCTGCAGGACCTTGCTTATGAATGCGGCAAGCCTGAAGCGCGTTTTTTAAGACACAGGAAAGAGGCCACGGCAGACGTCAGGGGGCCGTTGATCGAGCTGACCTCAAGGCGCTGCATACTCTGCGGAAAATGCGTGAGGATATGCGCTGAACACCAGGGAAGAGGCGCTCTCGGTTTGATCGGAAGGGGCTTTCCGACAGTGGTACAGCCCGCCTTCGGTGAAATACTTGAATGCGATTACTGCGGGCAATGTCTCGATATCTGCCCAACTGGGGCGATACTGAGCAAGCCTTATAAATTCACTTCGCGCTCGTGGTTCCTTGAAGAGAAGGACACCATCTGCCCGTTCTGCGGCGTCGGCTGCACCCTCACCATCGGCATCAGGGAAGGAAAGATATTGAGGTCCAGGGGAGAGGAAGGCAAAGGCGTCAATGACGGAAACCTCTGCGGAAGGGGCAGGTTCGGCATTGATTATATCTACAACGAAAAGCGTCTGAAAAGACCGTTAATTAAAAAGGGCGACGAATTGGTCCCTGTTTCATGGGAAGAGGCCTTGTCCTCTATTTCAAATCACCTGAACGCTGTAATAAAAAATCACAGAGCGGATTCAATAGGGGCCATAGGCTCTCCGAGATGCACCAATGAAGATAATTTTGTCCTGCAAAAATTCATGAGGAAGGTAATCGGCACCAACAATATTGATTCCTCCGCCGCGTTCGGTTACAACAAAGTACAAAAGGCATGGGAGATGTCCTTCGGCAGGAAGAACCATCCCATAAACCTGAGATACCCTCTCGGCAAAGAGGCCATCCTGATAATCGAATCAAACATCAGCGTTACACACCCGGTGTACGGGCTTAACATCCTCCAGGCAAAAAGAGAAGGCGCTCAACTTATTGTCGCTGACTCAAGAGAGACAAAGCTGACAAAACACAGCACACAGTGGCTCAGGGTCAAAGACGGCACTGGCGTGGCCTTCTTGAACGGGTTAATGAAAGTCATCATTGACAAAGAGCTTTATGATAAAGACGCCGTATCAAAAATTTCCGGCTTCTCGTCTCTCAAATCAGCCCTGGCAAATTACACTCTTAATAATGTCTCAGAGATTACAGGTATCCCGGAAGACGAAATTATCTCTGCCGCTGAGACATTTGCAAAAGCCAAAGGCCGAATGATCTCGCTTACGGTCAGTGCGTCTGAAAATACTAAAGGCATGGACACGGCGCTTGCCGCCGCGAACCTCGTCAATCTTTTGGGTGACAGCCCTGAGGCCCTGCAAATTCCCGCGAACTACTCAAACAGCTACGGGCTGTACCAGATGGGCGTGAGGCCTTTCCAGCAGCCGATGAACATGGGCGTCTTCGAGATGTTTTACAGTGAAGAGAGTCCGCTTAAGGCGATGTATATCATGGGAGAAGACCCGGCGGTCACATTCCCTGACAGCGCAAAAATAATAAAGAGATTGAAGTCCCTTGATTTCCTCGTGGTGCAGGACATCTTTCTTACTGAAACCGCAAAGCTTGCAAACGTGGTGCTGCCCGCTTCAAGCTGGGCCGAAAAAGACGGGACCTTCATGAACGCCGAAGGCGTACTGCAAAAAGTTTTTAAACTTACAGACCCCTCCGGCGAATCATACCCGGACTGGATGATACTGAAAAATCTCGCGCTGACCATGGGCAAAGACGCGGGAGTCAAAAATCTTCAGGGTATCCAGGAGGAAATAAAATCACTTCTCTCGGCCCATGACCCGGCAGAGGAGAAGAAGACATTCAACCCTGTAGAGTATAAACCGGGAGAGGGACCGAACCCGGATTATCCGCTGAAGCTTGTAATAAGGGATGTCCTTCAGCACTCAGGCAGCATGTCAACAAGCTCCAAATCACTCGACCTCGTTATCTCCGAGGCGTTGCTTGAAATAAATGAGGAAGACGCAAAGAGGCACGGCATACTCGATAACAGTCATGTGAAGCTGGTCTCGAAACGCGGGTCCGTGTACCTGAAGGCCCAATATTCAGATGAAATCCCTGAAGGCACGGTCTTTGTGCCCACACACTTTCCTTACGCAAAGATAAACGCGCTCACACAGGCCTCCTCAAACGGCGAGCCGCCAATCATCGCGGTGAACGTAGAGGCAACGAAGTAGAGACTGCCGGACATCTGATGGACTATGTTCCAATGCTTGCTGTAATGGAAGGCTGCGGAAGAATTTCTATACGACACCTTTTAAAAGCAGAGTGCAAAGGGCAGAGAGCATAGAGTTAAAGGCATGAATATTATTACCCTGAAACAAAAATGTAATATGCCTTTTGTCGATTATAGAAATTCTGGAGTAGACTTCCATTACGGCTCAAAAAGATCTTAAACAGATTTCCCGCACTACCCTTCCGCTATTTAAGCTCAAAGCTTTCTATTGAAAGCGTTCCGCTGATTATATTCATGTCCCCGTTCAGGACGGTGCTGCCGGTGTTTGATGAGTAATCGCAATTATAGCCGCCTGTCAGTATTACCGACTTATTAAGATTGATGTTCGGGCTTTCCGTCAGGCCCACCGCCCTGCTCTGAACAGTCTCTCCGTCAGCAGCAGCATCATAAGCTGCCTGGAGAGTTGAATAGTATGCGGGGATTATACGAAGAATCCTTACGGGCTGGTTTGGACAGGGCAGAGAATTTATGGCGTTGAACGCATTCAGCCTCCCGCCGGTCAGGACCTTGCCGGACAAAGATGCTTTAACGTCAACATTATTCAGGACGGCATTTTTTATATCGATGTTTGAAAGGGCGGGATTGAAGGCCTTTATCAGTCCCGCGACACCCGATACATGAGGCGAGGCCATTGATGTCCCCTGATAACTTGAATAACCATAGCCGCTGATACTGATCGATCTCCTGTCAAGTGTTACATCATCAATATAAACCCCGTCGTAGTGATTGACAGGATCGGCTGACAACCCAAAGCCGAAATAAAAACTGCCGGACATGTCGGCTGCCGAAGTCAACGCGGTAGTTGAATCCGAAACAAAACTCCCGTTGGTGGTCCCGGTCCTGTAATCCACCCAGCCCCAGTTAGTCCCGTCAAAGGAATAATTGATGTCCAGATAATCAAAATTGTTCTCAAGCACGCCCTTCCACTTAAATGAGAGGGTGTACAGGTTATCTTTAACAGATGCAACCGGCGTCATGTAACCCGCCCAGGAGCTTGTATTGCCCCGGTAGTTTCCGCCCGGACTGTCTTCAAGACTGTTAGTGCCGCCATAGCCTGTCCCGCTTGTTATTGCCCAGGTTGATCTTGTGCCTCCCCTGCTCCATCCAAGAAGCGGGAGGTTCCCTGACGCGCCGTTAAAGTTCTGGCTGTAGATCGTTACGGGAGCTCCGTAGCTGAAAACAGGCACTGTGCTGTAAATGTTTACCCCGGGTGCTGCCAGGTCAACAGTGGAGGCCCCGTAATTTGAAAAATATGCAAGCGCGTCGTTATGATCGGTTGCAGCTACGGATATTACGTGGGGGCTTGTGTAGCTTGCAGGATAAAAAGGGGTTGTATCATTGTTTGTGCCGCTGTTTCCCGCCGCGCACACAACGACCGCAGGGGACGCGTCAATGGCGTCTTTCAATGCCTGGCTGTAACCCGTGCCGCCCCAACTGTTGTTTATTACGTGAGCGCCTTTTGCATTTGCGTAAAGGATTGCAGAGACTGCATCCGCTGTGGTGCCGCTTCCGCCAACGCCAAGAAATCTCAGAGGCATTATCTTCGCATGCCACATCACGCCTGTTATTCCCAGTGCGTTATTTCCAGTTGCCGCTATTGTGCCCGCCACATGAGTGCCGTGAGCAGCATAATCCGCAGGGTCATTGTCATCGCCGATAAAATCCCATCCCCGGCAATCATCTATATAGCCGTTGCCGTCATTATCAATTCCATCGACGCAGCTTGTCTCCCCGGTATTGGTCCAGATATTTGCGCTTAGATCAGGATGGCTATACGCAACGCCGGTGTCAACCACAGCTATCACAACACTGCTTGAGCCTGTGGTGAAATCCCACGCTTCCGGGGCATCGATATCAGCATCAACGGTCCCGCCTGTCTGTCCGGCATTATCGAGTCCCCACAGATTATTGAAATAAACGTCATCGGGAATAGCGTCAGCGTGAACAATATAGTTTGGTTCAGCATATTCTATTTGCGGCTCAAGAAGATACTTTCTTAGCGCCTGCCTCAAAGTAACATTACCAGGCGCCTTAATAAGCTGGAGCCCTCTTATCCCCCTGAATTCTTTTTTTACCATCGCGCCTGTTCTGGAATGGACAAGGGAAGAGGCCTGCTTCAATACCAGGTTATTGGAGGCAACTTCGCCTTTGAACTTAATAATCATTTCCCCTTTAATATGTTCGGGGGACAAAAGGCGGTCAACTGCAGCATCAACATCAGCGGCATTGATATTGGCGGCCTCAGCGTTATTAAACAAAAGAAAGCAGGAATATATCAGGAAGGTGAAAATAAGTATAATAGGAGCGAGCTTTATTGCTTTTGCCATCTTGACTTTCCCGGCTTGATTGATGAATGAAATAAGCAATTACGATAGTTCTATTATAAACCTTTCTTTTGAAAATCAACATGAAAAAATACGGACCTATTGATATCTCAGGAGACGCAGGCCTCAGGATATGGGGCGAAGGTCTGCCGGAGCTTTTTGCGAATGCCGCGGAAGGGATGTTTAATCTCATCACAGATGTCTCAAACGTAACAGGACCGGAAGAAAGGGAAATTGCCGTCAGCGCTGAAAGTATTGAAGATTTGCTCATCAAATGGCTCAACGAGCTTGTCTTTCTCTTTGATACATATGGCCTTGTTGGGAAGGAATTTTCTATTGACCTGTTACCCCCCCATCCCCCCCTTGGTAAGGGGGGGCAAGAGGGGGTCAAGCTGAAGGCAAAGATCTCAGGCGGGATTTTTAATCCCCAAGTCAATGAAAGCAGACTGCTTATCAAGGCCGCCACATATCACAGCCTGTCAGTAAGAAAGAACAATTCAAAGTGGGAGGCTGTGGTAATATTTGATATATGAATGACTGTTGGAATGCTAAATTTTTCCGCTGTCATTCCGGCTTGGCCGGAATCTATCTTTTCAGGGAGGAAAGATTCCCGACAAGCGGGAATGACAATATTGAGGTGAAATCATGACCATCGGGGGATTACACAGGATTGACGGCATGAGGCTTGAGGTGCCAAAGGGCTACAAGACCGGAATGAGGACGAACGGGATTATTTATATTGATGAGGTCCTTGAGAAAGAACTTGAGAAAGAGGCCATTGAGCAGGTCGCAAACGTTGCCACACTCCCGGGGATCGTCGGCCCGTCGCTCGCAATGCCTGATATTCATACGGGGTACGGTTTTACCATAGGAGGCGTTGCCGCGTTCGATCTGAAAGAGGGGATCATTTCTCCGGGCGGCGTTGGCTATGACATCAACTGCGGGGTCAGGCTTTTGAGGACCAATCTTGCCAGAGAAGAGGTCGCTCCAAAGATTAAAGAACTCATCGAGGGCTTTTACAGAGACATCCCGACAGGCGTGGGATCGAAAGGGAAACTGCGTTTGAATTCCGAAGAACACAGGAAGGTCCTTCTGCAAGGCGCGCGCTGGGTGGTGGAGCAGGGTTTTGGGGAGAAAGAAGACCTTGCTCATGCAGAGTCAGGCGGATGCATTGACGGGGCCGATCCCGATCTGATCAGTAACAAGGCTTATGAGCGCGGCAGGTCGCAGCTTGGCACTCTCGGCTCAGGGAACCACTTTACGGAGATCCAGTACGTTGACGAAATTTACGATGAGAAGATCGCCAATGCGCTCGGATTATTTAAGACCCAGATTACAGTGATGATCCACACAGGCTCGCGCGGCTTCGGGCACCAGGTGTGCACTGACTTTCTCGAAGTAATGCAGAGGTCGGCGGCAAAATACAAGATAGATCTGCCGGACAGGGAGCTTGCCTGCGCGCCCTTTGACAGCCCTGAGGCAAGGGATTACCTTGCGTCAATGAGAGCTGCCGCGAATTTCGCGTGGGCCAACAGGCAGTTCATCATGCACTGGGTGAAGGAGTCATTCATGAATGTCTTTGGCACGGGGCCGAGAATGATCGGCATGGGCCTGATATATGACGTTGCACACAACATTGCAAAGGTGGAGGAACACATTATCAACGGGCAAAAGAGAAAACTTGTGATACACCGCAAGGGCGCAACAAGGGCCTTCCCTCCGGGGCATCCTGAACTTCCTGAAGCATACAAACATATTGGCCAGCCTGTTATAATACCTGGCGATATGGGCAGGGCGTCTTATGTCCTCATAGGGACTGAAAGAGGAATGGCGGAATCCTTCGGCTCCACATGCCACGGCGCAGGCAGGCTGATGTCAAGGCATCAGGCGATAAGAAGGGCGAAAGGGCGCTCTATCCGCAGAGAGATGGAAGACATGGGTATAGTCGTAAGGTCTGCCGGAAGGGAAACGCTTGCGGAAGAAATGCCGGAGGCTTACAAGGACGTTTCAAATGTTGTGGACGTAGTGCATAATGCGGGACTTTCAAGAAAAGTCGCGAGGCTCAGGCCGCTCGGTGTGATAAAAGGATAACGAATTGAAAAATCAAAAACTCAGAATCGGCAGGATCCCCTACGCAAACCTTTTCCCGATATTCTATTATCTCGAAAAGCAATGCAATCATTCAGCGTACAGGTTTGTCAAAGGCGTTCCTTCAAAGGTGAATAAAATGCTGCGCGAGGGCAGGCTCGACATTAGCCCTTCTTCTTCCATTGAATATCTGCGGAATAAAAATAAATACCTGATCGTGCCCTACTCCTCCATAAGCTCCTCCGGGCCCATCAAAAGCATTCTCCTGTTTTCGAAATACCCGTTAAATGAACTCGGCGGCAAGGCCATCGCGCTGTCATCAGCGTCTGAAACATCCACAGCGCTTTTGAAAATAATCCTCAAGGATTTCCTCTCGGTAAAATGTAAATTTAGACCTACAGACCACCGCAGTGTCAAAAATATCCTGTCGACTTTTCCGCAGTCCTTCACATAGGCGACACGGCAATGCAGGAAGCGAAAAAGCTGTCAGCTGTCAGCTATCAGCTATCAACCCACTTTAATTCCCCCCTTATCAAGGGGGGACACAGGGGGGTTAACTCTAACCTCATAACT
>JACQZF010000017.1 GCA_016213945.1 Nitrospirota bacterium | reverse complement strand
TGATTCTGGTTGAAACAAGGTGAGCGTGAGCATCATTCATTTCCCCGATATGTTCCCACAATCGCTTATTTGACCTTTGACCCTTTATTGCTTTGCCGCTTTTCTTTTGTTTTTTGAAAATCTTTTGAAGATGACGTAATCGATGAGCTTCTATCTTTTCACATCTAAAGAATTTTACAAACACAATCTTACCACCCGATCTTACAGTGATAACTGCTATATGCTTTAAGCCCATATCAACACTAAGAGTAGTTAGATTAGGATTTTCTTTCTTCTGCTTCTCTATTGGTAAAACAGAGACATTTTTTTCGATGGGAAGATGAAGATACCAGTCAGTTTTACCTCTACGTTCCTTTGGAACCAGGGTAGGAGAGAGAATTGTCCATTCTCCGTTAGTTAAGATCTCTTTTTGTTTTTTCCCTATCTTAATTGGATAATTTTTAAAAACCCATTCTCCTTGCGAGTACCGTAAGCCGAAGGCGTCGGTGAGCGGAGCGAACACCTTTAGACGAACAAACTGATTTTGAATATCCAGCAATTCTATCTCATAATTACCGAACAGTAAAAAGTAGGTAGGTTTCTTGGTGCGGGAGGCGAAGGTGAATTCTTACTTTTATTCTTCTTAGAAAGGTTTTTCCAGTTTTCTAAATTAGTTAAGTAGCTTTTGCACATTCCAGTCGAGGTATTGATAATGCTGCGGCGAAAGAGAGTCGGAAGATTAGGATACATAGTTTTGATGTCGATTTCTGTTTTGATGTGTGCTTTCGTTTTCAATGAAAGTTTCTCAATCTCTGTTAAAATTTCCAGATTGTTTAGTTTTCGTATCCTTACTTCACCTGTCTTTTTTGACACGACTTCCTTGGTTTTGGTAAGGAGAGAGCGATTTTCAAGGGTGAAATCAATATAGGTAGCAAGCAGAGAGTTTAAAATTTCTACGGTATTTTCCAACGCTTCTTCCTTACCTTTATTGGGATTTTTGATTTTCACTTTGATTGTTTTCACTACTCGCGCCATTGGCTTTTTCCTTTATGATTCCGTCCGCCTTTGAGCCTCGCGCAGTAATGCATCCGAAAATAAAGCGTCATCGGGCGCAAGCGGCACAGGAGGTTCGGCGTTGTAGTCAACAAAATCTTCATAACCGCCGCTATCATAACAGCGCACAAATACAGCTTGTAAAGGAAGCACTATGTCTGGGTCGGGCGCGCGGAGAGGCACGCGGATGCGCGGCAGACGTCTGCGGATGGTAACGGGATAAACTTCGAAACGATAGCACGCCTGCCTGTGGCTTTTGACCGACGCTCGATGCACACAGACAAGATAATCCCACGTCGCGCATTGTTCCGCCACCAGTTCGCTCGGTACTGCGACGGCATGCGTTCCGCGCCGGAGAAGATCGATTTCGACGAGGTGCGTGGCGCTCTCTAGCAATTGCCTCTGTTTTTCATGGTAGTCATTTAAACCGCGCGGAGGGGTTTTGTTGACCGGGCTGATCACTTCGATGACGCTAACAACCGCGCCGTCTGCGTGGAGAATTTCGATGAACCCTTGCTTTTGCGCTTCCTTGGGCAGTGTGATTATCACCGGATTATCCGCTTCCGCCACGGCAAACTGGCTATTACTACCATTGACATTGGGAAACGGTGTTTCTTTTTTCTTCTCCTCACCTAAACGCGATGATAGTGAGTTCACCGACGCCCGAAGCGGGCTTACGGCATCGCTCTCTTCCCTAAGAATAGCAATATCGGGATAGTAGTGCTGCGGCGGCTCAACGATGTAAACCCGTTCAGAAATGCGCGCCCGATAGCGCGGGCGCAAACCTGGCTGCAAAGCGTCACGCGCGTAGGTAATAAAACTGTGATGGAAGTCAGGCCACCATACCGGATTTTCAAGATAAGGGTCCATACCTGGAAATGGAGAAGGCATAACAATCACCTCCGAGCACACCGAAATCCTACAAAATTAATAGTACATCGGGGCTTAAGTTGAAAGGAATTTCTGAAACTTGCTTAAACGCGGTAGTGAGTTCACCGACGCCTTTCGGCTTACGGTGATTGCGAAGTTATAGCAACAAGGAGACGCAAAAACGACAGAAAAAAGATCTGGCTTTTCCTTCTGTATCCCCTTAGGGAATTGACGCGCATCGTCATCTCGCTTATTGCGGCGCGGCTCTTTAACAATTTTGCGGGTAACTGGCTTTGGCGGCAACACCGCTAAGGCTTCAGGCGATGATATCTTTACCGCTTAACCGTCATTGTCAACCCATTCGTCAAAGAAAAAAATAGTTGTACTTCCTTTAGTTACAAAACCAAATCGGTAGTTGCTGCTGCATCAATTTTATTAACTGCTGCTGAGGCAATCGCAATTCCGAAGCAATGTCCTTTAACCTAAATTTTGTCCAAATAAGTTGAATTTGATAACAAACATTACATTATACTTGTATTTCGCACTTTACAGAAAGGTTCTGTCTAGCTTAGCCTATAAACTCGGTAGTGCACTCCCCGATTAATCGGGAATCTCTCCGCTTTTTTGAGCTAAGGAAATCGGCTTTTTGCAAAGAGGGGATTATACGCCCTTCTGAAGCAATGATTTACATCCTAAGCTATGTTGGACTTCTTTAGAAGAAATAAACGCCTCTTAGGGGCAATAAGAACGTCTGAAGGGCTTTCTTTTTGCAAGCACCGAATTTTGATAAAAAGAAAGCCACAAGTGGGAAAAACTACTAAACGAAGTGGGGTAGTTTACGAAGTAAACAGGCCATAGATACACCCCCCCCTCCGAATTAACTTAAGAAAAACGTTGGATGGAAAAGTGGAAAGGATAAAGGGGAAAGTAAAAAACTTTCCCCTTTCCACTTTCCACTTTTCCAATAACTATTCACCTTTAAGTGATGTGTATGGGGGTGCCTTTATGCCAGTGCAGGGATACAGTTCTGTTAGGCTTCGTAGGGAAAACACGTCTTGCAACTATAGCCACACTACTATAGGGCGAGAAAGATGAATAAAATTAGGTTCCTCCTCAATTGCCTTACCCCTTTCAAAGTCTCAAACAGAACAATGATTGTTGGAAATGAGCCTCCCTCGAAAATGGAAGCAACAATTGTCCAATGGCGTTCTCTTTGACCTTTTTGAAAAATGCTCTTGCATACTTGTTCGCCTTATCTAATACCAGAGAAATATGCCTTACAGCTTGCCCTCTCACCTTTCGTGTTTTTATCTGGCATCGGATATTGATTCCATCTCGGACAAAGTCTTTCAGACCAATATCATCCTGGGAAGTATCAGAGAAAAACAGATCCCGCAACAGATACAACAGATTGTACGCAATTGCGGCGATAATCAGATATCCCCAGCTAGAAAAGAACTTCCTTCCTCTCTTATGGGCGGTGTGTAGAATATTCCGCAAAAGATTAACTGATGATTCGATAGATGCCCGTTTATGGTAATAACGCCACATCCCCGTTAGTGTCCCATCAGTAGAGAGGCGCATGTAATCAGGGAGATTGGTGATGTAATAAGAATTTTTGATTTTCCCGTATTCTTGTCTTTGCCTAAAGCCAAACACCTCTAACTTAGCTGTAGGACAGAACTCCACCAAATTAGGCAAATCGGTCTTTGAGCTTATCCCAAAGAACCCACCATCTTTATCAGGAATTTCGAGCCATTCCGTCACTCTATCACATACCTGTTGCGCTACTTGGTACGAATATCCCTTCAGGAAATAGCTGAAGGAAAATTCTTCCAAAATCCCACTATTTCTGGGAGTACCGCCCGCAGCGTCCGTCCTGATAATTATCCGTTTGCGGTGGAGAGAGCGGTTGCACTACCGCGTTTAAGGAGACGACGTTCATCACCTTCAAGTTCAAAAAGTGCTACTATTTTTTCGAGCACTGAGCGTTGGAGAGAGCGGTTGCACTACCGCGTTTAGGCAGTGCTGGAGCTTCATCTTACCAGAACCATATTCAAGGGCTAATAATTGTTGAATTTTTCCGTGAGCATCGCTCATATATGCCCAAGCTTTTTGTCGTCCTGTTTTTCCCCTTTTGTGCGCAAAATACCCTTTCGTAACGGTTGCATCATCCTGACTTTTGCAAACATCACCTGTGAGATCAATGTCTATGGTGATATATTCACCAGCCTCTATTCGTCTACGCCAATCTCCTATCACTCCTGTAGCTTCCAACGATTCCTGCCACACCATCTCAAACTGGGTAATATTGTAAGCGTTCAGCGCACGAAATGTATCACTGACAACACTTTGATCCGCCCATCGAGGCAAACCAAAATATTGACTATATTGTGGATTATCTTCCCTGAGCACTTTGTTCATACGTTTATTATCTTCACAGCCAAACATCATGGAAGCAAAAACCCGCATGATTTTCTGATTAGGAGTAAAATCATACACTTTCTGATTGATACAAACATGCTTATCTAAAAGCTTATCAATTCCCCACGCTTCTATCTGGTGGCAGATGGGTATGATTAGACCATGTGTCGAAACATCGTGGGAAATCGTGTCCAAATCTAACTGAACCCATATCAAATCTTCAGTCATTCGATTCTCAAACATCTCTATATCCTCCTTTCAGCATAGAAGGATACAGCATTTTTATATCAAATTCAACTTATTTGGACAAAATCTAAGTTAAAACTGTGGGCGTTTTTTAGCACTCGCATAAAAACATGATGCACCAGATCTTCAGCATCTTCCTTGCAACAGCCCGTGATATTGCGACAGAATACGAGGAGTCTCTTGGAATATTTTTTGTATAACTCGCCGAGGGCAGCTACTACCCCCTGTTTTAATTGCTCCATCAACTGTTCATCGGTCAACATATTCTCTGTCTCTCCATACGGCGCATTTTGTAATCAACCTACTATTTACTTCCAATCGGTCAAAAATCTCTTCCTTTGTGAACACAAGTATTGTAGCAAAAGAATGTAGATTTTGTAACCATTTTTTCCATCCAAAGAAAGAACCTTTTTGTTTGTGCGTTGGACTCACCGACGCTACCATTAGAAGCCAGCGTTGACGAGCACAAGGCACAAAGCACCGAACTATGCTGTTTTATTATAATTCGATGAACCTTACTTTGGGGGTGTACAGTATTAGATTCTTAACTTCCATAACTTCCAATCGATCTTTCCATCCCAGTAATGACTGTTGCGGTCATTTTTTACTTGCGTATCTTCTTAAGAATTGTTATAATTTTAATACCGTCACGCAAGTGACGTAGCCCAAAGGGGCGCCCGAACACGGAAGGATTTCCAGTGTCTCATGTTTCAAATTTTTTCAAAAATTAGTTGACACTTTTACGTGATAAGTAATGAGTGATGAGTAATTTTTTACTTATCACTTATCACTCATCACTCATCAGTTCGAAATGTAAACCATTTTCTGAAACATGCCCAGTTTTAACTTACTTTCATAGTTATGTTCTTTCATTTCAACTCCAATGTTTCTGTATTTTCCAAAGTCAATCGACCTCCGATGTATAGTAATGATGCTGTATTACAGACCTTTTGCCTCTAAACCTGTTTATGAGACTTGTATCGGGACAACTGCACCCCGTCGGAAAGCTCGCTATCGAAAAGCCAATCGTCAGGCTCATCAATCAATGGCACTTCTGGCATAAAAAAATCGCTCTCATAATCCAACGAGAAGTCAGATAATACCTGCTCTAACCGTTCTTGCAGGGCTTCTTTAATGGCTTGCCCAATTAGTTGATTTTCTTCGACAACCGCATTATAGCTATCCGCATCTACATATTGACTAATGGCTTGCTGTAAGATGTTCCCAATCTCTCCTTGATGTAATGCTTTTAACGCGTCCAATTCAGTTGCGCCTTCGCCGTGTCTTTACTCAAATGCCCCCTTGCGTTTATCAGTATCCTTTATCGGCGTGCGTGGAAATTGATAGTCAATACACTGTTGTTTCGTGAGCATCAGAGGCTTGAGCTTTATGTCTTTTAGATTAGAAGTGTTCCTGATAAAGTATTCAATCTTACGGGCAACCGATATCGGCATCGTTTCACCCGCTGGGTCGAAGTCGCTGATGAATGAATCACACCGCCACCGCCGCATGTTTGCTATCGTTGGCAACTGCGCCGTCCAGAATATTTCGTTGACACATCCGCAGTAGCCACAAAATACGTCGATAACTACTGCATCGCACAGGTCATCATCGCAGAAGCGCAACGTCTGTCGCGTCCTTTTGCCGCCGAAGCATTCTGCGAGCAGGCGCCCGCAGTTTTGGTTTACTAACATTACTAACATTCATTCTTTTTCCCTGACGGGATAATAATGTAATCCGCCCCTTTTTCCCTCTTTTCGGATGGCGATCGCTCCTTCGTCAAGAAGTGTCTCCAAGATAGGCTCTAAATCCTTTTTGAGTAGGTTGGAATTTTGAATTAAGGCTCTCCGTGAGATTCCCGGATTAGTCTCAATCAATCCTAACACCTTCTGGCGATTCGCCATTTCCTTTGAAAAAACGAGTTCTTCACTGAGCATGTAGTTGATGGTTGCTTTAGCGTATTCAATCAGGTTGGTGGCATATTCTAACGCGAGGGGAGATGGTTTGAGGTCTCCGAATAGAAAACCGTCAGGTTTCATCTGCATAATGATTTCATAAAGCATACAAAGCTTCAAGCAATATGTGTCCAGTCTGGCATAGAAGCTGGCTAACACTTCCTCATTATCGGCGCTCATCGCTTCTTGCTCATGCTTGAAGTGCCACTCAGTGAATGCGTCCTGAACATCGCTGAGATGGACCTTACACCGTATCCCCTGCGTGGTGTGTAGCAGTCTGACCAGTTCGTTTTGCTTGATAACATCATACTGTTTTGGGATAGCCAGGTGTTTCTCCTTTTGGTGTGCAAGCACGTACATGAATCGCTGGAGAAATCCGCCTTTCATTTCGCCCTCTGTAATACTGGCTCTCAACCATTCTTTCGTGGAAGCCGCAAGGATACCAACGCAAGGATTTTCGATGCGGTAGCTTTGACCCAACAAAGACCTCTTGTAGATTGGCGGGCAGTCAAACAACTCAGTCAACATCGCCTGTGTCCCCGCCATGTACGACCGCTGGAAGTAGGCAAGCTTCGACCGCAGCTCTCCCCAGAAGAATAACCCTTGCGAGCGTGACTGGAGAATGTCTAATAACTTCTCTGCTGAAAATTCGTCGGGTAAGATGGCGAATTCATCGACATGCCTAATAAGGTTACAAGCAATCCTAATAGCGGTCGTCTTTCGATAGATTGATGACGGCGCAATGATTGCTATCCATAGATTCGGATAAAGCCGTCCGTCTCCCCATGGCAAATACACGCGTGTCCCAACGACTGTTGACAGCGCTGACAGCCCTGAGAATAAATGAAAAGATGCCGGAGCGTCTGTAAGCTCAGAAGCGTATTCCATGTAACGGGATAGATAAGAATCAGGCGGAACAACTTTAGAAAGGTCCAGTGGAATGATGGTCTTTTGCTTAGGCGTGGTGATTAACTCATAGTCCTCAAGCTCTGGGCAAACGATGGTTATGCCGCTCAACTGCCCTATAAGCGCGGCTGGGGCATTTGCCTTGCATCGCCGTAATGAAGGACAGGCAAATCCCCTGTTGGCAATCTCGTTGCATGTCATTGGACCACTTGCCTTGAATGCGTGGTCAAGTTTCTTGTCCGTCTCTGCCTTTGTATAGCCCGGATAAGGTTCGCTTAACTTATGTGCAAGCCTACGCCCCTCGTCACCAAAGCGGCAAAGCGAACTTAGCATGGCATACCACAACGGCTCAGACAAACTGGTGGCGTTTTCCCAGCAGTGCTGAAGAAATTCACACTCTTGCCAATCCAAGTCGCTTTGTGGTAATGCCGTGCTAGTCTGTTGTGTTGTGGCTTTGGCGTGGTCTTCGGCATTTCGCTTCTCACTTTTTTTTTTGCGCTGTCTTAATGCCCGCCTGCGCCTTCAACTCTGGCTGGCTCTGCTTAGCTGTTTTTAGGTGCTCTAAAAGCTTTAAGTCTTCCTGCCGCCCAATATGATTCGGAGATCTCTCGTCATCAATCCAGTAACTCATGCGGTGTGGGCGCTCAGGTGTGTCGTCTCCCTTGACGCTGGTCGTTCCGATGACTTTGATAATGCGTGGCAAATCATGGATTGAATCAATCTCTACTTTGTCAGAAAGCTCCAAAGGTAGAGCGTCGCGGCATTCCTGCTCAAAAGCTCTCAGGTACTCAGGAATAGTTGTTCTCGTCAAGTCTGTGACCTCCCAACGGGGAATCGGAAACCACAACTGAACGCCGTTGCCTGACATAGCGCGTGCCGGACGAAGGAATCCCCGGTCTTGGTGCCACTGCGCCAACTGTTCAGATGCCTTAAAAGCATAAGCAATCTCTTCATCGGTGGTGGCTTGCTTTGCGAATCCTTCGGCTCTTTTTGCGTCAATGTCAACGACGGTCATGGTTACTGCCACGATATCGGCAGCATCTCCACCTTTGCCCTTCGGCTTTAAATCAAGGAAGCCTGCCCTACGTTCTCTCAGACCACAGTAAATCTGCGCTTTGCCATCCCATCTAATGCAGGCTTCGATAAACGCCTGTTCTGTGTCAACCGTTTCTACGATGGGATATCCATTCTTCGGGAATATCCGCAACTCCACCGGTGTCTGATGCTCAAGGAAGTTATAGGTGGCGCGGATGTGTTCTTTTTTGATGCGAACGTTATTGTTGGAAACTGATGGGTTGGAAACCGAGAGGTTGTCAACTGATCGATCGCGGTTCACATTTTCGCGGTTTTCGCGGTTCACATTTTCGCGGTTCACATTTTCGCGGTTCACATTTTCGCGGTTCACATTTTCGCGGTTCACATTTTCATCGCGGTTCACATTTTCATCGCGGTTCACATTTTCGCGGTTCACATTTTCATCGCGGTTCACTTTCTCACGCATCCTTGTGAGTATTTCCAGTTTCCTTTTGTTAGGCTGCTTTTTCCCTTTTTCCCAATAAGCTACAGTTCTGCGTGAAACACCTAACCGCTCAGAAAATTTTTTTTGTGATAATCCTAAATCTTTCCTTAGCGTTCTAATGTCTTGGTTTTTCATACAAAAAACTCCTTGTTTCGTTATTTGCTCCCTGCGGGTAATGTTATAAACTTGTTGATATTGGTGATTGGTGATTGGTCACCAGTAACCAGTCACCAATTTTGCGTCAAGTTCCTTTATCAACAAATCTGAAACACTACCCGCTATTCATTAACATTCCTCCTTGTAAATCCCCTAACGTTTATGGTTATTTTTAATCAATTGGAATACTAATTTGACTTTGGTAAATAGAAATGTAGACTAAGATTCTATCTTGGTTCTTGGCGGTTCAATGCGAATTTGCCAACTTAGAAAGTTGGGCTACGATTGGATCGGGTTTTAATTTACCAAAGTCAAGCTAAATTTCCTAATATTTTTTCCTTCTCTGAGGGCAACTCAGACAGATGAAGGTTATAAAAGTCAACCAAAACTGATTTCATCTTGCACCTCCGATGCAAGCCCCATTGTAAAATTAGCCCGCAGGCAGTGGAGTGCTGCTTTGCGGGCTCGCTAGTGCGCTATGTCTTTATCATCTTCCAATTGTTAGATAGCGTCCACTGCGGCTCTAAGCGCGTCCATTCCAACGCCGATGTATTTTTGGGTAGTTGCTACGCTCTTATGTCCTAATAATTCTTTAGCGACCATGATGTCTTTTGTGACGGTATAAACCTTTGTGCCAAAGCTCTTGCGTAGGCTATGAGTAGTAACTTTTCCCGTTAGCCCAGCGGCGGAATAGGCTCTTTTAAGTATCCGATGCGCTTGAATGCGAGTTATCCTATCGCCTTTTTGCGAAGGGAATAGCGGTGTATCTTTGGTAATCCCGTAATGATATGAAAGCCATTCAACCAATTCTTGGATAGCGTCTTTAGCCGCTTGGTTCAGTGGAATAGCTCGCGCTTCCTTCTTTCCTTTCACCTGTTGTTTGCGAAGGTTTAATATGTCAACAGGTCTACCTTTTTCCCAAACATCAGAAACATTCAATGACAGGAGCTCCGATATCCTCATCCCTGTTTTGATGCCGATAATAAACAGACAGCGGTCTCTGACTTCATATTTTCCGTTGAATGCTTGAGAGACCTTCTGAATTTCTTCTTCTTGAAGAGGTCTTGAGCCTTTCATAAGAACACCTCCGAATCCACTGTAGCGATTGGCTACCATGCGTGTTCCCAGCCATCAGACGTTGGGATACTGCTTCACCACGCACAAATCCGACGTTCCACTGCATACATGGTTTTCCAGGTTTCTTGCGGTTATAACCTACGACTGCTTTTTCCCGCTTTCGACTTTCAAGCGTATGCGTTTGCGAATCGATATCTAAGATGATAGCATCCTGGCGCGTGCTCTCCCCATGTGCCAAAAGCACTTGGGTGTTGATTTGGTCGAGTTGAGAAACATGCCAAGAAGAAAATCGGTTTAGGTATCTATGGGCGGTGGATTGGTCAAAAAACTGTGGCAATCCTATAGAATCGCCACTTGCGGTTCTGTCTTGAGTGCATCATCAATCTGATATAGCCAATGCCACAGACGGAGATGGCTACCAATCCCATGGCGGTTTACGAAGTAAACTGCTGAACGAAGTGAACATATCTGTACGTCCGTATACTCTGGTTTTTTGCCTTTCTTTGCTCGTTTGTGATTACGTTTTCGGTTTACGGAGACTTGTGCAAAATATTCAGGGAGATGAATCACATCAGTAAGATACCAGGTAAATACAGGAAAAAGCCCGTATTTACTGAGATCTTCACCATCAAATTCAACAACAATCTCTTTTATGTCTTGAGCACACATTTTTGCACTCCTTACAGAAGCCCAGAGCAGAAGGCATTTTGCATTATTATAGCAAAAATGTGTACTTTTGTGAAAATAATGCTTGAACAACTCCTGTATTTATAGGATTTTGAAAAAAGTACAAAATGTCGAAAACAGCTTCTAAGCCTTTAATGATGGGAACTTAGCTTTATGTGCAAAATTTCCGTTAACAAAGGGGGCCAGGGGGTTATACTTCGTAAACTGCCGCTATCACACACTTGAGATATCGACTTTCTGGAAAATTAACATCTATCGGGTGGTCCCATGATTGACCTCTGATTTCTAAAATTTTCAGTCGGCGTTGGACATCATGCGCGGCAATCTGAAGCATATCTAAGAAACTATATTCGTCGATATGCTGTGAGCAGGAGCAGGTTAAAAGAAATCCGCCTTCTTTAAGAAGTTTCATGGCACGCAAATTAATTTCTTTGTATCCGCGCATAGCGCCCTGGATAGATTTCTGGTCTTTTGCAAAAGCGGGTGGGTCTAACACGATGACATCAAATAGTTGCCCCGTTCCATCTAATTCACGCAGTGTTGGCAGAACATCCGCTTCCCGAAAGAAACAAGCATGTTCCAATTTATTTGTCTTGGCGGCCTTCTGAGAGATTTCTATGGCGCGGCGTGATGCATCAAGCCCCGTCACCTGCGCGCCTTTTTGGGCTGCAATCAGCGCAAAACTTCCCGTGTAGCAGAAGCAATCCAGCACTTTATCGCCGGCTTTCACATATTTCGCAAACGCGTGGCGATTTTCTCGCTGGTCTAAGAAAAATCCGGTTTTCTGTCCTTGTTCGACATCGACTAAAAATATCAGCTCATCTTGTTCACTTCGTTCA
>JACQZF010000070.1 GCA_016213945.1 Nitrospirota bacterium | reverse complement strand
TCTTTCCCTATCCCAACAATATCTCCCTTTACTATCTCAAATAACTCCGCATGTTGCTCCAATATCGTATCTATCAAGGCCAATTCAGAATCTAAGGCCCAAAGCACTGCTTCGAATTTCAGCTTCAGATCATTCAGTATATTCTTCATTCTCTCCTCGGTTACTCCGTTTTGATTTTTAACCAAACTCGTTGTAACCTATTGTAGTATATGGCGTTTGAGTTTATAAACAGACACTATTTAATCTGTGCAATCTGCAAAATCTGTGGATTAATTTTTTTTAGTCTCCGTTTCATCTGTGGATTGAATTTTACTTCCCGCTGCCCCACAATCTCGGATCAAGCGCGTCCTGCAGTCCTTCTCCTACGAGGTTGTAACTTAATACTGTAATCAAGATTGCAACACCGGGGAATACCGAAAGCCACCACGCTATTTCAATATTGTCCTTGCCTAATGTCAGGATGTTGCCCCAGCTTGGCACCGGCGGCTGAATGCCTATGCCAAGAAAACTCAAAGCGGATTCCACAAGAATTGCGCTTGCGACCCCGAGTACGGCGGAGACGAAAACCGGGGCCATGCTGTTGACCATGATGTGCCTGAAGATTATCCGCATGTCGCTTGCGCCAAGCGCCCTTGCGGCGAGCACAAACTCTCTCTCTTTCAGCGACAAAAATTCAGCCCGGACCAGACGCGCAACTCCCATCCATGATGTGAGTCCAATGACAATCATAATATTCCAGATGCCGGGGCCTATGAACGCGATCACGGCTAATATGAGAAAAAAGGTCGGTATCGAAAGCATGATATCAATGACCCTCATAATCACCCTGTCTGTCCAGCCTCCGTAGTATCCTGATATTGCTCCGACGATCATTCCGATGATCGTTGCTATACCCACTGCCACAAAACCTACCGAGAGGGATATCCTGCTTCCGAAGATCATCCTTGAAAGCACGTCCCTTCCGAGGTCATCGGTCCCGAGGGGATGACTCACACTTGGGGCTTCAAGTATATGTTTTCTGTCGATATCGTTTGGATCATACGGAGAAACAAGATTTGCAAAGCTTGCGATGAAGAAAAGGACGAACACGACAACGCCGCCGGTTATCGCGAGTCTGTTTCTTTTAAACCTCGTCCAGAATAATTTTTTCAGGGAATAATCATTCATAGTGTTCTACAGCTCTCAAAGAGCAGAAGTGCAAAAGCGAAGATGAAAGGCGCGGAACTTTTGCTCTTCTGTGCTTCAGCACTATTGTACTTTTGCCCTTTTGCACTATTTCGCCCTTATCCTCGGGTCCGCAATCATATACCCAATATCTGCTAACAGATTACCGAGCAGAGTCAGCATTGCGCCTATTGTCAGTATCCCCATCACGAGGGGATAGTCTCTTGTCATTACGCCCATATAAAACAACTGCCCCATTCCGGGGATGCCGAAGATGTTTTCAAATATCACGCTTCCGCCGATCAAACCCGGCACGGAAAGACCAAGCAGAGTAATTATCGTAAGGAGCGCATTTCTTAACGCGTGCTTGTATATCACCGCTGTCTCGGACAATCCCTTCGCCCTTGCGGTGGTTATATAATCCTGCCTTATAACCTCAAGCATACTGCCTCTCATATAGCGCGAAACCCCGGCAAGTCCTCCAAAAGCAGAAATGAACACTGGCAGTATAAGATGCCGCGTCCTGTCCCATATCTGCCCTGAAAGAGTCAGCGATTCATAATTCATTGACTTGAACCCTGAGATGGGAAGCCAGTCAAGGTGTATCCCGAAAAGCATCATCAAGAGCAGGGCAAACCAGAAAGTAGGCATGGCAAATCCTATGAACACGAATACGGTCGTTATTTTATCGAAGAGTGAATGCTGGTGTGTTGCCGAGGAAATGCCGATGGGGATAGCAACAATAAAGATCAAGATCATTGAGAGCAGATTAATGAAAAAGGTGATAAACAGCCTCCTGTCGATCAGCGCCTGTTTTGTGTCCCATATCTTTTCCAGCACAGGCCGCCTGTCGGTTGAAAAGGAATTGCCAAAATCAAGTTTGACAACGCGTTTCAGCCACATCCCGTACTGGACCATCATCGGCTTGTCCAGCCCGTAAAGTTTTTCAAGCCGCTCTCTTGCCTCAGGCGTGATCTTCGGGTTCATCTCCGTGAGGACATCAGTGGGCTTGCCGGGTGCAAGCTGTAGGATGAGAAACGAAACAAGGGTAATCCCGAACAATGTCGGGATCATTTCAAAGAATCTTTTTGCAAGATAAGTAATCATATTTAAACTCAGGCATAAAGGCACAAAGGGACAGAAGGACAAATTGGGGAAAACTGTCAGCCTCTTTTCACTCTGTGCCTTAGTGCCTTAGTGCCTTTCCTCACTGTTCCATCATGTGTTTCTGCAAATTCTTTGGCACGTGCCATTTGGGAAGATTATAACTTATTCCGATCGTCGCCGGTTTTATGCCTTTGAACCTTGAACTTACGATCGGTGTTGCGTCAGGCACGTATAAAAAGATATAGGGCACTTCATCGGCAAGTATCTCCTGAATTCTGTAGTACGCCTTCTTCCTTTTTTCCATATCAAAGGTCCGTCTGCCTGTCTCAAGAAGAGCATCCACTTCCTTATTATTGAAACTGACAAAATTAAATTCCTTTTCCCGCGTCTTGCTTGAATGCCATATGTCGTACTGGTCAGGGTCGATCCCGATGCTCCAGCCGAGTATCACTGTCTCAAAACGTCTCTTGTCGATAAATTCATTTATGAACGTGCTCCATTCGAGAACCCGGATGTTCATCTTTATCCCGATCTTTTTGAGCCTGTATTGGATAATAGTTGCTGTCTGTTCTCTCGAACGGTTACCCATGTTTGAGAGCACGCTGAATTCAAATTTCTTTCCACCCTTCTCAAGCCATCCGTCTCCATCAGTGTCTTCCCATCCGGCCTCTTTTAGAAGCTGCTTTGCCCTTGTCAAATCATAATCGTATTTTTTGACATTCGGATTATATGCCCACGTATTTGGAACATACGGACCTGTTGCAGGGCTTCCAAGTCCGAACAGGACTACATCAACAAGCTCATCTTTATCGATCGCATACGCTATTGCCTGCCTCACGCGCATGTCTTTAAACCACGGATGCTTCAGATTGAATCCCATGTAAGTGTACGAGAACACCGGGTAGCGGAACTTCTGGAAATTCTCTTTGAAGAAAGTCGTATTCGTCTGCTTCGTATATTGAATCGGCGTAAGCCCCATCATGTCAATTCCGCCTGCCTGTAATTCCAGAAACATTGTGGCAGGGTCGGGGATTATTTTATAAACGTATTCATTTATATAAGGCCTTCCTTCAAAATAATTTTTATTGGGGCCGAGAGTTACGTCCTGGCCCGAAGTCCATTTTTTTAAAATATACGGGCCCATGCCGATTGGGTTTCGAACAAGATCGCTTTTCGTGATATCTTTGCCTTCAAGCAGATGCTTTGGCAGCACAACAAGATTCCCCCATGAAGAAAGGGCCGGGGCAAAGGGTTTTTCATAAGTCACTCTGAATGTGTAGCGGTCAAGGACCTCGGCTTTTTTCACCTGGAGATAATCTTCCTTGTAGGGCGTCGGGGTCTTTTCATTAATGATTGTCTTATAGCCGAACATTACGTCCTCTGCCGTAAACTCAACACCGTCAGTCCACTTCACGTCTTTTCTTAAATGAAATGTAATGACAAGCCCATCCTGCGAGATGTCCCATGATTCGGCAAGGTCTCCGATGATGCTGAGGTCCGTATCGTATTTAACAAGCCCGTTGAAAACCAATCCGGCCACGTCGTGTGAGGCGCTGTCTCCGGCAAGCATGGGAATGAGAACGCTCGGCTCTCCAATGGAACCTGTTATCAGGGCATCTCCATAAGCAGGTTGATCGGATATCTCAGAGCTAAGAACAGGTTGCGGGGATGTTATAAAGAGGGCAATCGTTAGCGATAAAAGCATCAGGTGCAAATGTTTCATAAGGGTAAATTAAGTTAATTGAAAATGCGGTTATTGTCAATAAGTTAACTGACAAAAAACGTCATGTGCGACAACTTATTGAATTGAATTTGATCGGCCCGGCATTGCTCAAGAACAAAAACTCATTGTAACTACTGCATTTTTGATAAAGCCGGCATCTGGCACAGGAAATGCTTTATACCAAACCAGATTGGCTGTTAAAACTTTTCTCAAGGAGGTGGTGGGTAAGAGCAGTACACGGGAAAGTTTCCTTAAGCTTCCCTTAATAACCATAACCCCGGTTACTTTAACCGGAATAAACTTAATAGGAGGACGTAATGTACAAATCAATTAATAATCTGAAAGAGCAAAAAGGTTTTACCCTTATTGAACTCTTGATAGTTGTCGCCATCATCGGTATCCTGGCAGCAATCGCAATCCCGGGATATATCGGTATGCAGGAAAGAGGCAGAAGGGGCGGTATGACAAGAAGCTCTGAAGCCATGACATCAGAATTTCAGGGATGGATGACTGCAGCTAAGAAAGCCGGTACACTGGGAGGGGCACTCACTGAAATAGACACTAATGGAGACGGTGCAATTCCAAGTGGTGATGATGATAATAATACATTAGGTGCAGTTGGTGGAAATTTTGTAACTACTTTTGTTGCTATCTATGATCCCGTTGCACCTGGTCCGCAACCAATAAGTTCACCCTGGAATGGTGCTAACCCGCTTTATGTGGATGGTGGCGTAACAGCCGACTTAGCTACTTGCGTAGCTGCTGCAACGGCTGGACAAATTTCCATTTGCTATACCCCTGCTGCTGACTCCACAGTTCAATCTCTCTTTGTTGTGGCAAAGGATAATGCAGGAAATTCTTTTTATCAGAAAACTGTAAGTGCCGACTAATAGAAAGGGTTATAAGAAGGGGAGTTTATACTCCCCCTTTTTTTTAGACAAATGAGAATGAAAATGCAAAAAACAGACGGGTTCACATTAATTGAGCTTCTTATAGTTGTAGCTATTATCGGGATTCTTGCTGCGATTGCTGTCCCTTCATATATAGGTATGCAGGAAAGAGGGAGAAGGGGAGCAATCGAGAGGGTCTGCAATTCTAATTTATCCGAATTTCAAGCGTGGATAAACGCAGTTAAAAAAGGCAATACCCCTTTGGGTAACTTAGTAGAAGTTGACTCAAATGGCAATGGTGTTGTTTCTGCAACAGGTGGATGCGCCGGCGCCAATGATTGTACAAATACCGAACTTGCCGCAGGGGTTGTTACTCAATGGATTACTGCAACGGGACCTGGCGGTATGAATCATGTTTCGCCATGGAATCCCGCAAATCCCTTGTGGATAGATGGCGGGATAACCGCAGATCAATTAGCTTGTAATGCTATTGCTACAGCCAATATAGGTCAAATTACCTTATGCTATACCCCTCAAGAGGATCAAACAATTCAATTTATTTTTATGTCAGCAACTGACAATGACGGCACCGTCATGTACTCAAAAACAATAAGCGCCGATTGAAAAAAGGAGGTTTTATGTATGGATAGTAATAAAGGCTTTACCTTAGTAGAACTAATTATTGTCATAACTATCATCGGCATTCTTGCAATGCTTGCTGTTCCTGCTTATGTAGGACAACAGCAAAGCGCGACAAGGAGTGAGGCATATCAAAACCTTGAGGCATTGAGGCTTCTTGAAGAGCAGCGCTTTGCAGAAAATGCGGCGTATGCCCCCGACCCCCCCGGAGCCCTCGGAGCTGCTGGCGCAAGTCAACCCGGCAATATCGCACTTATTCAGGGAGTGCTAACTGGTTTTCAGCCCGGCCCGGCAGCAAACCTCAGTTTCAGTTATCAAATTGTATCAGGACAGCAGATTACTGGAGCAAATCCGCTTGCTTTTGGGGCCCTGGCAGGATGCTTTACAGCTATTGCTACAGGTAATACCGCTTCAAGAGTTACCAACGAAACCTTTGCCATAGACTGCAACAACAACAAGAATTTCTGATCAAAGAGCTGAAAAAAGCTCCATCTGTTCGATCTTTTCCTGATGATTCAGCACGGGATAATTATCATCAAAACACGCCGTACAGAATCTTTCTGAATCAGGGACTACTTTTAACAATCCCTCAATGCTTAAATACTGCAGGGTGTCCGCGGTAATATACTTTCTGATTTCATCAACGCTGTGAGTTGACGCTATAAGCTCTTTTCTTGAAGGCGTGTCAATGCCGTAAAAACACGGGCCGATAGTCGGCGGAGAGCTTATCCTGAGATGAACCTCTTTGGCCATTCCGCCTTCCCTGATCATCTTTACAATCTTTTTGCTTGTGGTCCCTCTCACGATTGAGTCGTCTACTACCAACACCCTTTTGCCTTCGAGGAGCTGCCGGACCGGATTCAATTTTATCTTCACGCCGAAATGCCGTATTGACTGCTGCGGCTCGATGAACGTCCTGCCGACATAGTGGTTTCTTATTAAACCGAAATCAAAAGGGATCCCGCTTTCCTGCGCGTATCCAAGCGCGGCAGGCACTCCTGAGTCAGGCACCGGGATGACCACGTCCGCTTCAACAGGATATTCCCGCGCCAACTGGCGTCCGAATTCTTTTCTCACTGCGTCTACATTTATATTGCCGAAAATATTGCTGTCAGGCCTTGAAAAATATATGAACTCAAAAATACAGGAAGCCTGTCTGGTGGCAGGCATAGGTTTCATGGAAGTTATTCCGTTTTCATTGATAATGACCATTTCACCGGGCTCCACGTCTCTCACATATTTCGCCCCTATAAGGTCCAGGGCGCATGTCTCGGATGCGACAATATAAGCGCCGTCGTATCTGCCGATGCTCAACGGCCTGAACCCGTATGTGTCCCTTACCGCGATAAGCTCATTTTCGGTCATAATGAGCAGGCTGAAGGCGCCTGATACCATCCTTGCCGCATCTATAATGCGCTCATACAAACCGCCTGCCTTTGAGCTTGCAATCAGATGTACAAACACCTCGCTGTCAGATGACGATTGAAAGATCGCGCCCTTTGACTCAAGCGCGGTCCTTAACTCAAGGGCGTTAACGAGATTTCCGTTGTGCGCGATTGCAAGAGAGCCGAGAGAAAAGTTGACCATGAGCGGCTGTACGTTTTTCAGGGAACTTGATCCGGCAGTTGAATACCGGTTATGTCCGATGGCTATTTCACCCGGGAGGCGCTTTAAGCGTTTTTCAGAAAAAATATCCGTAACAAGCCCCATGGATTTTTCAATGTGTACCTGTCTTCCGTCTGAAGAACATATGCCTGCGCTCTCCTGCCCCCTGTGCTGAAGGGCATGAAGACCAAGGTAAGTAAGGTTTGAGGCTTCGCGATGGCCGTAAACACCGAACACCCCGCATTCATCGTGGAATTTGTCAGCGGAAAGTGACAAGTATGGTTTGTTGAATAATTGGTGGTTGTGAATTAATCTTTTAATGCTGTTCACTGATATTCCTGATATACTCTTTCCGGAAATGTAAATTAGTATAACATTTTCAGCTGCCTAAAAATCCAATCACCCGCACCATTCTCTGGCATTCTGAAACAGCCTCAGCCACGGCGACGTCTGTAGGGAAGTATCGCCATACGCGCCAACTTTCCAGTCCTCAGGCATCCAGGGCCAATTCCATTTAAGAAAAGTCCTTTCAGGATGAGGCATGATCGCGAGGTGTCTTCCATCCGGTGAACAGAGACTTGCTATTCCATTGGCAGAGCCGTTTGGATTAAACGGATATTTCATGGTAACTTCATTGTCATCATCGACATATCGCACAGGCGCGAGATCGTCTTTTTCTATTCTCTCAAGAATTGCCTCATCCGGGAAGTAAGCCCTTCCCTCGCCATGCGCAACCCAGATTCCGAGAGTGGAACCTTCCATTCCTTTCAGCATGATTGCTGGGCTCGGCAGGATCTTAACAGTTGAAAAACGGGATTCAAACCGCCCGGAAACATTGTGGATGAATCTCGGCTGTTTTGTGTCATCAATCTCCTGCCACGGAAGCCATCCAAGAAGGGCCATGAGCTGGCAGCCGTTGCACACGCCGAGGCTGAACGTATCTTTTCTGTGATAAAAATCCTGAAACTCTTCCCATATTTTTTTATTAAAACGGATCGCCCCTGCCCAGCCTTTTGCGGAATCCAGCACGTCCGCATAACTGAAGCCGCCGACAAATGCAACCCCTCTGAAATCAGAAAGAGAAATTCTTCCCTCCAGAAAATCCGTCATCGTCACATCCCACGGCTCAAATCCCGCCTGATAAAACGCGGAGGTCATCTCCCGGTCGCTATTGCTTCCCTCTTCACGGACGATCGCGATCTTGGGTTTCGTCGGAGACTCAAATCCCCCCGCTTCCCGTTGCAATGCTTCGCGGCAACGGGATCCCAGCCCCTTTGCTAAAGGGGGGATTCCATCAGAAAGTCCCCCTTTGAAAAAGGGGGATATAGGGGGATTTCCGGGATCAAAGGTTAAAACGTAATTCGGCCCCTTCCGGTCATAAATATTTTCCTTTTCTTCATCAGCGCAGACTGGGTTGACCTGAAGGCGTTCAAGCTGATAACTCGTTTCTTCCCAGATGCCCCGGAGGGTTCTCATGTCCTCGTCGAGGACAGTGAGAGGTGAGAAGTGAGAAGTGAGAAGTTTAATTTCAATTCTCTTTTCAGATAAGGTGCTGCCTATAATTTGATGCGGAACTGCAAGGCTATTAAAAACGGAGATAATTTCGTTTTCCTTTTCCGGCAAGTACTCGACAATAAAACCAAGTTCCTCGGAAAATAACATCGCCATTATTTCTTCACTTCTGACTTCTGACTTCTGACTTCTGACTTCTATTTCAATGCCGCAGTTCCCCGCAAAGGCCATCTCAAGCAGCGTTGTGATCAACCCGCCGTCGCTTCTGTCATGGCCGGACAGGACCAATCCTTTTTCAATAAGAGATTGTATTGCATTAAACGCACGCGATAATAATTTTGTATCATTAACATCAGGGGGCTCGCTTCCGATTTGATTATAAACCTGGGCCAGCGCGCTTCCGCCAAGGCGGTTTTTCCCTTTTCCCAGATCAATGAATATAAGTTTGCTCTGACCCGGCCGTTTAATGTCAGGCGTGATCACCTTTGCAATATCAGGGCATGTTGCGTATGCAGAGATGACAAGCGTCCCCGGAGATTTCACAATCTCGGTTGTCTGTTCATTTTCGTCTGTACTCTGTGTTCTGTGTTCTGTGCTCTGTTTTTGCACTTGGGCTGCCATTGAGAGGCTGTCTTTTCCGCCGTCAATTGCGATTCCGAGCTTCACTAAAATATCACTTAGCGCGACAGCGGCGTCATAGAGCTTTGCCCCCTCGCCCGGCAGTTTTGCCGCCCACATCCAGTTGCCGGAGCATTTAATATCTTCAAGAGCGCTTATCTTTGCCCACACAATATTCGTCAAGGCCTCGCCCACGCTCATGCGCGCCATTGCAGCGGGGTCCAGAAGAGTTTTTACCGGCTGTTCTCCTATGGATATCGCCGCCCCGGTCAGCCCGAAATGGCTCTGGGCAATTACAGCGACATTTGATAATGGAAGCTGAAGAGGCCCGACGCACTGCTGACGCGCAATGAGTCCGGTAACGCTGCGGTCAACTTTGTTCGTAAGGAACCTCTTTGAGCCTACCGACACCAGACGCAGCACCCTGTCAAGCGCGTCTTTTAATGTCGTATTTTCAGGTAAGTTTAGAAGTTCATTTCTTAACGGGATACGATTTAAATAAAAAGTTTTTTGCGGCATGTCGCCGAGGATCTTCTCCAGATCGAGATTGACCGGAGTGGTTTTGTCATTTTCATCATACAGGACTATGAATCCGTCGCCCGTGATCTCACCGATTACGGCGTGCAGGACTTTTTCCCTCGCGCACATTTTTTCAAACAGCTCGACACCCTCCGGTTTTAAAAGAAGCGCGTTCTGTTCCTGATATTCCGCGCCCCATATCTCAAGTACAGAAAGGGTGTTGTCGCCAAGCTGAATTTTTCTCACCTCGATCTTTGCGCCCGCAGGATAGATGATCTCCTTAACGACATTGCAGTTCCCTCCCGCGCCCTGATCGTGGATGCTTACAATGGGATTGGCGTCTCCCATTTCGACACAGGCGCGCAAGACCCTGTTCATCTTCTGCTCCATCTCAGCATCGCCGCGCTGGACAGCGTTGAAATCAAGCTCTGCGATATTTTCTCCCTGTATCATGCTTGAGGCGGCGCCTCCGCCGATGCCGATCCTGTACGCCGGGCCTCCGATCTTTACCACCAGCATCCCCTTTTGCGGTTTGTCTTTTTCAATATGCCGGGCATCCATCTGCCCGATGCCGCCGGTAAACATTATCGGCTTGAGCCATTCATAACGCTCGCCGTTTGACAGCCTCATTCCAAACGACCGGGTAAATCCCTGTATCACGGGCTCGCCGAATTTGTTCCCGTAATCAGAGGCCCCGTTACTTGCCTGGATCTCTATCTCAAGCGGTGACGCAAGATTGCCGGGATATGGGAATGACCTGTCTTCCCACGGCAGCTCATAGCCCGGGATAAGGAGATTGCCGACGCAATATGCCGCTGTACCCGCAATGACCAGCCCGCCTTTGCCTGTAGCTTCAACGTCACGGAGCCTTCCGCCCGTTCCTGTTTCAGCCCCGGGGAAAGGCGCGACTCCGCTTGGGAAGTTGTGGGTCTCTGCTGTAAAAATAATGTCATAGGCAAGGCTTTTCTTTTGAAAGCGCGAAGGGGCAAGAGGATTTTCAGGCGTTATCGTCTGGATCTCATATCCCCTGATCGAGCTTGAATTGTCCCTGAATGCAATCACGCTGTTTCTGCGGTTCAGGTCCAGCGGATGCTTGACAAGCTCGATAAGATTAAGCGGCATCTCGACGTCATCTATAACGATCTTGCCTTTGAAAAACCAGTGCCGGGAATGTTCACTGTTGGACTGGCTCAGGTCAAAGCACTCCACATTGGTTGGGTTTCTGCCGATATCTTTGACGAACAAGTTGTAGTAATAATCAATGTCCCAGTCATCAAAACCAAGCCCCATTTTCCTGTTAATTTCCCGAAGCACGTCCGGCCCTTCTTCAATTAAAGGCAGGACAAAAACAGGTTCGGGTTTCACCCCAGTCTCAAATGTCTCCAAAGGTTTCGGATATTGACACTCTGTCATCCGGTCGTAAAAGAGTGACGAGTGACGGGTGACGAGTGACGAGAGATCGGAAGTTGAGAGGTTGGGAAGTTGAGAGGTTGGGAAGTTAGGATTGTTCTCATCTTCTATCTTTAACAGGTATCTTCTTGATCGCTCAATCCGCCTGACCTTTGTTAGACCGCAGGCGCGGCAGACCGACACGGCGTTAGTAGACCAGGCGGTTGTAAAATTCATGCGGGGGCCAGTCTCAAAGAGAAAGTGACGAGTGACGGATGACGAGTGATGAGATAAAAAGCTCTTATCGGAGAAATTCTCCTGCTCAAATGTTTCAGACAGGAGCCACTTGAGGACTTTCATTTCATCGGAAGTCAGAGGCTCCGCCGCTTCTATATAGAAACAGTTTTCGGTTTTCAGCTCTCTGATATCAGAAGATATCTTTTGCTGAATAAGAGATAAAAGCGCCTTCTCTTTTGATTCTGAAAGGGCCGGTGTTCTGTAAAAGCGGATTAAGCTCATCAATTGCGCTTCCTTTTTTGTTTGTCGAGGTGAATATCAGCAGCCGTTATTTTAGCATTTTCATCAGTTCTTTGTAGTATATTACTCATTATGGAGCGTGTTTAATGGATGATAATACTTCGGTACTGGAAAAAATATCCGGGGCCTTCCCTTTTCTAAGGGGTGCTGATGCGGAAATAAAAAAACAAATCACAGAACATGCCATTGTTATGCGAATTCCAAAAGGCAAATTTGTCTTTCTGGAAGGAGATGAATGCAAACAACTGGCCCTGGTCCTGTCCGGTACTGTCAGGGTTTATAAGCCTGCGGAGAGCGGCAGGGAGATAACGCTCTACCGACTGGGAAAAGGGGAAAGCTGCATCCTGACTGCTTCATGCATTTTCAGTCATGGTCAATTTCCAGCTATCGCGATAATTGAAGAAGACGTAGAAGCGGCGCTGGTCCCCGCAACCATTTTCCGCAACTGGATTAACCGTTATGAAATCTGGAGGGACTATATTTTCAATCTTCTATCAAAACGCCTCTCTGACATTCTTGCCACGGTAGAGGAAGTTACATTCCGCAGAATGGACATGCGTATCGCGGAGTATCTTCTTAAACTTGCTCACACGCATAAAGACGGAATCAATATCACCCATCAGGATATTGCGATGGAATTAGGGACATCAAGGGAAGTTGTCAGCAGGATTTTGAAGCATTTCGAATCCGAGAGCATCATCTCTCTGGGCAGAGGGACGATTGCAATCACCGACCTCAACGGCTTATCAAAAAAAGCGGAACAGGTAAATTAATTAATGCCTGTCCATAAACTCGAACATTAAACCGTCATTCCCGCAGTCTGTTGAGTGGGAATCCAGTCATCTCAATAAGTTCTGGATGCCCGATTAAAACCTTCGGGCATGACAAAAACAATAAATAGCAATTTATGGACAGACTCTAATTAATCTTCGCTTCTGTAACATTGTCACAGACAATCTGATTCCCACCTGTTAAAGTTGAAGCAGAGAATAATTAAACTTGAAAGGAGTAAGAATCATGAAAGCAAATATAGGAAGTGCAGACAGGACGATAAGGATTGTCGCAGGACTTGCAGCCATTGGCCTGGGTGTTTACTTTAAGAGCTGGCTGG
>JACQZF010000059.1 GCA_016213945.1 Nitrospirota bacterium | reverse complement strand
TTATGTGAAAAGGATTTTCAAATTCAGAAAATACCTCATTAATAGACTCCCCTGGAAGAATATCTTCATACTCTTCTAATTCATCATGATAATATTTCTTTAGATCAGAAGTGATAATAGAGTCTGTTGCGCGAACATTTATCAAATGATCAACTCTCCCAAATTTGGGGAATATTTTCCCCTGACAAAACTTTTTTGATTTCACCTCGTCGCCCTCACTGCTCATTAATTATGGAAATAGATCCCCCTTGGGCTCCTTAGCTTTCATTAACCATCATTTTGCCGCTGCGCCATAACTTCAATAGATTGTGCGTAGCGCAAATGAGTTTCCACTCATGGGCACAAGCTTCAAACCCGCGCCGCATAAATTTCTGTATCCCTCGACAGGTTTTTATCTGTCCGAAGATCGGCTCAACAATCTGCCCTCGTTTTTTATACAATGCCCGCCCTCGTTTTGTTAGAAGCTTACGTTCCATCCGCTCCCGTAAAGTTAAGTTTTCGGGGATGCGTCCACGAGGGGGACCAGATTCTCTCAGCGCCTGCCGTTGTTTCCAATCTTTCTTGGTCGCTATTATGCACTCGGGGCCATCCGGCTCTGTATTCTCCATGTTCGTATCGCTGCAATATCCGGCATCAGCTAATACTACTCCAATACGTTTGTCATGCAACTCCAATGCGGCAATATTTTCCTCTGCTTTTTCTATCATAGGGATTAGCTGCTTCACATCGTTTTCTTCTGTCGTAAGTTCCGCCGCAATGATTATCTGATCTTCTGTTACCATTGCCTGTCCGTTGTATCCCTGCACATATCCCGAGCGGGTCTTCATTATCCGGCTGTCGGGATCAGTTACATTTGCCTTTGCATCAGCCTTGATAACTGCTTCCGGTTCTTGGGGTTTACGGCCTCGCTGCTTCTGCCCCCTCTCTGATTCATGTTTCTGCCGCTCTTGTATCTTCTCTTTTTGTCTGGCAACTTTTTCAGATCTCTCCTGCTCCAACCGTGCTTTGCACTCTTTCAAACGGGCCAATCTTTTCCCGCGATCCTGCAACTCTTCCGGCAACTCGTCTCCACGCTTGCCCTTGCCATAAAGTTTGTCTTCTTCCGTGTCTTTGGCTTCGGCCTCGGCAAGCATCCTTTTTACTTCGCTCTCTATATGATCATAGGTCCGGTTTGATTCAAGCGCCGCATCCGCCTTTATCTTTGTCCCATCCAATGCCACTAATCCTACTTTTACCAGCCCGGCCTTTGCACACAGTTTCAGCGCTTCTACGAATAACTCCTCTACGGCCTTCCCATTGTCCTGCCGAAATCTTGCTATGGTCGTATGGTCAGGTTTCTCCTCTGCTGCGATTACCTTGAACCCTATGTCTCGCTCACATAACCGCTCTATGGCACGTGAAGACTGTATCCCATTGCTGTAGGCGTATACCATTAGCGCTATCATCATCGACGGATCATACGCCTCCTGTCCTCGTCCATCTGCCCGATACTTTCGATAGTATGCACTCAGATCCATCTGCTCTACTACGTCGATTATGAACCACGCCATGTCTTTCTCCGGCAGCCATTCCTGAAGGCTCGGCGGCATTAGATATATCTGCTGCCGATTGATTGTCTTTCTACTACGTCGATTATGAACCACGCCATGTCTTTCTCCGGCAGCCATTCCTGAAGGCTCGGCGGCATTAGATATATCTGCTGCCGATTGATTGTCTTGATGTTATAGGCCATCTCTTCTCCTTTTCTGTTTTTTATGGCCTCTATTTTAGCATGGCTCTATGGACTTGGGGTTTGTGCAACAGGCTCTTTAGTAAGAAGAGTGAAATTCGGGATTCATTCGTAAAAAGGTTAAATAACATGCAAATAACCACAGAGACACGGAGGCGCGGAGGAAGATAAAAATAATAAGGACTATGTTTTCATTATACATTTTCTCTGTGTCTCAGTGCCTCAGTGGTTTTGTTTTAATAAGTTGGGTGCGGTCGCTTCAGCAAGCACATCTTCATCAGTCCTTACAAGGTTCCTTCCAGACTTTTTGGCAAGGTAAAGGGCCTTGTCAGCCCTTTCAAATACCGTAGTAATGTCATCATCTTTTTTGAAGGAACTGACACCTGCGCTTATCGTCAAGGGAATTTTTTGCCCTTTGTAGGAGAATACGGACTTGTCAATATAAGACCTGACGCTTTCTCCCGCTATTTTTGCGCCGTTCAGATCAGTGTGCGGCAGGATGATTGCAAACTCCTCCCCGCCGTATCTTGCAATGAAATCGTTTTTCCTTAATCTTTCTTTCAGGAGGTCGGCCAGTTTCTTAAGCGCGAGGTCCCCGATTTTATGTCCGAACTTGTCGTTGATTTTCTTGAAAAAGTCTATATCGCAGATCATCAGCGTTGCCGGTATATCGTACCGCTGAACATGGGCCAGAATTTCCTCAATTTTTTCATCATAAGCCCTGCGGTTATAGATGCCTGTGAGGGCGTCATGGTAAGATTCAAATTCCATTTCCTGGGATTTTTTTCTTATTTCCTCAGCTTCGTGTTTGATTTCATTCATCCGCTCCCACATTTCCCCTAAAGTCTTCTCCGCGTCTTTCAGCCTTTGTATATCCTGTTCCCTTTTTTGCTCGATTCCTTTGTTAATGTTTTCTATCTTGTTCAAAAAAGCCGCCTTGAGGGCATTGATGTCAGTGTGATGATTGCAGTCCTGACGCATCATATTTATATAGCTTGTTAAATCTTCTTCAAAGGCCCTCTCATCCCTGAATTTCTGCTGCTGTGAAGCCAGTTCACCCGTTAGAGGCTGTTCAATAGCGGCGAGATATTGCATCGTTTGTTTCAAAAATTCTTCTACCTCATTATTTCTGTCAGAGAGGGACCCGATATATTTCCTGAGAATATCGATTGGTGAATCGAGCCAGTCCTTTGCGTTTATGGCTGCAGCGTTGTTATTAAACATGTTCTTCAGAGTATCAAATTTATCTGTCATATGAGAGGGTACCAGCTCGGTAAACCTGTCTAAAATTACGTTGGCTATTTCCTTCAGACGGTCAATCTCAGTATTTGATGAAGCGATGCCGTTATTCACCAGGACGCATTTTACGGTGTCTTTGTTGAACATCTTCTCAGCTATCAGTTTGCTGCTTATCTGTTTCTGATTTTCACGTGATAATTCCTTGAGGATGACGAGGACTTCGTCTGCGATGACATAGACTTTTTCTTCAAAGGCCGCCAGGTCCAGATCTTTAAGATCAATTTCCTGATTCATATAAATTTCCCTCCAATAAATTTGTATGATCGGGGAAACAGAAATTCACCGGAGCCGCAACGCTCCTTATAAATGTTGCGGGACTGCTGCAAGAAACTCTATCTCCCCAAAATACAGATTTTGATTACAAATGTGTATCGGAAGATTGTTTGGGTTTCTTTAGCAGCGACAGCCAATAAAGCATCTCAGAGGTCATTATTTTGACATGGCTTTTGGTCTTCAAATTTAAATTTATCAAGACATTACAACAGGCATGATATTTGTATATAGTTGCCTGAAATGAAAAGCAGGATTGAAATTTATAAAGTTTAATACGGAGGGATACAGAGATGGCAGAAGAGAAAGACGATATTCAGGTTGATACACCTGAAGAGAAAGTGACAAGAAAAAAGGGCGGCAACAAGAAACTGCTTATAATTATTGTTGCCGCTTCCATCGTGCTTGGAGCCGGCGGCTTTGCCGGTTATAAGCTGCTTGCCAGCAAGGGCAGCGGCGAGCATACCGCAGAAAAAAAGGATGAGTCACATGCCAAGACAACCATACTTGCGCTTGATCCTTTTGTTCTTAACCTCGCGGACCACGGTAGGTATCTCAAAGTGACTGTTCAGTTTGAGTTGTCAGATAAGACCCTCGAGGAAACAGTAAAAGACCGTACCCCTCAGTTACGAGACACGATAATAACTCTGGTAAGCAGCAAATCCTTAAGTTCAATAGCAAGCCCCGAAGGAAAATTTCAACTTAAGGACGAGATTCTTTTCAGGGCCAATCAGGTAATGGGCATGGAAAAGGAAATTTTCAAGAACCTTTATTTTACAGAATTTGTAATGCAATGACGGACAAGATACTTTCACAGGATGAAGTTGATGCGCTGTTAAAAGGAGTTGCGTCAGGCGAAATAGACACTGATGAAGCGCGGGACAAGATCATAGGAGGTATAAGGCCCTATGACTTTACAAGTCAGGAGCGTATCATCAGGGGCCGTATGCCGGGTCTTGAGATAGCAAATGAGGGATTTGCCAGATTGTTCAGGAGTTCGGTGTCTTCCCTCATCATGAAATTTATAGACATCAGCATTCAGAACGTTGAGATAATAAAATTCGGCGACTTTATAAAGACCATACCGGTCCCTTCCAGTATAAATATTTTCAAAATGGAGCCTCTGAAAGGGTATTCATTGCTTGTACTGGAGGCGCCTCTTGTTTTTGCTTTTATCGAATTTTTCTTCGGAGGCGCCAATGCAAAGCACATTAAGTCAGAAGGAAGGGCCTTTACCCCGATTGAACAGAGGGTAATACAAAAGGTCGTCAAGCTGGCATTGAAGGATTTAGGCGCCGCGTGGAACGGTATAGCGCCTATACAGCCTGAATACATCAGCTCCGAGATAAACCCGCAGTTTGTCACCATTGTTACCCCCGCTGAAATCGTTATCGAGGTGGAGGTATTGATAGAGATAGAAGACTTCGCGGGGAAGATGTTCTTCTGCATTCCTTATTCATTGGTGGAGCCTGTAAAAGAGAAACTTTATTCGGGCATACACGGAAATAAGTTTGAGACGGACCACAGATGGGCGCAGGTAATGAAAGATGCCCTGATGGAGACTTATGTAAATATAACTGCGGAGATAGGGACTATAAACGCCACATTCGGAGATGTAATGGATTTTGAAGTCGGAACTGTGCTGAATGTCGGCAAATCAATAACGGAAGAACTTCTTGTGAAGGTAGAGGGTTCGCCTAAATTCAAGGGAGTGCCGGGAGCAAGCAGGGGAAATCAGGCTATAAAATTAACTGGAATTGTGAAATAAGAAAGGAGTTTTTTATGGAACAGGAAGTACAGAACCATGAATTCAGCGATCTGAAAGAAGAGAAAAGACAATCGTCGGAGAGAGACATAGAATTCCTGCTTGATATCCCTGTTGAGCTTACAGTACAACTGGGAAAAACAAAAATGCTGATAAAAGAGCTTCTGCAGCTTGGACAGGGATCAGTGGTTGAGCTGGAAAAACTCGCTGGAGAGCCGATGGAGATAATGGCAAACAGCAGGCTTATAGCAAAAGGAGAGGTTGTTGTCGTAAATGAAAAGTTCGGCGTCAGGCTTACTGACATAATAAGCCCGTCGGAAAGGTTGAGCCAGCTGAAATGACCGGAACTTATTTTCAGATGGTCGCGGCGCTTCTCTTTGTAATACTTCTCATAGCCGGCGCCGGATTTTTGCTGAAGAAAAAACAGAACAAGTTCGGCCTTATGAGCGTTGTCGGCTACCAGCCGTTCGGCCCCAAAAAGGGCGTTGCGGCATTGAAGGTCGGAAAAGAAGTTTTGATACTCGGCGTGACATCAAGCGAGATGAGTCTGCTGAAAGTTTTCAGGGAAGACGAACTTGATCTGACACAGAACGAAGGTTTTCACAGCAAGCTTGAAAAATTTAAGATGAGAGTAAGGACAGAGGAGAAATGAAAAGAGCAGAAGTCAAAAGTCAAAAGTCGGAAGTGAAAAAGTCAGGTTTGGCAAGGGCCGTAACAACCGCCGCTTTCCTGATCTTCTACACCTTCGTTAATGCATCTACGGCACATGCCTTTGACTTCAAGGACGTTGACAATCCGCTGATCCAGGTGTTCCTTCTTATCAGTTTTCTCTCGTTCCTGCCCGCGATACTGATCATGTTCACATCGTTTACCCGTATAGTGGTCGTGCTGTCTTTTTTGCGCCACGCGTTCGGCGGGCAGACCATACCGCCAAACCCTGTCATAATCGGGCTTTCGCTGTTCTTAACATTTTATATCATGTCGCCGACGATCAACGTAGTAACCGAAAAAGCGCTCACTCCCTACATAGATGAAGAGATAGATTTCAGCGAGGCCATTGAACAGGCCACACCGCCAATAAAAGAATTCATGCTTAAACAGACAAGACAAAAAGATATAGCGTTATTTGTGAACCTTTCAAAAAACCCGCCGCCAAAGACGACCGAAGAGCTGTCTATGAGCATTCTCGTGCCGGCCTTTGCAATAAGCGAGCTTAAGACTTCTTTTGAGATAGGCTTTCTGCTGTTCCTGCCGTTCCTGATAATCGATATGGTCATTGCAAGCATCCTTCTGAGCATGGGCATGATGATGCTGCCGCCGGTAATGATATCGCTTCCCTTCAAGCTGCTTTTGTTTGTCCTTGTTGACGGTTGGAACCTGATAGTAGGTTCAATGATAAGGAGTTTTTCATGAGCCCTGAATTTGTAAGAGGAATATCTGAAGAGACATTTAAAACTATGCTGCTTGTTGCCGGTCCCCCGCTGCTCGTGGGTCTGGTTGTCGGCGTGCTTGTCGGATTTTTTCAGGCAATAACTCAGATACAGGAATTCACCCTGACATTCGTACCAAAGATGTTAGCGGTGTTCATATGCCTGTTTCTCCTGATGCCGTGGATGTCGGGCAAGATGATAGCTTTTACTACTAATTTGATACAGCAGATACCGGTGTATATAAAGTGACAGTGCAAAAGAGCAAAAGAGCAAAAGTAAGAAAGTAAAAAATGAAAACTGCTACATTGATGAACAGCTTTAATAATGCCAACCTGCAATTTCTCTCCGGCTATATGACCAACTTTCTTTTTATTTTCATCAGGAGCAGCATTTTTGTAAGCTTCCTGCCGATTATCGGCGGCAAGGAATTGCCGGGGCAATTCAGGATCGGGCTGGCATTTTTCATCGCGATACTACTGGCGCCTGCTGTGAAGTTTGAGATCAGGGAAGATTCCATTCCCCTGATCATTATCAAAGAGGTGCTTATCGCGCTTGCCCTCGGATTGACGGTCAGGTTTGTTTTCATGGCAATAAATCTTGCCGGTCAGATTATCAGCCAGACAATGGGCCTGAGTGTTGCAGGCATTTTCAATCCTGAAATCGGACAGGACACGCTCATAGGCGAGATCTTCGGAATTATGGCGATGCTGTATTTTCTTGTCACGGACGCGCATCACGAGATCATATTTGTATTTGTAAAAAGCTTTGAGCTGCTGCCGGCAGGACAGATGAATCTTGCTGCTGTAATACCCCAGGTGCTGGCCATGGGGACCAAGATGTTTGTACTTGCCCTGAAACTCGGGGCGCCTGTTGTCGTGGGCCTGACCATATCAAATCTGCTGACAGGCTTTTTGTCCAAGGTAGCGCCTCAGATGAATATATTTTTTATCGCGCTGCCGTTAAATATTTTTCTGGGGCTGCTTTTAATAATGTTAGGCATCCCTGTTTTTGAATATGTCCTCAATATTAATTTCGGCGACTTAAAGAGCGAGATGATGCGTATTGTGCTGTTAGCGAGAGGATGAAAAATTGTTAATAAAAATATCCACAGATTTCGTAGATTTCACAGATCAGCTAAAAGCTCTTTTAAGAATCTGGGTTAATCTGTGTAATCTGCGGATTAGGAATTAAGAGTTAATTATGTCGGAAGATTTTCAGGAGAAGACGGAACAGGCAACGCCCCGAAAACAACAGAGGGCGAGGGAAAAGGGCCAGATAGCAAGGAGCCGCGACCTCGTCTCGGTTGCGTCAACAGGCGGAATATTGATGGTATTTTATTTCGGCGGTGAATATTTCTTCAAAAGCCTGTCCGGCATGACGGGAAGTTTTCTCGGAATGCAGTACGGAACAGACCCCATGGAAGTTTGCAGGACCGCAATCGTATTTTTCGTTAAAGCGGCCATGCCGTTTTTGCTGGCCTCCGCGGCTTTAGGCACGCTGGCAAGCGTTGCGCAGGGCGGTTTTATAATTAAACCGTTCACTCTTGAATTTGAGAAAGTCAGTCCGCTTTCAGGGATACGAAGGCTTTTTTCAATGCAGGGAATCACCGAGTTATTAAAAAGCATTCTGAAGTTTGGAGTAGGCGCATGGGTCGTATATTACATCTTAAGAAAAGACATGAAGGTCCTTCCGACCCTTGCGGCAATGGAGCTGGGACCCCTGGTACAGATATCCGGCAGGATGATTATGCAGGCCGCGGGGATAGCGTTCCTTTATTATTCTGTAGTGGCTTTTGTCGGATTTATATTCGACAAATGGCAGCATGAGCGTTCCCTGAGAATGACGAAAGAGGAAGTCAGAGAAGAGATGAAGGAGTCGGAAGGCGACCCGAAGATAAAGGCGAGGATAAGGAGCATTCAGAGGGACATGGCGAGAAAGCGCATGATGCAGGATGTGCCGAAGGCAACTGTTGTAATTACAAACCCGACCCATCTGGCTGTTGCGCTTATGTATGAAGAGGGAAAGATGGCCGCTCCGAAGATTATTGCAAAAGGCGCGGACGTTGTAGCCCGGAAGATAAAAGAGATTGCAGCAGAACACGGCGTTCCGATCGTTGAGGACAAGCCTCTTGCACGGGCGCTTTTTAAACTCGACCTGGACACTTTTGTGCCTGAAGAACTCTATGTGGCGATAGCGAAGATACTCGCGTACATTTACAAGCTGAAGGGGAGGATATAGGTGATACGGTTATTGACATTAATGAGACAGAGAGAAGACATATTCGTTGCAATACTGATGGTTTCTATTATCGGGGTCATGATTCTCCCTGTACCGCCTTTTTTCCTGGACGTGTTCCTCTCGATTTCCATTTCACTGTCTATTACTATAATGATCACGTCGATCTATATCAGGAAGCCTCTTGATTTTTCAGTCCTGCCGTCAATCCTGCTCATGGCCACGCTCTACAGGCTGGCGCTGAACGTCGCGGCAACGAGACTTATACTTCTAAGAGGCAATGAAGGAGTAGATTCAGCGGGACAGGTCATAAAATCTTTTGGAAATTTTGTTGTCGGCGGCAACTACGCAGTCGGAATAATTATATTCCTTATTCTGGTAATCGTAAATTTCATGGTCATAACAAAAGGCTCTGGCAGGATCGCGGAGGTTGCGGCAAGGTTTACATTAGACGCCATGCCTGGAAAACAGATGGCCATTGATGCTGATTTAAATTCCGGTCTTATTGATGACAAAGAAGCGAGAAGACGCAGGGAGGAAATAGCGCAGGAAGCGGATTTCTACGGGGCCATGGACGGCGCGAGCAAATTTGTCAGGGGGGACGCGGTGGCAGGGCTGGCTATTACAGCGATCAATATAGTGGGCGGTTTGATCATCGGCATCCTGCAAAAAGGTATGCCCATAGTAGAGGCCGCAAAGACCTACACAATACTCACCGTCGGTGACGGTCTTGTATCACAGATACCAGCGCTGCTGACGTCAACCGCCGCCGGTATAGTTGTCAGTCGCGCGGGAAAAGACAGCGACATTGGAAAAGACATATCGCAGCAGGTATTGGTAAACCCAAAGACACTTGTTACGGTTGCAGGTGTCTTACTGGTACTCGGACTTGTGCCTGGACTTCCGCATATACCTTTCTTTCTGATATCCGCAGGCGCAGGCGGAATGGCGTACGTGCTGACTAAGATGCCGGCTGAGGAAGAAGAAAAGACGATAACAACGGAGCCCGCCTCTGATGAGCCCAGGATAGAATCCTATCTGGAGCTTGACCCGCTCGGTCTGGAGATAGGTTACGGGCTCATACCGCTTGTTGATGAGCCGCATGGGGACTTGCTTAAAAAGATCAAGGCGATGAGAAGGCAGATCGCAACAGAGATCGGTTTTGTTGTAGCGCCGATCCACATAAAAGACAATCTCCAGTTAAGGCCCCACGAGTACAGCTTCCTGATCCGCGGAGTGGAAATCGCGCGCGGCGAGGTAATGATGGGCAACTGGCTTGCGGTCGCATCCGGAGAGGCCGAGAAGATTGACGGCATTCCTACAAAAGAGCCCGCCTTCGGCCTGCCCGCGTACTGGATCGAAGAAGGCGACGTGGAGAAGGCGCAGTTGTCGGGATATATGGTTGTTGATACGGCCACTGTCATCGGCACGCATGTGACGGAGCTCATAAGAGGACACGCATGGGAGCTGCTCACAAGGGGAGAGGCGCAAAAGATACTGGACAATATTTCAAAGTCCTACCCGAAGATTGTCGAAGAACTTATTCCAGCGCATATCACGCTCGGCGGAGTACAGCGCGTGCTTCAGAACCTTTTGAAGGAGAGGGTGCCGATCAAGGACATCATAAGCATCCTCGATACACTGCTTGATTACGCGCCTACTGTAAAAGACCCTGAGGGCCTTACTGAATACGCGCGCCAGGCGCTTGCAAGGACGATCACAAAACAATACCTCAATGAAGAAGGCAGGCTCCCGGTTTTTACACTGGACCCGACCTTTGAGAAAATAATGTCCCAGACCGACAGCGGTGGCATAACACCCGACCTGATCAACAAGCTGGTGAGGAGCATTGAAAAAGTCCTTACCTCAGGAAAAATGAAAGGCATACAGCCGGTCATTCTCTGCTCTCCGAATATCAGGAGATACCTCAGGAGGATAGTTGAAAGGATCTCTTCCTCGATAATTGTGCTTTCAAGCTCGGAAATCGTGTCTACTACAAATCTTGATATAAGAGGAATGGTGAAGTATGAAAATTAAAAAGTTTCAGGCTAAAAATTTCAGCGAGGCCCTTGCGCAGGTAAAGAGAGAGCTTGGCGAAGACGCCGTGATACTCTCTTCGGAAGACAGAAAGGGCGCGAGGTCTTTTGTTGAGATCACAGCGGCGGTGGATTATGACGTTGACGCAGGCGGAGCGCCCGGACTCAATTCTCCGGCGCCGTTTTTCAGCAAGGCTGAACATGGCGGAACTTCGTCTCCTTCAGTGCATAACAGCGACATCATGGAACTGAAGAACGAGCTTAGAAGCCTGAGAGAGAGCATAGAGATAATGAGGAACAGCGGTTTTGAAATGACGCTGCCGGAAAACAGGAGGAACATATTTTACTTCCTGCGCGAGAAATCGATCAAGGATGAATTTGCCCTCAGTATTATTGAAAGGACTAACACCATTGAGGAGCTCGAAACGATCATGACCGACGATATGAACTCGGCGAGGCTTTTTTCCAGAAAGGTTTGGGACATGTCATGTCAATTCAGCAGAAGGATGCTGATGCTCATTGGCCCTACCGGTGTCGGCAAGACAACGACAATTGCCAAGCTCGCTTCAAAGGCCATTAAAGAGGGAAGAAAGGTCGGGATCATCGGGATCGACACTTTCAAGATAGGGGCGATAGAACAGATAAGGATTTATGCAAAGATGATAGGGATCCCCCTTGAGGTTGTTTCAGGCACGGAGGAATTAAAGAAAGGCATAAGGAAGCTTTCGGACAGGGACGTAATTTTAATAGACACCACGGGCCAGAACCCCAGGGACAATGAATATATCAGGAGCCTGAAGGAAGTTTATAAAATGGGACTGCCGGTTGAAACTCAGCTCTTGCTGAGCGCGTCCAGCGACAACGATTTCCTCATGGAAACTCATAAACACTACGGCGCGCTTCCCATAGATTACATTGCCTTCACAAAGACAGACGAGGCAGTGAAATTAGGACCGATATACAACCTCTGCCGCATTTACAAGAAACCTGTCGCGTATATAACAACAGGCCAGAGGGTGCCGGGCAATATAGAATTTGTTGACAATAAAAAATTGACCAATCTCATATTAAGAACAGGGAGCGCATAACAATGAATATCGCTGAAGGAAAGACAATCAGGACAATAGCGGTGGCAAGCGGCAAGGGCGGAGTCGGAAAGACGAATATCACCGCAAACCTTGCAATAGGGTTAAGCAGACTCAATAAAAAGGTGCTTGTATTTGACGCGGACCTCGGGCTCAGCAATATAGACGTCATACTTAACCTCGCAACGAAATATAACATCAAGCACTTGTTTTCCGGGGAAAAGAAATTGAAAGACCTTATCGTTGAAGGGCCGATGGGCATCAAGGTGCTGCCGGCCAGCTCCGGCATCCAGGAGCTTACGGAGCTTGATGAATTTCAGAGGCTCAGGCTTATAGAAGAGTTCGAGGCGTATGACGGCGACGTGGATTATCTGTTGATAGATACCTCCTCCGGTATATCCACTAACGTTGCGTTTTTTTGCATGGCGGCGCAGGAGATAGTCATAGTGACATCAGCAGAGCCGACCGCGATGACCGATGCGTACGCACTTATAAAAGTCTTATTTACCAAATACCAGGAAAAGAATTTTAAGGTCCTTGTCAATAACGTGAAGGACGCTAAAGAGGCAACCGATGTGTTCTGGAGGCTTGCAACCGCTGCGGTGTTCTGGAGGCTTGCAACCGCTGCGGAAAAGTTCCTCAGCATATCTCTTGATTACCTCGGGTTTATGCCTTATGACAATTTGCTGCAGAAAGCAGTGCGGCAGCAAAAGGCTTTTCTTGAACTATATCCCAACAGCGGGGCTGCAAAGAGCATGATGCAGATTGCAGATAAAATTTCCAGTGAAAACAACAATAACGTTAAAGGGACACTCCAGTTTTTTCTCGGAGGTCTGCTGAGGGCCAAATGCTAAAATACAAGACAGAGATAAAAGAAGAACAGAAAGAAAAGATAATCAAGGAATTTCTGCCTTATATCAAGTATACCGCGTACAGGCTTTCATGGAAGCTTCCGCCCCACGTGACTATCGATGATCTGATAAGCGTAGGCCTTATGGGTTTGATGGACGCGCTTGAGAGATTTGAACCGGGTAAGGTCAAACTCAAAACATACGCGGAGCTGCGCATAAAAGGCGCGATGATAGATGAGCTCAGGGCCACGGCCTGGATACCGAGGTCCATGAGAAAAAGGATTGACGAGATCAATCACGCGCGTGAACGGCTTGAAAAGAAGCACGGACGGATGCCTGATGACACCGAGGTGGCAAAGACGCTGAAGATGCCGCTTGATGAATACTACAAGATCTTGCAGTACGCGGTCTCCGCCTCGCCGATAAGGATGGAAGATTTCAAGAACACTAAATACGCTGACAGTGATCTGAATCTTTCTGAATGTATCGCCGACCCTACGGCAAAGACGCCGCTTGAGTCGCTTGAGGAAAAGGACGTGCAGGACAAGCTTGCGGGACTGATAGACACGCTGCCAGAAAAAGAAAAACTTGTATTGTCTCTTTACTACTATGAAGAGCTTACTATGCAGGAGATCGGCAGGGTCCTGAGCATTACAGAGTCCCGCGTATGTCAGATCCATACGCAGGCGCTCGTAAAGCTCAAGTCAAAAGTCCAGGAGCTGAGGTGAAAGTGAGGCACAAAGGCACAGAGGCGCTGAGCAGAAGAGAAGGTAAGCTGCTCTTTGCCCCTATGTCCCTTTGTGCCTTCTGAAACAATGCAATGGCAGTGGACGGATTGGGAAACATATACGGTATACCGGTTGTAAAGAAAGAGCAGGAAACCGAACAGACTGAACGCAGAAACCGGAACAAGGACCAGAAAAGAGAAAAGAAAAAGGAGCCGGAAGACCCGAAGGAAAAAGAGGGAAGGGTGGACATCAGGATATGAGAGCTGGAGCGATAAAGTGAAGAAACCATGCAGCGAGGTGGAAGGAAAATATTTTCTATCAGGAAAATATTTCCTCCGGGCAACCAAAAATTTGACGGTAAGGTTTCAGGGGGAAAATATAAGTGGTTGATTTTTCAACGGTGAGATTTGATCTCAAGGAGAAAATTGCTGGCATCAAGCTTGCAGTAAATCACAGAGAACACTGAGGCGATTAAGAGACAGACTATGAAAAATAAATTTTATGAAAAAGAGCGCACAGAGAAAAATAACAAAAGAAACTTCTTGTTCTCTGTGTACTCTGTGGTTTAAAAAGATGTATAAAGGAATGTACATAGCGCTCTCAGGAGCAATTTTAAAGCAGAGACATATGGACCTCTTTGCCCAGAATGTCGCGAATGCGAGCACCCCGGGATATAAAAAAGAGCGGATATCATTTAAGGACTATTTAATCCCGGTGGACAATAAACCGCCGCTGGTCACCGATGGAAGGACAATGGCCGAGCTCGGAAAGGTTGAAAATGACTTTTCAAGCGGAGGAATTATGAGTACCGGCAATCCGCTTGACTTGGCCGTCAACGGTGAAGGCTTTTTTTCGCTTGAAGATAATAAGTACACGAGGAACGGTAATTTCAGGATTGACAGCGAGGGTTATCTCGCAACTCAGGATGGAACAAAAGTTGTCGGCAGCGGGGGCCCGATATCAGTGCAGGGAAAGGAGATCAATATCAGCACATCCGGCGAAGTATTTGTTGATGACATATCAGTCGGAAAACTGAAGATCGTTGATTTCTCTGACAAGTCCACACTTGAAAAATTAAACGGCGGGGTATTTGTAACGGACACTCCCGGCGAAGAAGTTAAATCATCAGTCAGCCAGGGCTTTCTTGAGTCATCTAATGTCGACGCGGTTAAAGAGATGGTGCAGATGATAACCGCTGTCAGGGAGTTTGAGGCTTATCAGAAGATGATCCAGTCATTTGATGATGCGACGTCAAAAGTTACAAATGAGATGGGTAGATAAGAGTAAAGAGTAGAGACGAGTCTGTGACTCGTCTTATAAAAGAGCCAGAAGTTGGGAGGATAAAAAATGCAAAGGTCATTGTTCATAGCGGCGACAGGGATGGAGGCGCAGAGGCTCAATATAGACGTTATATCCAACAACCTCGCAAACGTAAATACAACCGGATTTAAAAAGAGCAGGGCTGACTTTCAGGAACTGCTGTACCAGGGACTGAAAACCCCCGGCGCGTCGTCTGCCGAAGGCGTAGAGCTTCCGGTAGGGATACAGGTAGGTCTCGGGGTCAAGCCTGCCGCGGTGCAGAAGATGTTTCAGCAGGGAGATTTTGTCTCTACCGGAAACAATCTTGACCTTGTAATCGAGGGGCAGGGATTTTTTAAGATTTTAAAGCCTGATGGTGAAGTTGCATACTCGCGTTCGGGTTCCTTTAAGCTCGACAGCGAAGGTAAGATGGTAAACTCAGACGGATACCCGCTGGAGCCGGCTATTACAATTCCAGCCAACACACTTCAGATTACGATAACCCAGGACGGGACCGTCTCGGCGTTGCAGGCCGGAAGCTCCACGCCTACGCAGGTAGGACAGATAGAGTTGTCGCAGTTTATTAATCCGGGTGGTCTTGAAGCGATAGGTAAAAACCTTTTTCTTGAAACAGGCTCTTCAGGCGAAGCCACATCAGGGAATCCAGGCGCAGACGGGCTTGGATCCATTAATCAGGGCTTTCTTGAGATGAGCAACGTGAACATAGTTGAGGAAATGGTGAATATGATTGTCAGTCAAAGGGCATATGAACTGAATTCCAAAGTAGTGCAGTCGTCGGATGACATGCTCGCAATCGCGAACAATATAAAGAGGTAATATGAAGACAGAGGGATACGGAATAAATAGAAGCCAGAAGCCAGAAGCCAGAAGCCAGACTGTTTTTGCCTGTCTTCTGTGTTCTGTCTTCTGTGTTCTGTCTTCTGTTGTCTTTGCTTTTTCCTGGAGTCCTGAAGATACTCTAAAAACATTTCTGAGAGACAACTATCCATGGGAGACGATCGAAGTGAGAAATATCCAGGTTACCGGCAGCGTGCCTGATAGAACACCCGATATGATTGTTGTTGAAAAGGGCCCTCTCGGTAATGGCATATTCTCATATATTTTTAACGACGGGCAGAAAGTTACTGTGAGGGCTGATGTCAGGGCCTTTGAGAAGGTCATCAAAAGCAAAAGGCCTTTCAGGAAGGGATATGTCCTGAATGAGGATGATATTTATCAATCAGAGGTGGAAATCAATAAAATGCCCCAAGGAGCTGTCAGGGAGTCTGAAACGATCATTGGAAAGCCGCTTAAAGTTTCCACTGTTGCAAACGCATTGATCACCGAAAGAATGATTGAGAAAGAGCAGGTAGTAAAAAAGGGTAGCCGTGTGGCGCTCTTAATAAATTCACAAGGCATAAATATTACTGCAGTCGGTGAAACAAAAGAAAAGGGATATGTAGGGATGCAGGTCAGAGCAATAAATGTGTCCTCTAGAAAAGAGGTGAGAGGAGTGTTAATCAATGAGAATACGGTTAGAGTGGAACTCTGAGAAGTCAGATGACAGAAGCAATAAGACAAAAGCAATAAGACAGACTTTCTTTGTCTGTGCTCTGTGTTCTGTGTTCTGTGTTCTGCTCGGCTGCGCCACGCCGATGTCGATGCTGCCTCCTCCTCCTCCGAAATATGTTCATCCGGCTGAAGACGAAATGGTCAGGAGGTCTGCCAATTCCCTCTGGAGCGATTCTGAAAATATTTTTGAAGATACAAAGGCCAGGAGATTAAATGACCTGGTGACAATAAACATTGTGGAAACCCTCACCGGCTCAGGAACAGCGGATACGCAAACAAGCCGTGATTCGACCATGGATTTCAAGCTTGAGAACCTATTCGGAATGAACAATGATTTTAACCTTCAGAATGCCTTCCTGCTGAAAAACCTCTTTAAAGATGGTAATGTTTTTCAGCCTGAGGTCAAGAGCACATCTAAATCTGATTTCAAGGGTAAAGGGGACACAAACAGAGAGGGGAAACTTGTAGCGACAATAACCGCAAAAGTTGTTGAAGTAATGCCCAACGGGAACCTAATGTTGGAAGCAAGAAAAGAACTGACCATTAATAATGAGAAACAGATTTTGGTCCTTACCGGCGCGGTAAGGCCGGACGATATTGATTCGGCCAACACGGTCTCAAGCACCAAAGTGGCCGACGCGCAAATTTACTACGTAGGCGACGGCGTCTTGCAGGAAAAGCAAAGCCCCGGATGGTTTGTAAGAATACTTGATGGTGTATGGCCGTTCTAAAGAAAGTGAGAAGTGAGAAGTGAGAAGTGAGAACTCAGAACATATAAGATGTGAGGTAAAAGTCGGAAATTTGAAAGAGGAAGTTTTGAAAGTAGCACTAATTAGTTTATTACTTCTTACCTCCTACTTCCTACTTCCTACTTTAGTAAGTGCTGATCGCATCAAAGATATTGCAAGCTTTGAAGGAGTCAGGGACAACCAACTGATAGGTTACGGTATTATTATCGGCCTTGACGGGTCCGGCGATAAAGGGCTGACAGCGGCGCAGGGCATTGTGAATATGCTCAACCGTATGGGACTTTCAATTAACGCACGGGACCTTCAGTCAAAAAATATAGCGGCAGTTGTGATTACCGCGACGCTTCCGCCTTTTGCAAAACCCGGGATAAAGGTTGACGCGCTTGTTTCAACCATCGGCGATGCAAAGAGTATCCAGGGCGGCACGCTGCTTCTGGCCCCTCTGAAGGGACCTGACGGCAAGGTATACGCACTTGCACAGGGACCTGTTTCCATAGGTGGATTTGCTGCGTCAGGCGAAGGCGCGACAGCCCAGAAGAACCACCCTACAGCGGGGAAAATCCCCGAGGGGGTGATCATTGAAAAGGAGCCGCCGTTTAAACTCGGAGACGGGAATAATATCAGGCTGTTTCTCCACAAGGCGGATTTTACTACTGCGGATACGGTCTCAAAAGAGATAAATAATGTCCTGAACGGTAATTACGCTTTTACTGTGGATTCGTCGGCAATAAAATTGTCTGTACCGACGGACTTTAAAAACAACGTTGTAGGATTGATTACAAAAGTTGAAACACTGGATGTGAAAATCGATATACCTGCAAAAGTTGTAATTAATGAGAGAACCGGGACCATTGTAATGGGCGATAATGTGAAGATATCGCCTGTTGCCATCGCGCACGGATCGCTTACAATTGAAATTAAAGAAACACCGCAGGTTTCCCAGCCTCTGCCTTTTGCTCCTGAGCAGGCAGCGACTGTTGCGGTGCCGAGGACGGATATTGCAGTCAAAGAACAAAAGGGGTCGCTTATTGAAGTATCGGGTGTTACTTTAGGCGAAATAGTAAGGGCATTAAATGTGCTCGGAGTTACGCCCCGCGACCTGATATCCATACTTCAGGCCTTAAAGGCTTCAGGGGCATTAAAGGCTGAACTTGAGATAATATAAGTGAGTGAATAAGTCATTAAGGAGAATGAGTTGGACGGACTGAGCCTTGAACAGATTAATCTTAATAATCTGAGCACCGAACATAAAGACAAGAAGGCCGATATAAAAAAAGTTGCAAAGGAGATGGAATCCCTCTTTGTGTATCAACTGCTCAAGGAGATGAGAGAGACAACAAAAGGCATCTCCGCCGAGGAAAATAATTCACTCGGCAATGATACATACATGAGCCTTTTTGATATGGAAGTGTCAAAGGCCTTAGCTAATAAAGGATTCGGCATTCAGGATGCAATTATGAAATGGCTTGAGAGAATGCCGGATACAGCGAAAGCAATGGAGGGAATAAAGAAGTGAAAATGCAGCTAAAGATTTCCTTGAATGTGCCGATAAGAGAGTCAAATGGTGTAAAAAATATTTACACATATCGGATGAAGTATTAAAAAAGGGGGTAGAAGATGAGAATAGACGGAAATAACCCGATTGATAACAAGGACTTGTTTAAGATCCAGGAGTCTGCCGGGAACCTGAGCGCTGAGAAGAAACAGGATGTTGAAAAATCTGACGCCGAAAAAGATAAAATAAGTCTTTCGGGAAGGTCAAAGGAGATAAGTGATCTTAAGGCTGCAATTGATCAACTGCCTGACGTAAGGACTAAAAAAGTTGATGCTCTCAAGCAGGCACTTGACACGGGAACATACAACGTTGACGCACGGAAGATAGCACAGAAGATGCTGGAAGAGATATGACACCTGACAAAGCGATTGTAAGTATATTGAGGGAGCAGGTTAATACCTATAAGACACTTCTCGAACTCCTTAAAAAGGAGAGGGTGTGTCTTGTAGATATTAATCCTGATAAGATCGAGGAGATCTCAAAGGAGAAAGACACGGTTGTAATGAGGTTGAGGCTCCTTGAGGAAGAACGCGTAAGGCTGATAAAAAAATATTCCCAGGATAGCGGCCTTACAGGCAGCATGAACCTTGAAGAGATGGCAAGGCATACAGGGGAGAGCACATTTTCAGTATTGCGCTCACAGATGCTGTCTCTCCTTCAAAGCATAGAAGAGATGAACCGGTTTAACAGTATCCTGATAAACCGTTCGCTTAAATACATCAAGACGACCGCCAGTTTTTTTAATTCATTTACAGCCAATCATATATCACAAACTACAGGCGTCCTCTTATCAAAGGAGACATAGATGTCCCTATTAGGACTTTTTGATATAGGCAAATCCACAATCTTTGCGAGTCAGACCGCCCTTAACGTAGTCAGTAACAATATAGCCAATGTTAACACGCCCGGTTACAGCCGTCAGGAGGCTGTGCTTGAGGTGTCCAACGCCGTTCAGTACAGAGGCGATTATATCGGCACCGGGGTGAGCACCTCGGGGGTAAGAAGGCACTATGATAAGTTCATTCACCTTCAGCTTATCGGTCAGAACCAGAGTTACGGAAGATCGTACTCCCTTGATCAGGGATTGAGTCATGTTGAACAGATATTTAATGAGGCAAAGGGCTTGGGATTGTCTAATGCACTCCAGAATTATTTTAATGCCTGGCAGGGACTTACAACAACCCCTGAGGCACAGGCGCAAAGGACGGTATTGCTTCAGCAGGGAAAGGCCCTTGTACAGAATGCAAAGCAGATAGAAAGAGACGTCCTGGATACATTGCAAAACGTAAACGACGAAATCGGGAATGTTGTTGATCGTGTAAATACCCTTACGTCGAAGATTGCGCAGTTGAATGAAAAGATCGCTCAGGTAGAAGGCGGGATGACCAGCGAGCAGGGAAGTTACCTGAGAGATCAGAGGGACAAGCTGCTTTCTGACCTTGGCGAATTGATAGATTATTCATGGTATGAAGACAATAATAAATACGTAACGGTCATGGTAGGAGGCAAGAGTCTTGTAACCCCTTTGAAGGCGTATGAACTTTCTACATCCGAGGATATTGACGGGAACAAGAGCGTAACTTTTAACGGGGAAGATATAACATCCGTATTCAAGAAAGGGCAGCTCGGAGGATACATTGACGTCAGAGATGATATCAAATCAAATACCTTGTATGACCTTAGAAAGCTGGTAGCGTCAATCAGTAAAGAAATAAACATCCAGCACCGCGCGGGCTACGGCCTTGACAGTTCTACCGGCAATGACTTTTTTGACGCCTTGCAGATATACACACGCGATTATTCCTCAGGGGGGTATATATCTTCAGCGACCGTTGCCGATCCCTCAGCCCTCACCCTTGATGAATACAATATAAATTTTATTGATGCGTCAAACTATGAGGTGTATAACAATCAAACAGGGGCGCTTGTAACATCAGGAGCATATACTGCCGGAAGCCCTATTTCTTTCGACGGAATTCAGGCGGTTGTCGATGGCGCTCCCTCAGCAGGCGACAGCTTTTTGATAAGCCCCCTCTCAGGAATAATTGAAAACTTTAATGTGGCAATCTCGGATACTAACAAGATTGCGGCAGCGTCTTCCGATCAAACCCTGCCCGGCGACAACACGAATGCGCTCGCTATGTTCCAGTTGTCTCAAACCGGCATTTCGGACCTCAGCGGAGCTACCTTTGAAACCTATTACAGGGGCATTGTTTCAAATGTAGGCGTCATGAGCCAGGCCGCGTCAGACAGCCTTACGTATGATAATAATTTACTCTTTGAGCTGCAAAAGAAAAGGGAAGAAGTCTCAGGCGTTTCCATGGATGAAGAAGCCGCCAGTCTTGTGAAGTATCAGCACATGTATGAAGCAGGGGCGCGTATACTGAAAATGACGGATGAATTGCTGGATACGATAATTAACATATGAGAATTACATCTTTTGCAATATTCAATCAGATGACAAGGTCCTTACAGGAAAGGCTGAGGGACATGTCAATTTATTCCGACAGGTTATCTTCGGGCAAGAAGATAAATAAACCTTCTGACGATGCCTTCGGCATGATGAAGGCAATGGATTATAAGGTAACAATAAACGAGTTTGACCAATATAAGAAAAACATTGATGAGGCTGACAGCCAGTTGAGCCTGACGGATACGATCATGAATTCGGTCTATCTCCAGATATCTTCCGCAAAAGAACTTGCTACGCAGGGAGCCAACGGATCGCTGACTGCTGAAAACAGGGCCGCCATTGCACCAGCAGTCGCAAATATTAGAGATGAAGTAATGAGGTTGTCACAGACCACTTCAGGAGGCAGATACATATTTTCCGGCTATAAAACAGATACAAAGCCGTTTGATGTTGATTTTAACTATCAGGGTGATACAAACGCAATGAATGTGCTGATTGACAGGGATTCCACAATGGCGATGAATGTTCTTGGCAATGAGGCGTTCAGTGTCAACGGGACCACATTCATGGAAATACTTGATGACCTCACTTATGCACTTGAAAATGATAAGATGGATCAAGACCCACTCAACCCACTCGACCCGCCCGGAATAAGGCAAGCGCTTTCGGCATTAGAGAACGCAATTGATCAAATTACCCAAGTGCGTGCAGACGTAGGCGCAAAAATGAAGCGTCTTGAAGACCTGCAGAGCAGTTTGGATGATAGAAATTTAACCTATAACACCCTGCTATCAAACACACAGGATACCGATATTGCGGAAACAGTAACTGAGATAACAAAGATACAGGTCGCCCTTGAATCACTCAGGGCTTCAGGCGCAAAAGTAATATCACAGTCGTTGCTGGATTTTTTAAATTAGCTGTTAGCTGACAGCTGCAAGGAGGCAGGATGCTGGTATTGACAAGGAAGTCAGGTGAATCGATAAACATCGGCGATGATATTACCCTCACGATAGTCGAAATAAAAGGTAATTCCGTCAGGCTTGGGATCAATGCTCCAGCCAAGCTTAGAATATACCGAAAAGAGCTATACGAAAAAATCAAGCAGGAAAATCTGCTGTCATCAAGCCATTCCATGGATGAATTTCAAAAGATCAATAAAGTATTGAGGTCAAAATGATTAAATTCGGCACAGCAAGGTTTGGAGATTTAGAGGTAAGAGAAGAAAAGATCATAACTTTTCCTGAGGGCATTGTCGGTCTCCCTGATTTGAAAAAATTTATTCTTATTGATCACAAGGACACCCCGCTTAAATGGCTTCAGTCTCTTGACGATCCCGACATGGCTTTCATAGTTGCCTCACCTGAGTTTGTTGCCGCTGAATTCCAAATAAATTTAGACAAGACAGTAAGAGAATATATCGAACTTGAAAATGATGACGACCTTGTTGTGCTTGTAATTATGAGAGTCAGCGGAGAGGATGTTATAGCCAACTTCCAGGGGCCGTTGATTGTTAATGTTAGTAATATGAGGGGCGTACAAATCATTCTCGATAGCCCTGATAAGTTTAGCCGTAAAGGCGGCTGATTTCTCCCAGCCTGTACCAGTGCCATCTACTTTTACGCATTGCCCTCCGGAAGTTATCTTCGATTAAATAGGGCCTGTTTATAAAGCGTCTATTTCTGTCATTCCGGCGTGTCCAGAATCTTTCTCCAAGAAGGATTCCCGACGCGCTTAGCTTGCGGGAATGACAAATTGCCAAGTTTATAAACAGACCCTAATAAAAGGGTTGTTTTATTCCTTTCCGTAATAGATTATTAAAACTGACAAAAATATTTACAGTCGGGGCTAAAGTTTTTCAAAAAACATCCGATAAGAAATCTAAAGAAAGGCGACGGTCAAGAAGGAGGTGAAAAATAAAAAGACCTAACCCTTGAAAGTTGTAAGAGCGGGCGTTTGCCCGTATTAATTTGGTAAGGAAACCAAAAGTCAGAAGTCCCAAAGACTGATGACTGAAAAATCAAGGAGGAAAAGATGGGTTTAATAGTCAACACTAACTTATTTTCATTAAATGCACAGAGAAACTTAGGGCGTGCACAGGGCAGCCTCGGAACATCAGTTGAGAGATTGTCATCAGGTTTAAGAGTAAATTCCGCAAAGGATGATGCAGCAGGGCTCGCGATTTCAATGAAATTGACTGCTCATATCCGCAGTCTTAACCAAGCTGTAAGAAATGCCCAGGACGGTATTTCCGTTGTGCAGACCGCAGAAGGCGGAATGAATGAAATTCACAACATCCTTACGAGGATGAGAGAGCTTTCGCAACAGGCAGCTACCGGCACATTGGCAACTTCTGACAGGACTGCTCTAAACAACGAGTTTCAGGATCTGAAGGCTGAAATCACGAGGATTTCAGATACAACAGAATTCAACGGACTTAAACTGCTGGACGGCACATTAAGTGCAAACGGAGTATCATTACAGGTTGGCATTAACAATACCGCAAATGACAGAATAACCGTCACCGGGGGCACCTTCGGTGATATCGATTCATCGGCCCTCGGGCTCAGTACTGCCCAGTCGAGCATTGAAACTGCAGCGAACGCGCAATCCATGCTGACTCTCGTAGACAGTGCGATAGCAACTGTTTCTACAAGAAGAGGCAATCTTGGCGGTGTTCAGAACAGACTCGGCAATACGATAGCAAACCTTTCAATTGCTTCTGAAAACCTGTCGGCAGCTAATTCAAGAATTGCTGACGCGGATTTCGCTGTCGAGACTGCCAATCTCACAAGAAGCCAGATAATATTACAGGCCGGAGTTGCGGTCCTTTCACAGGCAAACGTAATTCCGCAGTACGCTTTACAGTTAATGCAGTAAGGGATGAATTTTCACGGGTAGGGTAGTCTTACCCTATCCGTGAAAATAGGTGGGGGAGTGTGTAGCATGATTGATGGAATTGTAAAAACAGAAAATTTGGAAAGCATCCCATCAAAGGAAATTCAGCACAGCGGGAATTTAGATAAAAGCAAAAAGAAAACTGAAACTCACGATGCTGAACAGACCTATAACAGAGAAATAAAAGAAGCGATAGATAATGTAGTCAGCATTGCAAAGTTTTTCAACCGGAAGATAAAACTTGAAGTGGAAAAAGATCTGAATACCATGGTGGTAAAGGTTGTAGACAGCGAGACCGGTGAGGTCATTCGCCAGATACCTTCGGAAGAGCTTATAGCGCTTTCAAAGCATGCAAGAGATTTAAAAGGTCTCCTGATAAACAAGGAGGGATAGTTATGTCGACATTTACCGTGGGCGGACTAAGCACGGGCGTGGACTATAATGATTTGATTTCCAAACTCATTGACGCCCAGAGCCAGCCCATTAAATTATTGGAAAGCAAGAAATCAACTTATAGTGATAAGATAACCAAGTACAGCGACCTTTCTTCGAAGCTTTCAAGCCTGAAAAGCGCTGTTGATAAACTAAGGACATCCTCTAATTTTTATTCTAAAGCCGTATCAGTCAGTGACTCCACCGTGTTAGAGGCTACGGTAACCAGTTCCGCATCAGCAGGAACATATTCCGTCTCAGTAGCAAGCCTTGCTTCTGAGGAAAAGGAAGTGCACAGTGGAGTAGCGTTGTCGTCTACTGTAATCAATAGCAGCGGAAGCGACAAGGTGTTCCAATACACTTATGGCGGGACCCAGCGCTCTATTACTGTTGCGAACGGCACCACTCTTGACGGTCTCAAGAACCTTATCAATGATGATACCGGCAATCCGGGCGTAACGGCGACAATAGTTAATGACGGTGTCGGTGCCACTCCGTACCGTCTGATAATTACAGGAGATGATAAGGGCGCTGCAAAAAGCATAACAGTTGACGCAGGGACCACCCTGGACGGCACTGGCAGCACCACGAATTTCACGTCGGCTGCTTTTACGCAGACGAAGACGGCTGCCGACGCAGATTTTACCGTAGACGGGCTCCAGATAAAGAGGAGCTCGAATTCTATTGCCGATGTTATAGAGGGCGTGACAATAAATTTAAAAAAAGGTCTTAATGCATCAAGCACAATAACCGTGACAGCGGACAGGACTGCCATAAAAGCACAGATAAGCAGTTTTGTAAGCGCTTACAATGACGCTGTTGATGTAATCTCTGCTAATTCCGACTATAATTCGACCACAAAAGTAAGCGGCGTTTTTTTCGGAGAAGCCACAGCAAGAAGCATCCGGGACAGTTTAAGAAGTTATATTTCAGGCACTGTATCGGGACAGCCTGATGATATGACCATACTCGCCCAGTTGGGAATAACCACAAACAGCAAAACGGGAAAGCTTGACGTAAACAGCAGCACCCTTGATACAAAACTTGCCTCTGATTTAGAGGATGTTGCAACTCTTTTCACTGATCCGACAAACGGCGTCGCAAACAAGATGTATGAATATATCAACAACATTACAAGTTCTGTTGACGGTTCCATAACATTGAGAGAAAAGGGACTGCAGAATGTGATTAAAGACATAGATGACACAATCCGCAATATGCAATACAGGCTGGACAAAACAGAGAGCGACCTGGTCCGTAAATTTACGGCCCTGGAATCGCTCGTCAGCAGTTACAATACTGTCGGCAGTTACTTGACCAACTTCTCGACACAAGCTTAGGAGGCTGATTGATGGACTTAAACGGTTACAAAAAGACTGTTCTTGCGACTACAGACAGGGTGCAGATAATTTTTATGCTTTACGAAAGCGTATTAAATCATTTAAAGATCGCTAAACAGAAAATCGAAAGAGGCGACATACTGTCAAAAGGGTCTCACATAAGCAAGGCAACGTTGATCGTTACTGAACTATCTAATGTGCTGGATATGGAAAAGGGCGGAGAGATATCCGTGAATCTCAGGAACCTTTATGTTTATTCCCTTCAGCGCCTTCTTTACGCGAACCTCAATAATGACGTGAAGGCAATAGAAGAAGTTGAGAAAGTTATTGGCACGCTGAAAGACGGTTGGAAGGAAATGATGAAAGAGTTGAAGCAGCAGGCTGCGGTTGGCGTTTAGCGCATAGTCATGTCACTTTCTTGACGACATCTCGTCAAGAACAAATTTTCCTCGCCAGTTAAATCCCTCGTAATTCGCTATCATGTTTTTATTTATCCCCGTATTTTTAATTAGTTAACTTGTTCTCTGCGTTTAAAAATCATTCTCAAGAAAATCCTGGCAAAGTACTTGCAATCACTTGCCTGTATGTTTATATGCGTTTGTTATTTATATTGAAAATAATTTGAGAAAAGGAGATACGCATGGAGCAAACAATTTCCGCCAAACAGGGGACTATCAGCGAGGATGAAAAAATCAAAACGGTTTCGCTGCTTTATGACGGCGCGTTGAAATTTTTACAGGCTGCGACCGTGAAATTAAATCAGGGTGATTCATACGGAGCCGAACGGCATATCAAAAAAGCCTCGGCGATCATAAGGGAGCTTGCGAGTTCATTGAACATGGACGGCGGCGAGATAGCGCTGAACCTGAAAAGACTTTATGATTACGTGCTCAACAGCCTTCTCAGAGCGGAACAGCAGAGAGACATTGCTGCGATTGAAGGAGCTGAGAGGGTGATCGTGATATTGAGAGACGCCTGGAAGGAAATAGAGAAAGGCAACGCCTGATAAGGGAGATGAAGTTTTGGAAGGTCTTTTGGAAAAAGTCAGTAAATCAAAGAAAGTGATTTCAGAAGTCACCGGGAAATTTGATCACCAAAAGATTGGAGTTATCTTTTCGGGAGACAAGGATTCCACAATGCTTTTGCATTTGATAAGGGACGTATGCGGTGGAAGGGTTCCCTTCAGGGTCATAAAGATTGGCACAACCGTGGAGTTCCCGGAGGTCACTGCATTTACAGAAAAGATGAGGAAGCTGTGGCATCTGGATTTATATTCTTTCAGCAATGAGATTGTGGCAAGGTGTCTGGTTGCAGGAGAGGACAGGGATATCTGTTGTCAGCGGTTAAAGACAGAGCCTTTAGAAACGGCTGTTAAAAGTCTTGGACTTGACGTCCTTATAACCAGCGTGAGAGATGATGGTAATGAGGGAGCATATTTACTGAAATGGTCTGACTCTCAGCGTGCAAGCATTCATCCCATGCTGCATTTTGAAGAAAAGGATGTCAGCGATTATATCGAAGAGCTTCATGTCCCTCTTTGTTCACTGTATCGGAAGGGCTACCGGTCACTTGACTGCATTCCCTGCACAGCATTACCGGAGGACAAAAACGAAGCTGTGTCTGAGGACATGGAAGAGATTAAAGCAAATCTAAGGAGCCTTGGATATTTGTGATGAAAAAACCGGAGAAGATAATCTTTATTTCGATAGACACGTTAAGGGCTGACCACCTGGGCTGCTATGGATATAAAAGAAACACGGGCCCTTTTATTGACAGGTGGAGCCGGGAATGCGTAGTTTTCCAGCAGGCCTTCTCTGCCTGCTCATATACCGTTCCTTCTCACGCATCCATGTTTACAGGAAAATATCCAGGCAAACACACCTTCGGCTTTGCAAACAGCGATAAATTATTTTACAAACCCGACAGCGAGATAATGCTTCAGGAGATTTTAGCGTCAGAGGGATATGAGACAGCGGCATTTGTATCTGCTTTGCCATTAAGGAAAGAAATGGGTTTCAGTACCGGGTTTAAATTTTATAATGACGAATGCACTACGAGTGAGATCAACAGGAGCGAAGAGCTTTTCAGAAAAGGAGAGGAGACGAACCAGAGGGCGTTTGAATGGCTGGATAGAAATTGCGAAAAAGATTTTTTCCTGTTCATGCATTATTTCGATGTCCACGGCCCCTATACAAATCCGGATGGATTCAGTGAAATATTTTTTGAAGATGAGTATTACGGAGAAGAAACTATTCTTGAGATCAGGGAGGGGCATGACCCTGCTGGAGGAATCCCGGATTACGAAATTTTAAAACCGGAAAGGGACCCGGACGGAAATCTTCTGTCATATGAAAAAGATGCAAGGTATTACGTGGCGGAATATGATGGGGGAATCAGGCATGAGGATTCTGTCATTGAGCGATTGATTGATAAGCTTAAAAATCTGGACATCTATGACGACTCTCTGATTATATTGACATCAGATCACGGCGAGGCGTTTGGTGAAAACAATGTCTGGTTCTTTCACGGGCTGACTGTAACACCGGATCAGATACATGTGCCCTTTTTGATCAAGCCTCACATGGGATGGGATATAGAGAAAAAAACAATAGAAACTCATGTAAGCCTTGTTGATATTTTCCCGACTATATGCAGCATCGTTGACTACGACTGTTCTGATTTTGATATAGACGGGAAATCTCTGGTGAAACTTACTGAGGGAAACATTGATGAAGAATTAACGGCGAGAAGACTCATTGCGGAAATAGAAGGACAGATTGCATATATTGACAGGGAAAAGATAGAGATAAAGCCGAAAAATGTCATAAAAGGGGAAACGGTCTTCTTTTATATTGAAAGGCTTTGCAAGCAATATATGACCATTCACTACCGGAACAAAGAACCCTTGCTTGCATTTACAGGGGAAAGATATGTTCCGTGGGCCGATGATCCTGAGATGAATTACGAACATCTGCACAGATATAGGTTTGTGAAGGAATTTGTAAAAGGGAAAAAGGTATTGGATCTTGGCTGTGGAGAAGGCTACGGTTGTTTGATGCTTTCTGACGATGCCGACTCCGTTACAGGTATTGACATCGCCGATGAAGCAATAAGACATGCCTCTATTAAATATCGAAGAGAAAATCTTAAGTTTATCCAAGGCTCTATGTCAGACATTCCTATAGAGGGTCAATATTTGTTTGATATTATTATCAGCTTTGAGGCATTAGAGCATATAACTGAACAGGACGATTTATTAAGAGAGGTCAAAAGGCTGCTTAAAAAAGACGGAATGTTTATTGTGTCCACCCCAAACAAATATGAATTACATGCTGAAAATCCTAACTATCAGAATGAATTTCATGTGAAGGAATTGAGTCTCGATGAGTTTAATAGTCTCCTGACCGCCAACTTTAAAAATATTAGTCTCTATGGCCAGAAAGTTTGCGCGTCATCAGATATATTCCCTCTTTATGATGACGCGATAATTTTCAGGGATTATCTCATGGAAAAGGAAGGCAGCGAATTCCATTTCCTGAATGCCGCAAAAAGAAAAGCAAAGCTGTTCATTGCGATAGCCTCCGATGAGAAAATAGATGACAATAAATTTGCAGTAAAATCCAGTCTCCTGGATGTATCTGAGACCCTTCTGCACGACCTCAAAAAAGCGCCGAGTAACAGGGATGCCCATATATCTTCGCTCGAACGTGAAAACCGGAAGCTGTCCGGCATTATAGGGAAAGTACAGGGAACAGCGCCTGCGCTGGAGAAGCTTTTAAAAAGAATATACAGCGAGTCTCCATCCCCTGAAATGCTAATAGAGGCCGGGGAGGTCTGTTTCGGGTTTGGAAGTTATGACGACGCAAAGGGTTTTTTTGAAAAGGCCGTATTGATGCAGCCCGGTAATGCTGACGCTCTGAACAACCTCGGTGTCATAGAGCTTTATAAAGGCAACGCTGGCAATGCGAGGAGTTATTTCATGAAGGCATTGAGTGTTGCCCCCGATTGCAGGGAGGCAAGAATTAATCTTGAATCATTATCAGAATCAGTCCATTCAGGAACATAGAATAAATATGATTAAAGGGCATTGTGACAGACCGAAGGTTATGCGTGTGATGAAAAGTATTAGTGTTGTTGAAGGGTGGATTGTTTCTGACAGTAAATTACACAAGATAGATGTTCATCTCGATGGAAAATGTTTGGGGCAGGCAGTCTACGGTATTGAAAGGAATGATGTAGTTAATGTTCATCCTGATATTGAAGGATCGAGGCAAAGCAGATTTAGATATTTATTAAAAACCACGGACTTTCCTGACGGCAAACATCTTTTAGAGATAAAGGCATCTAATGATAATAAAGATGACATCTGCTTTAGCGGTGAGGTTGCAATCGACAATTCTTTATTGACCCGCGTGGAAATAAATCAACTCAGACTTCTGGAGAATTACTCTAACAGGGAAACAACTCTTGATAGTATGCCGACATATTTGTTTATTGAACCATCGAAAATGTGCAACTTGGAATGCATTATGTGCAGGTCCAGGGAATACATAATTGAGCTTAAAAAGAGAGGCGTTGGAATAGGGACAATGAAATGGGATGTGTTTGATAGAATCGAAACACTGTTCCCCTATATTAGTTACTTTAAAATGGCCGGATGGGGAGAGCCTTATACCAACGTCAGATTCCCGGAAATGATTAACAGAATAAGAAGGCATAATGAAAAAGCAATGATCGGTTTCAATACAAATGCCCTTCTTCTAAATGAGGAAAAGATTAAAAACCTGATCGAAAACAGGGTGACTAACATCACTATATCCATTGACAGTCCTTACAAAGAAAATTACGAGCTGATAAGGAAAAACGGCAGCTACGAAAGGCTGGTAAATAACCTGCAAATGATCCTGGAGTTAAAAGAGAAATATGCATCCGTGTTTCCTTTAGTCGGCTTTGAATATGTGGTTATGAACCAGAATGTTTTAGATATGCCGGAGTATGTAAAATTTGCTTCGAGATTTGGCGTATCTTCTATTGTTTTTGTTAACGTTGGAATTGTCCCTGCCAAATTTGAGTATGTACGATTTAATGAACACGGCAAATTGCTTGATGTCTACAACAGGACTAAGGAATATGCGAAAGCATCAGGTATCGCTTTGTCAGGTAACGCTGTTGATACCTTTGAATCGTTATTGAATAACAGGGGACAGGTTATTGATAACGCATCTGAAGAAAAAATTACACAGAATACAACAGGGAATGCCGGGAGATTACAAGTTTCATGTCTGGAGCCCTTTCAGTCCAGTTATGTTTGTTTTGACGGAAACATATCGCCATGTTGTGTAGTGGGCGGTAACAGGTTTATAGGCAATGTCTTAGAAGGAGAGTTTGAAAAGATATGGAACAATGAAGCATATGTCAATCTAAGAAAAGCCTTCATCGCGGGCAAATACAGTGAGAGCATGTATGGTGAAAGATGTAAGGTATGTATTGATAAGAAATTTTTCAAGAGTGAATTGTTCTCCCTGTGAATTGATATTTGTGAATAAGTGAGAAATTTATTTAACGGAGGTTTTTAAATGGCTAAGGTATTACTGGTCAATCCGGCACTGGCTTACAGCACATGGAATGCAGGTTTTAAGCAGCCTTCCCCGGACAATATCTTTATAAGGCTGGGGCTGGCTTATCTGGCAGGCGCTTTGAAGGCGAGGGGGCATGAGGTTTCTCTTGCTGACCTGAGGACCTTGTCTGGATGGGAAGAATATGAAGAGCTGGTCAAAAGAATGTCCCCGGAATTCATCGGAGTAACGATGCACTCTGTTGAATTTACCCCGGCGGTTGAGGCCGCTAAAAGGGCAAAGAAACTTCTGCCCAAGGTTGTGACAGTTGCCGGAGGCATTCACCCGACAATGTTCCCGGAGGAATGCCTTGAGACCGGAGCATTTGATTATGCAATGCAGGGTGAAGGTGAGATAAGTTTTCCATTGCTGGTGGAAGACCCTTCGCAGTTCCCGAAATATTTCTGGGGCGAGGCCCCGGACTTGGACAAAGTCCCTTTCCCGGACAGGGAGATATGGACTGACTTTAAAACAAGAATAAATTGCGAGCCGTTTGGAATATCACAGTTCAGCTTTCCTTTGCCGATGGCTGAGATCATTAATGCACGAGGCTGTCCTTATAACTGCAAGTTCTGCTGCGGGCCCGGCGAGCACCAGCTTTATACAAAGGTCACTGAGAGCGGGAAGCGAGTGCCGTACATTCGCGGCAGAAGTGTTTCAAACGTCATTGCGGAAATTGAGATGCTGATTGAAAAATACGGCATCAAGTCCGCGATGTTTCATGATGACCAGTTCATCATGAATCCTCAATGGGTCTCTGAATTCATCAAAGAGCTCCATAAAAGCGGGCTCGTGAAAAGAGGATTTAAATGGGTCACCTCAAGCAGGGCCGATATCATTTGCAGGAATGATGAATTGATCGGCAAGATGGCTGACGCCGGACTGCTGCTGCTGATCGTCGGTTTTGAGTCCTTCAGTCCGAGGATACTGCAGTGGTTTGGCAAAGGAGTAACGCCGGAACAAAACAGCAGGGCCGCAGAGATCCTGCATAAACATAATATAAAGGTGTGGGCGAATTATATCCTCGGCATCCCGACTGATACGGGCTGGCACAAGGAAGACGACCTGATGACTGTCGAAGGAGTTTTACGTGCTGATCCGGTCCATTTCTCCCCGGCGTTCTATACGCCTGTGCCGGGGAGCGGCTTGTATGATTTTTACAAAAGCAACCGTCTCATAATAGGAGACGAAGGCAATGAACGGTTGAGCAACAGGGGCGCTATGGATGCAAAGGTAAAGGGTGTTGATTATGAATTTCTCAAGGCGCTGATGGTGACTGACACCATTTTTGCATAGGTCAAAGGAGATGAAGCTATGACAGATACCCCGGAAAGAATAAAAGAATTAGAGTGGGCGCTTGAATGCGCCGGCCGCATTATTGTTAAGAAGCAGGAGGCCTGCTCAAGGCAAGTGAGAAAATTATTGGCTGCTGAGGGCGCGGTGCAGGATTTGAAAAGACATGTGGCTGAGAAAGACGACATCCTCAGAAAGATAGTAGGTTTCTCATGTCAGATAAGAGGGATGAACGGCAAAAGCAGCAGGCCGCAGACAATCACTTCAAAGGTATCGGTTGTTGTCCCGGTCAAAAACGGCGGGGAGCAGTTAAGGCAGCTCCTCGGGGTGATACGTTCACAGAAAAAAGTTGAAGATGTGGAGATTATTGTCCTGGATTCCGAGTC
>JACQZF010000053.1 GCA_016213945.1 Nitrospirota bacterium | reverse complement strand
CATTGGGTTGCCTGCTGAATCGCTTACCCCTGTTGTTGCCGTTACTGTGTAAGTTGTTGAGCTTGCCTGTGCGCTTGTGGTAAATACGGCCTGATTGCCGGAACATGTTGAAAGTGTCCAGCCTCCGCCGCTTATTGTTACATTTGTGGTATTGACTGTTGCGCAGTTTACATTTTCCGACCAGTTGATCGTCACGCTGCTGTTTAACGAGATATTTGTCGCCCCGTTTGCAGGCGCTGTTGAACTTACCGTTGGGGCAGTCCTGTCTATAGTTACAGTATTGCCGGCTGCCGGTGTTTCAACGTTGCTCGATGAGTCGGTTGCACGGCTTCTTATTGTATAACTGCCGTCTGCGGGAAGTGTCCAGCTATATGTCCAAGTTACGTTAGCTCCGGGACAGCCTGTGCATGTCGCCGCATTCCATGTCGCGCCTCCGTTTGTCGAAACCTCAATGCCTGATACAGCGATGTTGTCTGTTGCACTGCCGCTAACGGTAAACGGATTCGCAGATGCGCTGTTTAGTGCCGCTCCGTTAGCAGGCGATGTTATGGTTGATGCAGGTATACCGACGTCGCCTGTTGTATATGAGAAGGAATAGATGGCTGTCATCGCATTGCCGTTTGCATCCTGCACACGTTGAAAGTGTCCAGCCCGGATTGGTAGATGTAATATTTAAGGTATTGACTGTGGCACAGTTTACATTTTCAGACCATGTGATCGTTACATTGCTGTTTACTGCAACTCCTGTTGCTCCGTTTGCAGGAATCGTAGAGCTTACCGCTGGGGCTGTCCTGTCTATAGTCACAGTATTTCCAGCTCCAAGTGTCTCGACATTATTTGATGAATCTGTCGCGCGGCTCTTTAAGTTATAGCTGCCGTCCGCAGGAAGTGTCCATGAATAAGTCCATGTTACGTTTGCCCCGGGGCAGCCAGCGCACGTTGCCGCATTCCATGTGGCCCCGCCGTTTGTTGAAACCTCAATGCCCGACACCGCTGTGTTGTCAGTTGCGGAACCGCTTATCGTAAACGGATTTGCGGATGCACTATTAAGTATAGCTCCGTTTGCAGGTGAAGTAATGGTTGACGTGGGTTTGGAGGTGTCAGCCGTAGTATAGGAGAAAGAATAATTCACAGGCATCGGGTTACTGTTTGCATCTGTGACCGCAGTGGTGATTGTCACCGAATATGCTGTTGAGCCGCTCTGCCCGCTCGTTGTAAACACAGCCTGATTTCCGCTGCACGTTGAAAGCGTCCATCCGGGGCTGGTTGACGTTATGTTGACTGTATTTACTGTTGAGCAATTTACATTCTCAGACCAGGTGATCGTTACATTGCTGTTTAATGCCGCTCCGGTCGCTCCGTTTACAGGCACTGTCGAACTTACCGCAGGCGCTGTCCTGTCTACCGTAACAGCATTGCCGGCTCCCGGTGTTTCGATATTACTTGATGAATCGGTTGCACGGCTCCTGATCGTGTAACTTCCGTCCGCGGGAAGTGTCCAACTGTATGACCATGTAACGTTTGCACCGGGACATCCTGTACAGGTCGCCGCACTCCAAGTTGTGCCGCCGTTTGTTGATACCTCAATGCCTGTTACTGCCGCATTGTCAGTCGCTGAACCGCTTATTGTAAATGGATTTGATGATGCGCTATTTAAGATTGCACCGTTTGCAGGATTGGTAATCGCTGATGAAGGCGCTCCCGCGTCCGCGGTTGTGAATGAGAAGGAATAATTTACCGACATTGCATTGCCTGCTGTATCTTTTACTCCTGTCGTCACTGTCACAGAATATGCTGTGATGCTCGCCTGGCCGCTTGTGGTAAATACGGCCTGATTGGTTGAACATGTTGAAAGCGTCCAGCCGGGGCTGGCTGATGTGATATTAATTGTGTTTACTGTAGCGCAGTCAACGTTCTCAGACCACGTTATTGTCACATTGCTGTTTAAGGTTATGCCGGTTGCCCCGTTGGCAGGAATTGTCGAACTTACCGCTGGAGCGGTTGTGTCTACAACAACGGTAACAGGTGTCGCAAATACCGCGGACACGTTTCCAGAAGCATCCTTGGCCCAGGGATATAAATTATATGTTCCGTCAGACGCTACTGAGAATGTCGAAGGCGCTGTTGCCGTCCATCCTGCATCACCTGCAAGAGGAGGAATTGCTGATGTGGTTATCTTGTATCCTGTTACTCCGGCATTGTCATTTGCAGTAAATGATGTGACCGGGATATTAAGGCTTGTTGAAGGCGATGTTGATGTAAATGCCGTTACCGTGGGTGAGGTTGTGTCTGTCGTTGTATATGAGAATGAATAGTTAGCAGCCATCGGGTTGTTATTGGCGTCATTTACTCCTGTAGTCACTGTAACATTGTAAGTTGTTGCGCTGCCTTGCCCGCTCGTGGTAAATACTGCCTGATTAGCTGAACACGTTGAAAGCGTCCAGCCCCCGCCGCTTATTGTCACGTTTGTTGTATTTACTGTAGCGCAATTTACATTCTCAGACCAGTTGATAGTCACATTGCTGTTTGACGCTACGCCTGTTGCGCCGTTTGCAGGAATTGTTGAAATTACCGAAGGCGCGGTCCTGTCAATTGAAACGGTATTGCCAGCGCCGGGTGTCTCAAGATTACTTGATGAGTCTGTTGCGCGGCTCCTGATCGTATAGCTTCCATCAGCAGGCAGAGTCCATGAATACGTCCATGTTACGTTTGCTCCCGGACAACCGGTGCACGTTGCCGCATTCCATGTAGTGCCGCCGTTTGTTGAAACCTCGATTCCCGATACTGCTACATTGTCAGTTGCTGAACCGCTTACCGTAAACGGATTTGCAGATGCGCTGTTTAATGCCGCTCCGTTTGCAGGCGCTGTGACGGTTGATGACGGCGCTGCCGTATCAACAGTTGTATATGAGAATAAATAATTTGATGCCATCGGGTTGTTAGTGGCGTCTCTTACTGCCGTTGTGATTGTAACGGAATACGCCGTTGCATTGATTTGTCCGCTTGTGGTAAATACCGCCTGATTAGTTGAACATGTTGAAAGTGTCCATCCGGGACTTGTAGATGTGATATTAATTGTGTTGACAGTCGTGCAATCTACATTCTCTGACCAGTTGATCGTTACACTGCTGTTTAATGCTACGCCGGTTGCGCCGTTTGCCGGTAATGTTGAACTTACCGACGGGGCGGTCCTGTCAATTGAAACTGTATTGCCCGTCCCCGGTGTCTCTACATTGCTTGATGAGTCAGTTGCGCGGCTCATGATCGTGAAGCTTCCGTCAGCGGGAAGTGTCCAACTGTAGGTCCATGTTACGTTTGCTCCCGGACATACTGTGCACGTTGCCGCATTCCATGTTGTGCCGCCGTTAGTTGATACCTCAATGCCTGTTACTGCCGCATTGTCAGTAGCTGAACCGCTTATTGTATAAGGATCTGATGATGCGCTATTTAAAATTGCACCGTTTGCAGGACCGGTTATCGCTGATGAAGGGGCGCTGGCGTCCGCAGTTGTGTAAGAGAAAGAATAGTTTAATGACATCGCGTTGCCGTTTGCATCCGTTACCCCTGTTGTTACGGTTGCCGAATATACGGTCACATTGGCCTGTCCGCTCGTGGTAAATACAGCCTGATTTCCTGAACACGTTGAAAGTGTCCAGCCCGGACTGGTAGACGTAATATTCAAGGTATTGACTGTCGCGCAGTTTACGTTCTCTGACCATGTGATGGTTACGCTGCTGTTTAATGCTACGCCGGTTGCGCTGTTTGCAGGAATTGTCGAGCTGACTGTTGGGGCGGTTGTATCGACAACAACCGTCCTTGGAGTTGCGAATACCGCCGATATGTTTCCTGCCGCATCTTTTGCCCAGGGATAAAGCAAATAAGTGCCGTCTGCTGCAACCGTGTAAGTTGAAGGCGCTGTTCCTGTCCAGCCGGCGTCTCCTGCAAGAGGAGGTGTTGCTGATGTTGTTATCTTGTATCCTGTTACTCCGACGTTGTCGTTTGCAGTGAATGATGTGACCTGGACATTAAGGCTTGTTGAAGGTGTTGTTACTGTAAAAGCGGTAACCGCCGGTGATGTCACGTCAGCCGTTGTGTATGAGAAAGGGTAGGGCGAAGACATCGGGTTGCAGTTTGCGTCTGTCACAGATGTTGAAGTTGTTACCGTATATGTAGTTAACCCGGCCTGTCCGCTTGTGGTAAATACTGCCTGATTAGTTGAACATGTTGAAAGTGTCCATCCCGGACTTGTTGATGTGATATTAACTGTATTGACAGTCGCGCAATCAACATTTTCAGACCATGTGATTGTCACACTGCTGTTTAATGCTACGCCGGTCGCTCCGTTTACAGGAATTGTCGAGCTTACCGAAGGAGCCATCCTGTCGATTGAAACTGTGTTGCCTGTTCCGGGTGTCTCAACATTGCTTGATGAGTCCGTTGCGCGGCTCCTGATTGTGTAGCTTCCATCAGCAGGCAGAGTCCATGAATATGTCCATGTTACGTTTGCTCCCGGACATCCGGTACACGTTGCCGCATTCCATGTGGTGCCGCCGTTTGTTGAAACCTCAATGCCTGTCACTGCCGCATTGTCAGTCGCTGGACCGCTTATTGTATAAGGATCTGATGATGCGCTATTTAAGATTGCACCGTTTGCAGGACCGGTTATCGCTGATGAAGGCGCTCCTGCGTCCGCGGTTGTGAATGATAACGCATAGGGCGCTGCCATTGCGTTTCCGTTAGCGTCTGTTACTCCGGTTGTTGCTGTCACTGAGTATGCTGTTACACTGGCCTGTCCGCTTGTTGTGAATACTGCCTGATTGGTAGAACATGTAGAGAATGTCCATCCGGGACTGGTTGATGTAACATTAGTTGCGTTGACCGTCGCGCAGTTTACATTCTCAGACCAGTTGATCGTTACGGTGCTGTTTGCAACTATGCCCGTTGCTCCGTTTGCAGGAATTGTCGAGCTTACTGTTGGGGCTGTTCTGTCAATTGCTACAGTGTTTCCCGCGCCCGGTGTCTCAATAATATTCAATGTATCTGTAGCACGGCTCCTTATGTTATAGCTTCCGTCCGCTGGAAGTGTCCAACTGTATGACCATGTAACGTTTGCGCCGGGACATCCAGTACATGTCGCCGTTGCCCATGATGTCCCTCCGTTTGTTGATACCTCGATTCCTTGTACAGCAACATTGTCTGCAGCTGAACCGCTTATGGTGTACGGATTTGCCGAAGCGCTGTTTAATGTCGCTCCGTTTGCAGGTGAGGTTATAGTTGATGACGGCGCTGTGGTGTCAACCGTTGTGTATGAGAATGAATAATTTGCCGCCATCGGGTTATTATTGGAATCTCTTACGCCTGTAGTAACTGTAACGCTGTAAGTCGCTGCGCTGCCTTGTCCACTTGTAGTAAATACAGCCTGATTAGCTGAACAGGTTGAAAGCGTCCAGACAGGACTTGTTGATGTTATATTTGTTGTGGTCACCGTTGCGCAGTCCACATTCTCATTCCAGTTGATCGTTACGCTGCTGTTTGCAACTACTCCCGTTGCTCCGTTTACAGGGACCGTTGAACTTACCGATGGCGCAGTCCTGTCAATTGAAACTGTATTGCCAGCGCCCGGTGTCTCAACATTGCTCGATGAGTCTATTGCGCGGCTCATGATTATATAGCTTCCGTCTGTTGGTAATGTCCAACTGTAGGACCATGTTACGTTTGCTCCGGGACACCCTGTGCATGTTGCCGCATTCCATGTTGTGCCGCCGTTTGTTGATACCTCGATGCCGGTTACTGCCGCATTGTCAGTCGCTGAACCGCTTATTGTAAACGGATTAGCTGACGCGCTGTTGATCACTGCTCCATTTGAAGGTGTTGTCACTGAAGATGAAGGGGCAGTAAGGTCAGGCGCGGAGATCGTTGTGTATGAGAAAGAATAATTTGCAGCCATTGGATTGCCGTTTGTATCCGTAACTGCGGTTGTTACTGTTACCGAATATAATGTTGAATAAGCCTGTCCGCTTGTTGTAAACACTGCCTGGTTATTAGTGCATGTTGAAAGCGTCCATCCGGGACTGGTTGATGTAATGTTAGTTGTGTTTACAGATGCGCAGTTTACATTCTCCGACCAGTTGATGGATACACTGCTGTTTAAGGCTACACCAGTTGCGCCGTTTGTCGGAATGGTTGAACTTACCGATGGCGCTGTCGTGTCTACTACTACTGTCCTTGGGGTTGCAAATACTGCCGATACATTTCCGGCCGCATCTTTTGCCCACGGATAAAGTGTGTATGTTGCGTCTGATACAACTGTGAATGTTGAAGGCGCTGTACCTGTCCATCCTGCGTCTCCTGCAAGAGGAGGTGTTGCTGATGTCGTTGTCTTGTAGCCAGTTACTGCCACATTATCAGATGCTGTAAATGATGTTATCGGTATATTAAAACTCGTTGAAGGCGTTGTTGCTATGAAGTCTGTAACTGAAGGCGCTGTACCGTCTGAATTCCATGTGAAGTTTGTTGCCGTGGTTGTTATTAAGGTACCGCAGTCAGGGTCTGTTCCTCTTACATCAAGAGTGTATGAGTTGCCGTTCGTATAATTTCCGCATAGTGAACCTCCTGCCGTTGATGCGGGAATAAGGAGATTGGATGTCCAGTCGGTACAAATGATCAGGGCAGGCGCCGGGTGCATGCTCATGGCGGTCATTGAATCGTAAGTGTTAGCACTGTTTGCGGTATGCTGAGAGCCGTCATTAGTAAGAGTTCCGGGGACAGCCCTATCTCTGATGTATAGTCCCACGGTTGGACCGTTTACGGCAATATATGTCTGACTTATACCTGCGGTGGTCCAGCCCGTAGCAAAGGTGGTGATAGTGCGGGCTACTGTGCCGGCAGCAGATCTTGCCAGATTAATGATTTCAACTGCCTGTTCATTGGCGTCTACCGTTAAAGTCGGGTTAAATGGACCGACAGCGGAATCAGCAGTTGAGCTATTATAATTCCGTGCGTTTGAAATGGGCGCTGACTGGTCTACGCCGCTGTAAACTGCCGCATAGACATAGTGATAGTATGTTGTGCCGCCGGAAACAGTCACATTGAGATTTGTCCCGGTGGCAGCCGTAATCCCGGCATCATTCAGATAATACAGATATGAGTGGTTCCATCTCGAAGTCCCGGCATCACCTGCCGCCAGTGTGAGACTCTGTCCGCCGTAGCTGACAGAGACCGTTTGGGTGGCATTGTTTGTTGTTGAAGACGATATCGCTACGATCAGCAGGCGATTTGCTCCTGCGCCAATTATATAATTTGCGTTTACCGTGCCGTTAGGAAATGCGGTATTGGCATACTGTTGTGCCCATGTCGATTGCTGCGTAATTGTGCTTGTTCCGCTCCCCGTTGTAACCTTGTACTGAAATGTTCCCACATTGCCTGTTGTAGAATACATTCCGCTTACGTCATAAGGATCACCGTATGCAGTTTGAGAAGCAGGGACTGTAATTGTTGAAGACGTCGGGTCGGAACAGGGTTGGATTGTCAGAAGATTTGATGTGCCGACGTTTCCGGCCCCTGTATCAGGAGCGGCTACGCCCACGCCTGTTACGCTTGACTGAATGGTGTTTGCTGTTTGTCCGGCTGCGAGATCGTAAACGATGTAGATAAATTTCGGCGTCCCGGTTGATACCGTCCGGTCTGCCGCGGTTCCGCCATTTAGAGTTATAACGGTTGCCGCGCCGTTCCATACGCCCGTGCTTCCTATTAATGTTGCGCCAACCGGAAGAGTTGTTGAGCCTGTTGTTGAAATATATACTTTTGCGTCCTGTATGCTTGTTGCATTTCCATTATCGGTAAGATTCAGAGATGTGAGTTCGATCTGGCCGTTTTGAGCATTATTGCTGTCAGCCTGAAAACGCTGCATTAAAATGCCTGTTGTTCCATCAGTCGGATTGGCTGCTGCAATCGCTGTATTGCCTGAAGCAGTTAATGTGTCGCCCGATGCTACCGGTGTTTCAGTTACTGTAATATAACCTTCAGTAGTTGCCCCTGTTGTGTCGTAGTAAATGCGCGGTGTATATGTTGTTCCACCGGGCATGTAAGCTATTTCAAGCAGAAGTCTATGATTTTGCTGAACACGTCCTGTACCGTTAATCGTATAAGTCGGATTGACGGCCACAGTGCCGCCTGTTCCCGAAGTGATCGTCTGAGAAGTTGCTACAAGCGTCTTATTCCCTGCAGCTCCCGCGGGATCGTAATCATATAGATGGAATGTCCATTGGTCTGTTGCGTTGTAACCACGTATCGAAAATTTGGCTGTGGTCACTGCGGAAATATCAACAGCATTGCCTGAATAAACCGGCCCGTATACTTTCATCATCACAGTCCATGTCCCGTTCGACATGCCGGTTGTTGGACGGTAGCTTGATGCAGTAGCCCCGTTACCAACCGCGTCAACCGTAGTCCGCACTGCAGGTGCTGTGGTAACCTGGCCTGAGGCAACGTTACAGGTCCCATCTGCGCCAACATTTGTCGTATTGTCAGGTTGCACATAATAAGTGGCAGCGCTTGCGGTCACTGATGATAAAAACATTACGCATGAAAACACCATAGAAAAAATGCCGGACATCATCAGCCGGAACGACTTGGATCTTTGCTCCTTAATTTCATATTGGACCATGTTGTACTTTTCCTTTTTCATAACCTTTAAAGATACCCCTCGTAAATTGATTCAACTGTTGAATGCTTGATTGAAACAGGGTCTTGTGTCAGCAGTTGCGGATAATATGACCAAATGTAAAGGGGGGCGGCAGGGGATGGATTGGATGTTCCACGATAAATAGCGTTGGAGCTTCCGGCTGCTTGTTTTAATTTTTGAACTAAACCCGGGGTAGGGTCAGCACAAGCATGTCGGGTAACTAACACAACACATTTACCGCTGTAATGATTCTTATGAAAAGTTCCAATTACAGCGTATGCGGCGCCAATTACCCCTGCCACCAGAAAAAAATAAATGGAGGATTTGACGATGATTAAGAAATTGAAATAGTGAAAATGTTGTGTGGAGCTAAAATATATTTGATCCACATCCTACCCCGGTTTTAAATTTTAATTCTAAAAAAGAATTGAAAATGTATCTGCAAATGGCGTGCCTATATTTAGAACGACTTAAAAACAGGGGGTTGTAAAATTGTACATTATGACAAATTATGTCAGAATGGCAAAAACCTGTGACAAAAGCGCAAATTGTTTATAATTTTTACGCAGATAGTGTAAAAATTCTCAACGGAGATCTCTCTTATCCCCGGGGTTTAGCGAGGACCTCAAGGACTTTTAAATTCAAAAATCTTTTCGATGCTGCTGATCTGACAACAGTCACCGCGTCCGCGCCCCGTCCTGTGCCAGCTACCGCCATTACTTCTTCCCCTTCAGGGACAAGCCCGGCGTCGGCTGCCATCATGACAATTTCACAGCACACTTTTATACCTTCTCCAAACCTCCTTAGAGTTTGCGCGACAAGGAGGGTAGGGTAGACGCCGTTGAATTGCCTGTCCAGCGCAGTCTCAAGGCCGTGGGTGATCATTGTCCCAGTGTATATCTTTGCACCTGCCGCAATGATTTTTTCCCTCGCCTCCTGTGTGAACTCAATACTGTTTGGTTCTTTGAAGCCGTGCGAATGAGTGACAACAACCAGATTGACATTTTTATCTTTCAAACCTTCCGCGAAAAGCTGTCCGGTATCCCCGTTAGTCGAGGCAACAACGATGTGTTTGTAATTAAATTCAGTGACAGCGCTGTTAACAATCTCAAAGCATCGCTCTGTATTTTCCGCGCCCGGTTTTTCAAAATAGGTGATCGTTTTTTGCATAATGTTTACCTCCGGAATTGAGGATGATTATACCAGATACATCCCGCAACATTCATTATAAATCTGATATAATCTGGTGATGAATTTTGATGAATTAGTAAGTATTGCCGCAAGGCTTCGCGCCCCTGACGGCTGTCCCTGGGACAGGGAGCAGACCGTGGAAACCCTCAAGCCGTTTCTCGTTGAAGAACTCCATGAGGTCATTGACGCCTTTGACGAGAATGATCCTGAAGGGATAAGGGAAGAACTCGGCGACCTTCTCTTTCAGATAGTCCTTCAAAGCCAATTAGCAAAGGAAGAAGGGCGGTTCGATATTAATGATGTTGTCGACGGGATCGCGCAGAAGATGATCAACAGGCATCCCCATGTATTCGGGGACAAGGACCTGAAGACCTCCGGGGATGTGAGCGTCTGGTGGGAGGAGCGTAAAAAGGATGAGGGGAAGGTCCATGACTCCGCGATCGGCGGCGTGCCGAAGTCCTTATCGGCCCTGCTGAGGGCGAGCAAGATCCAGAAGAAGGCCACGAAGGTCGGCTTTGACTGGGAAAAGATCGAAGACGTCTTTGCAAAGCTCGATGAAGAAACCGGCGAATTAAAAGAGGCCATCCATAAGAAAGACCAGAATGAAATAGAAGATGAGATCGGAGACCTGTTCTTCGTGCTTGTCAGGATCGCGAATTTTGTAAATGTAAACCCGGAAGACGCGCTTAGAAAGACGATAAATAAATTTACCTGCAGGTTCAGGCATATAGAAAAAGAAGCTGCGCGACAGGGGAAAAAAATAGAGGACATGACCCTGCCGGAGATGGAAGCCTTGTGGCAGGAAGCCAAGATCAACGAGGGGCGAAAATGATGCCGGTCATCTTTTCTGCTTCTTTTTGATAGAATAACCAAACTTATAATGAATGATACTTTGAAAATAAGACAGTTGCCGGAGCAATGGCGAAAGGTAAATTTAGGCTGTAACCGGGTAATACTGCCGGGATGGATAAACGTGGACGCATATCGCTACGAGGGGGTTGATGAGGTCATGGACCTTGAAGAGAGGTGGGCCTTTGAAGACAATTCCATCCATTATATACGGGCGTTTGATTTAGTGGAGCATCTCAGGAGTCCGATCCATACCATGAATGAGGCATGGCGTGTCCTCGGTCACGGCGGGCTGTTTGAGATCTGGGTTCCTTCGACTGACGGCAGGGGCGCCTTTCAGGACCCGACGCATGTCTCATTCTGGAACCAGAATTCCTTTTTGTACTATTCAAAACAGTATTACGCCGGGGCTTATCCCGATAAAGTTTTTTGCGATTTTGATATAAGAGTAATTGACACCGACCGGAACCCTGCCGGGATCATTTGGACGTGGGCCTTATGCCGGGCCATAAAGGATATGTCTCAGGAGCCGGTTGTGTCAGACGCATGGTTCAAGGCCCTTTCAAGCATGGATGCTAAAGAAAGGGTGATGCCGGGCTTTGAAGGGGCTTCCATAGGCACAACACAATTCCGTTAATGCCCGGCAGCGCCGGAGCTTGTTCCTCACGCTGCTTACTTCGTAACATCTTCAACTTTCTTCTTCACATCTTCTGCTGCCTTATCAATCTTCTTTCCCGCGCGCTCCAAAGGCCCTTCCTTCTTGCAGGCGTAAGCTCCGGTAAGCAATGATGCCGCGATGACGATCATGAGAATTTTATTAATCAGAGACATGATAGACCTCCTTACTTCTTCACTGTGCTTTTGCCAATTTCAATGCCGGCTTTGGTTTAAAACGGACTAAGCGATTGCCGTACTGCTTCTGGACCTCTTGAATGTGCTCGTAGTATTTCTGAGGATCATTTTGGCACTCGGCTTCAATTTCGAGTCTGATTTTACGAATCTCTTTTAAGATCGGTTCTTGTAGCATATAATCATCCCTCCATTAATTCTTCAGGAGTACAAATAATCGGTGTTCTTATCCCCTGTCCTGCGTTAATCTCTTCAATTAGCATCTTAATGCGACCATTGACTATGTGTGTGCAATTCCATGAAACCAGGAAATCTATTCCATGCCATGCCGTTATAGCAAGGTGATACGAATTCGCCCTTGCTTTCTCCGGGATATCCAGCTCAGAAAAATAGGTGTCTGCGAGTTTTTGTATCTCAGGCAAAATCTCCAATACCGGAAAAGCCGATACCTTTTCAAGTCTTGTTTGTACGGCGTTAACATCTCCTCTCGAAATCTCATCTAAAACAATTGGCGAAACAAAAGCATCATAACGCGGTAATGCTGTTTCCCACCAATCAATTGTAATCTGTTGATGTGCTGCTACTATTAGATCACGGCTTGGTTTTGCAGCAAGATAACTGATAACACTTGTCTCGATATATACCTTCGGATTCATTGAAATAGTATAGCATAGCCATTAATCTCGTGAAGTCTCTATTATAAGCGTTTGGTGCAGACCATGTTCTTTGAAGATGTCATTCTGGCTTGCCCGGAATCGCTATGAACAAGTTGAGGTTTGTGTTTTAAAATTTTCCACTCTTCTGTACTTCTGCACTATTGCGCTGTTGCACTATGGAACTTTGCTTCTCCTTGACAGCCGGGGGCATTATAAGGGTTAGCCGCTTTTAGTCTTTAAAACACTGGTCTTCGATCTAAAGACGATGGAATGCAAGGCAATGAAAATACGATCAGCAAATATGTTAAAGAACAAGGGCGTACAAATGAGTACCAACAGTTACATAAAGACCAGTTGTCTCTTTTTCTTTAAGATACCCCGCAGGCTTGCCTCGGGGAGTATGTCATTTTTTCACCAAGTCTGTGAACCAATCTGGTGCTGTTGGAGAGAGGTGGCCGGGTTTGTTTGGACAGGCAGAAACGATTTATAAGTGATAAGCTGCCTGTTCATATTGCTGCCTGTTTCTGAGGCAGTGTACTCCAGTAAACATTATCCGGTGTCCTTCGGTCAAGACTCTGATGATGACGCCTATTGTTGTAGAGATCAAAATACTCTCTGAGACCCTGCCGCGCCTCCGTTGTGGTCCACAATAGCGCCATAGTGTTTGCTGTATAACTCAAGGCACTTGCCGATAAGGATTATGTTTAAGTCGGCTGGTGAGAGCTTTTCATTGCCATATCTTCCCGCCTCAATCATCTGGATCTCTTCCCTTGCTCTTTTCCGTATCTCCTGCCTCACGCCGGCCCACGAACGCTTTTTGGTTTCACCGTTGCCATTACGCTTTTTGCAACCATGGATTAAGTCATAGGAAATCGACTGTTTGTCCTGTAAGTGCAGAGAGCTTTCAGATTCGCCATGAATAGGATATATCGCCTCTATCACAAATCCTGCATTACACAGTGATTCAAGCAAAGATTCCCATGCGCTTCCCTCAGCGGAATCGCCCTGAAGACACAGGACGCGCGGCGGGCAAACCATTTGTGCATGATAGATCGGCTTGAAGGCATTGCGTTCAGGAACTGCAAGCCTGTTTATTTCAACTATGGGGAAGGACTCCTCAATGGCACGCTTCATTTCCACATTTTTTCGTCAATCTTCTCAAAATCTGCCACTCTCTTCTGAAAATCGGCGTGGTCCTTCTTGTCCCAGGTCCCTGCCAGATGGTCCAGGTCTTTGTATACTACAGTCCTCTTTTTCTTTTTGATTCCCAGCGCCTCTTTGAGAAGTTCCACTAATGCTGCATTAACGCTTGTCCCTTCATGTTTTGCCTTTTCTTTGAGCGCCTTTATTGTTGAATCATCAAGTCCTCTGATAGTCATTGTTGACATGGTTGCCTCCTGTTTACAAATCTTCTTTATGTAAAATAAGTCCGTCAATGTTGTCAAAATGTTCATCATACGTGAAGAGAGCCAGTCCGTGTCTCATCGCAGAGGAGGCCACCCATAAATCATTGGAAGGGACCGGCTTGCCCTTTTTCTTCAGGTCCCAATAAATCCTTGCATAAAACTCCGCAGTTTCTTCATCTACCTGAATAATGTTAACACGTGGTGAATCAAGGAACTGCTCAAGCTCTTTTCTGTTTCTTGCTTCTTTGTTCCCACCCTTAAAACCGCTCAGCAATTCACCCAGAACAACAATATTTACGCCTATATATTCAACTGTTCTAAATACGTTTACCGCTGCAGGATCATTCTTCTTGAAAGCGGTATAGGTATTTGTATCCATAAGGACTCTCTTCATGTATTTTTATCCCCTTATTAATTTTATGTATATAAATTATGATAGCATAGTGATGTCGTAATGTGCCATCACTTTTTACTAATTTTTTAAATTTCAAGCACGACCCACGGCGTCAGCATCTCCATTAATGAAAGCCCACCGTGCTTGTACAGCTTTGCCGCCGCTTCTCCAGTGGAACGGGTTTTTACACGGCCTTTTAACAGCGCAACACGCCTTGACTCGTCTATTATGATGTCGTCGTTTGCCGGGGGATTGGGTTTGTCGGAAAGAAGGGCGTACCTGTCATTACCGAAATAGTCATTCAGCTCACGCATCTCCTGACTGCTTCTTGGAAAATCCATGCCCGTCCCAAAGAAGATATACCCATGATCACTTGTAATGATTATCCGGGTTTTCCCCTTGATCTGCTGGACAGTATTCATCCATAGAGTTTCAAACCGCATATGGATATTTTCAAAATGGTTCTCAAATCTTGTCCCACTGTCTTTATACGTATTGTCAGGGAATGCCGACCAAACAAGGAGCGCTGAATTCTCCTTCGTTATACTTATTCTTTGAGTAGTGTCATTTGTATAAACGGCATGGATACCTTTATCTCTCAGGTCCTTTCTTCCCTGAAGCTGGGAAGGAGCGATGCGTCCGCAATTCAGTTCCCGTTCTACATAATCAATTGTTTCACAGGGAATGGCAGCCTGTGAACAATCAATGCTGTTAATCCTGAAGCCGGATTTTTCAGAAAGCTTTTGTATGATTGGAAGTTCTCTCAGGGAAAGACCGTCAACTGCCAAATCCGGTCTATTCGAACAGTTAATCCGGTTTTATCCGAATGGGTTCTTTTTTAATTATCTCCTGACTGTTTGATTTTAACGCAGTGCAGACGTTGCTGCCGGAAGCAGATATAGTACACGACAAATTTCATATAGAGCGAAGTATTTGGGCGAAGCAGTGGACAAGGTGAGAAAGGCAGAGCATGAAAATCTCTTAAAGGAAGGCATTGAGGACCTGAAGGGAACGAAGTATTTATGGCTGACGAATCCTGCCAACTGGACCGATGAGCAGAGGCAGCAATTCAAAGGATTGAAGGATAAAGAATTGAAGGTAGGTCGGGCATGGGCGATCAAGGATATGTTTTCAGATTTATGGGTCTATACCTACGAGAAGGCAGCCAGAAACTTTTTTAAGAAATGGTATTGGTGGGCAACTCATGCTCGTCTGATGCCAATTGCTGATGTTGCCAAGAAACTGAAGAGACATCTTGATAATATTTTGACTTATCTGAAACATCGAATAACAAATGCTGTTGCGGAAGGGTTGAACAGCAAGATTCAGCAGGTGAACTCGGCAGCAAGAGGATTTAGGAATTTTGAGAACTTCAGAATTGCAATACTGTTCTTCTGCGGGAAGCTGGATATGTATTCACACAAATCCCAGTAGAAGCAATTATCATTATGTCGACAACATTGTGTGCAAAGTTAATAAAACTGAACCTAATAGGAAACAGCTTCTGTGCCACAAAAAGGAGACGAACAATGAAGAAGCGACTAACTATATGTATTTTGTTTGCTGCATCTGCGCTGCTGTTTAATGGCTGCAAGGCATCGGAAAAACCCGCAACAGCCGAGAAAGCAAAAAAACAGGCTGAACAGCCGGAGAAAAACTATTCAAGCAACATTGTTCTCTCTGTCATCCCGACGGGAAGAATGTTGTTAATCCCCAGAAAACATTATTCAAGTATGCCATTGAGTCAAACAATGTCAGAACTCCTGAAGATATCATTAACATAATGAGACCCCCCGGGCCGGGCATGAAAAATTTGACGATATCGCTGTACCGGATAAAGAAGCAAGAGAGATCGCCGACTATATTTTGAGGACATTTCAATACACAATCTTACGCATCCGGTTCGACCATACCGGGACATTGGCTTACAAAAAACCGCAAACGAAAAACCTGATAATTTAAGAGGCAATTATTGTTACACGCAGCGGAATCTATGGTAGTATATTTATGAGACATTAATCGTCGAGAGGGCGTAAAAAAAGTGCCCCGTCACGTTGAAATACTGTCACGAAAGGTTTCATGAAAACGGCCTCAGTTATTTTCATTTCATTATCCGCAGCCGCCGTCCTTATTACCCTTAGTGCCTCCGGCAAAATTTCATTCGCGCAGGTCAAACCGTCAGCCGCTAATGCTGAAACATGCATAACATCTCAATGTCATGCCGGGATTGATAAGCAGAAATTCGTCCACGGTCCTGTTGCGGCAGGCAAATGCAAGGTCTGTCACGGCGAATCCCCGGGACACAATGAAAATCCTGCGGCATATATATTCAAAACCGTTATTGATATTTCCAATATCTGTTTTGAGTGTCATAAAAAATTTCCCGCAAGAAAATTTGCGCATTACCCTGTGCAGGCAGACGGATGCACGGACTGCCACAGCCCGCACGGCTCGCCGTACAAATTTCAGCTCCTGTACAAAGGCGGCGACCTCTGTTTCCAATGCCATGATGAGGCCATTGTTGAAGGTAAGTTTATTCACGGGCCCGCGGCTGTCGGCGGCTGCGTCGCATGCCATGATCCCCACACCGCCGATTACGCAATGAACCTGAAAGCTGAAGGGCCTGAACTGTGTTTTATGTGCCATACGGATAAGGCGGAGAACATCAAGCAAGCTCAATTCGTCCATAAACCGGTTGCGGAGAAATGCACGAAGTGCCACAATCCTCACTCTGCTTCGAAACAGTTTATGCTCGCATCCACCGCGCCTGTCTTATGTTATGGCTGTCACACCGACAAAAAAGAACAGATAAGCACTGAAGCCGTCAAGCACGGCGCCGTCGAGACTGAGAGGTCCTGCCTCAATTGTCATGACCCCCATAATTCCAATATTGCGCGGATCCTTCTTATGGATCCCATGGACGTGTGCATGAGCTGCCACGACAGGGAATACAAACTGCCGGGCGGAACGGTCCTGATGAACATGAAAAAGTGGCTTGCCGATAACAAGGACCAACACGGGCCCATACGGCAAAAAGACTGTTCCGGCTGTCACAACCCTCATGGGTCGGAGAATTTCAGGATTTTACGGAAACCTTATCCCCCGGCATTTTATGAGCCTTTCAGCGTTGAAAATTACGCCCTGTGTTTCAGTTGCCATGAAAAAACCATAGTGCTGAATCCGGAGACCGAAAAGCTGACAAATTTCAGGAATGGAAATGACAATCTCCATTTCAGACATGTCAATAAACAGGTAAAGGGCCGGACTTGCAGGGCCTGTCATGAGACCCATGCAAGCAATTTTCCCAAGCATATAAGAAAGTCTGTCACGTTCGGCGAATGGGAATTGCTTCTCAATTTCCAGAAAACGGAGACGGGCGGAAGCTGCACCCCGGGCTGCCACAAGTTACAAAAATACGACAGGATCAATAAAGAGATAACCCAATGATCATCGTTAGTTTTATAGGGATGGATATCGAGAAATGACTATATCGTTGAAGAGACTGGTGCCGGAGACCGGACTTGAACCGGTACGCCCTTTTGGAGCGAGGGATTTTAAGTCCCTTGCGTCTGCCAATTCCGCCACTCCGGCACATTGATTCTTAAAGGTTTTTCTGCATTTACCTTATCAATTTTGTCAAGTATTGTAGCAGATTTGTAGCAGATATCCAATAGCTCCACACTTGAACGCAAACTTTCCGGATAGTGATGAGCATATCTCATGGTGATTAGAATGGTCTTGTGACCCAGCAGTTCTTTCACCTTGTAGATACCCACTCCATTCTGGACAAGCCTCGTGGCAAATGTATGCCGCAAGTCGTGAAATCTGAAGTTCTCAATACCAGCTTTTTCAACAGTGTTATCAAAAGCCTGCCGCAAGCTCCAACCCGAGATCGGAAAAATTCCGCCTGAAATATGCTTCACCTTGATGGAATTGAGAGTATCAAAGACAGTCTTTGACATAGGGATTGTCCTTTTCTCACCGTTTTTGGACTTAACTACAGCAACGGTTTTTCTGTCGAAACTTACATCCTGCCATTTCAGGTTTAGGATTTCTCCTCTTCTCATTCCGGTGTGCATGGCAACTACAAGACAATTTCGCAGCCACCACGGATTGGTAGCCGCCTCGACAAGCTTTTTCTCCTCTTCATCTGAAAGCCAGCGATCACGTGCATTCCTGTTGCCGACTGAGAATGACAATTTACTGACCGGGTTATGATTCAACCACTCCCATTCCTTGATGGCAACATTGAACATCCGTCTCATCAATGCCAGCTCCTGATACACTGTCGCGGGTTTTACCTTTTCAAGCCGCTTTCTTCTGTATTCTCCGATTACCTTTGGTGAAATCTGAGACAGTGTCAGTCCCGAAAAGAAAGGCTTGAGAGTCTTTGCCGTCCTCGCGTCCCTTTGCTTCTCGTATTGTTCAAGATATTTTTCAACCATCTGATCAAAGGTAATCTGTTTTAATTTTGAGGACTCGAAAAATCTTCCCTCGACAATGTCCATCAGGGTCTTGGCATATATCTTCTCAGCAAGCTTTCTGTTGTCAGTGCCGGTGGACTCCTGAATCCTTTGCCCTCTATAGGTAATGCTGAACCAGTACGTTTTATCTCTTCGATAAAGCCCCATATTCCACATCGCCTCCTTTCCTGGGGCCTCTGGCCTGAGTAAAGGGATTATAACTTGAATGAGGCTCTCTTTTACAGGATTTTACCCACTCGAAAATTTCGTTCAGTTCGAATCTCAGGCATCCATTGAGTTTCAGACTTGGAATTTGTCCCAACTCAGCCCATTGGTAAAGAGTCTTCTCCTTGACTTTCAGAATCTTCGACAATTCCGTGATTGTCACGATGTTAATACTCGACATTCCCACCTCCTAAAATTTTTTTATTATGGGTGGGTATTACTCCTGGGATGATCTTGGGAACATTCCCCATAAACATTCTCTGCTTTAAACAGATTCAGCGCAGCAGCAAAAAGTAATACTCTTGTAGATAAATTTAAAACCGTGGAGGATAAGAATGAAAAAAACCAGAAAGACTTATAAGAAGTGCGTTATTGAATGTGCGGAAATGGTCAATGAATTACCCAAGGGGTATCAGCGTATGACAGCCGACGAAATAATGGACAGTATATCTGTTAAGGGCAGGTTAATCATTGCCAGGTCTTTATGTAACGCTATTAATCCCGAGACAGACTGGAAAGCAGTTGAAAAATGGCTGACAGACCAGTTTAAGAAAGATATAGAAAAAGATGAGTATCTTGTTGCATGCCGGTGCGCTGATAAAATGAAGTTAGATGATGAATTGACCACTGCCGCAGCTAATCTTTCTTACGCGCTTAGGGATTACTTACTATCAAAGATGGCATCAAAAATCAATGGGCTAATGAGTTCTTAACATGTTTGCGGAGCACGGAATATGTCAATGACATTGAGACACCCCTTATCTGCATTTAGTGTATTTCATCCTCACTCACTGGCAGCAACTTCGGCTTATTAATCCATACTGCCTCGGGGAGTATCGGCGGCACAGGCATTCTTTTAACAAACC
>JACQZF010000016.1 GCA_016213945.1 Nitrospirota bacterium | reverse complement strand
GGTTCCGCGAAATTACCGATAAACGCATTCGTCGCGGCACATTTGAAAGCGTGCCTGATTTAATTGCAACAATCAAGGATTATCTGGAAAACCATAATCAGAATCCACAGGTGTTTGTGTGGAGCGCGCCAGTGGAACAGACTCTGATGAAAATAGCTAAATGTAAAGAAGCGTTGGACGCACTACACTAGGAAGACGGCCCAAAAAAAGAGGACGGGAATTCCACGGCGGGAAAAATGAAAGTGACTGTCGCAATCTGAAGAATCTTAAGAGAATAAGGATCCTCGATGCAACATCTTGGAGAAGAATTTAAGAAAAATATTCACGTTTTTTTCACGCTGGAGCAATCAAGAGGTCGCCCCAGCAAGCGCAACCCCTTGAATTATAAAAAGTGGAGCTGAACGGGATCGAACCGTCGACCTCTTGAATGCCATTCAAGCGCTCTCCCAACTGAGCTACAGCCCCAATGCAGTTGATTATTTGAACGATGTTAATTATACAGTAAAATAGCTCTATAGAGTTTAATGGAGAATACTATTTTTTATCAATACGCTGTAATTTATTTTATTTCGTCTTATGCCTTTCACACGACATTTATTCGTAATACTGCAAGCCCTCCAAGAAAGATGATATTTGTGTTAATATTAAAAAAATAAAATTTGCCCGTTGGGTTGAGATATCATGAGCAATAATAAAACAGAACACACTAAACATAAATATAACATCTTCATAGTTGATGATCATCCGATAGTCCGCCAGGGACTCGCCCTTCTCATAAACCAGGAAAACGACCTTGCAGTTTGCGGAGAGGCAAGTGATATTTCTCAAGCTTTACCTGCAATTGAAGACTGTCATCCGGATCTAATAATAGTTGATATTTCTCTCGGTCAAAACAATGGTATCAGGCTTATCGAAAGCCTCTTAAATAAAAACCCCGAAACCTTAACGCTTGTTCTCTCCATGCACGATGAAGCATTATACGCTGAACGCTGTCTCAGAATAGGCGCGAAAGGTTATATTATGAAACAGGAACCGCCAGAGAAGGTGATTTTAGCAATAAGAAGGGTCTTACATGGCGAGATATTTGTAAGCGACACCCTGTCCGCAAAATTATTACACAAGTTCATCGCTAAACAACCTATACTTTTTAGTTCCCCTATTGAAAGTCTCAGCAACCGTGAACTGGAGGTATTCGAACTTATCGGCAAAGGACTTAAAACCCGTCAGATAGCAGAACATTTAACTCTCAGTGTGAAAACAATCGAGACATACATGGATCACATCAAGAAGAAGATGAATCTCAACGACTCGCGAAATTTGTTTTTGCACGCTGTACAATGGCTGATGAATGAAAAGTCAAAGTAACTGCTCCGCGCTTAAAATTACTTCGCTTCACTGTCATAAGGGATAGAACTTTCTGATTGATAATACTCGGAAACCAGTCCATCCCATAATGATATAGGGGTTTCCCTTATGCTTACATTAACAGATTCCCCCTAATGAAAAACAGGATTATCCCTCTATTGAAAACCTGTCGATCATCCGACATTGTTAACATGGCTTATAAAAAGCAGGAGAGAAATCATTTCTATCTCCCCTGAAGAAACATTCTCTCCTGCTTTTCTAAGCGCACATTGGGATAAGAATTATGGGAATAGTGATCTTTCAATTTGCTGAAATTGTAATAACCGTCAAGGTGAAGGTATGACAACCTCGACGATAGACAAAGATAGTAAACACTGGACATTCTATATACAACTAATTGCAATTCTCATATCTCTGACAGCCCCTTCCTTAATAAACAGCACCTACCTCAGAATTATCGTCAGTTCCGTTGTTACTTTAGCCGTAATAGCGGCAAGTTATGTACTTATCAAAAAATACATCAGAGAAGTAACCAATAAGTATACATCTCAGATGAAGCGACAATTATCTGAAATCGAGGGAATGATAAAACCTATCGTAGGGCCCCTTCATGACAAAGCGCAGCTCATTCCTGTACTTGTCAACCAACTCAGAGAGGTGACTGAGCAGACTGAGTCCGCCGCCCTTGATATAGGCGCCAGATTCATGGATATAGTTGAGCGGGCAAGAAGGAATACTGCTGGCTCCTCGAATGTTTTGGAAAAATTTGCAGGGAATGAAAATAATCAGGGCATCAACGCTACCGACTTAAGCAAAAAAGCCCTTGCAGAGGTAATACAAAGTTTGCAGGAGGCTATTGCCTTTGCCAGCCAGACCATGAGTGAATTAAAGATAATGAGTGAGGACACAGCCAATATCAATAGAGTTGTCGATGAGATCGAATTTATTGCAGGGCAGACAAACCTTTTAGCCCTGAATGCCGCTATTGAGGCTGCTCGCGCCGGCGAGCACGGAAGAGGGTTTGCAATTGTCGCCGACGAGGTAAGAAAGCTTTCTGACCGGTCAAATACAGCGGCAGAGGAAATCCGTAAACTCATTACAAAGATTGAGACGGACACAAAAGCGATTTATAAAAACTCTGAAGAAAGCCTATCGAAAAGTTTTGCAGTTTCAACAGAATCATCATCGGTGGTTGAAGAAACAATGCGCAAAATTAACGAAACAATTGACGCAGTAAAAACGCATCTTGATTATCTGACCCGTGAGACTGAGTCTCTTGCATCAGATATCAGCAGTGTAGTTATATCAATGCAATTTCAGGATATAACAAGACAGCGTATCGAGCATGTAATTGGGCCTCTCGAAAAATTCAATACTGAAATTGAAGAGATGCTGCAAAACGCTAATATCATGGATGGCAAAATCCACGAACTCGATGCCGTCAACAACGCAGATTGGCTCGAAAAGATATACACAATGGAATCCGAGCGAAGCGTTTTGAAAAAAACATTATCAAGGAACGGCGGGGCCACAACCAGGCCTGCCACCAATGCAAACAAGAGGTGAGCATGGCAAAGACAATCCTTATAGTTGACGACTCTGCTTCAATGAGGCAGCTTGTCACCTTTGCCCTGAAAGATGCGGGGTACGATGTGATCGCGGCTGTTGACGGCAAGGACGCGCTGGGAAAACTGAACGGCGCCAAAATTGATATGGTTGTGACGGATCTAAACATGCCGAACATGGACGGGATCATGCTGATAAAACAGCTCCGCAGCCGCCCGTCAAGCAAGTTCACGCCTGTTGTCATGCTCACAACAGAATCACAGGAAACAAAAAAACAGGAGGGTAAGCTGGCTGGCGCCAGTGGATGGATAGTAAAACCTTTTACGCCGGAAAAGTTGATAGAGGTAATAAAGAAGTTTGTGAAATGATATTTAAAAAATCTCCCCTTGCCCCTCTTTACCAAAGAGGGGGATACAATTCCCCCTTTGAAAAAGGGGGAGAAAGGGGGATTTTGAGACAAACCTGGAGGGAAACATGGCTGACATCAAGGTCGAAAAAAGGGAAGACAATAATATAGTTGTCATAACAGGCGAGATGACTATACAGAATGCTTCCGCACTCAGGGATGCATTGATACAATCCACTGAGTGTGCAGAGCATGTCATACTTGACTTAAAAGATGTTACCGAAATTGATCTTTCCTGCCTGCAGCTCCTCTGTGCCGCCCACAGGACTTCGGTAAATTCCCAAAAGTCACTTAAACTGAAACAGGATTACCCGGAGATACTGAAAAAAGCTGTCACAGAAGCCGGATATTCAAGGTATTTCGGCTGTAAGCTGGAAACAGAAAAGAGTTGTATCTGGAAGGGGATATAAAAAAACAATGGCAGATATGGACAAACATAAAGAAGCTTACATGGAAGAAGCTTATGAACTGCTTGCCGAACTTGAAGACGCAATGCTTGCGCTGGAAGAAACACCGGATGACGGGGAGCTTATCGGCCGCGCCTTCCGCGCGCTTCATACCATCAAGGGTTCAGGGTCCATGTTCGGCTTCGACAAGATCGCGGCATTTGCCCACGAAGTCGAAACTGTTTTTGACCTTGTAAGAAACGGTAAAATTCCTGTCACAAAACAACTGATTGACCTGACCCTCTCCGCCCGTGACCACATTAAAAGATTGCTTGATTCCCCTGATGGGGATACTGTGACAGGAGGCGAAGAAATTCTCATATACTTTAGAAAACTTGCGATACAAAAAGAGCATAAAGAAAACAGGGATGCAGTTGCTCCAATAATAAATGAATGTGCATCTAAGACTGAAAACAAGAACATCACATTCAGGATACAGTTCCGCCCCAATCCAGACATCTTCACAAAGGGGATAGACCCCGTTCTTTTATTAGATGAACTATGTACACTCGGCAACTGTAAAATCCTTGCATATACTGACGCAATTCCTCAATTGGAGGACATTGACCCTGAGTCATGCTACACATACTGGGACATCATCATCACAACAAGCAAAGGGATGAACGCAATCAAAGACGTCTTTATCTTCGTTGAGGATGAATGCAAACTCAGTATCGACGTCATTGACGACACAGGAAAATTCGACGAGGAATTCGGCAATAAGAAGATCGGCGAGATACTTATTGAGCGCGGATTTATAACACAGGAAAACCTCAGGAAAGTGCTCGGGCAGCAGAAGCGCATTGGAGAAATGCTGGTTGAAGCAAATGTGATTGAACCCCAAAAGCTTGAAGCGGCACTTTCCGAACAACAGCACCTCAGGGAAATCAAAAGCATAAAAGAGACCAAGCAGAGCACTCAGCAGGCTGAAGCGGCGTCAAGCATCCGTGTTTCCTCCGACAAACTAGACCGCCTTGTGGACCTTGTTGGAGAACTTGTTACGGTCCAGGCAAGACTCACTCAGACTGCCGCATCTAAAAGCGACGCCGAACTTATTCTCATAGCAGAAGAAGTTGAGCGGCTTACCGAAGAACTCAGGGACAACACAATGAGTGTCAGGCTGGTGCCCATCGGCGCTCTGTTCAGCAAATTCAAACGCCTTGTAAGGGACCTTTCCGCAGAGACAGGCAAGGAAGTAGAAATGCTTATAGAAGGGGCTGAAACCGAGATCGACAAGACAGTAATCGAGAGACTCAACGACCCGCTTGTGCATCTGATAAGAAACAGCATAGACCACGGCATTGAGCAGCCCGGCAAAAGAAGCTCCCTCGGTAAACCCGCACAGGGACTGCTGCAGCTTTCTGCCAGACATTCGGGAGCGTATGTATTAATTGAAATAGTAGATGACGGAGCAGGGATTGACCCTGAGGTCATTCGCGCCAAGGCTGTCGAAAAGGGGATGATAGCTCCTGCTGACGATCTGACGGAAAAAGAAATATTTTCACTAATCCTTGCCCCCGGCTTTTCAACGGCAAAAACAATAACCAATGTATCGGGCCGGGGGGTGGGCATGGACGTTGTAAAGAGGGCTATCGAGAACCTGAGAGGTTCAATTGATATAACCAGCCGGAAAGGTGTTGGAACAACAATAACTCTGCAACTCCCTCTCACCCTCGCTATCATCGAGGGACTTCTGGTGAAGATAGGACCGGACTACTATGTCATGCCGCTTTTCTCGGTTGAAGAATGCGTGGAGCTCACTGGCGATGATATAGCAAGGACACACGGAAGACAGATAGCGAATGTCAGAGGAAAGATAGTCCCGTATATCAGCTTGCGAGAGCAGTTCAGCATAAACGGCGGCAAACCGTCTATCGAACAGATTGTCATCACTTCGATAGACGGTCACCGGGTGGGTTTTGTGGTTGACCATGTTATCGGAGAACATCAAACGGTAATTAAGTCATTAGGAAGGTTTTACAAAACTATAGAAGGGATTTCAGGAGCGACAATACTCGGCGACGGAACAGTAGCGCTGATTCTCGATGTTGTTAAGCTCGTTCAAACTGCCGAACTGGAGGAAGTCACAACTAATGCGTAGGGGAGATACCCCGGCTTTACATAAATAAGGTTCTAAATTAAAAAAGCAAACATAGGCAGGAGGTTTTAAAATGCTCAAATTTTTTAAAAAAGATTTACTTGATGAAAATCAAAGATTGCAAAACAGGAACAGTGAACTGGAACAGGAACTCATGCAATATAAGAATATTACAGGGGCTATAGCCGCACCAATGCTTGTTGTTAACAAGGATCTAACTATCTCATTTATTAATGACGCTGCTTTAAAGAGAATGGGCTACAGCCGGGAGGATGTGGTTGGGAAGATGACCTGCGGGCAATTCGCTAAAACGCCGCTTTGCGGAACAACGAACTGCACGCTTAAAAACTGTATGCAGACAGGCAATGTGATAATCGGCGAGACAATCGCGGAAACTAAAGACGGGAGCCGGTTCCCGATACAGGCGGTCTGCTCTCCTCTGATAGACGGGCAGGGCCATGCTTATGGCGGCATGGAGGTCATCATTGACATATCGGAGCTTAATCGTCTTCAGAAAGAATCACACGACCAGAAGGAATACCTGGAAGGGCAGATCAGCGTGCTCGAGAGAAATCTTGATGCGTTAAGCATGGGAGACCTGTCAATACATTTAGCAGCCGGGCGCGATGATGGAATAGGCCGGATAACAGGAAGCGTGAACAAAGTAATTGACAATCTTCACAGACTGGCTGAGGCTGCCGAGAGAATAGCGGACGGCGATCTTGACACTAAAGTGGAACCCCTTTCAGAAAAAGACATCCTCGGTAATTCGCTATCCAAAATGCTGGGTAAAATCCGGGATGTTGTATTGAACGTAAAACTTACGGCAGACAGCGTATACTCGGTCAGCCAGCAGTTGAGTGTCAATTCCGAACAGATGTCACAGGGGGCAACGGAGCAGGCTTCTGCAGCTGAAGAAGCTGCGTCGGCAATGGAAGAGATGGCCTCCAGCATAAAACAAAATGCAGACAACGCACTGCAGACCGCGAAGATTTCCGAAAAAGCAGCGGCAGACGGGCATGTGGGAGGCAAAGCGGTTGCGGAGGCTGTAGAGGCAATGAAGGTAATTGCCAACAAGATATCAATCATCGAAGAAATTGCGCGGCAGACCAATCTGCTGGCGCTTAACGCTGCCATTGAGGCCGCGCGCGCGGGAGAGCACGGAAAAGGTTTTGCGGTGGTGGCCGCAGAGGTAAGAAAGCTCGCGGAAAGAAGCCAGGCTGCTGCAGCTGAGATAAATGAATTATCATCTGTCAGCATGGGTATCGCTGAAAAAGCAGGCAACATGCTCTCAAGGATTATCCCTGACATAGAGAAGACTGCGGAGCTTGTGCAGGAAATAAGCGCGGCAAGCAATGAACAGAGTACAGGGGCGGAGCAAATAAATGCGTCAATGCAACAGCTTGACAAGGTAATACAGGACAATGCCGGGGCTTCAGATGAGCTATCTTCAACCGCTGAAGAACTTGCGTCCCAGGCAGAACTCTTAAAAGGCGCCGTATCATTTTTCAAGACTGCTGATGACGGCATAAATAATAACCAGCATGATAACAGAGAAAAAACTTTCTTTTCTAAAAAAATAACAAAGGCAACTTCTTTAAATAATACTCAAATATCATCAAGACGTTTGTCTCCCGTATCTACTGCCGGAAAGGAGGGCCATAAAACTGCAGGGGCCGTGATTGAAATGGATGACAACGGACGCGCTGATGAAGAATTTGAAAAATACTGAATAGAGCCTGCATGGACTATAAATCCTTGCAGGCGCTGTAAAACAACAAAGGAGGAAGGTAAATGTTGAAAAACATGAAAATCGGGACACGTTTGATGCTGGGATTCGGCATCGTGTTATTTTTACTCTTGACGATAATGGGATCAGGCTATTGGGGGGTTCAATCAGTTTCTAACAAAACTATTACAATGCTCCAAGGTGAGGCACAGATTGCGGAAAATTCGTCAATAGCGCATACGGATATACTTAATCTTCGCAGATTTGAAAAAGATATATTTCTTAATATGGGATCATATGAAAAACAGGCTGAGTATCAAGGCAAATGGAAAGAACAATACAATCATCTGACAGCAATAATCGGTGACCTCGAAAAAGTAGCAGTTCATCAGGACGACAAGGATGCAGTTAAGCAGATAAAGGAAAATTTAGGCGGATATGCATCAGGATTCAACAAAGTTTACGGCATGCTTCAAGCCGGAAAGATAAATACACCACAGGAAGGCAATAATGCCATTAAAGAAGTTAAGAATGAAAGCCACAAACTTGAAACGTCAGCAGAGGAGCTTGCTAATGCTGCCAATAAAACCATGGAAGGCGAAGAAGATGTAATTGAAAGTTTCACTGCCAGGGTAAACACTATTTTAATAGTTCTCACGCTAATAGCTATTGCTATCGGCATGGGGACCAGCCTCTTAATAACACGCAGTATTACGCAGCCTCTAAGTCAAGGAGTACATGTGGCAAACAAGTTGTCTGAGGGCGATCTGACATTGGATATCGAAGCCGGAACCAAGGACGAGACGGGACAACTGCTTACCTCAATGAAACACATGGTTGAGAAACTGAGGGAGATTGTGAGCGACGTAAAAGCTGCGGCGGATAACGTATCTTCCGGCAGCCAGGAGTTAAGCGCAAGCTCGGAGCAGATGTCGCAGGGCGCAACTGAACAGGCGTCGTCTATTGAAGAGACCTCATCGTCAATGGAGCAGATGGCATCCAATATCAGGCAAAATGCGGACAACTCACAGCAGACCGCAAAGATATCGGAGAAGGCAGCCATTGACGCAATGGAAGGCGGAAGGGCTGTTACAGAGGCAGTGACAGCCATGAAGGAGATAGCAGGCAAGATATCAATTATCGAAGAGATAGCGAGACAGACGAACCTGTTAGCGCTTAACGCGGCGATCGAAGCCGCACGCGCGGGAGAGCACGGTAAAGGCTTTGCGGTGGTTGCGGCAGAAGTAAGAAAACTCGCGGAGAGGAGCCAGACGGCAGCGGCAGAGATCAGCCAATTATCATCCACAAGCACACAGGTAGCGGAGAAGGCAGGAGAGATGCTAACAAAACTTGTTCCCGACATCCAGAAGACGGCGGAGCTGGTACAGGAGATAAGTGCGGCGAGCAATGAACAAAACGCAGGCGTAGAGCAGATAAACAGGGCGATACAGCAGCTTGACACAGTGATTCAGCAGAATGCGGGGGCCTCAGAGGAGATGTCATCCACGGCAGAGGAACTGGCGTCACAGGCGGAACAGCTTCAGGACACTATTGCATTCTTTAAAATAGAAGGTGGCAATTACAGTGCAAGGCAAACAACAGCAAGAGTGAAAAGAATGGCTCCAGAAACCAGGACAACTGCCCCTGCAAAAGCGGCGCTCTCGACTTCACTAAACCCCAAGCCGGCAACCGTTCATGCACCAAAGCCCGCGGGTGTAGTGCTCGAAATGGACGGCAACAGAAACCTGGATGAGGAATTTGAGAAATATTGAAAGTGTCGGTGATCAGTGTCAATTAGGTCTTTTTACTGTCACTGACACTTTTTATAAAAAAGGAGATGACCATGAGCATAGCTGAAATAATAGAGGCAACACAGCATCTGACCTTCAAGCTTGATGAAGAAGTATTTGCGCTCGATATAGCAAAAGTGCGTGAGGTGCTTGAATTTACAAAAGTGACCAAGGTGCCACAAACACCTGACTTCATGCGTGGAGTGATCAACCTGAGAGGCAGTGTGGTGCCAGTGGTGGATTTAAGATTAAAATTCGGCATGACAGAGACGCAGAAGTCGATAACCACATGTATTATCATTGTTGAAGTTTCGGTTGACGGAGAGAAGACCATACTTGGCGCGCTTGCGGACTCCGTGCAGGAGGTCCTTGAGCTTGAGCCGGAGCAGATAGAGCCTGCGCCAAAAATTGGCATGAGACTGAACACGGAATTCATCAAGGGAATGGGTAAAAGGGATGGAGAGTTCATTATCATCCTTGATATTGACAAGGTGTTTTCAATGGATGAACTGACGATGGTGCAGGATGCGGGCGGAAGGACAAAAGATAGCGAGGGTAAAAACTAAAAAGGCGGCAGGCCTGTGTGCCTGCCTTTTTTTATTGAAAATAACTTGATTACGAAAAAATTCACGGGATAAAACCGTATGACACCTGTAATAAATGAAAGCGTGCACTTGAACTTATTCAAAGCAAAACTTTCTGATCATGACTTCACTCGTCTCAGTGATTTTATATATAATGAATGCGGCATCAAGATGCCACCTGTTAAAAAAGTCATGCTTGAATCGCGTCTTCACAAAAGACTGCGCGCTTTGGGATTAAGAACATACAGAGAATATTGCGATTATCTTTTCCGCCCTGAAGGGATGCAGAATGAACTGGTCCACATGATAGATGTGGTCACGACCAACAAGACGGACTTCTTCCGTGAGCCAAAGCATTTTCAATACTTGACCAGTATTGCGTTACCCGCACTGATGAGCAAAAAATGCACGGACTCTCGCAGGAAACTCATGGTTTGGAGCGCTGGATGTTCCACTGGCGAAGAGCCGTACACACTCTCAATGGTCCTCAGTGAATTCGCTGAAAATTACCCCAAAAGCGGATTCGATTTTTTAATCCTTGCAACCGACATATCAACAAAGGTGCTGGAGAAGGCGAAGAACGCTATTTATAGTCACGACAGCGCAGATCCCGTTCCCGGTATTCTACGGAAGAAATATCTGCTTCGCGGCCGGGACCGTAATCAAAATCTTGTGCGAATAGTTCCCGGGTTGAGGGAGAAGGTGAAGTTCCGGAGACTGAATTTTCTGGAAGGTGATTTCGGTATGAGAGAGCCATTGGATATTATTTTTTGCCGGAACGTCCTGATCTACTTTGACAGACCGACGCAGGAGAAGTTATTGAACAAATTCTGCCGCCACCTCAGTCCGGGGGGATATATTTTCTTGGGACATTCTGAAACCCTGCACAACATGAACATCCCGCTTGTATCAGTGTCAACGACCATCTACAGGAAACCAGGATGAAGCAAAGGGCACAGGGCTGGGAAGGATATTGATGAAGAACAAAATAAAGGTTCTTATCGTTGACGATTCGGCTGTTGTCAGGCAGGCACTGGAGGAGATCCTCTCGTCCGACCCGCAGATTGAGGTTATGGCGACTGCCGCCGACCCGTACATTGCTGCGGAGAAAATTAAACACGAAGTCCCCGACGTTATCACACTTGATGTAGAAATGCCGCGCATGGACGGCATCACTTTTCTTCAGAAAATTATGAGCCAGCGCCCCATCCCGGTGGTCATGTGCTCAAGCCTTACTGAAAAGGGCTCGGAGACCACAATAAAGGCTTTGGAATACGGCTCTGTAGACGTAATACAGAAGCCGCGTATCGGCGCAAAAAAATACCTTGAGGAATCAAAAATGTTAATATGCGATGCTGTTAAAGCCGCAGCTTCAGCAAAATTGACGCCACTCAACTCAAAACCCTTAAAGGTCACACCAAAACTCACCGCCGATGCCGTAATCGCAAAACCTGAGACAAAGGCGATGATACAGACCACAGAAAAAGTCGTGGTGGTAGGGGCCTCAACCGGCGGGACAGAGGCGCTCAGGGTTTTTCTTGAGGCCCTTCCGCCCGATGCGCCGGGCATTGTGATAGTGCAGCACATGCCTGAGAACTTTACCGCGGCCTTTGCCCGCAGGTTGGATGGCTTATGCCAGGTGACGGTGAAGGAAGCTGAAGACAATGATACCGTGATACGCGGCAGGGCGCTTATTGCACCGGGAAACCGCCATACCCTTCTAAAAAGAAGCGGCGCAAGATATTACGTGGAAGTGAAAGACGGCCCTTTGGTATGCAGGCATCGTCCCTCTGTTGACGTGCTGTTCCGCTCAGCAGCCCGCTACGCAGGAAAAAACGCCCTGGGCGTAATCATGACAGGAATGGGTGACGACGGGGCAAGGGGAATGCTTGAGATGAAAGAAGCCGGGGCATACAATTTCGCTCAGGATGAAAACACCTCGGTTGTCTTCGGAATGCCGAATGAGGCGATAAAGCGTGGCGGAGTAGATAAGGTTTTGCCGCTTGAGAAGATCGCCCCTGAGGTTATCAGGATTTGCAGCCTGCAGAAGTAATCTGAACGCTGCCTCATATTTTATCTTTAATCGTTAGTCGTGGTAAGATATAAAAGTCTTAAAAGAATATACACGGGCATTTCCGGCTTACTGCCGGGAACATCAAGCAGGTCATGAAAGAAAACCATAAGATAGTCTTATCCTCAATCATCGCCGGTATATCTTTGTGGGTAATCGATGCATTCATTGACTCCTATTTCTTTGCATCCAATTCGTCATTTTCAGATTCGCTGATATTTGAGGTGTCCCCGCATGAGTTTTATTTCCGCACATTCTTTATAGTAGGGTTTATCCTCTTCGGAATAGTGACCTCAAGGATCGTATCCAAACAGAAGATTCTCGAGGATCAGCTTATTCAGGCAAAAAACGACTGGGAAGAAACGTTTGACAGTATTACTGACATAATTACCATCCATGATAAAGACTTCAATATCATACAAGCAAATAAAGAGGCAACGAAAATACTATCCCTCCCTTTTATAAAAAATATTAGCAATGAAAAATGCTTTGAGTATTATCATGGAAAGTCTTCCGCTCCTGAAAAATGCCCGTCCTGCGCAAGCATTAAAACAGGCAACCCCGATATATATGAAACCTTTGAACCGTATTTAAACAAATTTATTGAAATAAGAACGATGCCCCGGTTGGATAAAAACAAAAATTTTACGGGATTAATTCACGTGGTCAGGGACATAACCAGACGCAAGGAAATGGAACAGCAGCTTGAGGACGCTATCATGAGAGCGGAAGGGGCTGCCGGGGAGTTGAGAGAGAGGATGCAGTTGGCTGAATTGAGCGCCGAGGTGGCATTGTCCCTTGCCAAAAGCATCACCCTTCAAAACGCCCTTCAGCGCTGCGCGGAGTCTCTGGTCAAATACCTCGACGCACCCTTTGCCCGCGTCTGGACTTTTAACGTAGAGGAAAATGTCCTTGAACTGCAGTGCAGCGCCGGGATATACACGCACACAAACGGCTTTCACAGCAGGATACCATTTGGCCAATACATGATCGGCATGATAGCAAAAAACCTCAGCCCTCACCTGACTAATAACATTTTGGGTGATCCTCTTGTTCATGACCAGGACTGGGTCAGGGAGGAAGGAATGACTGCTTTTGCAGGGCATCCGCTTGTTGTGGAAAACAGACTCGTTGGTGTCATGGCGTTATTTTCCCGCAAACCTTTATCGGCCACCGCTGTCAAAGCCCTTGCGTTAATAGCCGATGTGATAGCAATCGGCATTGAGCGCAAACGCACAGAGGATGAGCTGGAAAGACACGGCAGTCAGCTTGTGGAGATTGTCGAGGAGCGCACATCCGAACTGAAAAGGACCAACGAGAAACTCTTAAAAGAAATCGATGAGCGCAAGAGGGCGGAGACAGAGGCTGTGAGGGCGAGCCAGCTTGCGGCCCTCGGCGAGCTTGCAGCCGGTGTCGCCCATGAAATCAACAATCCTGTTAACGGCATTTTAAATTATGCCGAGATACTGGCGAATAAAAACAGTCCGGGAAGCACGGAGTCTGAAATAGCCAACCGGATCATCAAGGAGAGCGAAAGGATTGCCACTATCGTCAGAAACCTCCTTTCATTTGCCCGTGACAGTAAAGAAGAAAGGCATCCCATCGGGGTACATGGAATAATCAGCAGCACCCTTTCCCTGACTGAAGCGCAACTGAGAAAAGACGGTATTGTCCTGCTGATGAACATCCCTCCCGATCTGCCACAGGTCATTGCCCAGCCCCAGCAGATCGAGCAGGTGTTCCTGAATATCATCAGTAACGCCAGGTATTCCCTGAACCAGAAATACAGGGGAGCGCATGATGATAAAATACTTAAGATTACCGGGGAAGCGTTAAGCAATGATGATAATTCGTATGTGCGGATAATGTTTTATGACAAGGGCACAGGCATACCCGCCGGAATACTGGACAAGGTAATGAATCCCTTTTTTACCACAAAACCCGGCAACCTTGGGACTGGACTGGGATTAAGCATCAGCCACAGCATAATTAACAACCATGGCGGTAAAATTATAATAACCAGCGGTGAAGGTGATTTTACAAATGTAATAATCGAACTTCCGGCATGCAAGCAAGAAAATTTAGTGCGCAGCAATTGAGAAAATGAGTAAAACACGAACACGCAGGCAGACAAAAAAAACACCCTTTCAGTTAACCGACTGGGAAAATCTATTCGACAGCATTATCGATATAATCACCATTCACGACAGGGATTTTAACATTGTATATGCCAACAAGGCGGCTGAAAAGGTCCTGAGGCTACCTTTTTTAAACGGCAGGAAAATAAAATGCTATAAATATTATCACGGGAAAAACTCCCCTCCGAATGAGTGTCCAAGCTGTAATTGTCTGAAGACGGGAAAACCCATTATCAGCGAGATGTTTGAGCCGCATTTAAATTCATTCATTGAAATAAGGGCTATTCCCCAATTCGACATCAGCAATGAGCCGGTTGGGATAATCCATATAATCAGGGACGTCACCGAGCGCAAGCAGGTCGAAGACCGTATTAAGGCAATGATCTCAAGAGCGGACGAGGAAAAGAAAAAAATAGAGGCGATTATCGCGGCCCTCGGCGACGGAATTATTATCCAGGACACTAATTACAGGATCATATACCAAAATGAGATCCAGAATAAGCTGTACGGAGATCAAACGGGCAACTACTGTTATAAGTCATATGAAGGCCTCGACACTGTTTGTGAAGGCTGCCCCGTTGAAAAAACTTTTCAAGACGGGATGGTGCACAAGTCGGAGCGTCATTTATCTACTGATAATGGGTTGCTGTGTCTCGAGCTGACATCATCACCTTTAAAAAATTCCAGGGGGGAAATAGTTGCGGGAATAAAACTTGTCAGGGATGTCACTGACCGGAAACTGGCGGAGATTGAGCTGCAAAAACACCGCAACGAGCTTATGAAGCTTGTTGAAGACCGCACAACAGAACTAACAGCCTCAAATGAACTCCTCAGTCAGGAGATCATGGACCGCAGGGAAGTTGAAAATCAACTCAGGAGATCGGAAAAGAAATACCGCGACCTGTACAACAACGCCCCTGACATGTATCACTCTCTGAACAAAGACAAGATAATCATTGACTGCAATGACACCGAGGCGAAAATGTTAGGCTATAAAAAAGAAGAGATAATCGGAAGGCCTATTGCCGACTTTTTCACAGGGGACTCCAGGAGGCTTCTTGAAGAAGACTTTCCGAAATTAAAGAATGAGAAAGTCTTGAAAAATCTTGAGAGGACATTTGTCAAAAAAGACGGCGCCACATTCCCCGCAAGTATAAATGTGTTTGCAGAATTTGACGATCAAGGCGAAGTAGCAGAAATAAGGGCAATTGCAAGAGACATTACCGAGATTAAGCGCGCCGAGGCGGAAGCCATACGTGCGGGACATCTCGCAGCGCTTGGTGAACTTGCGGCAGGCGTGGCCCATGAGATCAACAATCCCATCAACGGCATCCTCAATTACTCCGAAATAATTGCCAATAAAAGTGCGCAGGGAAGTAAAGAGCATGATATCGCCTGCAGAATCATAAAAGAAGGCGACAGGATTGCCAACATCGTCAGGAACCTGCTTTCCTTTACCAGGAACACCAACGATGAAAAATACCCGGCTTACATAAGCAGTATGCTTTCCGAGATACTCGCCATGACTGAAACCCAATTGAAAAAGGACGGCATCCAGCTAAAGGTGAGCATTCCCTGTGATCTACCAGCCGTCTTCGTCATTACGCAACAGATTGAACAGGTATTTCTGAATATCATCAGCAACGCCAGATACGCCCTGAACCAGAAGTATCCAAAACCTCATAATAATAAAATACTGGAGATTGCCGGGCAGAATGCATCGGTCAATCAGAAGCCTCATGTACGTATAACGTTTCATGACAGGGGGACGGGAATACCTCAGGAAATTATGGACAAAGTGATGAATCCGTTCTTCTCCACAAAACCAGCCAATGTCGGGACAGGGCTTGGGTTAAGCATCAGCCATAGCATTATCGCAAATCACAATGGTAATATAAGGCTAAGCAGCGTCAAGAATAAATTCACAAAAGTTATCATTGAACTGCCGGTAAATCCGAAGATTACGTAAAACAAGGATCACAGTTTCCTGACAATCAAAATATAGCTCTATGTTCTCTGTGATTAATTGTAGTTCTGGGTGAAGGGGAAAATCATGAACGAAAAAATACTCGTAATTGATGATGAAGAAAGCATCCGGTTTACATTTGAAAGTTTTCTCTCGGATGAAGGGTATTCCGTAACTACTGCAAAAGACTATGATGAGGCCATCTCCAGGATAACCGAGGAAGGTTTCGACGTTATATTCACAGACATTATTCTCGGTGACAAATCAGGGCTTGATATCCTGAAAGAAATAAGAATGAAAAAGATCAACGGTCCCGTAATTATGATTACCGGATACCCCAATGTTGAAACAGCGTCTGCAGCGGTGCGTATGGGCGCTTTTGATTATATATCCAAACCCGTCAGGCAGGCGACCCTCCTTCGCACTGCCGCAATGGCCTTGCAGCATAACACCCTGCAGAAAAAAACCGAACAGTACCGCTCCAATCTTGAGGCAATATTCAGGAGTGTAAAGGACGCTATTATTACGGTGGACAAAGATATGACGGTGCTTGAGGTAAATGAAGCAGCCAAAAATATGTGCGGCATTGACCGCGGCTGGATAGGAAAGGCTTTTTCAAATTTTTCAGCTAACTGCAAAGGCAAATGTTTTGACGTCCTTAAAAGGACCATTGAAGCAAAAAAACCGGCAGAGTTGTACCGCTCGGAATGCCCGCATAACAACGGCAGAAAAGTTGTGACAATAAGCGCTTCACCGCTTCTAAACACTTCAGGGGCTTTTTACGGGGCCGTTATGGTTGTAAAGGACGAAACCCTTCTGAGCTTCCTTGAGAGAAACCTGAAAGAGCGCAGGCAATTTCACAACATAATCGGACAGAATGAAAAGATCCAGAAGATTTATGCGCTCGTAGAAGATCTGGCTGATGTCCAGACAACAGTTTTAATTACCGGAGAAAGCGGAAGCGGGAAAGAACTTGTTGCCGACGCCATCCATTATACCGGGACGCGAAGCAACAAACCCTTCGTAAAAGTAAACTGTTCGGCATTGTCAGAGAACCTGCTTGAAAGCGAGCTTTTTGGCCATGTTAAGGGCGCCTTTACCGGCGCCGACAAGGACAGGACAGGACGTTTTCAAAGCGCGGAAGGAGGCACCATTTTCCTCGATGAAATAGGTGACATTTCAATGAATATGCAGTTGCGCCTTTTGAGAGTTATCCAGGAGAAAATAATTGACCGCGTGGGTGATTCAACCCCGGTAAAAGTTGATGTCCGGATTATTGCAGCCACTAATCAGGACCTCCAGAAAAAAGTTAGGCTCGGTAAATTCAGGGAGGACCTTTATTACCGACTGAAAGTTATGGAGTTGCAATTGCCCCCACTCAGGGAACGGAAGGACGACATCCCGCTTCTCGTAACCCATTTTTTACAAAAGTTAAACAATAAACTGAATAAGAATATAGATGCCGTATCGGAAGATGTGCAGAAAATCTTTATGGATTATTACTGGCCCGGTAATATCAGGGAACTGGAAAACACACTTGAACACGCCTTTATTGTATGCCACCAAAATACCATTGTTGTCGACTGCCTGCCGCAAAACTTCAAGATCCGTGATACCTTACTCACAGACGACACTACACTGGAACCGCAAGTGATAATCGATGCGCTGGAGAAGTCGGGATGGAACAAATCCAAGGCAGCCCGCCTTCTTGGAGTAAACGTCAGGACGATTTACCGCAAGATCGAAAAATTCAACATAACATCTGAAAATATCCACTAATACCATGACATGTCATGGTTTCATGACATGCACAACTTCATGACATGTCACGGTTTTATGTTCTTATTCGTCATCGGTTCCGGTCACTGCATTAAATGTCTCAAGCATTATTCGATCCAAATTAAATTCTTAAAAAACAAATAGTTGCATCCAAAGATTCTTGATGCTGACAACCATATCACAATCATATCCCTTCCTGGCATGATAGTTGTTATATTCCTATCGCATCTTTGGTTTATCTTGTAACTCAATGTGGGGCACGTAATTAAGAAGGGGGCAGAGTTTTTCTCCTAAAAACGCTCCACTTGGCGAGGTTGATAAGAGTCGAACTATAATTAGTTATTGAGTAATTAGGGAGCCGATAACTTAAAGGCTAATTTATTAAATGGCTCTGTTCGATCTCGCAATAGAAATCAAATCAAATAAATATAAGAAAGAGGGGGGCTTATGAACAGTGTTAAATGTCCTGAATTGGTGGAATGGGTAGATGGCATCATACTGCTTTGTAAAAAAGCAGACAAACCTTATGTGCCGAATCTGTCGGAAATCCATTCATACTGTAAGACAAAAAAATATGATAAATGTCCATACTCTGCAAAGATCAAGGACCTTATGCCTCATGAAAAAAAAACCTTTATACAGGTGAATTAAATTGAAGCTGGAAGTAAGCGACATAATTTTAAGGAATGCAACGAAATGCAGGAGCAATTTTTCCTGCCTGGGTGGCAGTCGGGAATGCCTTTGTGAAGTAGAAGACTGCGCTGATGAAAAAATTCATTTTATAAGGCCCGTAAATAAAAATGGATTATGCCATTACAAAATAACATTCGGATACTCATATATCTGCAATTGTCCCGTGAGAAAGGAAATTTACAACAATTACAGGGTTTAACCTATGAAGGGAACAGGAAAGGAAACGATGGATTGCGAATTTGAACAGTTTCAGCGCGTAGGGATATTTACTTTCTGCGGAGAGCTCACAAGTGAATGCGAAGACGACCTGAAAATGGTGTTGATGAAGGCAATACACAGTAGTGACCGGGCAGTGTTAAATTTCAAAAAAGTCAGCAAGATCGATTTTAAGTGTTTACATCTGATAAGACAGGCTTATCTCATCTCGGTAAGGCTGAAGAACCCTTTGATTTTAACAAATGTGCCTGAAGATTATTCATCAGATCTGTTAAACCGTACTGCAAAGAATAAGGAAGATAAGGTTGCTTGCAAATATGTTAATGATGAGTCATCAGACGACATCGCGAAAAAAGCAGTTTACAACTAGTAAATTGCCTGACATAAAGATGAAGGGGATAAAGAATCTTGCCGAGGCTATTATCCTTCAATCTCTGGAAGACCTTTATGACCCTGCGTACAGAGAAGAAAGCAGGAAGTTTTTTCAGAAGAGCGGCTTTAGAATCAGCTCTGAAGTCGCCGGCTTAAATACCTTAAAGCAGCTTAAGCTCTTATATCTGACAGGAGGCAGGAGAAATGAAAGAAACATTAGAAGAAGTTGAAATTCAGGATGAAAAATATCAGGATCACGATGTGCTGATTGAGGAAATAGACAATTCCGTACATGATGCCAAAGCCGTTTACCCGGCGTCAAACTACTTCTCGGATGACCCGATAAAGATGTACCTCCGTGAAATGGAATCGCTTCCCCTTCTTAACAAGGAAGGAGAGGTCGAGATTGCCAAGCAGATCGAGAACGCGAGGGAGGCGATTTTAGAGACTATTTTTGCCGCCCCCTTTGCTGTCAAACAAACTCTGTATCTGCCATATCTTCTGAAAGAAAAGAGGGTATCGCTGAACGGCATCAGTCCGGTTGAAAAAGATTTGGCCGACACGGAGAAAAAGAAAATTCTGGATGACCTTCTCAACACCATAAAATCATTAAAATCCCTTTTCCAGAGAAGAGATTTTTATTTAAAAAGACTTTCTGAACTAAAAAACGCCCAGGAAATCGAAAAGGCAAAATTTCAGTTATCAGAAAATTCCTCAAAGATAGTAAGTACTATCTCCGATCTTCATTTCCGTGAGGAAATAATTGAGGGGTTCTGCACCCAGTTCAAGAAACTCGCGTCACTGCATGTCAATATTTGCAGGGAGATTGAAGATATCCGGGAGGCAGTAAATATTCCAGTTGAAAAGTTGAAAAACAAAAACACATTGATGAAAGCAGCAGCAGAATCAGGCAAAAATTCCAGTGAAGTTAAAATGCTGTATGACAATTTCAAGAGACTTAAAACTGAATTAACACTTGTAGAGCAGGAGCTTGGAATTAAAGGTCAAGATGTGGAGCGCGCATTAACGCTTATCCAGGAGAGCGAAAAAGAAATTGCCGCAGCAAAGAAAACCCTGACCGAAGCCAATCTGAGACTGGTAATCAGCATAGCAAGAAGATACCTCGGCAAGGGGCTCACCCTGCTAGACCTGATACAGGAAGGCAACATCGGGTTGATGCGCGCTGTCGACAAATTCGATTATAAAAGAGGATACAAATTCAGCACATACGCAACATGGTGGATACGGCAGGCAATAACCCGCGCTCTTGCGGACCAGGCAAGGACCATAAGGCTCCCGGTGCATATGATTGAGACCATTAACAAACTGACCCAGGTGGCAAAAGGTCTTGTTCAGGAGTTAGGGAGGGAGCCGAGGGCGGAGGAAATTGCAAAGAGAATGAATCTCTCCCTTGATAAGGTGCGTGAAATTCTCAAGGTATGCAAAGAACCCGTATCGCTGGAAGCGCCTATAGGAAACGATGAGGACAGCCATCTTGAAGACTTTATCGAAGACAAGGCCTCGCTCATTCCGCTGGACTCTGTCATACAGCATGAATTAAAGGAGCAGGTCAGAAAGGCCTTGACCTCTCTTACTAAGAAAGAGGCCGAGATAATTGAAAGACGTTTCGGCATCGGAGACGGCGTCTCTCAAACCCTTGAAGAGGTAGGGAAACAATTCAGGGTCACAAGAGAGCGCATAAGGCAGCTTGAAGGAAAGGCCTTGAGAAAACTGAGACATCCCTCAAGGAGTCAGAACCTCAAGCTCTTTTTAGAGAGGGCGTAGGTTTAATGTCCGGAGTTTGAGTTGTTCAGGGTCAGACCTCAAACGCATCCCTGATCAGCTCAAACTCCGGTTTGCCGTTTTTGTAACAGATACTCAGGACATCGAATCTGCATTGGGGAAGGTCGTCAAATCTTTTAAGGTATAACAGCGCGACATTGGCTATCTTGCGCCTCTTTCTATTGTTAACTGCCTCAAACGGAAGGCCGAATTCAATGCTCTCCCTTGTCTTTACCTCGATGAAAACAAGAGTGTCATCGTCCTTCGCAATTATGTCAATCTCGCCGATGCTGTTTTTGTAATTCTGCTCGATGATGCTGTAGCCCTTTTTCTTCAGGAATGCTGCGGCGAGCCCCTCGCCTTTTTCACCCAAAGTCTTCATAATGTCCCCCCTTTTAAGAAAATTAACCACGGAGACACAGAGGCACTGAGATTAAGTTAAGAGTAAGGAGTTACGAGTCAAGGACGTTGAATTTAAATAGTCTCTAATAACTTAACTCAAGACTATTAACTCTGTGTTTATCTTACTCCGTGCCTCTGTGTCTATGTGGTATTTTAAATGTCGATCTTTCTGAAGAAGCAGGTCCTGTTTCCAGTGTGGCAGGCGCCTGGGCCAACCTGTTCAACTTTTATCAAAAGTGTGTCCGCATCACAATCGTATAATATCTCCTTCACGATCTGGACATTGCCGGACGTCTCTCCCTTCATCCAGTATTTCTGTCTCGACCTGCTCCAGAAATGGGTCCTGCCTGTTTCTATCGTTTTTTCCAGAGAAGTTCTGTTCATGTACGCCATCATCAAAACTTCACTGGTTTTCACATCCTGTATGATTGCGGGAATCAACCCTTTGTCGTCATATTTCAGCTCCGGGACCATCACTCCTCCTTAAGCTCTCTCTACCTTCTTCGCTTTCTTCAGCACATCTGAAGCCATTTTCTTCCTGTGGTCTTTGAGGATGCTCGCAATAATCGGATCTTTTATACTCAGAATCTGCGCTGCAAATATGCCGGCGTTTTTTGCTCCAGCCTTGCCTATCGCCATTGCGGCAACCGGGATGCCGGGAGGCATCTGGACTGTTGAATACAGGGCGTCAACGCCTTTAAGCGGTGATGAATCAATAGGAACTCCGATTACCGGAAGCACCGTGTGGGAGGCGATAACTCCTGCAAGATGCGCTGCTGCGCCTGCGCCCGCAATGATAACTTCAGCGCCGTTTTTCTCCGCATCCCTTACAAGCTTCACTGTCCTTTCCGGTGTTCTGTGAGCAGAGGAGACGGTCATTTCATAAGGTATGTTAAATTCCTCTAAAATTTTCCCGGCCTCTTCCATGACCGGTAAATCGGAATCACTGCCCATGACTATCAAAACTTTCGGCTTCATAATTCCTCCCGTTTTAGTAGTTAGTAGAGGGTAGTTAGTAGTTGCCTCCGGCTACTGTCTACCGACTACTGTTTCTTGATCGCCTTGTCCGCTATGTCCTTCCTGTAATGCATCCCGTCAAAATGGACCTTCTCAACGGCCTTGTACGCATTTTCTTTAGCGGTCTGGATGTCTTTGCCGAGCGCGGTCACACCGAGGACCCTTCCGCCGGACGTGACAAACTTCCCGTCATTCAGGCTGGTCCCCGCGTGAAAAATCATTGTGTCCTTATCATCCCTGAACTCATCAAGCCCCTTGATCACTTTGCCCTTCTCGTATTTGCCGGGATAGCCTTTTGATGAAATGACCACACAGACAGCGGCATCGTTTCTCCAGGAGATATATGCGTCCTTCAATTTTCCTTCCGCGGTCGCCTTTAACATCTCAAAAAGATCGCAGTCAAGTCTCATTAAGATGGGCTGGGCTTCAGGGTCGCCAAAGCGGCAGTTGAATTCAAGCACATAAGGCTTCCCGTCACATATCATCAGCCCGGCGTAAATCACGCCCCTGAAATTTATCCTCTCTCTTGCAAGCCCCTTCATGATAGGATCGATCACGGTCTTCATGATCTTTGTCTCCAGGCTTTTTGTTATCACAGGCGCCGGGCTGTAGGCCCCCATTCCCCCGGTGTTAGGCCCTTTGTCTCCATCAAAGATGGTCTTGTGGTCCTGTGATGTGGCAAGCGGGACCACTGTATTGCCGTCAGTCAGGACCATGAACGACGCCTCTTCGCCTCTTAAACATTGCTCAATGACAACCTTATGGCCGGCGTCGCCGAAGGCCTTTTCTTTCATTATCTGCCTCAGCGCGTCTGTCGCCTCCTCAACGGTTTCACATACGAACACGCCTTTGCCTGCTGCAAGGCCGTCCGCCTTTATTACAACCGGCGCGCCTTTTAACCTTATATATTCTTCGGCATGAAGATAGGATGAAAATGTTTTATGCTCAGCAGTGGGAATCCCATACTTGAGCATGAATTCCTTTGCAAAGACCTTGCTGCCTTCGAGCCTCGCGCCGGATTTGTCCGGGCCAAAGATCCTCCGCTCCTCTTTGATAAAGGCGTCAACGATCCCAGCGGAAAGCGGGACCTCCGGGCCTACGACCGTCAAGTCGATCCATTCATATTTGGCGAAATTCAGCAAAGCGTCGATATCGTCCGCCTTTATATCAAGACATTCCGCGATCTCCGCAATGCCCGCGTTGCCGGGGGCGCAAAATATTTTATCAACCTTCGGGCTCTGGCTGAGCTTCCACACAAGGGCGTGCTCCCTGCCCCCGCTGCCGATAACAAGAACTTTCAAAATTAAGACCTCCTAAAAGCTGTCTGCTTATAGCTGTCAGCTATAAGCTCTCTGTTAATGTTTAAAATGCCTCATTCCAGTAAACACCATGACAATGTTGTGCTCGTCCGCTGCGGCAATGACATCATTGTCTTTGATGGAGCCGCCGGGCTGTATTACCGCGGTCGCTCCTACCGATGCGAGGAAGTCTATGCCGTCCCTGTTAGGGAAAAACGCGTCCGAGCCGACAACGGAGCCTTTCAGAGGATGGACCGCCTTCATGGCTGCAAGTTTTGCGGAATCAACCCTGCTTGTCTGGCCAACGCCGATGCCGAGCGCGCGGTCCGTTGCGGTAAATACGATCGCGTTGGACTTCATGTGCTTGCAGACCTTCCATGCAAATTCCAGTGCGGTTAGTTCGTCATCCGAAGGCTTTCTCTTTGTGACCACCTTCAGCGATTTAAAATCACTTACCATTGCCGTGTCTCTTTCCTGGACGAGAAGCCCGCCCTGGAGCTTTCTGATCTCAAAACCTGAAGGCGCCTGCGATAGATCCAGTGCAAGCAGCCTTATGTTGGGTTTTGCGCTCAGGAGCTTCAGCGCTTCAGGGTCAAATCCCGGGGCAATTATTATTTCAACAAACAGTTTCAGTATCTCTTTTGCGGTTGCAACATTTACGTCCCTGTTCAATGCGATGACTCCTCCAAAGGCAGACAGGGGGTCTATTTCATATGCATTAACATATGCCGACTCAATAGCGTCCGCTGTCGCAACGCCGCAGGGGTTATTGTGTTTGATAATGACGGCGGCGGGTTTTTTAAATTCCCTGATAAGATCAAGCGCCGCGCCTGAATCAAGATAATTATTGTAAGACATCTCCTTGCCCTGCAGGATTTTTGCATCAACGATGGAAAGCCCGTTGTATAAAGGCTCTTTGTATAACGCGGCCTTCTGATGAGGATTTTCTCCGTAGCGCAGGTCATTAATTTTGAGATAGCTCTGCGTGTAATACTGCGGGAAGGTCTCTCCTGTCTTGCCGTGCCTGCTGAGATAGTTGGAGATCAGGGTATCGTACCTTGCAGTGTGCGCGAAAACTTTTTGCGCAAGATAGAATTTCGTATCGTAGCTTACCTCGCCGTTGTGGGTCTTCAGCTCCTGGATGACCTTATCATAATCCGCGGGATCAACGATAACTACAACGTCCCTGAAATTTTTTGACGCCGCTCTGAGCATCGTCGGGCCTCCGATGTCAATATTTTCAATGGCCTCGTCAAACGCAACATTTGGCTTGGACACTGTCTGCTCAAACGGATAGAGATTGACCACGACCATGTCTATGGATTTTATCTGGTTCGCCTTTATGTCCCTCTCGTCCTGGGTGTTGTCCCTTCTCCAGAGCAATCCTCCGTGGATCTTCGGATGAAGGGTCTTCAGCCTTCCGCCAAGCATTTCCGGGAACCCGGTATATTTTGAAACCTCTTCGATCTTGAGCTTTTGATCGCTTAATGTCTTTGCCGTACCGCCTGTGGAAATTATCTCGACCTTGAGACCGCTGAGCGCTTTCGCAAACTCAACTATCCCGGTCTTGTCAGAAACGCTTATTAACGCCCTTTGCACCTTCGCCATTTTTCCTCCTCACTCAATTCATAAAAAAAATTTAACCACAGAGGCACTGAGACACAGAGAGTTTAGAATTAAGTACTCCTGACTCTCTCTTATTTATTTCCGTGCCTCCGTGTCTCTGTGGTTTTCTGTATAATTTTAATATTACAAATAACCCTTCTCCATGATACTGGTATATCTTCCGTCTGAAACCACCACGTGGTCCAGGACATTGATGCCAACTATCTTACCTGTTTCAACAAGCCTCTTTGTTATATCTATATCGTCCCTGCTCGGGGTAGGGTCCCCGCTTGGATGATTATGAACAAACAGCACGGAAGCGGCGGCTTCCTTGATCGCATACCTGAACACCTCGCGCGGGTGCACAAGGGAAGATGTCAGCGTGCCGTCAGAAACAACTGTTTCCTTAAAGACCCTGTTTTTTGCATCAAGCATGGCGCAAAGAAACCTTTCCTTTTTCAGGCCGTAAAACTTCGGATGATAATATTCATACACTTCGCGGCTGTTCGTGAAAGACAGCTTTACCAAAGCATTGCCTGCCTCGTCCTGCAACAGCCTCCTGCCAAGCTCAAGGGCGGCCTTCACCTGGGCGATCTTTGCGTTTCCTATTCCCTTTGTCTTTGAGAATTCAGCCACGGAGGCGTCTTCTATTTCTTTTAAACCGTTAAACTGTAAGAGCAGCTCCCGCGCAAGGCCTACCGCGCTTTTCTCTTTCCCGCCGGTCCGCAGAATTATCGCAAGCAGCTGGGCCGTGCTCAGGCTCCCTGCCCCGAGACTGAGAAGTCTCTCTCTCGGCCTCTCTGATTCAGGCCATCCTTTAATGCTCCCGTATTCCATATCCCCGTTAAAGAATACAAGATTCAGGTTACAGGATGCAACTAACTTACTCCCCCAGCACTGCCTTCTGGACGGTTATGATCTTCCTGATCCCTGATTCGGCAAAGTCCAGCATTTTTTGCAGCTGCATCCTGTCAAACGGCCGGGTCTCCGCGGTGCCCTGGACCTCTATGAATTTACCTGACCCTGTCATAACGATATTCATATCAACCTCTGCTGTTGAATCTTCAATATAAGAAAGGTCCAGTCTCGGCTCACCTTCAACTATGCCCACGCTCACTGCGGCGATATAATCGTTGATCGGCTGCCTGGTAATTATCTTGTTCTCCAGTGCATATCTTATCGCCAGCTTGAGAGCGACAAACGCCCCTGTTATTGCGGCCGTCCTGGTCCCTCCGTCAGCCTGAATGACATCGCAGTCAAGCCAGATGGTCCTCTCGCCTAAAGCAGTCAGGTCTACAACTGAGCGCATGGCCCTTCCGATGAGTCTCTGAATTTCATGCGTCCTGCCGCCTATTTTGCCGGCGGTCGATTCCCTCACCGTCCTGACAGACGTCGCCCTTGGAAGCATCGAATACTCGGCAGTGATCCATCCCCTGTTCTGGTCTTTTAAAAAAGGAGGCACCCTGTTTTCTATCGTTGCCGTACAAATTACCTTTGTGGCCCCCATCTCTATCAGCACAGCCCCCTCGGCAGTGGCCAGGAATTTACTTACGATATTGATCTTTCTCAACTCATCCGCGTTTCTTCCATCAGTCCGCATCCGTTATCCTCCTACATTTATATTTTCTATTTGTTCTATCTTCCGGCTTAGAAACCGCTCGCCTACCTTTATAAATCTTTCAGGCGAGTCTGTGACGTAGTACGTCCATAACGGACCGGAAAGAGAATTGCCTTCTATGCCGTATTGGAGCAGCGCCTTCTTCACCTCAATGACTGTTTCCCGTGCGGAATCTATCAGCGTTATGTTCTCACCCATGATCCGGGAAATAACACCCTTCAACAATGGGTAATGCGTGCAGCCCAGGACGAGGGTGTCAATAGGTTCTTTCTTAAGTCCTTCGAGGTAATGCCCTGCTGTAAGAACAGCGACGTCACTTGAGGCCCAGCCTTCCTCGGCAAGCGGAACAAAAAGCGGACATGCCTTTGTAAAAATGGAAAGCCCTCCAAGGCTCACCTCAAAGTATCTGTCAAAATGTATGGCCCCGTGCTCTTTCATCACTATGGGCTTGTTGCCGTACAAAGCGTTTATCGCGTGAACATACGAGTTGCTTTTTATCGTTCCCTCTGTGCCAATTATGCCGATCTTTTTGGACCTTGTGGTCTCCAGGGCTTTCCTTGCCCCGGGCTCTATCACTCCGATTACAGGTATGTCGAACCTCTCTTTTATAGCGGTCAAGGCAGAAGCTGAAGCGGTATTACAGGCAACTACCAAAAGTTTTATGCCCTTCCTGACGAGGAAATCCACCATCTCCAGGGAATACCGGACAACCGTCTCCGCAGATCTTATTCCGTAGGGGACGCGGGCGGTGTCACCGGCATATAGCACTTTTTCTTCAGGCAACTGGCGCATGATCTCCTTCATGACGGTCAGGCCGCCGACGCCTGAATCAAATACCCCTATGGGCCTGTCAGATATTTTCCGCAATTTCTTTTCCTATCGGTTTTGATATGTCCAGGTGTCCACCGAGAGTTTCAGCCTCATGGCCTTCTATCAGGATTTTCATGGCTGTAAGGCCGGAGACCACCGGCTCTATGCTTTTATATAATCCGGCGATGATGCCCAGCTCCTCGGATGCATCTCCTTTAAAATCTTTCTTGAGTTCATTCCCGAGATCGATATAGACGATACCGTCCTTATCCATATATAGATCCAGAAGGCTTGCCCTGTAAGTCTTCAGATATCTTTTTATTGCGTCTTCAGCCGAAGCAAGCGCTGCATCTTTTCCTGTCTCTGCACCCTCTGTGCTTGCCTTGAACTCATAGAGCCTGCGCGTCTCTTCCTTCTGCTCCCTGTTCTCTGTCTTGCCCTGCCTTGACGCAAGCTCATTTACAAAAGAAGTATCAAATGTAAACTTTCCTTTTAGAAAGAAATAACTCGCCCCCGTACTGATCACAAAGGCAATGATCAGCACAAGGATGAACGACTTGCTCAACTTATTACTTCGTGTAGCTTTCCTCATATAAATAAAGCCCCTTATATAACGCGCTTGCCGTCTTCGTTTTAAAGTCTTCGGAATAATATGTGTCAAAAGAAGGCAGTTCGATCATAAGCGCCGCAGCCTCTACGTGGGAAAGTATACTATAAGGAAGCGGCCTGACCGTCACCATATCGCTGCCGAACTCCTCTGTCAAAGCGTCTTTCTCAGCATTCAGCAGGTCAACGGTCTTCTTTAAATATTCGTCCTGGCCTTTGTTGTACAAATAAGGCCTGGCCGCATCAGGGACAGTCTCGGTGATCACGGGAATATAGATCACAATATCTTTATGGTTTCCGACATGCAGGCTTATGAAGATGTCGGCTGCGCTGCCGTTTGCATATTTTATCCGCTCGCTCCGGGTCATAAAAAGATCGCCGTTTCTGGTCAGGGAGCTTTCAAAGGCCCCTTTCTCCGCAAGGGCTCTGAGCCTTCCAGCGATATCAAGGACAACGCTTTTCTCCGCATTATCGCCTCTGACAATTCCACGTTCAAAACCGCCGTGTCCAGGGTCAATCACAAGTGTTTTTGTTTTCGCAGCAGGGGCGGGTTTTAAACCCGCCCCTGCTGGTGAATTATTTAAACCGTCCTTATTCTTTTCGCCTTTCTTCTCTCCCTGAAACACATCCAGGACAAGCCTGCCCGGATTTTGAAGGCTGAACACCTTCAGTCCCCTGAAATCACCGGGGGAAAACGTGACCGAATTATTTATCTTTTTGTAAACAACTGTTCCCTTCTCCGTCTGAATTTGAAAATCAGGACCGGGGAAGGTCACTACTATGTTTTGCCCCTTCTGATTGACAATTGTCTTTGCTATTATTTCATCCGCGCCTTCAAGGACAATCCTCAGGTAGCCGGGGTTAAAGCTTGTTCTTAATTTAATGGGGTTTTTTTCCCCTTTTGAAACAGCGGGCAATAAAAAAAGGACGACCGATAATAAAACAATCTTTTTCATACGCAGATATGAATATTAGCATTTCCGGCGGTTGATATTCCATGTCCGGTCGAGGTGAAGAGGGGTATTTTATCTTCTACTTCTTTCTGTGGCTCTCAAGAAGTAACTCCTCCACCATCTGGCAGAGCACATGTGCAAGCGTAATGTGGGTCTCCTGAATTCTTGGAGTGCTGGCTGAGGGGACAACAAAGATATAGTCAGCCTTGGACGCAAGCTTGTCGCCCTTTGCGCCGGTAAACGCGATGGTCTTAAGTTTCTTCTTTTTTGCAACGTCAATCGCCTTTAAAACATTGGGAGAGCTCCCGCTGGTGCTGATTGCGATAACAACATCGCCCTCCTGCGCGAGCGCCTTTAATTGACGGGCAAAGATCTCCGAATAATCGGAGTCATTAGCAATGGAGGTGATGACCGCCATGTCGGTGTTAAGCGCGATAGCCGGAAATGGCGGGCGGTCCTTCATGAACCTGTTTACAAATTCAGCGGCAATATGTGACGCGTCGGTGGAGCTGCCGCCGTTGCCGAAAAGCAGGAGCTTGCAGCCCTTGCTGAAACTGTCGGCTATTATCCTTGATACTTCTATAATAGTGTTGATGTTTTCGTTGACAAACTGCTGTTTGACGGACACGCTTTCTTCAAATGCCTTTAGAATTTTCTCCCTCATCCTACTTTATCTCCGTTGAAATTATTGTCTCTTTTGAAGGCGGGCCTTCTGCCGCTCCTACTGCTGTGACCTTGTAAATATATCTCTTATCCGGTCCCACGTTTTTATCGGTAAAAGCAGGGGTGACCGTCTCGCCTGCCACTGTAAAATCACCGCCGGTAGAACGGTATATCCTGTACAGATTGATATCCTGTCCTTCCATGTCGTCCCACGTAAGAACAATGCCTTGCTGCGTATACACGCCCATCAACCCGGTTGGCGCGGAAAGGGCCGTTGTTTTTACCGGCTCCTGTTCAGGCTTCTGAATTGTCTGTTCGCGCTGCCCTTCATCTGATTTCTCTTCAACGGCCTTTTCAATCATGGGCTCTATCGGGACCGGATCTCCTCTCCTGCCGCAGGCAAGAAGAGAAATCGCCCATGGCCCTGTCTCCGTCAATGCAGTATTTAACTATTGCGCCGGTGACGCTATGAGCTTCCCTGAACGGCATACCTTTTTTTACAAGATATTCCGCAAGGTCTGTAGCTGTCAGGAACCCCTTCTCTGCCGACTGCTGCATCGCCTTACTGTTGAACCGGGCCTTCGGAAACATCTCTGTCAATACCAGGAGGCACGACTTTACAGTATCAACCGTATCAAAAACCGGCTCTTTGTCCTCCTGCATGTCCCTGTTATATGCAAGCGGCAGGCCTTTCATTACAGTCAGTATCGACATGAGATTACCAAAGACCCTTCCGGTTTTGCCCCTCGTCAATTCGAGCACGTCGGGGTTTTTCTTCTGGGGCATTATGCTGGAGCCGGTTGTAAAGGCGTCAGGCAATTCAATAAATCCAAACTGGTCGTTGTTCCAAATAATTATTTCTTCCGAGAGGCGCGATAAGTGCGCCATCAATATGCTTGACGCCGAAATAAATTCGATCACAAAATCCCGGTCGGACACCGCGTCCATGCTGTTTTCCGATATGGAGGGGAATTTCAAAAGCCGCGCCACATATTTCCTGTCGATCGGAAATGTTGTGCCTGCAAGCGCCGCGGAACCAAGCGGCAGGACATTTACCCTCTTAAGACAATCTTCAAATCTTTGCATGTCGCGGTCTAACATTTCATAGTAAGCAAGAAGATGGTGCGCAAGAAGCACGGGCTGGGCTTTCTGAAAATGAGTATATCCGGGCATCACAGTGTCAATGTGTTTCTCTGCCGTTGTGACGAGGACTTTTTGAAATTTTCCGATTAATTTTAAAATCCCCGAAATCTCGTCTCTGAGAAATAGCCTGAGATCAAGGGCCACCTGATCATTCCGGCTTCTTGCAGTGTGCAGCTTACCGCCGGCTGCGCCTATTTTCCTGGTAAGGGCGTGCTCGATATTCATGTGCACGTCTTCGAGTTTATCGGAAAACCTGAACCTGCCTGTCTGAATCTCTTCTTTTATTTCCTGTAGACCCTGAAGGATCAATTCAGCATCTTTCCTGAGGATAATCTTCTGCTTTGCGAGCATCTTTACGTGGGCTACGCTTCCAGCGATATCGTACTTCCAGAGGCGGACGTCAAAAGACAGAGAAGAAGTAAAGTCCTCCACCACCTTCTCCGTCCCTTCTTTAAATCTGCCTCCCCAAAGTTTTTTCATAAAAGTAAGGATAAAATTTAACCTTCAGTATAGTCAAGCTATACATCATCAAACATCTGAAAATCTATTTAGAGTCTGTTTATAAATGATGATTTCTAAATTCGTCATGCCCGAAATCTTTAATCGGGCATCCAGAGCTTATCGGAAAGACTGGATTCCCGCTCAACAGACTACGGGAATGACAGTTAACTGTTCGAGTTTATGGACAGACTTTATTTAAACTCTTAATTCTTCACTCACAACTCTTAACCCTAAGTTATCTGACGTCAAATCTGTAGGTGATGTCAATTGTCCTCGTGGGACAGAGGGCATTCTTAATGTATGCCTTAAAGATCGATGTAACCCCGGGCGGCATTTCTTTAGGTTTTATATCGGCTTCTGCAATGCCCAGAAGATTCCCGTTCGCATCTTTTGCAGTGATGAACATATTCACTTCTTTGAGAGTGTCAGAGGAATTATTTACTATAAAGCCTTCTATTCTTATACGGCGCGCATTTTTCTCATTGGCCCATTTCCACGATTTTATCTCAAGCCAATCCTTGGCCTTTTGGACCTGTTTCGGCTCTTCCTTTGAAACGGACTGAACCGGCACCCACCCTTCCGCCTGTACGCGCACCCAATCCCCCTGCCTCTCTACTTCCTTAAGCTGTGTCCCATGAAATAAAGTACCGGCCTTCTTTCCATCAGGAGTTAATCGCAAAGTCTCATTAGGAACATTCAGATAAATATTCCCGTCTGTTTTTTCTTCGGCGTAGACAATACTGATTATTAAGCTTGCCAGCAGCGTCAAAACGATCGATATCTTTTGGGACATACCCTGTCTTCCTCTCCCATCCGATTTAAATAATGATGATCACCGGTAACTTAAGACGTGGTATTTTACCATATCATAGTTAATCACATATGATAGAGTTATGATTACGAAAATGGGGGAGAAAATCTCAAGCATAACAAAGGGACCGCATCTCTGCCGTCCCTTTGTTAATCAAGACACATGTAATCCTATGACCCGGAAGCTATCAATTCACGGCTAATATTTTCTCTCTGTTTTTTCACCCTCACAGACTTCTTTGACATGGTCTTTCACAAGCTTTCCGTCTTCATAGACCTTTTCCTGGACCTTGTGGCATTTTGTCTTTTCGTCATAATCGAGTGGATAAGCCTGATAGACACCTCGTCCATCGCTTGTTCTGTATTCCACCGGCCTGTTGTTTTGCGCTGCCTCTCTTGCAGCCTGCGCTGAAATATCCGTAATCGTAGCGCCCGCGATGGCGCCGAGAACTGCGCCGATAATGCCGCCCCTCCACGGATTTTTCCTGTCAAGAAGAGCTCCCGCCACCCCGCCTACAGCTCCGCCTGCGCCGGCCCCCTGGGCATGATACGCCGTGCAGCCGGATACCGCAACCAGTAACGCAAGCGCCATTATCAGTGAAATAATTTTTTTCATTGTTCCTCCTTTTTAAAGCTTTTAATCATTATATATCATGAAACTGTCATCAACGCAAGTTACTGCCCGTTAAAGTTGATAATCATTCCGCGGTTACTTTAGACTATAGCAAATTGCGGCTCTTCGGCCCGCAAAAAAATGCGTTAAAATAATCTTTGCTGCATTATTACCTATGAAAGATAAAGTCGTCATCACAGGATTTGGCCTTGTCTCTTCTCTGGGGCCAAACGCGTCAGAGACATGGGACGCGCTGCTTTCAGGCAAATCCGGGGCCGCGCAAGTACCGGAACTTAATCCTGCAGAACTCGGCATCCATCCGAGAGACGCGCGCATCATGGATAAACACGCCCACATGCTGCTGAAATCAAGTCAGGACTCTTTCAGGCATTCACGTCTTGATACGTCATCTATTCCCAAAGATGACATTGGTTTTTTTGCGGGAATGGGAATGGTCGACTACAACATTGATGACCTTTTGCCTGCTGTTGTAAAATCATTAGATGCGCATGGCAGCTTAGACTATGACGCATTTTATTCCGGTGCATTTCAGGAAATTTATCCCCTCTGGCCGCTTTCCATGCTGAACAATATAAGCTTCTGCCAGGCTGCGATCAACCTCGGCATTAAAGGAGAAAGCGCTGTGTTCTCTCCTCATGCCGACTCGGGCGCACAGGCGATAATGGAAGGGCTAAATACGATCATCGAAAAAAAGGCGCAGGCCGTTCTTGCAGGAGGTGTCAGTGAGAAATCATCTCCACTGAGCCTTGCGCGAGCTTCCTTATCCGGCATATTGAATACATCAAGCGAGAATAATCCCCCTTTGAAAAAGGGGGCTGCAGGGGGATTTTTTGATGAACCTCTTTGCCGGCCGTTTGGTGGGAATAGGACCGGGACTATTTTGGGAGAGGGCTGCGGTGTTGTCACACTGGAACTCCTCTCCTCAGCAAAGAAAAGACAGGTGCCATACTTCGCAGCAATTACCGGATATGCCTCTGCCTTTGGAAAAAGCGATGAATACAATTGCCCTGCTTCAGCGGCGATATCAAATGCTATGGAGCAGGCGCTCATCAAGGCTGGACTTGCGCCTTCAGATATTGATCTGATCATCGCCCACGGCGACGGCACTCGTATGGGCGATGCAAATGAGATAGAGGCGATACATCATACGTTTTCAGATTGTATAAATAAGGTGAATGTATTTTCATCAAAAGGGGCGTTGGGACATATGCTCGCGGGCGCTCCCGCAGTTGATATCATCCTCGGAACATACATCCTTGAAAATGGTATAATTCCAGCGGTCCACAACTCTCTGCCACCGGACAAAAATATCAGGTTTAATCTTGTTAACAAAGGGCCGCTGAAAACAACCATAAAACGAATTGTGGTAAATTCATTTAGCTATGAAGGGCAATGCGCGAGCTTGATAATAGAGGCATTGGATTAGTTAAAGCATATTGATAAATCTTATTGATTTAGAAATGTCATTCCGGCTTGTCGGGAATCTTTCTTGAAGAAGATTCCCGACTGGGCGGGAATGACAGGAAAAATTAAATGCGTTTTCTATACTACGACAAGGTCGAGAACATCGAAAAAGGCAGATCAATAACCGGGGTGAAGACCTTTACGCTTTCGGAAGAATTCCTGAGAGGGCATTTCAGGAAGAAGGCGCTTGTTCCCGGAGTAATATACATTGAGGCCATGGCCCAGCTTTTAGGGTGGCTTGTCATCTATTCACATGATTTCAAACTTTCCGCTGTCATGTCTCTCGTTGAAGGCGTAAATATTACTCCTGATCTAAGACCGGGATTCAAGGCTGAGATCCACGGAGAGATCATCTCGACATCAAAAAGAGATTCGCTCGGCAGGGCGTGGATTACGGTTGACGGGGAAACAATCGCTGAAATGGACCGCATCATCTACAGCCACGTTCAAAAGGTCGATTCAAAAGCGCTTATGGACCTGTTCTATTACTACAGCGGTATCAAGATATAAGATACTATGAATAACCACAGAGACACGGAGAAAGGCAAAAGTATAATACTATGTTTTTATTATTTCCCTCTGTGTCTCCGTGACTCAGTGGTTATTTAAATTTAAAACATGAACAGACATTCTCTATGAATAAACGCAGGGTTGTTATCACAGGACTTGGTATGGCCACTTCCCTCGGCCTTCAGGTTGAAGAGAACTGGCAGAAGGCGCTTGCCGGAGTTTCAGGGATCAGTAAGCTGACATATCCTGGCGCCGGGAAATCTCCCGTGCAGGCAGCCGGCGCAGTCAAAGAAGCTGACTGGAATAAAATTCAAACAGAATTCCCGGAAGATGCAAAAATCGAAGGCGAGCGCAGGACCCTGTTTGCCCTATGGGCTGCAAAGGAAGCATTACATGATGCCAAAATTATAAGTGGTCCTTTGCAAAATCCCCCCTCACCCCCCTTTGTTAAAGTGGGGAATAAAATATGTCCCCCTTTGAAAAAGGGGGAGACAGGGGGATTTTTTGTCAATACACGTTACGGCGTTGCCTTCGCCGCAGGACTTGGAATAAACCGGCTGGAGGATATTCAGAGGTGGGTTGGTAATAACAAAAAATTTGATTATCAAAAATTCGGCAAAGAATACAGAGACGTCCACAATGAATCCCTCATCAAAAATAATTCAAACAGGCCCGCCGCGCTGATCGCAAAAAAATTCGGGCTGAACGGTTTCAACACTACGATAACCACGGCATGTGCATCTTCCTCGCAGGCAATTGGGGTTGCATTCCGCGCGATCCGCAGGGGAGACGCCGACCTGATCGCGGCAGGCGGAGCAGATTCAATGATAAACCCTGTGGGACTTGTCTTCTTTGTCCTGCTTGGCGCGGCAAACACTTCATCAGATAATCCTGAAGAAGTTTGCAGGCCTTTTGACAGGAAGAGGGGCGGGCTTGTAATGGGAGAAGGCGCAGGAGTTGTTGTCCTTGAGGAGGAATCACACGCGCTCAAACGCGGGGCAAAAATATATGCCGAGGTTGCGGGATACGGGACAACCATGGATGCGTATCAGGTGACCGCGCCTCATCCAAAAGGAGAAGGCGCTGAAAAGGCGATGCGGGCCGCGCTCTCGGACGCAAACACGCAACCCGAAGAAATTGATTATATTAACGCGCACGGCACAAGCACGAAGCTCAATGATTCAGCGGAGACACTGGCAATAAAAAATGTATTTAAAGGCCACGCAAACAACCTGTGCGTTAATTCGACTAAATCAGTTATCGGGCACTTGCTCGCAGGGTCGGGCGGCCCGGAATTCGTGTTCACAGCATTGAGCGTCAACAGAAATGAAATTCATCCAACCCTTAATTTGAAAACCCCCGACCCCAAATGCGACCTGGATTATGTGCCGGATGTTAAAAGATCGAAAGTTGTGCGAGCGGCAATATCGAACTCATTCGGCTTCGGCGGACAGAATGCGTCGCTTGTGATAAAAAAGTATAATATATAACCACAGAGACACTGAGGCACGGAGGAAATACTTTTTCTCTGTGTCTCAGTGCCTCTGTGGTTTAAAGGAGAATTGATGCATATTGATCTTACAGGCAAAGTCGCACTCGTTACCGGCGGCTCAAGGGGGATCGGGAGGGAGACCTCCATCCTGCTTGCAAAGGCAGGCGCGAAGGTTATTATCAATTACAATAAGTCCGCAGAGAAGGCGGAGGACGTGAAAAAAGCCGTCGCTGATTCAGGCGGTGAGGTGGATATTTTTCAGGCCGATATATCCTCCCCGGATGGGGTCAAAGCGCTTTTTGATTTTATGAAAAATAAATACGGCCGGCTCGACATACTGGTAAACAACGCAGGCGTCATTAAAGACAATTTGCTTTTGGCAATGGAGCTCTCCGAGTGGGACAAGGTGCTTGACACAAACCTGAGGGGCGCGTTCCTCTGCACCAAATACGCCGCGGAAATGATGATGGCGAACCATTCGGGCAAGATCATCAATATCTCATCCATCGGCGCTCTGAAGGGAGGCCGGGGGCAGACAAACTATGCCTCGGCAAAAGGCGGGCTGATCTCATTCACCCGCGCATGCGCTGTCGAGCTGGGGGGGAAAGGGATACAGGTCAATGCGGTTTTACCGGGGATGACCGTCACTGACATGAGCACCCGCGTGAGGAAAAGGGCCGGAGATAGAATCCTTGAACAAATCCCGCTTAACAGGTTCGGCGAACCGGGAGATGTCGCAAACCTCATCGTGTTCCTCGCCTCCGACAAAGCTGATTACATCACAGGTCAGGCTATCCCCGTAGACGGAGGCATGAGCGTTTCATAAATAGCGGTCAGCTATCAGCAATCAGGAAGAAAACGAATGAAAATATATCAGGGAATAGATATTGTGGGGATCTCAAAATTCAGGAATATCGCCCTTAAAAATAAAAGTTTCATGTCGGATATTTTCACCGAGAAAGAAAGAGAATATTGTCTTTCGAGAAAAGACCCTCATATCCATTTTGCCGGACGCTTCGCGGTAAAAGAGGCGAGCCTGAAAGCGCTCGGCATCGGCATGTCCGGCGCAGGAGTTGACCATTCCTTCCAGGAAATCGAAACCGTACCCGGCCCTTCGGGAAAACCTGCGCTTTCATTCACCGGCTGGGTAAAGAAGATGAGCAGGAAACGAAAGATCAACCAGCTCACCGTCTCCATTTCACATTCGTCAGATTACGCTGTGGCAAGTGTGATACTGGTTGGAGCGGATAAGAATTAATACAAACTAAATAGAGTCTGTCCAAATTCGAACATTGAACTGTCATTCCCGCAGTCTGTTGAGCGGGAATCCAGTCTTTTTAAATAGTTCTGGATGCCCGATTAAGGACTTCGGGCATGACGAAATTGAAACTGTGTAATTTATGGACAGACTCTAAATAGGGGAGATTATTTATGTCCGACATCAATTCATTCGCGGAAAAAAATCGGGGCACTGATCTCAAAATTCGACAAGGACAAAAACCACTATCTTTCCAAAACAAGTCAGGCAACGGCAGAGGTTTTCTTTACAGCCTTTAAAGCGCTCCATAGCAAGGAAAGAGAGGCTTTCCTTGAAAAGATCGTTAGTGACACTGAATTAAGAGAGGACCTTTTTGATATAGCGCTGATTGAAAAAGCAAAGAAGATTAAAGGCAAGCCTGTTTCAGCAAAAGAATATTTTGTAAAAAGGCGTAAAGTGTGGAGCGCAGCTTGAGTCTTTATGCTAAAATAGCCGTACAAGGAGGCAACAATGCCGGGCATTAAAGAAAAAATCATTCGGGAAGTGGAAAAGATTCCTAAAGATAAGATTACGGAGCTTTATGATGTTATCCACTATTTCATGATAGGCATTGAGAGCCGGAAAAAAGATGTTAAGGACTGCAGTCGAGCGGCTTTAAAATTTTTCGGCATATGGGAAGACCTGTCCTCTGAAGAAGCAGCGGCTCTGGATGAGATTGGGTCACGGCGTCAAAAAACGTTCAGAAAAAGAGTATTGTGAGAAAATATCTTTTAGATACCAACATTATTTCATTCTATCTTAAAGGGGACATGAGACTTAAGGAAAAAGTCTCTGACAATATTGATTCACTTGCTGTCTCAATAATCTCTTATTATGAGATTGTCAGCGGTCTCCAGAGTATAAACGCAAACAAACGGATTAAGGAGTTCGAGAAATTCTGCAATTTAATTGAAATTGTTAACCTCAATAAAGAGAGTGTCCTCTCCTCTTGTAAGATATATTTTGCAAGAGGCTCTGATGTCAACAAAACATAAAAACTTCACATTTCCCCTTCTGTTTGTTTAGAATAAACCCACCTTATTATTAAACCATTAAACTTTATGCGTTACTTACTAATAGACCACATCACGGAATGGAAATCGGGAGAGCTTATAAAGGGCGTCAAGAACGTTGCCATGAGCGAGGACTTCCTTGAATTTCATTTTCCTAAAAACCCCATCATGCCGGGCGTCATGCTGCTTGAGGCGCTGACGCAGTTGACAGGCTGGCTTGAGGCCGCGTCTTCGGATTTCAGGAACTGGTTTTTGATCAGCAGGGTGCTAAAATCAAATTTCTACAGTTTTGCGCTGCCGGGGGACCAGGTGGAGCTTGAGGTCCAGCTAATGGAGAAGCAAGAGGGAAACACACCCCCTACCCCTCTTGATAGAGGGGAAAAAAGAATATACAGGGGAATAGGGCTGGTGAAGGGGAAGAAAAAGATCGTCGCGGAGTTTGAAGGCAAGGTGGTGCCGGTTGAAGAAATTGAAGATGTTGATGAGATGAAGAAATTTTTCAGTGTCCTGACGAGAGAGATGAAATTATAATGTCTGCAAGAGAAGTCGTCATAACCGGCATAGGACTTACAACGCCGCTTGGGAAAAATGTTGACGAGAACATGAACAACATTACGGCAATGAAGACAGGCATCGGGCATTATCCGCTTGACGGCCTGCCGGATTATTTACAGTACTATGCTCAGGTAAAAGAATATGCGCTTCCTCAGGACCTGCCTCCAAAACAGGAAGGGCAGATGAAATTCCTTAACCGTGGCGCCATCCTTGGATTCTGTTCGTCATGTGAAGCGGTGTCTTCGCTGCGTGAAAAGATTTCAGAGGTCCCGCCCGGCAGAAGGGCGATATATGTCGCCTCGGGAAATTTCACAAAGGTCGGTTACGACTTCATGTATCCCGCGCTTAAAGACAGCTCTGACTCAACGTGGCAAACCGTTGATCAGGCAAAGCTGAACAACGCGGCATTGAACAAGGTCAGTCCGTTTTTCTTACTGGAATCTCTTTCAAATAACCTGTTCAGTTTCCTCTCGGCGTATGTGGAATTCATGGGGCCTAACACCAGCCTTGCGAGCCTCTCGCCTTACGGGGGAAATGCACTTGAGCTGGCATACAGGAGCATTAAACAAAACAAGGCGGACATCGCCCTGGCAGTGGGCTACGGCAACTGGATTACAGAGATTCCGCTATATGAACTTGAGGGACTGGGGATCCTTTCAAAGTGCAAATCAGGCGTTCACTCATACAAACCCTTTGACAAAAACAGGGATGGTTTTATTCCCGGCGAAGGCGGAGCGGCAATACTCCTGGCGTCCGCCGATGCTGCAAAACAGTGGGGAGCAAATATTTTCGGGAAGATAACCGGAGTTGAGAACTGTATTGAATTCCCCTCCAACCAGCGTCTCGGAGTGCCTGAGAAAGTCATCAAACGCAATATCGAATTAGTAATGAATGAAACCGATTGCGGCATTGACGATCTTGCTTGTATCATCCCTCACGGAAGCGGCACCCCTAAAGGAGACAAATCGGAACTGCGCTCCATCATGGATACTTTGGGAAATAAAAAATCTGACATCCCTATCTGCGGACTCAAGCCGTACACGGGCCATATCGGAGCGGCAAGCGACATTGCAGAAGTAATCTACGGAATACACGCTGTGAAAAAAAAGACCGTTCCCGCGACATTGAACTTTCATGAAACAGAAAAGGAATTCTCCGAATTGCGGATTTCAAATTCTCCGCAGCCCTGCAATAAGGACCGCTTCCTCTCAATCAGCTACGGCGTAGGGGGACAATCCTCGTCGGTAATTGTGGAAGTGAGCTAATACCCTCTTTGACAAAGAGGGGTTAGTGGAGATTATTAGACCATTGGCCCAAAAGAAACGCAAAAAAAATAAATTCATAAAAATCATCGAATATACTGCCGCATATTTCATTATTCAAGTCTGCCGCGCCGTTCCCTTAAATATAATCCGTGTTATCAGCGGCCTTCTCGGCGGCCTGCTTTATCACCTCAGCAAAAAGCGCCGGAATATTGCAATTGAGAATTTGCGCCACGCGTTCAAAGGTGAAAAAACAGGGGACGAGATCAGACGCATCGCGCGTCAAAGCTGCACCTCTTTCTTTCTGACCTTTCTGGAAATCGTAAAGCTCCGCTATCTTTTTTCCTCTCCTGATGCTATGGAAAGGCTTAACTATTACGCGGAAAACCTTGAAGATCTTTTCAGTAAGGCAAAAAGAATACACGACGAGTCCCGCGGTTGCATCTTCGTTACGCCGCATATGGGTAATTGGGAGATCCTCCCGCGTGTCAGCGCTTTTGCAGGAATTCCCCTCGCAATTGTTGCGCGGCCCCTGGACAATGAATATCTTGAAAAACTCATTTTTGAGAGCCGCGCTTCAAGAGGCCAGGTCATCATACCAAAAAAGAACGCGTTATTCGTACTTCAGAAAACCCTGCAATCCGGCAAGTCCATCGGGATGCTGCCGGACCAAAGCACGATGAAAGGCGTCCTGGTTGATTTCTTCGGGCGCAAGGCAACCACCACGCCTGTCCCCGCAATACTTGCCATAAATTTTAAGAGGCCGGTTGTTGTTGTGGCGGTTTGCCGGAGACCGGAAAACAACCGGTATGAAGGTTTTGTCAGCGACCCTGTTTATCCCAAAGAATATACAAGCGAGAAAGAGGAGATCATCAGGATAACCGGAGAGATGACGCGCAGGATGGAATTCATTATCAGGAAGTATCCTGAACAATACCTCTGGATCCATAACCGCTGGAAAACCTACAAGGGGAAAAAAGAGCTAATGTCTACGCATTGACCTCTGTCCGGTTTCTTCCTTTCCGCTTTGCCTGCAGAAGGGCATCGTCCGCTCTCATAATGATCTCTTCTTTTTCCTGCATCTTGTAATTATAGCAGGAGACCCCGAGGCTTACGGTAATTCCTGTCTTTGCCTCCACTTCCCTTCTTATCCTCTCAGCGACATCGCAAGCTTCCGGTAATCCTGTATCAGGAAGCAGGATAAGGAATTCCTCCCCGCCGTATCTGACGCCGAGGTCTATCTGCCTTATCTCCTTTGAAAGTATCTTTGCAACCTCAATAAGCACATTATCTCCGAAGGTATGCCCGTATGTGTCATTGTATTTTTTGAAATAATCTATGTCTATCATCATTGCTGAAAATTGACTTTCGCCCCTCTGTGCTTTGGCAAACGCGGTTCCGAGCACATAGTCCATCAACCGTCTGTTGGCAAGCTTTGTGAGAGGGTCGTGCAGGGAAAGCTCTTTTGTCTCTTCATAGAGCATTATGTTGTCGATTGCCGCCCCTATCCTGCTGCCTATGGTATAAAACAACGCCATTTCGCGTTCGCTTACTTCAATCCCAACAGGAAGGTACAAACACAACACCCCCAAAATCATGTGTCTTGCCTCAAGAGGGATAATTATATGACCGTGAGGAGTCTCTCCTGGATACTTAAGAGTGTGTCTGTTGTCTGCCGCGCAATCCGGGGATACAGTAATCTTCCCTGTCTCTGCTGCGAGCCCGCAGATGCATTCCCCGACCTTCATAAATTTGTGCGCCTCCACAAATTGCTCTGGGAATCCTGTCTGGAAAGCAAGCTTCAGCCTGTCGCCGTCAATGATGAATATCACACCTTTATATTCAATTTTAAATATCCTGAAACTTGCTAATGTATATAGCACGGCAGCAAAGAGGTCATGCAGTTTCATGGTGCTGGCTGCCGCCATTGAGATGGCCTGCAGCATTGACAATTCCGAATTAATTCTCTCAAGCTCGTCTGTTCTTTCTTTCAGGTCCCTTGTCATTTTATTAAAGGATTCAGAAAGCTGCCCTATCTCATCGTTTGCACCTATATTAACCGTATAATTTAAATCGCCTCCGCCCACAACTCGCACCGCCTTTGTAAGCTCGGAGACAGGTTTGGTTATTGTCTTTGAAAGGACAATTGCAGCGGTGATCCCGGCAAACATTATCGCGGTAACTATCAAGAGCAAAAACCTTATAATCTCATTAATATCTTTTGTTATGGAGGCATGTGAAATACCGAGATGAATAACCCCTGCATCTCCCGTCAGAATCGGGACGGCAATATCAAGAACATCTTCTTCTCCGGCCCTAACGGTCTTAACGCTGAATGCCTTTCCTGCTTCTATAACATTAACCATCTTCAGATCAACAGGAAAGCCTTTGTCAAAGGTATGCGCTAAAACATTACCGTGTTCATCAAGAATAAATATATATTCAACGTCCTCCTCAGTGCTTTTAACATCCTTTGCCATCATCTCAAGTTGATAGAACTTCTCTGTCAATATGGGATTAACGCTGTTCTCTGCGATATACCTGGCTATAGTTATTCCTCTTTCTTCAAGTTTGATAAAAAGTTTCTGGTATAGCGCAGTCTTTATGAAAACCATTGTCCCAATGCCTGACAGCATTATCAGCCCTGCCATCATCACCAGAATTTTAGTTCTTAGGCTTATAACTTTCATAAGTTATCTACTTTGATTTCTTCCCTAACGCCTGTTTGGCAACCCACGCCTTCATCTCCCTGATTGAATCATAAGCGCTGTCGTCTATGGGAATGAATTTGTCTATCATCATATGATCGAGGATCTCCCTGCCTTTTTTGTCATTGTGCACGTTAAGATATATCTGTCTTAAAGCTTCCTTCAGTTCCGGATCCAATCCCCGGCGGACTACCACCGGCGGGATCCCGTAAGGGAGTGATTTTTTTATGATCCTTGTTTTTGAGGTAAATACAGGATTCGTGCGGCTGGCGTATTCCCATATCAGGCTGTCCACTGCCGCGCCGTCAACAATTCCCTGCGCTACTGCTTTTATCGCTTTATCATGCGACTGGGTGAATATATATGATTTAAAAAATGTGTCAGGAGTCTCGTTCATCATTGCCAGCATGTAAGTAGGGACCAGTTGGCCGCTGTTGGACATCGGGTCTGTGAAGGCAAACCTTTTACCACGTAATTGCTGAAACATGTGTATGGGGCTATCCTGATTTACGATGATATAGGAATAATACACAGCCTCGCCGTAGACCAGAGGGGCGGCTAAAAGCTCCATCCCGAATTCCTTATGCCCCTCAACATAAGGGCCGCCGCATACAAAAGCAGCTTCTATTTCTCCATTCTTCAACAGTTCATTTATCTCTGCATAATTGTCCCTGTCCACAAATTCCACATGCCGGTCCAATTTCTCACCTATATAATCGAGGAGCCTGCGGTAATAGGCAAAACCTTCCTTGGGGGTAATCATTCCGCCGACCGCGATTCTGACAGATTTTCCGTTTGACGGCTTTTTGACTGGCGTTGTGGTTTCTTTTTTTGCGAGATTTACTTTCTGGGATTCAGCTTTTTTGCAGTTGACAATAACGGTGAGAATCAGAGGGATGAGTAACAGATTAAATATTTTCTTGACCACCGCGACCCCCTTCACTTGGGTATGTTCAGTGAAACACCTTAATCTTATACCCCCCTTTATTTTTAATTATATATCCAATTCCGTAAGTGGTAAATACACTTATCCCTGAATTGTGAGAATTTATACGATAACCTTCGTCCATTTCTGTCATTCCGGCTTGTCCAGTCATTCCGACTTGTTCGGAATCATCATGAAGAAAGATGCTGGACAAGCCAGCATGACAGATGAAAGAAGGATTCCCGACAAGCGGGAATGACAAACAAATGTGCAATGCATTGAACTAACCCTCCGATTAATGATATTTTATGTGGTGTCAAGAAAGCTGATGATAAGCGCGGGCGAGGCGTCCGGGGAGCTATACGGCGCCATGCTGAGCAGGGAGGTTAAACGACGCTGGCCTGATGCTGAGATCTTCGGCATCGGCGGCTCCCGTATGAAAAATGAAGGCGTTTCGCTCATTGCCCCTGTTTCACATGTAGTCGGCATTGTTGAGGCCGTCAGGCATTTAAGCGAAATCAAAAACACTCTCAGGACGGCAACCGAGGCGCTGCTTCAGAAAAAACCCGATGTCCTCGTCCTCATAGATTATCCAGACTTCAATATTGCACTTGCCCGGAGGGCAAAGGCGGCGGGCATTCCAATACTTTATTACGTCAGTCCTCAGGTGTGGGCATGGCGCGGCGGAAGGGTAAAGAAGATTGCAGCGTTGGTAAACAGGATGGCGGTACTGTTTCCGTTTGAAGTGGACTATTACAAAAATACCGGCCTGCCCTGCGAATTTGTCGGGCATCCTGTTGCAGAGACAATAAATATTCCCCTGACAAAGGAAGATATAAAGAAAAGTCTCGGACTTGACACGGATAAAGAGGTGGTCACCCTGCTTCCGGGAAGCAGGCCCGGTGAAATCAAAAGACATCAGGCAATCATCAAAGAAATTGCCGGGAAGATCCATCATGAATTCCCCGATGTTCAAATAGCCGTTCCTCTCACTACCGAATCCGGTCTCCCTGAAGGGTTGCCGGACTATGTCAAAATAATTCGGGGACGCACTACTGAGGCCATTGCCTGCTCAGAGGCATCCGCAGTGGCTTCAGGCACTGCAACGCTTGAGACCGCGCTTTTAGGCACGCCGATGGTTGTTTTTTACAAAGTATCTCCGGTTACTTTTCATCTTGTTAAATTGTTTGTGAAGGTCAAATTCATCTCGCTGGTCAATATCCTGTCCGGCAGACAGGTTGTTGAAGAATTGTTGCAAAAGGATGCGAATCCTGACAGGGTCTTTTCGGAGCTGAAGAAAATCCTGAGAGATCAGCAGTACAGAGATGAAATGATTGCCTCTCTGAAAAAAATCCGGGAGATCATGCAGGGTAAGAGGCCTACTCAAAGGGTAGCCTCGATTGTCGGGGAAATGGCGGGATGGTAAAAAATGCTGCTGTATAATTTCATTTCCGCCATAGCGGTTCTTCTTTACCTTCCGAAACTCCTGTTTAAAAAAGGACCGGAAAACAGGCGAGCATTTATAAGCGAACGCCTCGGCCTCTCCACTTATGAAAAAACGGACATATGGGTCCACGCGGTCTCGGTTGGAGAAGTTATCGCGTGCGTGCCTTTTTTAAAAATGCTGAAGAAAGAATTCCCCGGTAAACGGATTGCGCTCTCCACAACTACGTATACGGGACAAAAGGTCGCGCGGGAGAAATTCCCTGAGGCTGGCAGGATTATGTATATGCCGCTGGATACGGGGGTCTGCGTTAAACGGGTTGTCAATTTATTGAAGCCCCAAATCTTCATAACAATAGAAACGGAACTCTGGCCTGCCCTCTTTCATGCATTAAAAAGAGCGGGCTCCAAGATCATTATTTTAAACGGCCGGATATCGCATAAATCATTTAAGGGATACAGGCGGCTAAGTTTTTTAATGTGGAAGTTTCTGTCGAATATTGATTTCTTCTACATGCAGGGCAAGGGTGACGCTGAAAGGATCATCGCAATCGGCGCTCATAAACACAAGGTCGGCGTCATGGGAAATTTTAAGTTTGATATCGACTTGGACAAATCGGGACATTTAGACTGGCTGGATAATGTCGAAGGCAAGATCCTGCTCGCCGCAAGCACCCACAAAGGCGAAGAAGAAATAATCTTTGATGCATATGAAGTAATAAAACAAAAACATCCTGATCTAAAACTCATCATTGCCCCGAGGCACCCTGAGAGGTTTGACGAAGTCGCGGAGATTATCAGCAGGAGAAACCTGAATTTTATCAGACGGACGGAAATGCAGAACATAGACAAAATCTCCCCTATCCCCTCTTTGCCTGAGAGGGGAACAATTATCCCCCCCTTTGACAAAGGGGGGCAAGGGGGGATTTTCCCGGACATCATCCTTCTCGATACCATCGGGGAGTTGCCGCATGTTTTTTCAAAGGCCTCAATAGCATTCATAGGCGGCAGTCTCGTGCCAAAAGGGGGACACAATATTTTAGAGCCGGCTTACTGGGCCAGGCCGGTAATCTTCGGCCCCTGCATGGATAATTTCCCGATGGCAGGAGAGTTTCTTGAAAAGTCCGCCGCTCTTATGGTCAAAGACGCAAATGATATTTCAATAACAGTCAACAATCTATTGAACAATAATGAAAAGGCCGCCCGTATGGGACAAATCGCAAAGGCGCTCGTTGAAAAAAATTCCGGCGCGGTCAAAAGGGCCATCGAACTGGTTCGAGGTTTCATTGGGACTACTTAGCGGAATATATGGTTTAGGGCTCAGATGCAAAAGGTCATTTGTTAAGCCGGGGAGATTGCCTGCGAAAGTCATCAGCGTCGGCAATATAACCCTCGGCGGCACAGGCAAGACCCCTGCCGTGATAGCAATTGCAGAGGAGGCAATAAAGCGTGGGCTCATGCCGTGCATTTTAACAAGAGGATATAAAGGCAAAGTGAAAGGGCCGTGCTTTGTTCAGGCAACAGAACACAGGGCACAGAACACAGACATCCCCCCCTTAACAAGGGGGGGCATAGGGGGGGTAGTTATCTGCACCGGAATTGACGCCGGGGATGAGCCGGTGTTACTGGCTGATAGATTAAAAGATGTCCCCATAGTCAAATGCGCGGACAGATACAAGGGGGGGCTTTTTGCTATTGAACATCTTTTCTCAGAATCCGATAGGGCCGAACAGCCGTTTGCCCCTGCAAACCCGTCACCCGTCACCCGTTACCCGTCACTGATCTTCATTCTCGACGACGGCTTTCAGCACTGGGCGCTTCACAGGGACATTGACATAGTCCTCGTTGACGCGGTCAATCCATTCGGAAATGAAAAACTCTTCCCGGAAGGCAGGCTGAGAGAACCTCTTGAATCTCTTAAGCGGGCGAGTATCATGGTAATCACAAAAGCTGACATGATCAGCAGGGAGTCTCTCTCAAATCTTGTTCAAAAAATTAAAAGATATAATCAGCAAGCACCGGTGTACACAGCTTCGCATAAACCCACAGCCGTTGTTAACGCGTCCAAGGAACCAATAGGCCTCGATGTTTTAAAGAACAAAAATGTCTATGCGTTTGCCGGCATTGCCAATCCGCAATATTTCAAAGATACATTAATTTCAAATGGGGCCAGTATCGCTGATTTCAAATCCTTCAGAGACCACTATATTTATAAACAGCGTGATATTGATAAAATAATATCCTGGGCAGCCGGGCTGGACATCATTACAACTGAGAAAGATTTTGTGAAGCTCCGGGACCTGCAACTGCCTGACAACATATTCGCACTCAGGATTGAATTTACTGCTGAGGATGATTTTTATAATTATATTTTTGATTTGTCATTCCCGCTTGCCGGGAATCCTTCTTGACGACGAAGCTGCGGTGCAAAGAAGAATGATTCCGGACAAGCCGGAATGACAGACGGAGGAAGAGATGGTAAAAAATATCAACATCAAGACAAGGTCCCGGAACGAATTTGTGGACATTACTGCTGAATTGCAGGCGCTCATAGATGAAGCCGGAATAGAAAGCGGCATGTGCTGTATCTATGTGCCTCACACAACAGCAGGCGTGACAATAAACGAAGGCGCGGACCCTTCTGTTGTGAAAGACATTCAGGTAGCTCTCAGCAAATTGGTCCCGCACAGCGCCAATTATCTGCATACCGAAGGCAATTCCGACGCCCACATCAAATCCACCCTTGCCGGCTCTTCACAGACAGTTATTATTGACGGGGGCAAGCTCCTTCTCGGCACGTGGCAATCAGTGTTCTTCTGCGAATTCGACGGCCCGAGACACAGAAGGGCGACGGTAAAGATCGTGAGTGATTAGTTCTGCCTTTTTTACGTGCTCATCTCACAATAGAGTTTTCCGTCTACTCAGAATAAATGTGAAAGCCTATTTGCGCAACTATACTAATATATAAATCTTATATTACTTATAAAATTTATATAGTTGACATATAGACATATAAAATGTAATTTAAATTTATCTGATACTAAATGCTTTTATTACATGTCCTGTATAAGGAGAGGACTTTTATGAAAAAAATGACAAACATATCAAAAATTATTCTACTCCCTGCTTTATTATTTATCTTTACGGCACTAATGGCTGTTCAAGCTCAGGGAAGCTCTCTTACTTTCAATTATGATGTTACGTTCAGCGGGACCAGCCCTGCAGGCTCTGCGCCATGGTTAATCGCGACGTTTGACGATACCGCTGCCGCTTCGGGGTATGATGTCAGACTGACTATTTTCGCTGCAAATCTGGATCCAGGTAATGAATCCTCAACTCATATGTATTTCAATCTCGACCCGTCACTGAACGCATCTCTGCTCTCTTTCAATGCGGTGAACACCTCTGCTGCTGCACCAAATTCGGTAACCGGGAGCTCTAACGCCTACCAGGCAGATGGAGACGGCTTATATGATATCAATTTTGACATGCCGCCGCCTCCGGGAGACTTTGCTTCCAGATTCACTGATAACGAGACGATAATTTACGATATCAAATACGGCACCGGAGGGATAATTAATGCTTCATCTTTCAACTTTACGAGTGCACCTGCTGGTGGCAACGGTACCTATTTTGCAGCGGCACACATCCAGGGCATCACTACCGGCGATGGCAGTGGATGGGTCGGGAGTGCAACGGTTGTTCCTGAACCGATAAGCTCTATTCTTTTTCTTGCTGGTGGAACACTTTTAGCAGGAAGAAGATATTTGAAAAGAAAAAGGTAAGGTTTTGTTATCAGGATTAGAATGTTGGCGTTTATTTACTGTTGAGTTCTTCCAAAACCATATCTATTTGATCTAATGTCATCCAGCCTCTCTCTAAAACGATCTCTCCTATAGGCCTATATCCTATTTTTTCTGATAAGGCTCCTTCCAATTGTGATGTGGTGAGAAATCCCTTCATTATTGCAATTTCACCAAATCGAAGTTTATACGTTTTGGAATTTTTGTCATCACTTTTCATAACTCACCCCGGCATAAAGTATCTATTCATATTATCGGATAAATCTATTGATTGTATTAGAGGGGAGGACATAATTCTTACAAGGCCTCAAAGTATCTTTCTGAATCAAATTTTGCTCCTTCCTATCGTTAATCATCAAGCTGTTGCATCTTCTGAATTATTAAATTGCAGGTATTGCCAATAACAGTAAGAAACATTTCTGTCAATTTCTCTCAATCTCGCTTTCTGGTTGAATTAAGTAAGGGCGGGTTTCAAACCCGTCCCTACAATATGAAAGGATGAAAATATTTTCCTACGTCTTCTGCGACAGGTATCTTGCTTCTTCTTTTCCTTTTTCTTCATTCACGAGAGATAATAGTATCCCGCCGGTTATGAAGAACAGCGAGATAGACGTGATGCTCGCGCGCGAGGCTATATCGCTGCTATAGCCCATCGCCCTTACAACCAGTCCTGTCCCGCCCATAAAAACAGGGCCGAGCACAGTTGCGAATTTTCCGATCATATTGTAGAACCCGAAATACTCCGCCGACTTTTCAACAGGGATTATCCGCGCAAAGAACGAGCGGCTCAGGGACTGGACCCCTCCCTGGACAATGCCGACTATCACAGCCAGGATGTAGAATTCATTTTTACTGTGCATGAAAGCGCCCCAGACGGAGACAAATAAATACACGGCTATCGCGATAAAAATGGCTTTCTTTGCGCCGATCTTTCCGCCGAGATAACCGAATCCTATGGCACACGGAAAACCGACAAACTGCGTAATGAGAAGCGCGACGATCAGGTCATTTACCTGCAGGCCGATAGAGATGCCGTAATCCAGCGCCATCACAATGATGGTATCCACCCCGTCTATATATAGCCAGTATGCAAGGAGAAAGAGAAATATGGTTTTCAGATGACGTATCTCATGAAAGGTGTTTTTTAATTGAACAAGCCCTGCCCTGACCACGTTCATGCCTGATAATGCCTTCTCATTTACCCCCCCGTCGCCCCCCCTTACCAAGGGGGGGATAGGGGGGTATCGTGGCTCCTTTACAAAGATGATCAGCGGGATTGAAAATACTCCCCACCAGATGCCTACGGAGAAGAATGAAAATTTAACCGCCTCTGAAGCGTCGGCAATTCCGAAGGTCGCGGGGCTAAGCGTCATCCACACATTTAATGCGAAAAGGAGTCCGCCGCCAAGATACCCGATGGAAAAGCCGAGCGCCGAGACAAAATCAAGCCTCTTCTCCGAGACAACAGCGGTGATCAGCGAATCATAAAAAATATTCCCGCCGGAAAACCCGATGATCGCGAAAATATACAGCGTCATCGCAATGGCCCAGTCGCCTTTTGAAACCATGTATAAAGACGAGGTCATGACTACTCCCATGTAAGCGAAGAAGGTGAGGAATTTTTTCTTTGAGGTCCCTTTGTCCGCAATCGCGCCAAGCAGAGGAGCGAGCAATGCCACGGTTGTGCCTGCTATGGAATTAGCCAGCCCCAGCCTTGCCGTGCTCACGGTTGTATCAACGCCTGCGCTCCAGAACTGCTTGAAGAAAATGGGGAAGAAACCCGCCATGATCGTAGTGGCAAATGCCGAATTGGCCCAGTCATACATCGCCCAGGCAAGGACTGCTTTCCTGTTGTCGGTCTGCATAATCAGGATTAATTATACTACAGACACGGAGCGTAAGTTGTACACCCGGCTTTAGTTGAAAAGCAGCTTTAAAAAAACCACAGAGACACGGAGGCACGGAGAAAGGTAAAGTAAGAACTACGTGGTTTTCTACTTGCTCCCTCTGAGCCTCCGTGCCTCTGTGGTTAAATTCTTATTATTCAATTATTAGCTGAAGACGGGCGGGCTTTGCATTTTATCTTCTTCTCCAGCCGCTCCATACGGGGAAGCCGTTTTCATCTCTGAGTTTCAGTGTTTCATCGCCTTTAGTCACTTCAGCGGCAATAAGGGCCGGCTTTTCCTGGAAGGTAATTCTTGAGCCTTTGACATCAATCCTGTCTTTAGGCTCAATCTTCATGTCCTGGTTCTCCATGAACCAGCCAGGACCAAGGTGGACAGAGATTGTCTCCTTGTCGGTTTTAACGGTCAGGTGCACGCCGTAATTCATGCCTTTCATCGGGGTGATCTTATCGACGCTGACCACCTCGCCGCTTAAGGTCTCAACGGTTTGGGGATTATACATCTTGCCGTAAGCGGAACCCATCCCCCAGCCTCCGCTTCCTCTCCATTTCATTCCCATCTGCGCGAACGACTCAGCGGTAAAGATGAACATTGAAACGGACATTATTGTTATCAGGGTGTTAAGCTTTTTCAAAGGCATCCCTCCTTTCTTTTTGCCTCACCCGCTCTTCAGCTAATTTTCCCGGACTCTCCATATAACCAAATTATACAGCATAAAAAAGCATCCGCATAATTTAATAGTTAATTCGTAATAAAGTTGAATTACATATAAATAACCACGGAGACGCGGAGGCACTGAGAAAGTTAAAAATATAATCTCTATATTTTTATGGTTATTTTTCTCCGTGTCTCAGTGCCTCCGTGGTTTTTCCCGGTTAATTAATCCGGCTTAATTATGTTATCCTCATGAGATGTTGAAAAAATTAGGCTTCGTCAGTAAGCTGCTCCTTTATAAAGCTCAGGGTTTCCTCAGCCTTAAAAGATGCGACATTATGTCAGTGATCAATGAGTACTACAGGGAAGACTTCCTGAAGCTGAATAAAAAAGACATTGCTGTCATCCTCCCTCATTGCCTGATCCACGATAAATGCCCTGCGAAATTCTCAAAGTTTGACGGGGTCCTGTGCAGCAAATGTAAACTGTGCGGATGCGGTGAGATTTATGCTCTTGCGGTGCAGAAAGGCTATCAATTCTATATCTCGCCAAGCGTCGGTTTCACGAAAAGACTGGTCCGGAGAAAAAAACTCAAAGGGGTCATCGGCGTTGCTTGTGATTATGAAATAGAACGGGGCATCCATTCCGAAAAAATCACAAACAACGGGGTAAAAATAGACAGCCGGGACATAAAGACACAGGGCATTCATCTCAACGTATTTGACTGTGTCAAAAACAGCGTTGACTGGGAAAAGATAAAAAAACTCCTGTAGCTTCGTCCGGAATTGCTTCGCTGCTTTCACCCCTCTCAATGACAGACAGGTTTCTGCGTTAAAATAGAACCAGTGGCAATGACTGATGACATCAAACTCCTGAAAGCGGAGATCAAGCGCCTCCGCAAAACCGTGGCCGGGCTTACGCCTTCACTTGAAGCCATGCTGAAGCTCCGGGGTTTCAGGATTTATAAAAGGGAACCTGCAGAAGACCTGCTCCTGCTTCAGAGAAAATATCTGGGGCCCTACTTTGAAAAGTTAAAAAGATACTCCTTCAGGCTGTTCCTCCGTGATGTCATAAAACACCAGGACTTTTTTACGCCTGAGACAGTAACAAGATACGCGACAAAGGAAGTGACGGCGCAATATATCGACTTTCTTCTGAAGACTGGTGTTATTGAACGGCTGCGTGAAGGCTATCGCATAAAAAAACGCCCTGTAAAGAGCTTCGGGGAAACCCTTGAGTGGTTCGTTGCAAGATTAATTCAAAGAGAGTTTAAAGCTGAGGCCGTGTGGGGAGTGAAATTCAAAAGGCCTAAAGTCGGAGGCGATTATGACATTATTGCGAAAATCGAATCTTCAATCGTTTACATGGAGATCAAATCCTCTCCGCCAAAGCAGATCTACAACAGGGAAGTCACCGCGTTTCTGGACCGCGCGGAAGATCTGTCGCCGGACATATCGATCTTCCTTGACGACACTGAACTCAGGATGAAGGACAAGATCGTGCCCATGTTCGAGGCGGAATTACAAAGGCGGTATAAAGGACCGGCGCCGGTTGAGAGGATAGAGAGAGAGCTGTTTCATATAAGCGGGAAAATCTTTATAATAAACTCAAAAGAGAGCATCGAGGCGAACATCGGGACAGCGCTGAGCTTCTTTTGGAATAAAAGTCTGAAAGATTCCCTCGATAGAGGAGGAGCCAATGTATGAAAAGACCATCTGCGCGATCTGTGCATGGAGGGAGACTTGCCAGAAAAAATTCTCGGTAAGCGGCAAGGACATACGATGCATTGATTATGTGAAAGATTTATCCATAAAAGAGGAAAAAACAGAGAACAAAGAAACTAAGAAGGCTGAAAAAAAATAATATTACTTTTCCTCTTGCGGTGCGGCCACATCTGCTGCCTGCTCTCCAGTGAACTGTTCCGTGCTGACTTCCGTCTCTTCCGCAGGTTGGACCTCGTTTTGCGCGGGGTCATCCGACACAACGACAGAATCGTATTCCTCTTCAGCGAAAGTTTCCTTAATCTCCGCCCCCTCGGGAAGATGTTCCGGCGCCTCCGGAACTTCAAATTCCTGAAACTCTTTGAGTGTCGGCAGCTCTGTTAAATCCTTCAGCCCGAAATACTGGAGGAACTCCTTTGTCGTACCGTACATGAGAGGCCTGCCGGGGACTTCCTTCCTGCCAAGTAACTTTATGAGTTTCCTCTCAAGCAGCGTTTTCACAACGCCGTCTGAATTGACCCCCCTGATGGCTTCAATCTCCGCCTTGATGATCGGCTGTTTGTAGGCGATTATTGCAAGTGTTTCGAGAGACGGCTGGGACAGTTTTGTGGGAACTGCGGTTGCAAGGAGCTTCTTCACCCACGGGGCGCATGCGGGGTTTGTGACCATCTGCACCCCATCCGCTACTTCCACGATGAGAAGGCCCGTGTTATTGATCATGTAATCAGAGACAAGCTCTTTGACAAGCCTCTCAACCTCAACCTTGTCCATCTCTAAAATATTTCTGAGCGAATCAACGGTAAACGGTTCAGCTGCTATAAAAAGAATTGCCTCGATTATGGATTTTGCTTCTCTGTCTTCCATGGTGAGGTAAAATCGTAACAAAATTCATCTAAAAACACAATCTCTGCTAACGCCGTGATGCGTACCGTAATGCGTTATGAGTTGTTCTTTTCACCCATTACGCATCACGCGTTACGATTTAATACGCTGGACTAAGAGGCTTTTCTTTGATATATTCCCAGGGGATGCTCTTTTAGCACTTCTGAATCTTTGCCGTTACTCAGCAGCTCCAGCATCCTTGATACAGCCTCCTGCTGGAAATTGTTAATATCCACCACGGGGATTTCATAGGGGAAGCGGTCATCGATAAAATTGGAAATCGGGGCGTAATTGGGCAGCCGCGACAGTACGAGAAAGCTCTTGAATATCCTTTTATTGGTTTTAAAAGAGAAGAAGTGGCTTTCAAGATTGTCCTCAAGGAACAGGTCATGTCTTTTTTGCATGACCTTGTCAAGACTCCTGAGCGTCATCCTGTACTTCTTGTCAATCAGACTGTCCGCCTTGACCTCGAGGATTGGATGTCCGAAAGGCATCATTGTCGTCCTGTTGTTATGTACAACAGTGTCCGCGCAAAGATGTGTCAGGTAACCGTAAGCGAATGCTTTTTGCCGGTTTGTCTTTGCGGCTTCAAGCAACTTCCATGCGTTGTCCCAGTTATGGGAATTTTTCTCATGCCCCTGAAACCTCCTGCCGAGGATTATATCGGCTATTACATTGCCGTACAGGAAATCGCTTTTATACCTTTTTAAAATACCGTATAACCCGGCGGGGATAAGGGCTGCTCCCACGTCCAGCACCTGATAGCCGAGATAAACATGCGTAAGGGGACCCCATGCGTGAGCGAGTGATGGGATGAGAAGAATTGATAGAAAACAAACTGCTATTAACATAACTGTCCTTAGTTTATGATATTCATTTCAAAAAATCTACTGACTATTTTTATGTGAATGTAATGTATAATCTTTTTAAGATGTTATGCAAAAAATAAAGGCACTCTTAAGAGAGTTCAGGGCGTTAAAGATCAGCCTCAGCCTTAAATTCGTCATAGGCACGGCTGTCGTATTGACCATGGCCATGAGCTTGTCAACCTACCTGATTTTGGAGAAGGACAGAAAACTCGTCATTGAACAGCTTGATATGCAGGCAAAAACTTTGTTTGCGCAAATCGTCCTTACCAGGAGATGGATCGCAGACCACGGCGGTATTTTTGTAGAGAAAATGCCCTGGAAAAAACCGAACCCCTATCTCTCCGAGCCGGAAATGGAAGACATCAGCGGCAAAAAGTATATAAAGGAAAGCCCTGCCATGGTGACCAAGGAACTGTCGGAATACGCCAAAAAGTCCGGGGCCTACTGGTTCAATATAACGAGCCTGAAATTGATAAACCCCAAGAACGCGCCTGATGAATTCGAGAAAGCGGCATTGCTTTCATTTGAAGCAAATAAGATAAAAGAATCTTCAACGGTGGAGAAAATAGGCCCTTCACATTTTTACCGCTACATAGCGCCGCTTTATGTTGAGCAGCCCTGCCTTAAATGTCATTGGCATCAAGGCTATAAAGTCGGAGATGTGAGAGGCGCTATCAGCGTGTCGATTCCCATGGATTATGCCCTCTCAATGATAGACTCTGAAAAAAGGACTATCATTTTAACAAGCGTAGCCACTATTGCGACCCTGATGCTGGTCCTGTTTATTATGATGAAGGAGCTTGTGCTGCGTCCCGTAAACCAGTTGAAGATGTCCATGAGGGATTTTTCAAAAGGCAGGGAAACCGGAATCCCTGTGACCAGGACCGGCGATGAGCTTGAGGACCTCACGAGGGCGTTTGTTACAATGTCAAACTCTCTGAGGGAATATCATACTGGCCTTGAAAACAAGGTACAGAGCGCAACAAAGGGCCTTGCGGACGCGAACGCGAGGCTTACTGAATTGAATGAGAGAAAATCCGATTTCATCGCAAAGGTATCACACGAGCTCAGGACCCCGTTGACCTCGATTAAAGGCGCGATGGATTATATCACGGCACGGTTTTCAATGCTCCCGAAAACCGCCAAAAGCGCAGATGATCTTCAGGAGTTTTTTGATGTGATAAAAAACAACGCCGACAGATTAATAAGAATGGTCAACGACACGCTGGATATTGAGCGTATTGAATCGGGAATTTTTGATCTGGAGTTCAGGGAGGTGGATTTGCCATCTCTTATTAAAGAGGTAATCACAGGTTTCCACACTACGGCAAGCGAAAAAAATATCACGTTCAGGATAACGGCAACTGCCGGCATATTTATTTATGCTGATGAAGACAGGACAAGACAGGTCCTGATAAATCTCCTCTCAAACGCAATTAACTACAGCCCGGACGGCGCTGAAATTCTTGTCTCAGTTGCAGGGACTGAAGATAAAGTTACGGTATCCATAAAAGACGAAGGACCGGGCATCCCTGCTGAAGTCCGGGAAAAAATCTTTGATAAATTTTATACAATAGGCAGGAAACAGGGCACCGGCCTCGGCCTTGCAATATGCAAAGGTATAATCGAAGCGCATCACGGCGAAATCAACGTGATAAGCGGGGAAGCAGTGAAGGGCAGCACGTTTTATTTCACATTACCGAAGAGAGGAACGGGAGAGGGTTAAGTGTGAGGGGTATTTAAATTATGAACAGAATTCTTGCTGTTGACGACGACAAAGACATATTAAAAGTCCTTAAGGCAAACCTTGAACTTCACGAGTATAAAGTTGATACTGCAAACAACTGGACAAAAGCGCAGTCGCTGATATCTGAAAGCCCGCCGGACCTCATACTTCTTGATCTTACTCTGCCCGACGGAGACGGCATTGAAATCTGCCGCAGTTTAAGAAAAGATCTGCCTCAGGTCCCTGTCATAATGCTTACCGCAAGGGACAAGGTCTCTGACAAAGTCATCGGCCTTGAAAGCGGCGCTGATGATTATGTGGTAAAGCCCTTTGAGACGCTTGAGCTTTTGGCAAGGATAAAGGCCTGCCTGCGGCGGGCGGCCCCGCAGATCACAAAAGAAGAAATTAGCATAGGCAGCATCAAAATCGATTTCAAAAAACATCTTGTCACGGTTTCGGGGAGAAAGATTGACCTTACTCCAAAGGAATTTGAGCTGCTTTGTTTTTTTACAAACCACCGGGGAGAGGCATTAAGCAGAGACACGATCAGAAAATCCGTCTGGAAAGGCTCCCAAATTTACTCATGGAGCAGAGTGATAGACGTGCATATCCAGCATCTCAGGCAAAAGATCGAGAAAGACCCTTCAAATCCCCAATATATCCTCACCGTGCCCGGCGCGGGCTATATGTTTAAGGAGTAAGTTAAATCCGGCTTCTTTGTCACTCCGGCTTGTCCGGAATCTTTCTTCAATATAATTCCCTGAAGAACCCAAAACATTTACAGAATCTTTACACACATTAACATCACATTTACAAAACTACCTGTTAACCTTTAATCAGATAGTCAGCAATTCAAAGACGGAGGAATTTTCCATGGTAGTTCTGGGCTTATTGATAAACATTCTCCCGGAAAAATCGGACCAGATAAAAAAGACCCTCGGCGTTAACAGTAAACTGGGGATCAGCAGCATTACCGCCGATACCGACCGGATGATTGTGGACGTATCGTCTGAAAGCCTGGAAAACGGGCCGGCAATTTCAAGGGAACTGGCAATGATTGACGGAGTTAAAGAAATTAATCTTGCCTACTACCGCTTTATAAATTAGTCGCCCGGCCATTTGAAACTGCAATTAATACAAATGCAAATTACGGAATAAGCAACTGTTATAAATATTGACGCGATGGATTCAATATGCTAATGAAAGACAAGAGGAGAAACAGGTTGAGATTTTCAACAGCCGGCCTGAATATTATGAAACACTGCACTCTTGTATCGGGACTGAAAATAAAAGAGGGGGTGATCAGGGCTCAACACGAAAATCAAATTAACTTGTAGACGTTACACCTGAATCTTTTTGGAATCAGGCACAGCTAATTTTAAAGGAGGGTAATAAGATGTCAAAAGTTGTTAATTTATTAATTATTGTCCTGCTCGTCTGGACAACAAGTGTATTCGCCGAGACAAAGATCAATATTCCGAGGGAGCTTTCAAAAGACAGCCAGCAATGCGTAACCTGCCACAGCCAGACAACCGTCAACATTTACCAGCAATGGGGCGCGAGCAAACATTATCGCGCCAATGTCGGATGCTTTGAATGTCATGAGGCGCAAAAAGGCGATATAGATGCCTTCGAGCACGAGGGAAAACTCATCGCCATAATCGTATCACCAAAAGACTGCGCGAAATGTCATGGAAGAGAGTTTGACGAATTCGAGAATTCGCATCACTCCAAGGCCGGCCGCATCATGGGCTCGCTCGACAACACCCTTGCTGAGGTCGCCGAAGGAAACCGTGGGATGAAGACCGAGGGATTTCCTGAAGGTGTTTCCGCCGCCGCTGTCAACGGATGCTGGCAGTGTCACGGCTCTGTAGTAAAGGTCAACAAAAATGGAAAACTTGACCCCGCCACCTGGCCCAACACCGGAATGGGAAGGGTAAACCCCGACGGCTCCGAGGGAAGCTGCACGGCGTGTCACCAGCGTCACGAATTTTCAGTTGCCCAGGCGCGCCAGCCTGAGAACTGCGGCAGATGCCACATGGGGCCCGACCATCCGCAAATCGAGATTTACAACGAATCCAAACACGGGATCAATTATTATGCCAACAAAGACAAGATGAATCTTGACTCTGCCAAATGGGTCGTTGGTGAGGATTATTTCGCCGCGCCTACCTGCGCTACATGTCATATGTCGGCCACTGATGAACTCCCGGTCACACATAATATCGGACTGCGCATAAAGTGGAACAACCGCCCGCCACAGCTAAAACAGGCCCATGAAACAGACAAGAAGTGGGGGCTGGCATCCGCTGCGATTACCGGTGATATGCGCAAGGCAAGCATGGTCAAGGTATGCAACAAGTGCCATAATGAAAACTTTGTGCAGGCTTTTTATACCCAGTATGAGGCCCAGCTTGAACTCTACAGTGATAAATGGGCCAAGCCCGGCGAAAAGCTTTTCAAGAAGGCAACCGAAGTGCTGAAGGCGGTAAAGGGAAAGGAATATGCCGAATTCGCCCAGAAGATTGACTACACATGGTTTGAGCTCTGGCACCATGAAGGACGCCGCGTGCGTCATGCAGCTTCAATGATGGCGCCGGACTACACGCAGTGGCACGGCAATTACGATCTGGCCAGAAACTGGTACGGCTCCTACGTGCCTGAACTGCAGGAAGTCATTGAGCTGGGTAAAGGCGGCAGTGCTGATGCCAAGAAACTCGCTGGCGAGCTTGAGGCGATGCTTACTGAAGTTATGAATACCCCGAATCATAACTGGGCTATCGGCAAAGAAGACCCGGCGGCTAAAGCCGATCGCGCGAAGCGCGTTAAGGAATTTCAGGAACGCTACAAGTAGTTTTTAGTTGATTCAACGGTATTGAAGAGGGAGAGGTCCGTGAACCTCTTCTCCCTCTTCAATATGTTCAAATCTTAAAGAAAAGGAGGGTAAGAGGTGGATATGATGGCAAAGAAATTTATTTTAGTGATTATATTGCTTGCGGGATTGATCTTATTAGCGGCCCACAGAGGGAACAGTCATAATAACAGCGCGCCTAATTTCGAATGTATCGGATGTCATCAGGGAGAAGGCTCGGCAGAAGTGAAAATTGACGGGCTGCCTAAAAACTATGTTCCCGGCAAGACTTACAAGATGACGTTAACTATTGAAAGTGACAACCAAAGCTTCGGCGATGTGGCGGGCGGGTTTGCCCTTATTGCTTCAGCCGGTGAACTGAAAGTTGTGGATAAAAAAGACACTCAGTTGAGCGAAGGGATTATGACCCATACGCAGGAAGGCTCTGCCTTCAGAGAATGGACCTTCGGATGGAAAGCGCCTTCTGAAAAGATAGAGACCGGGGTTGATCTGACTATAATGGCCGTGGCTGCCAATGGAGATTTTTCACCAGTGGGAGATGTAGTGGGCACTGATGGATTTTCAATTATGCCGGGGAAATAAATTGGAATTAACCACAGAGACACGGAGGCACGGAGAAGTATCTTCTCATCTTCTTTCTCAGTGTCTCAGCGCCTCTGTGGTTTAACAGTATGTTATTTAAAATGAGGAGGTGGAATAAATGAACATTACCAGAAGAACTTTTCTTAGAAGCAGCGCCATGATAGCCGCTGCCGCTGCCGCTGGCGTAAGCGTGCCGGAAATGATTTACGCTGCTATCTCTACCAAATCCTTACCTGTCGGGCAGTGCAGGTTCTGCGCTGTCGGCTGCACGATGATTGCAGACTGCGAGGTGGACGCGGCAGGAAAGGTAACAAAAGTTTTGGCGATAAAAGGAGATATCAAGAGCCCTGTAAACAGAGGCGTCCTTTGCACAAAAGGTTTTTATCTCCACAAAGCTATGGCTTACAATGAGAGACCCAAGGGAGCGTTGTTCAGAAAGGAATGGATCAACCCGAAAACAGGCAAGCCCGATGTTGTCAATTCCCCAAGAGTGCTTGAGGGAAAAACTACCAAAGACCCTAAAGGGCTGACGCCTTCCGAAATTGACATGAAAGAGAACTTCGTTCTCGTGCCGTGGGATGATGCAATAAACTTTGTGGCTGATGCTGTGGATAAATCCGTTAAAGACTTCGGCAAGCACAGTGTTGCTTTCTACGGCAGCGGTCAGCTCGGCACTGAAGAATCCCATGTCATGAACAAGGTATTTAAAGGCGGCGGGATGCTTGCCAACAATGCCATCGAAGGGCAACCGAGAATGTGTATGGCTTCCGCAGTTGTCGGTTATCTATATACATTTGGAAAAGACGAGCCGTACGGCTCTCTTGATGATATAGATGTGCCTGATCCTGATTATGGCAGACATGCCGATACACTTTTTCTCATCGGGAGCAATACGGCAGAGGGACATCCGATAATCTTCAACAGGATGGCCGCCATGAAATCAAAGAACCCGAATGTCAAGGTCATCCTTGCCGACCCAAGAAAGACGCGTTCCGGGACCATTGCCGATCTGTGGCTGCCGTTTGCAACAGGCCGGGACCTCGTGCTTATCAATTCAATCGCATATGTTATTGCACATGAACTTGACGGGGCCAAGGCAGACGTGGAGAAAGGAACGGTTGAGGCAAAGTGGAAATATCTTGACAAAAAATTCATTGAAAGGCATGTGAGCTTCGGCATCCATGAAGATGTCAAGAAGACATGGATAAAGACACACTACGGCGGCACGAGAGACGCTGCATGGGACCTCTCATACACGGCAGAGCCGAGGAAGACATATCCAAGCCTGAAGACAAAATATGCGTCTGAAGAGGAGGTAATGAAAGACCTCTATAAGGGCTTTGCAGTATTTCTCAAATTCCTTGAAGATTATAAGCCTGAAAAGGTTTCGGAGATGATTTTTGAAGGCGAATCTCCGCTCCTTTATGACAAGGCCACAAAGACATGGAAGGCCATAAGCGGGCCTGAGGCCTTAAGACTCGCGGCCAAATGGTTTGCAGATGGATATACCCTGTCAGCGTGGTGCATGGGCGTAAACCAGAAACTTCAGGGGACATGGACCAATGCATCGCTTCACATGCTGCATCTTATAACCGGCAAGGCGGTCAAGCCGGGCAGGCATTCATTCAGTTTTACAGGCCAGCCGAACGCCTGCGGCGGTATCAGGGCCCCCGGCGCGCTTTGTCATGCCTTGCCTTACGGAAGACTTGTGGCAAATCCCGCACACAGGGAAGCGGTTGAGAAGATATGGAAAGACAGGGCCGGAGAGTATCTGAAAAAGCAGGGGATGCCCGATGGCGCAATAGCTGAAGAGACAGCAAAAATAAAGATTCATGACAAGGCCGGTCCGCATACCATGGAGATGTTCAGGAGACTGGGCGCGGGCCAGATCAAGACGATGTTCATCTCAACCGTTAATGCCGGACAGAGCCTTCCATATTCATGGCCATACAGGCAGGCAATGGGGCTTTCCGGCAAAGGTACTGCATGGCCGCTTGTGGTAACGCTTGAGGCCTTCCCCAATGCAACAACGCAGGTCTCTGACATTGTGCTTGGCGCATCCAGCTGGTATGAGAAGGAGTTTATATTCGGCAACCTTGAAAGACGTTATCAGGTCATTAAACAGGTAATTGAGCCTTACGGCAACACTCTTCCTGACCACACCATCTTTGCCTGCATAATGAGGCGGCTTGAGGAAAAAGGCGTTGTGCCGAAGGGTCACGTATCTCAGTTCTGGCCTGCTGAATATGATGGAGCTGACTGGCTGAAAAAGACCATTGATGCCGGCAAGACAAAGGAATGGAACAGAAAATTCTCCTGGAACATCTGGGATGAACTCAGAGCGCTTTCCAAAGGTACAGGATATGACTTCAGCGGCATGAAGCGCGAACTTCTTCTTGAACAGAATCATGGATACAGGATCCCATTCCCTGAAGAAGTCCATACAAATCCGGAGATGAAACAGAGATATGAAAAATACCAGTCGAGAATCCAGTATGCTTATCCATACGATCCGCACATAGACGGCAAGACAACCTTTTATCTAAAGAACATGAAAGAATTTAACCCTGTCTATGGCGAGTGGCTGGAGAAGAATGTCAGCTCAATGAAGGCGGACAAGGAATACCAGAAGGCGCAGAATCTTCCGGACGGATGGTATGCAAGCTTCTATAACTCCAATGCCTTTATTAACGGCATGGTTGATTTAACAACTGCCGACGGCAAGACCAAAAAAATTCCGGGCTGGGATGGAAGAGCGATTGCCTGGGCCAATCCATGGTGGGCCTGCAAATTTGACGGCAAACAGTTTGCAAAGTACAAGACTGTTTCAGTTGTCGAGAGAAAATTTAATCCGGCAAAAGTGGCTGAAAACAGCGCCCTTCCCTATGATGAGCTTGCCAAATACACAGCCCTTGTTATGGGCGATCCCGACAAAGATATGGATGCCCTTAAGAACATAGCGCTGAGTCCTGCCGAGTTCCATAACTTAAGGCACGAATATGCAAAGCCGGACGGCGGCACTCTCCTGATTATCGACACGACTGAATATAAATACGGCGCATGCACCGGAAGGGTTGTGGAACACTGGCATTCAGGCAGCATGACTACGAGGGTCCCTGAGCGTGCGCGTGCGGTGCCGGGGGCGTATGTTGAGCTCAATGAACTGCTCGCCAAAAAACTCGACATCAAAAACGGCGATTCGGTAATTGTAGAATCTCCAAGAGGAAAAATCGAGCTTCCGGCAAAGGTGCTTGATGTCGCAAAAGCCACAGGCGGACCAAGACACGACTATGTGTTTATTCCCTGGTTTGATGAGTATAAGCTCATCAATATGATAATGCGCGACGCCTTCGACCCGTTCAGCTTTCAGGCAGACTACAAGATGTTTGCAGTGAAAATATACAAGGGCAAGACCAAGGGAAGACAGGCAGAGCCGGGGAAGATAGTGGTTTAAAAAAGCATGGGTAAGGGTTCAAGGGGTTTCCCACCTGAATTTCCCCTCTAACCCTTGAATCCTTACCCCATCAGAAATAAAACCCTGCCGCTCTGCGGCAGGGTTTAACACTCCTTTGGAATTTTTTTACGGGGCTTACCCGTAAATAAAGGGAATTAATTGAATCTGACAAGAAGAGATTTATTAATTAGTTCAATTTTGGTAGGAACAGCAGCGATACTCGGTGATAACCCCCGTGTTATGGCAAGTGCCGCTGACGACCCCTCAGCAGGCCCGAAAGGGCCTCTCCCCAATATAGGCGCCGGCGGTTTAATAAGACCGCCCGGCGCCTTACCTGAAAAAGAATTCAGGGCGAAGTGCATAAGCTGCGGCGTGTGCGCAAACGTATGCCATGTGATGAAATATGATGCCATTGCAATAGCTGGTTTTACCCCCCCTTCGCCCCCCCTTGCCAAGGGGGGGATAGGGGGGGTATTAAATTACGGCACGCCTTACATAAAAGACATGAGAGACTTCCCATGCGGTCTTTGCATGGAATGCCCGAAACACTGCCCTACAGGCGCATTGCAAAAAGTCGAAAAAGAGAATACTGCAATGGGAATAGCGCTCATTGATTTCGGACTGTGTTTCGGCTGGAACGGCGATGTCTGCCTGTCATGCAGCAAGGCATGTCCGATGGGCGCAAAGGTCTTTGATTTCTATAACGGCGAATGGGGCAATCAGCCGTACATAAATGACAATTGCGTCGGCTGCGGCTTGTGCGTTAAATACTGCCCGCTCGGAGGCTCGGCAATAAAAGTGATTACCAAAAAACAGTATGAAACAGTTAAGTCGTCTTACGTAAGCGGATTTAAAAAACTTATGTCCATGCCTAATGAGGAGAGGTATAACATTGTCTACAGTCAAAACCTTCCGAACATCATGGAAAGGGGAAAATTGGTTGAACGCGAGTACAGATAAAAAAAGTGAAGAGTTAAGAGTTATGAGTTATTGGCTAAAAGACGGTGAAGACGTAAAACCAGACACTCCGGATCCCCATCCCCTCCTTAGCAAGGGGGGGCTTAGGGGGGGTGTCTCCGAACTCAAAATTCTAAACTTTAAGCTCAGACTATCCCGACTCCGTCGATACGTCCTCTTCTCCATCACCATATTATTCCTCCTGCAATTCTTGCGGATAAAGGTTCTTGTGGGAGGGCCAACCGCTTCTTTGGCCTTCTGGTCCATAAATCTCATTAATGTTTTTGCCTTTTTTGAGAGTTTCGCCGCTTCAAAGAGCATTACTATGCAGGCACTAACCGGCGTGCTCCCTGTTGCCGGAATATACCTGATCTTCGGCAGGGCTTTCTGTGGATGGTGCTGTCCCATGGATTTCCTTTTTGAGATGGTTGACAAAATAAGAATACAGAAGACAGGAGACAGAAGACAGAACGTAAGACCACTCTTAAATTCTCCCCTTGACAAGGGGAGACATAGCGGGATAATCGGCTACGGGATCGCTGCCGGGCTGCTCGCTGTTTCAGCAATACTTGGGGTCCCCTTTTTCACGCGCTATCTCTCTCATCTGACCAATTTTTTCATGGTGTTCAATTCCAGTGTATTTCTTGCACTTGACCTGCCCGTCAGCAAGACAGTGTTAATATATTCAGGCTCAGCTTTACTTTCCCTTTTATTGCTTGAATATTTTGCCCCGCGTCTCTGGTGCAAAATTTTATGCCCTGTCGGGATCACCTATGGTCTTTTTAATAAACTAAGCCTGCTGAAGCTCCGCTTCAAAGAAGGCAATTGCGGGGAATGTAATCTCTGCGAACAGGTATGTTATATGGATGTGAAAATAACTCATCATTTGGACCAGCCCGGACTGCGTGATACTAATTGCATATACTGCGGAAGATGCGTTGAGGGCTGCGGGACCAAGGGAAAACTTGTAAGTATGAGTTTAAGGGCCCATAAGTAAGAATTCGTAAGCGTCATTCCCGCAGTCTGTTGAGCGGGAATCCAGAATATAAAATACTGGATGCCCGCTTACTACCTGCGGACAGGACGAAGATGTGAAATGATTAGCAACTCTAACAAGGGAGGTAATATGGTTGTCGCAAGCGGATTTATTGAGGCAAATGAATTAAAAGAAGTGAACAAAATAGTTGACGAATTAAAGATGAGAAAAATTGAGGTTAATGAAGTCGATAACGAAAAAGTAGTTTTCCTTATCGAAAGAGAGACCATGGCAAAAGTAAAAAGCGACTTTGAACCCCTGAAGGATATCCAGGGTGTAAAAAATGTACATCTTGCCTACTTCAGCATTGAAGGAGCGGATGAAGAGCCAACGACTTTGCAAGCCTGAACAATACTCACGAGCATTTGCTGGGCCACTTAAAGAGGGGCGTTTTAGAAAACTGCAAGCGTAAATCGCTTGCAGTTTTGTCATTGTCACATTGACAGAATATTGTCAATATGGCTGTCAACTTTCATTGAAAAATCAAATTTGAAATTGGCAAATAAAATTACACGCCTTTTTTCGTGCAAGTCCCTGTAGGAGCATAAAATTATAAATATAATTTATTTGTTTGGGTATATTATTTGCACTATAATTTCTATAATTTTATAGAAATTAATATAAGTGTAAACAATTAACCATTGGAGGCACCATGATCATGTTTGTGCTGGGATTAGTAGTCGGGAGCATGTTGGGCATGTTTCTCATGGCCTTATGTGCTGCCGGAAAAATCGAAGACACTCTAAGAAATCAATAAGTCCATCACTGCGCAGTTTGATACTTTCTTAGGGAGAAATATCCGGTCCCCTTTTAGCCGGGGGGGAGGTTGGAATGCTTTATTTTGTTGCGGGTTTTTTATCTTTCTCCTCCTGGTAGGTTTTAAACCTGGAAGTTAGCTGCTCAAATAACTTCTTCTCAAGGTATCCTTTCGATTCACACGGTACCCAGCCGACGAAGTCCTTCCCAAGCCATAAAGACGCCCGGTAGCGCGAATCTATTCTTATGGCGGCTATCTTTTCTGCAAGCTTCGATATCTGAATTTTATATTCTCCCTTGATTTCATGATAAACATATAAACCTCCAAGCTGGCCGCAGTCGCAATAGTCCGACGCATACTGAAAACCTTCGTATGGGACCTCGATCTCGGAGGTCACTATTGCCCCGGATTCTTTATTGCCGGTCTTCACAGAAATATTTTCATCTGAGAGAAAGCCATTTACCAACTGCCAAACCTCGCCATAAGTTGCCGCATACTTCTCTTCAGCCTGGAAGTCATGTTGTACAGGCGGAACAGTTACACAGCCTGATATCAATAAAAAGACTGTTACAACGTATAACCTGTTAAGCATTTCTCCCTTCGCAACCCTCTTCATTCCAGATAACCTGTATCCAACCTCTTTCCCTTTGACTATCAACAGGTTTATTATCGGATAAATGCCGGTGTTACTTTATTCTTTGTTTTCTTCGAGTTTATCCAGGAGGTCCTGTTTCTTAATACGCCCGTGCAGCGTTGAACCATCCTTGAATTCAAACACCGGGATATCAAACCTGTACAGTTCATAGAGTTCATCATTTGAGTCAATAGCTTTTTTATCAATTCTGATGTCGTACCTCATCATGAGTCCGTTCAACAGCTCTTCTGCAGTGTCGCACAACCAGCATCCACCTTTATAATAAAACGTTAACCTGACCATGTTAGAAAAATGCGCTGCTCCTTGCGTAATATCAACATTATTTTAACAAATTTTCAGAGTGCTCAGGCAGGTTACCCGGTCAATAATTTTTCAGGACACTTTAGAACTGTAGAGTATTTCATGAACAGCCTGTATTATGTCCTTTATCGGAGAAGGCTTTTTAAGATACCGCAGATGGTTCTCACGCAGAAAGTCGAAATGCTCCGGGGAACAGGAGCCTGTGAAAAAAAGGAACCTCTCCTGCATTACCGGGGCGGCCCTTGAGGCTTCTTTATAAAATTCAATCCCGTCCATTACAGGCATTTCAATATCGGAAATGATGGCGTTAAAAAACCCGTGGGTGACCTTATCGAGCGCCTCCCTGCCGTTTAACGCGGATTCAACGGCGCCTTCTTTATTAAGAAGGGCCTGAAGCAGCTTATTCGTGGTCGCGTCATCTTCAACAATAAGAATTTTCTTCCGTCCAATTTCAGGAAGCTGACTGATCCTGTCAATGTATTTTTGACCGTCAGGCAGCGAGGCTAAATATTCTTCTATGGCTGCCACGTGGTCCTGCATTTTCAAAGCAACGCTGCCGGCATCTTTACTTCTTTGCATCATGCTGGTTACGACATATAAAAAAACATTGTTAAGCTCTGAGAACTCAGCAGTAATTATGCAATCCAGCAGAGATTCCCTTGTAAGGGCGCCGGATAATAACATGCTGTAATTCCCGTTAAAAGGGGTTTCTATCTTTTCTTTCGTTGCCTTGTCCAGAATGATACTTCCCTCTTCTGGAAAAGGGCCCGCGGCCTTTTTGAGGAGAAGGGAGTGCCATGCCTCGTCATCAGCCAGCCGGCTGAGAAAACCACTGAACTCCTCATCGGCCCTGAATTGAAGAGAGGCGTTCTTGTAAAGATCGGCAGCCATATCTTCTATTGCAATAAGCCAGTCGATTATTTCCCGCATGTGTGTCTCCTTTACCTTGCAGCGGCAATTATTATCCTCAGAGCTACAGGTTGCCGCGCAGTCTCTCCGCATGAAGAATTCGTTTCACTCCAAGCCGGTATGCTGCCTCTCTCATCCTGCACCCATGTTCACGGCAGAGCGCGTGGACATCATTAAAAGCGGAGATCATGGTATGCTTTAATTTTCGCAGTACCTTCTCTTCCTCCCAATAATCATTATTTAAATTCTGGCTCCACTCGAAATAACTCACTACCACGCCGCCTGAATTGGCGAGGACATCAGGTATCAGCATAATGTCCTTCGCTAAAATTATCTTGTCCGCCTCTGTTGTTGTCGGGGCATTGGCAAGTTCAAGGATTATCTTTGCCTTTATGTCTCCCGCGTTACTCCCGTTGAGCTGATCGGACAAGGCCGCGGGGATAAGGATATCGCAGTCGCAGGCAAGCAGTTGGTCATTGGAGATATTCTGTGTGCCCGGGAAACCGGCCACGCTGCCGGTCCTTTCCTTGTGCGCTGTCACGCCGGGAATGTCGAGACCTGTCTGATTTAGTATGGCCCCCTTTGAATCACTCACGGCAATGACCCTGTATCCTTCTTCATGCAGGATGCGCGCTGTGTTTTCTCCCACATGTCCGAATCCCTGGACAGCTACACAGGCCCCGGATTTTTCAATGCCGCGCTCCTTCATCGCCTCTTCAAGCAGGTAAATGCCTCCAAGCGCCGTAGAGTACCGCCTGGTCTTTATGCCGCCTAATTCAACCGGCTTGCCTGTTACCACTGCGGGGGAATGTTTTCTCGTTATCCTTTCATATTCGTCAAGTATCCATGCCATTATCTGCTCATCGGTATATACATCAGGCGCCGGGATGTCCCTGAACGGCCCTATGAAATCCGCAATGGCGCGGATGTATCCGCGCGTCACCAGTTCCAGCTCGCTCCTGCTCAGTTCCTTCGGGTTTACTGCAACGCCGCCCTTTGCCCCGCCAAAGGGGATGTTTACCACAGCGCATTTGAGCCCCATGAGAAACGCAAGGTCGCTTATGTGTTCCACTGTCAGGTCGGGATGGAACCTGATGCCGCCCTTGCCCGGCCCTCTGGCGTCATTGTACTGCACCCTGTAGCCAATAAACATCTTTGTCTTCCCCGCTTCAGTTTTCACGGGGAAATGCACGATGAAAGCACGCCTCGGCATTGCCAGTATTTCAAGTTCGTCTTCAGTAAGCGCCAGGTCGGAATAGATTGCATCAAGTTCGCTCATGCACAATTTGCACAGGTTTTTTTCGTCAGCGTGTATTCTCTCGTGATTCTTGTTCATTGGGAATCCTGCCTCCTGTTGCTTTATTTATATAATATTTCCGCAAAATAGGGAAGCCCCTCAACCAGCGCGGAGCCGGAATTTTGCAAACGCTTCCGGGACTTGTACATTACTGATTACCAAAATTTCGTATCTTTCCATCTTCCGCCTTGTTTGAAGTATAATAACCCCTATGAGTTTTTGGAGTGACGTAAGGCATGATTTCAGGACTGTTTTCAAGATGGACCCTGCTGCAAGGAGCAGGCTGGAGGTCATTCTTTCTTACTCGGGATTTCATGCAATATTCCTCTACCGGGTGAACCACAGACTGTGGAAGCTCGGCGTGCCGGTGCTGCCGCGGTTTTTATCTCAATTAGCGCGGTTCCTCACTGGCATCGAGATACACCCTGCCGCAAAGATAAAAAAAGGATTTTTCATTGACCACGGCATGGGGGTTGTAATCGGAGAGACAGCGGAAATCGGGGAGAACGTCCTTCTCTACCAGGGAGTGACGCTGGGTGGAACAGGCAAGGAAAAAGGCAAGCGTCATCCGACACTCGGCAACAACATAGTTGTCGGCGCAGGGACCAAGATCCTCGGCGCGATCACGATAGGAGACAACGTGAAGATAGGCGCAAATTCAGTAGTGCTTCATTCCGTGCCTGACAATTCCATTGTAGTCGGTGTGCCTGGCAGGGTGATAAAAAAGAAGGTAGTGAAGATTTATAACGATGGGCTGGTGGAAATGCTCGATCAGGTGCACCTGCCCGATCCTCTTGATGAGAGATTTGAAGAGATAAAAAATTATATTTCTGAACTTGAAAGGAGAATCAGCGGATTGGAAGGCAAAGGCGAGACAATAAAGGTTTACAACACGATGAGCGGGAAGAAAGAGGATTTTGTCCCTCTGGTACCAGAGCAGGTCAGGATGTACGTGTGCGGGATAACGGCATACGACGTATGCCACCTGGGTCACGCGCGCAGTGCGATTGTCTTTGACATTATAAAGCGATATCTGAGATACAAGGGACTGAAGGTCACTCACGTCAGGAACATCACCGACATCGACGACAAAATCATCAACCGTGCCGCAAAGGAGAATGTCTCATACGACGTGATCGCGAAAAAATACACCGAGGAATATTACAGGGACATGAATATGCTTGGCGTGAGCAGGGCGGACCTTGAGCCCAATGCCACAGACCACATAAAGGAAATGATCGAGACGATAAAGGGACTCATTGATAAAGGCTATGCGTATCCTGTAAATGGAGATGTTTACTTTGAGGTCAGCAAATTTTCCGGGTACGGCAAACTTTCAAAAAAGAACGTTGACGACCTCATGTCCGGTGCGCGTGTTGAGGTTGATGAGAGAAAGAGGAGCCCTCTTGATTTTGCCCTGTGGAAATCTTCCAAGGAAGGCGAGCCCTGGTGGGAAAGCCCGTGGGGTAAGGGCAGGCCCGGATGGCACATAGAATGCACCGCCATGTCGTCAAAATATTTAGGAGAGAGCTTTGACATCCACGGAGGCGGGGCTGACCTTATATTTCCGCACCATGAGAATGAGATTGCGCAGAGCGAGGCGTATACCGGCAAACCTTTTGTGAAGTACTGGATGCACAACGGCTTTATCACAGTGGCAAAAGAGAAGATGTCCAAGTCCCTTGGAAATTTTTTCACCATAAAAGATATCCTTGAAAAATACGAGCCTGAGGTCGTAAGATATTTTCTGCTCTCAACTCATTACAGAAGCCCGATAGAATTCTCCGACGCGCAGTTGACCGAGTCCGAGCTTTCCATTGACAGGTATTACTCTACAGTTACGAGGATCAAGGATTTTCTTGAAACAGCAGGGGCCGCGGAGAAGCCGGGGACTTCCGCGGACCTTGAAAAACTGCTTTCTGCTTTTAAAGATAAATTCCATCACACGATGAATGACGATTTCAACACGGCCTCTGCGCTGGGATTTATCTTCGAGCTCATAAGGGAAGCAAACAGGTTCCTTGATTCAAAACCTTCCGGGCAGAAGGCAAAAGAGCTTGTGATTAAAACCGGAGAGCTACTTGCCGAAATCGGCGGCGTCATGAACATATTCAACAAGACGCCTGAGGAATGGTACAGGTCCCTGATGAAGGTGAAGAAGCTTGAGTTTTCAGAGGAGTCCCTGCTTCTGAAAATCGCCGAACGGCAGGAGGCGAGGAAACAGAAAGACTGGGCAAAGGCTGACACGATCAGAAAAGAGCTTGAGGCCAAAGGCATCATCCTTGAGGACAAAAAAGACGGGACCACGTGGAAGGTGAAGGCAGGGTGATTGTCTGACCTTAAACAAGCGCAGTTTATCTTTCTACTTCATCCTCCATCAACTGCCACTCCGCGTGGCCTTCTTTTCTCTCCTTAAGCTTCGTTCCTTTTAACACGACCTTATTTATTTTCGGATGGGTTTTGACAGTCAGAGAGGTGCGGTGTCTTTATAAAACCTTCACTGTCTTTTTATCCACGCCTGTATTCCCGGTTTGAGGATCATACGCGTACACGGTCACTTCGTATGGGCCGCTTTTTGTGACGTTCAATTCACCCTTGAAAAGACTCGGCGTGCCTGCAAAGTTGAGAGGGATGGTGTTGATGATCTCTCCGTTGTATTTAACAATAGCTTTGATTTCGTATTTATTTGAATCCCATAACCCGCCCGGGGTCAAATGGCATCCTCATATCATTACGATAGTAGCCTGCACAGTAACGGCGGCTTTATTGCCGCTCAACTTTATTTCTTCTGGAACAACTGCGGTAACTGAGAACCCCGGAACTTCCACGACTATCCCGTCTCCGGGCATGTCCTTCCCTGGAATCAGCCACACCTGTGTTGAGCTTTTCACAGTATCAGGCTTTCTTGACATCGGCGCTTCCGCCTCAATCGTGACTAACGCCGGTTCCGCAATATCAACAGTTGTTTCAAACTTTGCAGTTGCGTCATCGGTCAATCGCGCAAAACGCCGCACGGGTTCATTCATGATCTTATTTGTGTCGCCCGTTCCGCCGGATGTCAGTCCCTCTGCAAGGACCTTCCCGGTTTCAACGTCCCTGATCGTAATGAGCGCACCGCCCATTGAAGTGCCGACGAATTTCGCGTCCTTTGATTTTATCCTGACGATCACTTTTGTCTGCATGGCCTCTACGGTATTTAGAAATAAAATACCAGTGAGAAAAAATCCAGCTACCAGAAATTTTCTCATCCCGTCCTCCATTCTATTGTTCGTTAAACCTTAAAACGGCAGTCGCCGCTGATTTTTGCAGATTGGTGCGGATTTTTCAATGACTTCCGCAGCCGGTATTTCAGTTTAGTAGCGGATTGTTATCCACCTGAAAAGAGGACGGACCGAGACTTCATCAGGGGACAGGGCGCCGTCCTTGTTTTTGTCCATGACCATGAAAGCTTCAACAATATTTGAATATTTATCAGCGTAATTTGAAAACTCGGGAAAACTGATCCTTTTGTCAGCGTTCGTGTCAACGGACCTGAACACCTCCTGCTTATTATCGATGCCCTCCATGGTGGTCCACTCTTCCGGCGAAACGGCCTCGTCTTTATTGGCATCTGATTTATTAAAGGCGTCCTTTTTTATGTCCTCATAAAATTCGCCGCGCTCGATTACCCCGTCCTGGTTCTTGTCCATTTCCTTAAACAGGTTATGCAAGGCCCCGGCGCTATCAATCCAGAAAACAGTCAGCAGACTAAAAACGATAACTGTCAAAATGCTTGTCCTCATTGCTCCACCTTCTTTCTATACATGCTTTCTTACTTAGATTATAATGGCTTTTGGAACGGTTGGCAATGGAGGTGCAAGACCGGGACAATATGCAGTATATTTCATTCCCGTATATTGAATAACTTCTTCCGGCAACTTAGTATAATAATGCAAAGTTAAAATTTTATTGATGAGGCCGATGTGATCATTGACATCAGGAAAGTCTCCTGCATATTGGGGAATAAACATGTTTTGCGTGATATCAACTGGACCGTCAGGCCAGGCGAGCACTGGGCCATTATCGGGCTGAACGGCTCCGGCAAGACAACTCTTTTGAAGATGATCAACGGATACGTGTTTCCCTCGACAGGTGAGATGAGCGTTTTGGGAAAGCCCTTCGGCTCATATGACTGGCGGGAATTGCGCAGGGAAGTAGGTTTCATCAGCTCTTCGCTTCAGGAAATTTTTTACGCAAACGAAACCGCAAAGGAGATTGTGCTCAGCGGTATTTTTTCAACAATCGGGCTTTATGATAAACCAAAGGCAAAGGATATTGAAAAGGCCTTGTCCCTGCTGCGCCAGCTTGACTGCTCCCACGCGGCAAACCAGCCTTACGCGGAGTTGTCTCAAGGCGAAAGGCAGAAGGTCCTTATCGCGCGCGCGCTGATAAGCTCCCCTAAATTACTTATCATGGATGAGCCGTGCGCGGGACTGGATATCTTTTCAAGAGAGCATCTTTTATCGTCCATTGAAACTCTGGGCAGCAGCGCCTCTGCCCCTACACTCATTTACGTCTCTCATCACATAGAAGAAATACTGCCGGTCTTTACTCACACGTTGCTGCTGCGCCGGGGCAAGGTCCACTCCTCCGGGAAGACCGGAGAGGTCCTGACAAAAACCAATCTCTCATCTTTCTTTGAAACACCCGTGGATGTAAAAAGACATAAAGGCCGGGTGTGGGTGGATATATAAGCAACCCGGATTCAGCCCGGTTTTTGCGCTGTCACCAGGAAGGTCAGTCCTGTTTCATCTTTCTCTATTTTGAAATCGCCGGTTGAAAAACCCGCGGAGGTCAGAAGGCCGATGATCTCATCTTTACCCCTGTAGATCAGCTTCCAGTCCGCCAGATATTCCTGCCAGACTTTGTAGGGATTGCCTTTTTTGATATTTGTAAAAAACAGGATGCCGTTTTGATTTAACATTTTATTGAAGGCGTGTTTCAGGAAAAAAGAAATGTGCTTGTCCGACAAATAATCAAACAGGCCGCCCGCGAGGATTACGTCAAAGGGCCCTGACATTTCTATGGTCCTCAGAGATTGCAGGAAGTTGCCTTTAATCAGGTGTATCCCCGCGCTGAGATCATTGAGCCTTTCCCTCGATAATTCCAGTGCGTCGCTGTCGATGTCATGCAGGACTATTTCGCACCGGACATCATGGATGTATTTTTTAATTTTCAAAAAATCCCAGCTCCCCCCGCAGCCCACCGACAATATCTTCCGTCCCGCCCCGCCGTTTAAAAGCGCGTCAAGAATGATCTCTGACTGGCGCTGCACTTTATTTCTGTGCTGCTGCGCCATCGCACTGTTCAGGGCATATTCTTCAATGTAATATTCAACTTTCCCGTACGTTGATCTGTTCTCAAGATTACATATGTATTCCACGGTCTCAAAATCCCCTGGATATTTTCTGGGCCAGTCCTGCATACGTTTAACAAAAACTGAGCGGCTGTGAATGTCACGCGCGGGCTTTATGGTTTCTTCTATCTCTGAATGAGACCTGCCGTTCCTTTCAGCTTCAAGGATATGAAAGCAGAGGTCATGCATCCCTGAAACGACTTTATGGAACAATTGAGCATTGCCGTCAGTGATGAGGTTTTCAAGAGATATGAAGCTTGTTACACTCTGACGCAGTTTGTCCATAAAATACCTGCAAGGAATTTTGTTAAATTAATTCAAGCAATGAAACAAGGTTTAAGAAGCAGGCTGAATTGTTTTTTATTCTATAAGAGATAAATTAATTTTTCAATGCGCCACACGACCGGTGGAAGAGATCAGGATAGCGTTTGAGGAATACCGCAACGGAACCTTCATCAAGTAGAAAAGGGCTTGCATATCCGGCATTACCTCTGGTACATTCATCGCATTAAATAAAAATGTATGTGAGGTATCATCATGTCTGAGTTTAAGAATGTAACGGTTGTGAAGAAGGCGAATATCTATTTCGACGGCAAGGTGACAAGCAGGACCGTCATTTTCGGCGATGGCTCAAAGAAGACCCTTGGGGTGATGCTGTCCGGCGAGTATGAGTTTAATACTGCGGACAAAGAGATAATGGAAATACTTTCAGGGGATTTAGACGTGCTCCTGCCCGAAGAGAGCGGCTGGAAGACTATCAAAGGCGGAGAATCTTTTGAAGTTAAGGCCAATGCTAAATTCTCCCTCAAGGTCAGGGCGCTTACCGATTACTGCTGCTCCTTTATCCGCTGATGGTGTTTGGGGTTTAAACTGCTTTCCGTTATGTTAGAATAACGGTCTAATGGGGGGGCAGTGAAAGACACCTTGAATTCATCGATATTTGATACGCTTAAAAACGTTTTCGGTTTTCAGACATTCCGTCCTAATCAGGAATCCATTATCAAAAATATCCTCGACGGCAAAGACGTATTTGCGGTAATGCCGACCGGCGGCGGGAAATCCTTGTGCTACCAGCTGCCCGCAAGGCTTATGCGCGGCACGGTGGTTGTCATCAGCCCGCTCATCTCGCTGATGAAAGACCAGGTTGATTCAGCGGTTGTAAACGGGATATCCGCCGCATTCATGAACAGCTCGATGAATGCCGGGGAGGTTGCCGACGTTTATCGCAAATTACAATCAGGTAAACTCAATCTGCTTTATATCGCACCTGAGAGATTTGCCATACCGCACTTCCTTGAAAGGCTGAAGACCTCTTCGGTCTCTTTCTTTGCGATAGACGAGGCTCATTGCATTTCAGAATGGGGGCATGATTTCCGTCCCGACTATTTAGGCCTTTCTCTCATACCAAAGATGTTTCCTGCTGTGCCGGTTGCGGCCTTTACCGCCACGGCAACCGAAAAGGTGCAGTCCGATATCATCAGGAAGATCGGCCTCAGAAACCCGTATATAGTGCGCGCGTCCTTTAACCGCCCGAACCTCTTCTATGAGGTAAAGTCAAAATCAGGAGTGGAAGCGCAGATACTCGAATTTCTCATGGAGCATCCCGGCGAATCAGGGATCATCTACCGCACGACGCGCGATTCCGTGATGGAGACTGCGGAGTTCCTGATATCAAAGGGCATCTCCGCACTGCCGTATCATGCGGGATTGTCAGCCGGGGAGCGGAGCAAAAATCAGGAGGCCTTTAACAGGGATGGGGTCCAGGTGATAACGGCGACCATTGCCTTTGGCATGGGCATTGATAAATCAAATGTGCGCTTTGTCCTTCACGCCGACCTTCCAAAAAATATCGAAAGTTATTATCAGGAGACCGGACGCGCGGGCCGTGACGGAAGCGCTGCCCGCTGCCTCCTGTTCTTCAGCCGAGGGGACATTCCGAAGATCCGTTATTTCATCGACAGGATAACGGATGACAATGAGCGTTCCATCGCCATGGGGAAGCTGAATCAGATGGCGGGATACGCGGCGCATAATGTCTGCAGGAGGAAACAGCTACTCGGATTTTTCGGGGAGGATTACACCTCCGGCAATTGCACGGCCTGCGATATCTGCTCCGGCAACGTTGAGCAGATCGACATCACTATCGAAGCGCAGAAGATAATGTCGGCAGTGTCAAGGACAGGGCAGAGGTTCGGGGCGGGGCACATTGTGGACATTGTTACGGGCGCGGACACCAAGCGCATCCGGGAGCTTAAACATAACGAGATAAAGACCTACGGCGTCGGCAAAGACAGGGACAAAAGATACTGGCGCACTTTGGTTGATGAGCTCATCGCGCAGGAGGCGCTCATGCAGGAAGGCGATCCATATCCTGTGCTGAATATTACGAAAAAAGGGTCCGATATATTGTTCGGCAGAGAAAAGATCACTGCATTGATAAAGGAAGAAGTGAAGGCGAAGACTCCGGCGGACAAGGGAGGGGAATATGACCGGGCGCTTTTTGAAAGACTTAGAGGCATCAGAAAAAGGCTGGCTGATATACAACAGGTCCCGCCCTATATCATTTTCTCGGACAAGACCCTGCAGGACATGTGCAGGCGTTTCCCGTCAACTCTGCCGGAGTTGAAAATGATCAGCGGCGTAGGAGATACGAAGCTCGAACGGTACGGGGAGGATTTTGCCGCTGAGATAAAGCGGTATCTTGATGAAAATCCCGGCATATCGAAACCAGCGGAGGTTCCAGTGTACACACACCGTCCGTTATCAGCGCAGAAGAATAATAAGAGCCGGACAATTGAAGAGACCTATGAGCTTTCCCAAAAAGGGATGTCCCTTGAGGAAATCGCAAAACAGCGCAATCTTTCGCTTGCAACCATAGCTGCCCACATGGAGCGTCTGATAATGGAGGGACGCGAGGTTGATGTAGATCGTCTTATTGATCCGGCAAAGCGGCAGTTGATAGAGGAATTTTTTTTATCCAGTCAGCAGTGGGCGCTTAAGCCGGTAGTGGAGCATTTCTCCGGCACAGTAAGTTACGAAGAAGCCCGCCTTGTCAGGGCATGCATGATGCGTAAGCGTGAGGGATAAGACCCCTACAAGGGGACACATAATTATCCTGGTCTACACCATCTCCATATTGCTAAGCTTTTCTTCAAACTCCTTTGTCTTGTCAACAATCTCGGTCTGCAGGCGTTCGAGTTCGGAGAAGAGGGAATCGATCTTTGATTGTGAATCGTGGAGCGCCTTTGAGAGTTTTTTGATAGTGTCGCCGTCGCCTTTAGCTGAGGCATCCACTATATCTTTATTGCTCTGCTCTACAATCGCTTCATGGCTGACGATCTCGCGTTCAATTTCAGCGGTCCTTTTCTGCAAGGCGCTGAGGGTCTTTGATTTTTCATTGACCAGTTCAGCGCGCAGGCGGCGGCGGAGCTTCTTGTCCAGGGTTTTTCCACCATTCCCTTTAGTGTCACGCGGCGGCGGGGGGACTTCATTGCTCCAACCCACTCTGTCAAGGAAGTCCTGATACGTGCCTTCAAAAAGGGTCGCCTTACCACCGTCAAAGACAATGAGCCGTGTTGCGATGGCATGGAGTATCATTTCACTGTGGGTAACCATGACTACAGCGCCGCTGAAGTCTTCTATTGCCTCGACCAGGGAATCGGTGGACTCCATATCGAGGTGGTTCGTCGGTTCATCAAGCAGCAGCATGTTAGCGGGGCTGACGAGCAGTTTACCAAGAAGCACACGGCTCTTCTCGCCGCCGGAGAGGACGCTGATCTTTTTCAGCGCGTCGTCCTTTGGAAACATCATGGCCCCGCATATCGCGCGCGCCGGGCCCCTGCTGTGGTCGGGGTGCGCGTCCATTATCTCTTCTTCAATGGTCTTTTGCGGGTCCAGACGGTTTATATTTGTCTGTCCGAAATACGCAAACTTCAGGTCATTGTGAGAGCGTATCTCGCCGCTCAAGGGAGTTAATTCCCCGGCCAGGAGATTCAGGAGCGTTGTCTTGCCCTTGCCGTTCTTTCCTATTATCGCGATGCGGTCCTTCTTGCCGACGAAAAAGCTCAACCTGTCAATTAACGGTTCGCCGAATTTAAATCCGAAGTACAGGTCTTTCACTTCCATAAGCTGTTTGCTTTGAAATGGGGCGGAGTTAAAGCTGAAGTCAAGGTTTTTTGTGTCTGATAATTTTTCAAGCTTCTCCTTTTTCTGTAATGCCTTGACCCTCGACTGGACCGCCTTTGCCTTGGTGGCCTTTGCCCTGAAACGGTTTATGAACTGTTCGATCTCCGCCCGCTTTTTCTCGTCGTTCACCCGGGTCTTTTCATATATCTCTTCTTCCAGCATCAATTGCTGGTACACATTTTCCGTAGGCCCTGCTATCTTTCTTACCCCGCAGCGATGGATCGCCATTGTATGTGTGGTAACAGAATCCATGATCGAGCGGTCATGGGTAATTATCATCAGCTCTTTTCTCCAGCTTCGCAAAAATTGCACAAGCCAGCGGAGCGACACGATGTCGAGATAGTTTGTGGGTTCGTCAAGCAGCAGGAGGTTCGGGTCCGAGACGAGCACCTTCGCAAGGTTCAGCCTCACCTGAAACCCGCCGGACAACTGCGAAGGGTCGAGAACAAGATCGTCAACGGAAAACCCGAGACCCATCAGTATGGCCTCCGCCTTGTAACTTTCGTCCCTGCCGTCATCGTACTGCGGAAGGCTCAGGCAAGCCTCTTTCAATACGCTCTCCTCGGTAAACCGGATATGCTGTGAGAGATGCCCGGTCCTGTAGCCGTTTGGTATGCTGATAGTCCCGGAGTCCTGATGTTCCTGCCCTAATATGAGTTTGAACAGCGTAGTCTTGCCGTGGCCGTTTCTGCCGACGAGTCCGATGCGCTCTCCGGGATTTATTATAAAACCGATCTTGTCGAAGAGCACCTGACGCCCGTATGATTTTTCTAAATTACTTATCTGGATCATTTTGTTATCGATTATAATGAGGCGAGATATTTTGTGTTCAGTAATGCGCAGCAAAACTACCCGCAGGTACTATTGTAAGCTTTATGATGGAGTTAATTCAAATCTGCCATCACTGACAGATTGAAATATTGCCCTTGGTTACTTTAAGATAACCCTATGTCAAAAAGATAATCCTCTACTAACCTGATTTATGATTGGGGATTAAAGTCCGTTGAAGTAAATCCCGTTTACCTAAACAAGGAGTTGCAAGATACTATGTACACTGAACACTTTGGCCTAAAAATACTGCCCTTTGAAAATGTGCCTGACACAAGGTTCTTTTTTGATCAGGGAGAACATGCCAGGGTCCATCACCGGATAACAGATTCTTTTAAGGCGGGCCGGGGGCTGATGGTGGTTACAGGGCCTATCGGGACAGGCAAGACAACCCTGAGCCGAATGATAATATCTGATTTTTCAAATAATATAACCCTTATATGGATGGCTCTGCCTCCTGAGAACAGCATCGATCTTTTTCTTTTTATCGCACATGAGCTTGAACTGAAACCTTCATCAACCGAGAAGGTGTTCCTTCTAAGAGACATCAAGGACGCCCTCTTAAAGATTAATTCTGAAGGCGGTAAATGTCTGCTGATGATAGATGAATCGCATCTTATGACAGATGACACGCTTAACGGCATCCGCTTGCTGAACAACCTTGAAGAAGATTCGACCAAACTTATCCAGCTCCTTCTGCTCGGACAGGAGGAATTAATGGAAATAATCAACAAGCCGGAGATGGAACCTTTCAAACAGCGCATCGCGGCCCTTGAAAATATGGGAAAGATGAGCGGCGGCAGGATAAGGGAATACATCTCCCATCGTATTAAGATAGCCGGCGGTGACCCTTCCATATTCTCAGACACCGGATGGGAAGCGCTGGCCCTCGCCTTCGGTCCAGGAAGTACGCCCCGTGTAATCAATTCATTATGCGACAGGGCCCTCAACACAGCCTCCGAAAGGGGAAAAACAATAGTAGATGTCGATGATGTCTATGAGGCTGCCGAGGGAATGGGATTAGGCAAAGATATCTTTTTCTATAAGGTTTCGCTTAAACAAAAGGAGAGAAAAGAACAAGCCGCATCTGCAGTAACGGATAATGCTCTAAAGGAACATCAGCCACCTAATAAACAACCGGAGATATCTCAAGCAGCTCAGGCGGCAGGGATCGGCTTTTATATATCCAGAACAACTCAAAAAGTCACAAAAAAACCGGCGCTGTTACTCTTATTATCCATAGCAGCGCTCCTCTTAAGTATCTTTTTCTACTGCGAACGGTCCGGCTCAACTGACTTAATGACCTGCCTTCAGGAGTTAATCGGTTTTTAGATCTCCATAGTAACAGTTGATTAATGATAAACTGTTGCTCTAATACTGCCGGCCTCAATATAGCAATTTACTCTTGTTACGGAAAGGGTTGTGATCATCGCCATAACAGCACTTTTAAACCAGTCCAAAATAATACAACAACTTTCCTGAGAGGCGTATCTTTTATTTTATATACTCTTTTTATGATATATGACGGCCTGAGATAGTAGCTTTTATATGCTTTTTTCACAGTATCTTTCAATTCTTCTTTTGTCCTGCCGAAGGGTATATAAGCCGGATTCTCAAATAGTGTTGCAGTATTAACATCTTCAAGTACAGTGCCGTGTTCTTTGGCGAAATCGCAAAACTTTTCGCCGGCCATGTGAGGTATTGTCAGATTAAACTGAACATAATCGGAATTTAGTTTTTTAGCAAATTCAATTGTCTGCTCGGCATCTTTTTGGGTTTCGCCCGGAAGTGCCAGCATGTAAGAACAGAAACTTTCTATCCCGGCTGCTTTAGTAAGTTTGACGGCATTGCTTGCTTGTTCCAAGGTGGTGCCTTTATTGATTATATCGAGAAGTCGTTGCACGCCTGACTCTATGCCATAAAAAATTTGATAGCATCCTGAGGCTTCCATTTTTTTAAGGACTGCCAGATTGACAAGGTCCACCCGTGTAAAACACGACCAGGGTATATTCAGGTCCTCAGTGATTAATAGATCACAGAATTGATTGATCCATTTTCTGTTTGCTGAGAATGAATCATCCCAAAATCTAATACAATCGGCCCCATATTTTTCTTTAAGAAGCTTCATTTCACGGACTACGCTCTCAGGACTGCGATATCTGATGTTACGGCCAAAGGCTTCCGGGACCCAGCAAAAGGAACAACGGAAAGGACAGCCCCGGGAAACAACCATATTCATAACTCTTTTCCCCTTAAGCTGCGATGCAGCTGAGTACTTTTCTATGGGGAAAAGATGTCTTGCAGGTAAAGGAAGCGAATCAAGATCCTTTATTGGAGAGGGCGGCTCATTTCTGATGATCTTGTCTCCAGTTTTCCATACAATTCCCGGCACAGCAGCCAGATCGCCCCGGTTCTCAAGACAGTCTAAAAGCTTCTTTACTATAAATTCACCTTCACCTATGACAATAAAATCGATAAAATCCTTCTTGATGGATTCTTCGGGATACATTGTAGTGTGTGCCCCACCCAACACAGTCTTTATATCAGGTTTTATATTTTTCGCAATCTTTGCTGTCTGGTAGCAATCATTTAAATTACTGAAAACAGTTTGTTGCCCCAGGATATCAGGAGAATAAATTTTAATAATTTCTTCTATATCACCAAAGCTGTATTTTGACGCAACTGCATCTATTGCTTTTACCTCGTGTCCTTCTTTTTCAATAATGCTTGCTATATATGCAAGTCCCAGGGGCAGATAAGTCTGGACCGCTTTATCAAATTTACCCCATCTCTCTTCTAATGAACTTGGCGGTACTACAAGTAAAACTCTCATAGGATTTCCACAACCTTATGCTTATTGTTCCTGACGTTCCCTTGTACTTTTATTGGACAAGAAAAACCATTCATATGATCTAATGTGACCAGTGGCACGTTTTAATTGTTAGCAGGAAGTTTATAAGCACATCAACCCCGACGAATGTCACCATCATACTGACAAACCCTGAAATATTTAACAAAGAAGCTGTTAGTCCCTTCCACTTTTCACTGGATTTTGCATGCAGATAGACAGCAAATACCATCCACGTTATCAGCGCCCATGTCTGTTTGGGGTCCCAGGACCAGTACACGCCCCACAGATCATAGGCCCACAAGCCGCCCGTGATTAAAGACAATGTCAAAAAGGGAAACCCGTAAAGCGACAATCTATAAGACCATCCACAAGGGACTTCGCCGGTAAATCCGAAAATACTACGATATCTTTCAGGGGCAAATTTGATCATGACGCAGAGTGACTCAATAGAAAAGCTGACTGCAAAGGCTGCGTAGGCCAATAATCCCGCAATGACATGAATTTCAAACCATATACTGTTATGCGTTGGCATAATAGGCTCTGCCACAGGGCTTCGATTAAGGAGGGCATATAAGCACGCGGTAAAAGCGATAGCGGAGACCATAAGCCCTATCAAATAAATATTGCGCCATTTTCTGGAAATATATAAATACGTAACCGTTGTGAGAAGAGCAAACAGTGAGAGAGCCTCGTAAATGCTTTGCAATGGAAATCTTTGCACCAAATACGTCCTGAAAAGTATCAGCGGTATATGAATTACGGCTGTTCCGGCCAAAAACAGGTTTAAGCTTTCGCCCAAGATGTTTTTTCGAGTTATAAAATAAGCTACGGCAGTGCAGAAACATACGCCGTAAAGCAGCGCCACGAGCCAGTAAAGCCTAATCTCTGTTATGAGTAAAGAGGCCTGTTCCAGAAAAGCGTTATTTGTCATCATGGATAACTCCGAATGATTTTATTTTCCCGCGCTTTTCCATAATATTCCGGTCCTCGTTGTCTCTATGCTTCATGCATCGCTCTATCAGGTATTACTGTCATTTTTTTTAGGAGCATCTCTTTATCTGCCAGCGCCCCTCTTGTTTTTAACAGGACATATGTCGTGTTATTTTCAGATGCCAGTTCTATCCTGTACCATGCGCAGAAGCATCTTACAGAGAGGACAAGTAACGCTAAAACTGACGTAATGCCCACTAACCACAGGCTCGGGTTTTTGCTGTAAAAAAAGAGAAACCCGTCCCGTATTTCCAGGATTTCAAAATCAAAATCTTTGGCGTGCTTTTTTTCGCCGAGACGGATATCGACAATATCCTCTCTCACAAGTGGAATTTCATCAGGAAAGTAATAAACAGTTGTTGCGGGGGTCAGTGTTTCTGTTGAGCCGTCCGGTTTAAAAACGGTCCCCGAAAGAATTCGACTAATCCCGAACTCGCCATCCACGCCTTTTAAGCGGAAACCATGGCCGCTGAAAATATCAACTATTTCATCGTTTGCCTTAAATTTTACCCTATGCAGCGGCGTAACATGATGAAGTGAAAACCCGCCTCCGCTGAATGTCTTATTAGGTTCCAGATAAATTGTATCCAGAATCTCACTATTGGGTTTTTTGATTTCAACCATGGAGGCCCACTTTTGTGGAGCTAATCTTTCACCCGGGGGGCTAAACTCTTTTATTCCCAACCCGCGTGACAGCCTGTAAATCTTGTCCTCGTCAGGATAATGAAGTACCGGCACCTGATGATATTCACTCCTGATATTTTTTATTGTCAGGATATATTCGTCAGCGCTGTTCCTGCCAGAGACCGCCCCGCCCATCCTTTTTAATAATTTGTTCCACTTTTGTTTTTCGCTGAATATGGTAATTTTTTTCGGTTCATTGAGAAACAGATAGGCAACATTTTCGAAAGCAAACAGCGTATTTATAAAAAAGCCCAGGATACAAAGAAATATCAGGACATGTAACAATAAAGAAAGCCATGCTGCAGGAACTCCTTTTTCATATACCCTCACCGGCGAAGACTCATTCTGATATTCGGTCTTAAGCTGAAATTTGTTTTCTTTTAACCGTTCTTCGAGATCAGTCTCTTCAAAAATCAGGACCTCCGGGTGGTTCTTCAATGCCTCAAGAGAGCGCCCCGTTTTTTTTATCTTAAGTAATTTCCTCGACAATCTATCGTAACTGCATGCGGCAAGGGCGATAAGCAGGAGCACCGCAAGGGCAATAAAAAGAGGTGAGTTAAAGACATCGAGCAAACCCAAAGTCTCAACAAGAGGGGCCAGTTTCCCTCCCGTATCAATATACCGTTTGATATTCATTCCCTCAATATTTGCTTTCTGGGGAAAGAATGCGCCCACTACGGACAGCGCGACAATGGATAGCAATATAATGATGGATGTGTGGATTGAAGTAAACAGTTTATACAATACAGATGGAATGTTCTTCATAAAGTTAATGGCTGGATCTGTTTTCATTATTTTCCATGATCACCGCAATATAAGCCTTGGCCAGTTTTCTAATCTGAAAATTGCATTGCATATGTGAGCGCATTCGAAAGTACATTTGCATTTTTGAGCTATTTCTTTGCGAAACCACCCGGCTTTTCTGCTTTTACAAATATCGTTCAATCGTTCTCCCGACTTTCCTATAAATCCAATTACGGACTTTTCCCGGACTTTCGACATTTCACAACCCACTACCTTGCCGCCTGGAAGGATTTCCACCAGACGTCCCCCGGCATAACATGGGGTTGAACGATTATCCTCATGCAGGTTATTTAAAACGTTATTGTAGAGTGTATGAAACATTCTGCATTCTAAAGTACTGTCGGATTTGCGCCTTCCAACTATTTTTTTATATGTAGTCGCAAGCGCATGCATCGAAAACTCTCTGCCACGAACGTCTCGAGGAAAGATTATTTCATGGAAATCAACTGGCCATGAGGAGGTATCAGCAAATAGTTCCTCTAAATTATCTGCATTTTCAGGCAATAAAAGAGACTGGATTCTTATTTTAAAGTTTGGGAAGGTCTTCCTGAGTACGCTTAGTTTATTGATTGTATTAAATACGGCATTCGCAGTTCCTTTGTTTGACCGCAGCTTGTCATGGACCTCCGGAGGGCCGTCAAGCGATAAAGCTATTGTAAGATAAACGCCAGGCAAAGATGCTAAAATGTTTTCTGTTATAGTATAAATTTTATCTGTATAGTAACCATTTGTATTGATACTGACATTAGGTACTCCTGAAGATTTAGCCATCCCAATAACTAATGCATCAAGGTCTTCACGCATAAAAGGTTCGCCGCCAGTAATAGTTAAATGAATCAGTGCCCTTGCATCTTTAACAGCATATGCCCAGTAATGAGGAGGCAGTTCTTTATCATTTTTTATCTGTTGTGCTATGTCACAACAATAGCGGCAATTCATGTTACAACGACCGGTTACAAAAGCGATCAGATAGTTCGGCATTTGGTTAAACAGCAAAGCCCGCACTAAACGTGAGGAGAGTGTCGATAACTGTTTAATCTTTTTTTGATCAGTAGAGATGGAATGCATGGCATTTTTATAAATTTATTTCTTAACTTATTTATTGAATTATTCTTAATGTTTGCAATATCTATGCCCAATTTAGAGACATTTTATTATCTGAAAATCAATGTATTACGGATTATCAGGAAATGGAATGGTTGCGACAAACTTTCATATAGACTGATTGATTTTGAAGTTAACAGTTTAAAAAATAATTGTTTTTCCCTATGTGCAACTTTTGTCTCAATAGAAAAAAATGTCGCACCCTTCAAAGGTATTTTCAACTAAAGACAAACAAAGAAAACACCTTGCGGTTTTCTGTCTGCCCTTCTCGAAGCCTTACTGTATTAAGCTGAATCATTAGTCTTTCTAAATCTGGTAAGATACCGGAGCTATGTATGAATATCAGAAAGATAAGATTTACTTTGCTCAAGTTGCTAATGACATTAGAGAGCTGGCAGCAGAGGAACTGTCTGAACTTGGCGCAAGAGAAATCAGGTCCGAATACGGGGGAGTTTACTTTAATGCAGAAAAGGAAGCGCTTTACCGGACCAATTATTCCACAAGACTCGCATCGAGAATACTTGCGCCCCTGATGTCTTTTCATTGCCGCACTACCGATGAACTGTACAAAAAGGCAAAAAAGATAAAGTGGACGGATTTTATTTCCCTGAAAAAAACCTTTGCCATTTTCGCCAACGTATCAAACAGCATGATAAATAATTCGCACTATGCGTCTCTATGTTTGAAAGACGCAATCGTCGATTCATTCCGGGAGATGTCAGGGGAAAGGCCTGATGTTGATTCAGGCGATCCGGATATATGGCTGAACCTTTACATCAGAAAGGACCACGCAATCATCAGCCTGGACACCTCAGGAGGTTCTCTGCATCGCCGGGGATACAGGAAAGACTCCGTGTCGGCGCCCATGCAGGAAACGGTTGCCGCCGCGGTTATAAAATATTCACAATGGGACGGCTCTGTCCCGCTTTATGACCCGATGTGCGGCTCCGGCACGCTGCTCTGTGAAGCGCTGATGCATTACTGCAAAATCCCTTCCGGCATTTTTCGTGAGCGCTTCGGATTTGAATTCCTGCCTGACTATGATAAACCGCTATGGACAAAAGTAAAGAAAGAACTTGACCGGCAAATCCGCCAATTGCCTGACAGACTTATAACAGGAAGCGATATATCTCCTGAAACTGTTAATATAGCAAGGACAAACATAACGCATTTGCCGCACGGGGGAAAAATAAAGCTTGACGCGCTTGACTTCAAAGAAAGCGAAGGTTTGCACAATGGCGTCATTATCACAAATCCTCCTTACGGCGTCCGTATGGGAGACAGGCAGACGCTCGATCTCTTTTATGAATCACTCGGAGATTTCCTGAAGCAGAAGTGCAAGGGTTCTTCTGCATATATTTATTTCGGAGAGCGGGAGTTTATCAAAAAGATAGGACTGAAAGCGACATGGAAAAAGCCCTTGAAAACAGGCGGCCTTGACGGCAGACTGGTAAGGTATGATTTGTTTTAAAAAATCTACCCCTCTGTATCTCCCCTTAAAAGGGGCGAATTAAAATCCCCGCCTTGATAAGGAGGGGCAAGGGGAGGTCAGGAAAAGTGCAGACAAATGGAAATTAAAAGCAAAACTCAAAGAAAAAAAGAAGCTGAAGCTTTACAGAAGGTTGGAAAACGGCTTATGGAACTGCCGCCTGAGCAGTTCAAAGGGATTAACCTGCCTGAGGAAATTTACAATGCCGTTAAACATGCAAAGACAATCAAGGCGCGCGGCGGACTCCGGAGGCAGATGCAGTATATCGGCGTCCTGATGAGAAGATATGACCCTGCGCCCATTCTTGAAGCGCTTCAGAACATTGAAGAGGGAAACTACAAAAAGACCTCGGCCTTCAAAGAAATTGAACAGTGGCGGGATGAGCTTGTTGCAGGGAATGAATCGCTTATAGAAGTTATTCTAAAAAAATGCCCTGATGCAGACCGGCAGCAATTAGCTCAACTCGTACATAACGCCCTAACAGAAAGAGAACACAATCACCCTCCAAAAGTATTCAGAGAGTTGTTCCGTTATCTGAAAAAAATCCGGACTGATGCAGGTTAAACATTTATTGCCGATAGCTGAACTTAAACGTGTCCAGGCGGCTTGAACGGTCATGGTTGCCCACCCCGGTACTTGACAGGGCTTCCCCAAAGCTGGTACTCTTAGTCAACAAACAACTGCAGTACACGGATGAGAACTACGTCATTGTAATCCCCTGAATACACCCTGGCTTTTTTCCCCCGAACGCAGAACAAACGAAAAAAGGAGTTTTATGGAATTTATCGAATTTAATTTTCACCCCACTGTCGCAGCCGGGGTAAAGGCCGCTGGTTATGAAACGCCAACGCCAATCCAGCATCAGGCCATACCGCCGGTCCTGAAAGGGAGCGACGTAATGGGTCTCGCGCAGACCGGAACAGGAAAGACAGCGGCCTTTGTGCTGCCAATACTGCATCGTCTGATGCAAGGACCGCGCGGCCGGGTCCGCGCACTTATCATCGCGCCTACGCGCGAATTGGCTGAGCAGATACACGAGGCCATCGGGATTCTGGGACGGCAGACCCGCCTCAAGAGCGTTACAGTTTACGGCGGCGTGGGCATAAATCCGCAGATTCAGAAACTGCGGGGCGGAGTTGAGATTGTTGTTGCATGTCCGGGCCGTTTGCTCGATCACATTAATCAGCGCACTATCAATCTGTCACATTTGGAGGTACTCGTGCTTGACGAGGCAGACCGTATGTTCGACATGGGCTTTCTGCCTGACATCAGGAAGATCATTAAATATATACCGGAAAGAAGACAGACTCTGATGTTTTCAGCAACCATGCCCGATGATATCAGGAGGCTTGCGCACGAAGTCCTCCATGCCCCGATTACGGTACAGGTCGACCACACTGCGCCGGCGAACACAGTCGCGCACGCGCTTTATCCGGTCGAGCAGCAGCTCAAAACAGCGCTTCTCATGGAACTGCTGCGCCATACCGACACTGACTCTGTACTGATCTTTACCCGTACCAAGCACCGCGCCAAGCGCGTGGGTCAGCAGTTGGCAAATGCGGGCTACCGGGCCGCATCGCTGCAGGGAAATTTATCTCAGAACAAGCGGCAGGCCGCGCTCGACGGATTCCGTAAGGGCGCATATCAGATACTGGTCGCGACAGACATCGCGGCGCGCGGCATAGATGTCTCAAGCATTTCACACGTCATAAACTACGATATGCCTGATACCGCGGACGCATACACACACCGGATAGGACGCACGGGCCGCGCCGCTAAGACCGGCGACGCCTTCACGTTTATTACCGGTGAAGACAATGACATGGTGCGCGCCATCGAACGTGTCCTCGGTGAAAAAATTGAGCGCCGCATGCTTGAGTGCTTTGATTATAAAAAGTCGCTGCCTGCGCGCGATACCGAATTTGCCCGCCCTCCCCGCGAACCACAGCGCCGCAGGGAGCATGCCGCAGCAGCAGCCCATAAACAAACCGGGCACAACGCGGGAAGAACGGAAAAACGGAAGCAGGGAACTTATAAATCTCACAGGAGTACTGCTTCACGGCATTTCACATGGTCAAAGGCAAACAATACAAGCAATAGCCGGACACACAATCCCGTCATTTGAACAGGTTTGCCCTTTTCACTGATGTGGGCCTGAATCCCGTGTGAAGGAATTAAACCTTTGGATGGATGAACTCGAAGCCGTGTGGTTAATAACGGATGGATGTCACAACAAAGGCAGAGGTGCCGTTCGGCCTGCTCACTGTCACATCGTCACCTTCCGCCTTGCGTAATAATGCCTTTGCCATAGGTGAATCAATACTTATGAAATTCTTGTCGGGAACAATTTCATCCGGCCCGACAATGCGATACTCGTACACGTTGCCGTCGTTGTCCTCAATCTCAACCCATGCGCCAAAAAATACCTTTGAAGTATCATCAGGTGTCCTGTCCACTACGATCAGGGCATCCAGTCGTTTCTGAAGAAACCGCATACGGGCATCGATCTCACGTAACTGTTTTTTGCCATAAATATATTCCGCATTCTCGGAGCGGTCCCCCATGGCAGCAGCCTCAGCAACAGCCTGAGTGACCTGGGGGCGTTTGACCTTCCAGAGATGGGAAAGCTCATCACTTAACTGTTTTTGTCCTGCTGGCGTGATATACGGGGAGATGTTTGGTTTATCGCGTAATGGTTCTTTCATATAGTGATATCATATCATCATTCCTTTGAAAAGGTACAAACAGTTTTGTTCTGCAAGGCTCCTCCTCAGGCCTGCCCCCGGTTAAATATTATCAGTTTGAGCTGTTTGAACGGTTTTAAAAAATAAAGATATGCTGCAATTCCGCCGATTATATTATTAAGGTCGTTTGCATTAATCTTTGATATATCGAATGTGGAGAGTATCCGGTTATGAGTGAAGTGGCGTTGGGCGAATGCATTTATGTAAAACGAAGAAAAAGTGACTTCGGAGAAGGCCGCACCTCAAGAGAGTGTGTTTTAGAAACGCTCTGGTTCCCTTATAAAGCCGGAAACGGCTTCGTGGAGCTTTTCCCCATAACTGATGACCTTAAGCGTGTCTTGAGGATAGCGGAAAAGGTCCCGGTCGACGTTTTCAATGAAGAATTTTCCAGGAGGGAAAACAGCAGGGACATCTATCATGAGTTGAAAAAAACGATCCCGTAGCGCCCGCTGGGGGGACCAGGGAACACAGGTCTTTCCAGACTCAAAATAAACACCCTGCCTTCAATCAACAATTATCCTGTTGTCCCTATACGCCAGTTAGTCAGTGTCCTTTGCCATGTAAACCTTAAGCCCATTAAGTTCCGACATGTAGGCGTCATGGCTTTTTTCGTCTTCCAGTAAATGCGACAAGAGCAATTTCGGGATAGGCAGGGTGGTCATATTTACCGCCTGCTCGGCAGTAGCTATGGCATTTTTTTCGATCTCGATGTGTTTCTCTATGAAGGAATCCACCACCTTCATGTCGTCAGTGCTGAACGTAACTGTAGAATCAAGACTGAGCCGGATTGCCTCCAGGATATGCTTGTGTTTTTCCGAGTCGAGTCTTAACAGATCAATCATCGCCTTGACCATGGGATTCTTGCTGCCGTTTATTAAACTGTTCGCCGTATTGATAGTGCCTTCCTCCATCACTATCCACCTTTTCAGCAGCTCTTCAAATTTTTGTCTGTTTGCAGATGAAGTCATAAGCTTTCCTCCTTTATTATTTGGCCTGAGAAAATTGTATCACATGATTGACGCTCCTGCAAAAATATTTTCCGCCGCAAATTAAATATAAACTTGACTTTACCGCTGGACATGGTAATCTTTATTGTGAGCATTCGGTATTGGGGCTGAATGAAATGGAAGCCTTGGCTTCTTTAAAGAATAGGTCACGGTTATGAGCACAATAATAATCACGGTTGATTTAGGACATTTTAAGGCTTACAGAGTCACCAGACCGCCCGTTGGAAGCGCTAAAATTGAATTGGTGGAAAGTTATGATTCTATTGAGGGACTCGGCAAGTTATCGGAGAAATTAAGCGATTCTGCGGGAAGATTCACCGGTGGCGGGGGAGAAGGTGAAGTTGCAAAGGGATATGGAGAACCTCACAACCTGGAACTGGAAACCAGAAAAAAACTGGTCAAAACGATAGCAGCGGATATCAATGCTTTAATAAAAAAAGAAGCTTGTGAGAACTGGCATCTGGCAGCCGCCGGAGAGATCAATAAAGACATTATCAAAAAATTAGAGCCGGAAGTAAAAGCCAGGTTAGACAAAAATATTCCTGCTAACCTGACCAAAATCCATAAGGCTGAGATATTAAGCCGCTTTGGATAGCCGATATTATTTCTTGATGTCGCCTTCTTCCACTATCACGGAATATTTATATCCGCTTCCAAAGTCCTTGTCTTTAGCCAAGGTGCCTTTTGCCGTTACAGTGTCCCCCACTGACGGAAGGTCCTTTGATGTAACTAAAATATCATCAGTGCCCTTTGAAGCATCTCCGGTCCCGTCCTGAATGTGTATCCAGTTCTTCCCCATGATCTCAGCCGAAACCTTGACGACCTGTCCCCTGACAACAACCTCTTTTTTATCGAGCTCGCCTCTCTTCTGGTAAAGTTCGGCCACAGTGTACGCGTTTGCACCTGAAGCTTTTTTGACCTTGATTGCTTTAGCTGCCGGCGCTTCAGCCTTTTTGTGACCGGCTGGCTCGGCTGCTGCACCCGATCCCTGCTCCATGATCCCGCCCGAAAAAATTATTGTATCAAATGTCCGGTGCAGAGTTTTGCTCTCGAAATTCTCCATTGGCATTCCTGGCTGAAAAGATAAAGTCTGTCCTGCCTTCACCTGTGTCTCAGGAACAGCCACCCATATCTTTTTACCGTTCCTCTCAATATTGCAATACGTGTAACCACCGCTGTTCATTGTTTCTATGACCTTGCCTGAAAGAGAAGACGCGTCTTGCTGCGTGACAATGTCCCCATGCTTCGGCGATAATTCGGCTGACTTCGGCGTCCCGGCATATGCGCCGTTTGAAACCGTCAGCAGTAAAGTTAACAACAGGACAACTAACATTGAAATTCTCTTCATTTTATATCTCCTTTATTTTTTGTAGCCGTTGGGACCAGTCTTGTCATGTTAAAATATTCACCCGGAAATATCAACAAGCCCGGCTCCGCACGTGGCCAGATGGCATACGTCGAAAGGTAAAGCGAGTCGGTCTTGCCCTCTGCATTTTAAGCCGTTAGAAGGACAAAGGTCATCTAACGTGGTTACCTGTAATTCACAAAATCAATATGGACCCCGAAGTCTTTCTCTTTCAGCAGTTTCATCACCGTCTGGAGGTCGTCAATCTTTTTGGCCCTGACGCGGAGCTGGTCTTTCTGGATCTCGGACTGGACCTTGAGCTTTGAGTCCTTGATGGCTTTTACGATCTCTTTTGCCTTTTCAGTCGGGATGCCCTGCTGAAGCGTGATGACCTGTCTCACAGTGTTTGACGCCGCAGGCTCAACTTTGCCATAGCTTAAGGCCTTCAAAGGCACCTGCCTTTTTATAAGTTTGCTTTGCAGCATATCAATAACGCTCTTCAGTTTGAACTCATCATCGGACGTAAGATGTATCTCGTTTTTTTCCTTATCGAGCTCTATGTTGCTCTTGCTGCCGCGAAAATCAAAACGCTGTCCCATCTCTTTTAACGCCTGCTGGACTGCGTTTGATACCTCCTGTAGATCAACCTTGCTGACAACATCAAATGAATGCTCGTCTGCCATAATTTTGTCCTCCTTGAAAACTTTTTGGTGCATTAATAATAGCCTGTTTGGGCTGTTTGATGTCAATGAAGACCTGAATAACACAATGCCTTCACGGCGTCATATCCCGTTCATGCAGTTACTTGTAAAATCCAAAATCATTATGTTATAAAACAATCTAATTCAATTCGAACAAAAGGAGAAATTTTAATGAAAAAGACATGGCTTTTCGTTTTTGTATTTTCGCTGGCAATCCTTGCCGGATGTTCTCAGAAGGAGAAATCAGGCGTGGATGTTATAGCGGAGGTTGATAAAACTCCCATTACCAAGGATGAGTTCCTGAAAGAGATGGGCCGTATTCCTGATTGGGCAAAGGAACAATTCAAAGGGAAAGAAGGCAAAGACAAATTCCTTGATGAACTCGTTAAGAGGGAGCTTATATATCAGGACGCCAAAAAAATGGGACTTGATAAGGACAAAGAGTATCTTGATAAAATCAAAGAGTTTGAAAAAATGACCCTGGTGGCCCTCATTCTTAAAAAAGAAGTGGAAGACAAGTCAAAGGTAGATGACACAGACGTTAAAGGCTTCTATGACAAAAACGCGGATAAATTCACCATCGGAACAACGATCAAGGCAAGCCATATTCTCGTTGACACGGAGGACCTGGCAAAGAAGACTTTTGCGCGCATCAAAAAAGGAGAGCGCTTTGCCGACCTGGCAAAGTCCCTGTCGAAAGATACAGGATCTGCCCAGAAAGGCGGAGACCTCGGTTACTTTGCCCACGGGCAGATGGTCCCCGAGTTTGAGCAGGCTGTATTGAAATTAAAACCCGGAGAAGTAAGCGAGCCGGTAAAGACACGCTTCGGCTATCACATCATTCAATTGACCGATATCAAAAAGGGCGAGACCGCAAGTTTTGAGCAGTCCAAGGAATCAATACAAAAACAGCTCCTCGCTGAAAAAAAGAGAGAGCTCTTTGAAAAATATATTGAGGGCTTAAAAAACAAATATAAAGTAAGCAAAAATGATAAAGCCCTTGAGGCAATTACTATTCCCGCTGAAAGCGCAGGAGGGCAAAAACCGGCCCAGCATCCATAGTCTATTACGATGAAGATAAAAGCCCGCACAGTTTTAAACTGAGCGGGCTTTTTTTATGCCCTAAGCCGATTATGAGTTAACCTTGCTGATTTAATGCATTGACACATAAACCTTACAACTGTATATACTAAAAAAGCAGTTATTTAATTAACTGCCTGACAAAAGCAAAATGGGTGGAGAGATATGAGAACATCTTCTGTAATATGCATAATATTCATACTGACAACTGCCCTGCTTTCTTGTGAAACCGCTCACCACAAAAATGACAATACCAAAATAATAGAAACCGTTCCGGTAAGGGAGGATAAAAAAGTTTTTTCAGTTGACCTTAGCCGCGCCACGGATGTCGGGACAATTTTCATTGCCAGTCCCGACCTTTTCAGCATGGCGGGGAAAGAGTTCACTGTGGAAGCATGGATAAAAAGAAAAACCAGCGGGAATCTGAACGGGAGCATTTTTTCACGATTTGCAGGAGGCGGGTTATCGTTGTATGTGAAAGATAATGAGCCGAAGTTTTCAATAATGCTGACCGTCAGCGGGACTTCCACTTTCACCGCTGCTTCGGGAGTTTCTGTGAATTTTGATACCTGGACGCACATCGCAGGGGTACTTGTTAAGGAAGACCACAGTGCCGTTGCCGGCCATCCTAAATGCCCCAGGGGTCTTCGGCCCAAAGGGACCTCGGGGGGAGAGGCTGAAACACCCCACATGGACATTTATATTAATGGAATACCACAAGCATGCGCTTCAACATGGGACTCAGCAAATACGAAACTGAAAGGCCCCCAATTCGCCCCGGACGACGATATCAACTCGGAGGGACTAAGGCAAATTTTCATAGGTATGTTCCCTTTTACCGGAGGCTCGATTGACGGACTTGATAACACTGCCAAATTCAACGGCATTATTGACGAAGTGAGGTTTTGGACTGTTGCGAGAACGCAGGCTGAAATTCAGCAATGCATGACAAAAACTCTTGGATATTCAGCTCCATGTAATATCGATTCTGCCACATTGAAAGGTTATTGGCCTCTTGATGAAGGTACTGACACGGTCGCAACTGATATTTCAGGGAACAATAATTCAGGGTCTGTTTTTAGCCCCTTCGGCATAAAATGGAATGGCGGCTGGGTGACTGACTCTCCTTTTTGAAATTATGTCCCAACAATTCGGCTTTGAAAAAAACCTATCACTTTCTTAACCACTTCGGAAGGGGCGATCTTTTCCGTTTCTTTTGTCCTTCTCGACTTGAGCTCAACTACCCCTTCCTTCAATCCTTTTTTCCCGATGACTATCTGATACGGAATACCTATCAGGTCAGCGTCCTTGAATTTCACGCCGGGGCGTTCATCCCTGTCGTCTATGAGCACATCAAGTTTTTCATCGATCAATCCCTTGTATATTGTCCCGGTGAGCTCCACTATTTCACTCTCCGCATCGAGGGGGATGATCTCAACGTCAAAGGGGGCAATGCTTTGGGGCCAGATGATCCCGTCCTTGTCATTGTTCTGCTCAATGGCAGAGGCTGCGATACGGGCGGGGCCGATGCCGTAGCTTCCCATTATGACCGGGTTCTCTTTTCCGTTCTCATCAAGATACACTGCCTTGAGCGGCAGTGAGTATTTCGTGCCGAGCTGAAATATATTCCCTATCTCAATCGCCTTCTCAAGCATTATTTCAGCGCCGCATGTTGAACAGGTGTCTCCCTCCCTGGCAACGTGTATGTCATGCCACTCCGCCTGAAAATGGACACCCGGTTTTATCCCTCTCGTATGAAAACCTTCCTTGTTCGCCCCTGAGATGTAGGTCCCGTCCTTCAGTGAAATGTCGGCGATTTTTTTCAATGTGTTGTTATAAGGGCCGATAAACCCTGCCGCAACACCGAGGATGGTCTTCACTTCATCTTTTTGCGCGGCCCTGAATTCTCCGGTGATTTCTGTAAGCTTCTTCTCATGAAGCTCCTGGTCGCCTCTTACGAGCGCAAGGAAAGGGCCATCCTTCCCTATCAGAAGCAGGCTTTTTATAAAACACGATGGGTCAGCCTTTAAAAATCCCGACACCTCTGTTACCGTCCTTTTATCAGGAGTAGCGATGTCTTCCAGTGCCCGGTCCTTCTCATCCCCTTTCAGTTTCTGAGGTGGCGGGACTGACAGCGCGAGTTCCGTATTTGCCGAGTAGCCGCATTTACAGAGGACAATGGTGTCCTCTCCTGCCGGACTCGGTGCCATGAATTCATGCGCGGTCGCGCCGCCCATCATTCCGGGATCGCTCTGCACCTGGTGGAATTTAAGCCCGCATCGCTGAAATATCCTGTGATACGCCTCAGCGTGCTTCCGGTAGCTCTCCTTGAGGCCATCTTCATCTTTATCAAAGCTGTAACTGTCTTTCATGATGAATTCCCGGGTGCGCAATATCCCGCTCTTGGGCCTTGCCTCGTCCCTGAACTTCGCCTGCATCTGATACCATGTCTGGGGCAATTGCCTGTATGAACGGAGCTCCATCGAGGCAAGCCAGGTGATTATTTCTTCATGGGTCATTCCAAGGCACATGTCCCTGCCGCCCCTGTCTTTCAGCCTGAACATCTCATCGCCGATGTCAGACCATCTTCCCGTCTTCTGCCATATGTCAGCGGGATGCAGCCCCGGCATCGAGATCTCCTGCGCGCCTATCGCATCCATTTCTTCCCTGATTATTTTATTTATCCTGTTCATCACCCTCCATGCCAGAGGGAGGTAGATATAAAGTCCGGAGGCAAGCTGCCTGACGTAACCTGCGCGAAGCATAAGAATATGGCTGATCGACTCCGCCTCCGCAGGGGTCTCCCGCAAGGTCGGAATGAAGGTCCCTGAAAAATACATGATTACCTCTCTTTTTTAATTTAACGTTTTAATTTAAAATGAAAAGTATTCTATCATAATCTTCTGTTTCGTTAAAGGAAGTTTTGCTTCTATGAAAACAACGGGCAGCATCAGAAAGCGCCTGATCATTTCTCTCGTTGTCCTTGCAATAGTCCCTCTCCTTTTGCTTGGCGCAGTCTTATCGTGGCAGGACTCTGTTATCCAGCGGAGACAGGCGATGGAATTACAAAGCGAGATCGCCAAGCGCGTTTCCGGCGAAATCCTCTCGAAGATCCATGAACAGGAGACAACCCTGGTCAATGCAATGAAAATCGACTACTACATTGTCGGAATAGGGCGGGAACAGCAGCATCAGATCCTTTCCAAGCTTCGCTCGTTCAAGGACGAAAACCATAGAGATTCATTCAATGAACTGGTGCTGCTCAATGGCAATGGCAGGGAGATAATGCGCGTGTCCCGCACTTCGATCTTCACTGACAGGGACCTTGATGACCGGTCAGGGGCTGAGGAATTTCTGGTCCCGGTTACAAAACACACTACATATTATGGCCCCGTGTATTTCGATAAAAAAACAGGTAGCCCTTTTATGTTAATGGGCCTGCCGGTAATTGACGAGCGGAATAATAAAGTAAACGGTGTGCTTGTTGCTGAAATGCGCCTGCAATTCATGCAGGAAATAGTGGCGAATATGCGTATAGGCAAATCCGGCATTGCCTACATCACGAACAATGACGGCAGGGTCATTGTACATCCGGACCCTTCTGTGATGTTAAAAGACGCATACTTCAACGTGCCTGATAAGGCCGGTATCATGACAGGCATTAACGGCACAAAGGTCGTTTTGGCCGGTGACACAATAAAACTGGGCGCTCAGTATCTTCACATTGTAACTGAGATACCCGTTGCGGAAGCCCTGAGAAACACCACCCGTCCCGTGCTCACCATAGCGGCTTTTCTTTTGTTTACACTGTCAGTGGCTTTGGCCCTCGGATTTACAATCATGCGCAAGATCATTCGGCCTATCGAATCCCTTGCCGAAACCGCGCAGGCGATCAGCAGCGGCGACCTGTCGCAAAAGGCCGCTTTTTCAGGCAGCGATGAGATAGGTGTACTGTCCCTTGCTTTCAATAAAATGACCTCCCAGCTCATTGACACAATTGATTCTCTCCAGCATACCGTATATCAGCGCGAGGCCGCAAATGTGAAGCTGCTTGAGAGTACAGAGGAGAAAGAGGTGCTGCTGAAAGAAATCCACCACAGGGTAAAAAACAACATGCAGGTCATTTCAAGCCTGTTAAGCCTTCAGTCGGACCAGATCGACGACCGGAGGTACATTGAATTGTTCGATGAAAGCCGCAACAGGATAAGGTCCATGTCTCTCATCCACGAGAAGCTCTACCATTCGAATGACCTTGCCAACATCGATTTCGGTGATTACATCAAGAGCCTCGCAAACGGACTGCTCATGTTTTACGGTACAAACAACGGGAATATCTCGCTCAATATTGAAGCAGAGGAAATTGGTCTTGCAATCGACACCGCGATCCCGTGCGGACTGATCATAAATGAACTGGTCTCAAACGCCCTGAAGTACGCCTTCACGAAGGACAGAAAGGGAGAGATAAAGATATCGTTCAGAAAAATCACCGGTGAAGACAAATACGAACTCATAGTCAGCGATAACGGCTCAGGGATATCCGAAGGCGTTGATATCAGGGCGGTGAAATCATTGGGCATGCAGCTCATTGTCAATTTAGTGGAGCATCAACTGAAGGGCGAATTGGCCCTGGACAGAAGCAGCGGCACAAAATACCTCATCCGCTTTAAAGAGCTGAAGTATAAGAGCAGGATTTGAAATCAACCACAGAGAACACAGAGGTGAAGAGAAGTTGTGAAGTTAAGAAGATATGAAGTTGAGACAGCCTTTGCCCATCTTCAAAACTTCTTATCTTCTTAACTTCCGAAACTCTGTAGCATCCGCTACAGAGTTTTTATGTCCTGCTCATTTTCAACATAACCGTTTTTGCGCATGAAGGTCGGGACGTCAAGATAATCCTCGCTGTCAACCTTGACCGTCTCCTTAGACAGAAACCTTTGCGTGGAGCCTTTTAATACAACTGTGTCTCCCTTCGGCCTCCATTTCTCAAGCGAAGGCATCACCGCGCGGGGTTTTTCTTCAAAGCCTGTTGCAATTACAGTTATCACTACTTTGTCATCAAAATCCGGGTCAATTACCGAGCCGAATATTATCTCAGCGTCATCATGCACCGCATCCTTAATAAGGCTGGCTGCCTCATTGACTTCGTGAAAAGAAAGGGAGGAACCTCCAGTGATGTTTATCAATACGCCTTTAGCGTCATCAATGGAGGTTTCCTCCAACAGGGGGCTTGAGATTGCCATCTTGGCCGCGCTTACCGCGCGGGTTTCGCCGCTTGCGCTGCCGATACCTATGAGAGACCTGCCGCTGTTTGACAAGATGGTCTTTATGTCCGCAAAATCCTGATTTATAAGTCCGGGAACGAGTATCAAGTCCGAGATGCCTTTTACCGCCTGCCTCAGGACGTCATTTGCAAGATTTAAGGCCTGAAGCCAGGTCGTGTCCTTGTCTGCTATATTTAATAATCTCTGATTGTGAACGACGATAAGGGAGTCCACATGTTTCTGCAGTTCTTTTATCCCATGCTCAGCGTTTCTGGCCCTCTTGTTGCCTTCAAAGAGAAACGGTTTGGTAACAACTGCCGTGGTAAGAATGCCAAGCTCCCTCGCTACCTCTGCAACAACCGGAGACGCGCCTGTGCCTGTGCCTCCTCCCATGCCTGCTGTTATAAAAATCATGTCGGCGCCTCTCAATGCGTCTTCAACCGCGCCTCTGTCTTCAATAGCAGCCTGCTTCCCTGTCTCGGGGTTTGCGCCGGAGCCAAGCCCCTTTGTCAATGAAGTGCCGACCTGCACGCACTGGTGCGCAAGGGACAATTCAAGGGCCTGCGCATCCGTGTTGATGGCCACAAACTCAACTCCCTGGAGGTTAGACGCTATCATGCTGTTTACAGCATTGCTTCCTCCTCCTCCGACACCCACAATCTTGATCTTTGCGGGGTTGGTAATATTGCCGTTCTGTAACTCCTCAAGCTCGAAAATCTTCATACCGTTCTCCTTTCCCTTAATAAATTTTTATATATTAAAATTTGTTCCGTCATATCTCCTGAGCTCCCTGAAGGACAAGCCCTGCACATGCTGCATATGCGGGGTTGTTTAAAATATCAGTATGCCCTCCGATACCAATAGGACTTCCAATTTTTACAGGAAGCTCCAGAATATTTTCCGCCATCACAGTCATTCCTTCCATTAATACCGCTCCGCCTGTTAAAACCACGCCCGCGTTCATCAGCTTGTGATAACCTTTTCCGGCAATCTCTTCTTTGATTAAACCGAATAATTCTTCCGCGCGGGGCTGTAATATTTCAACGAGGTGGCTTCTCGTTATACTCTTGCCCGGCTTGCCGTCTGTGTTTTCAATCCCGATCTCTTCTTCACCGCGCACCAAAGACAGCATCGAGCAGCCGAACATTCTTTTTATCTTTTCAGCTTCATGAAACGGGAGCCTCAATCCGATTGCGGCGTCATTTGTGAAATTGGCCCCCCCAACAGCCAATACTGCGGAATGGAAAATATTTCCTTCTTTATAAAGCGCGATATCAATTGTGCCGCCGCCAATATCTACAAGTACGACGCCAAGCTCCTTCTCATCCCGTGTCAGCACGGCATCGGCGGTGGCAACCGGCTGAAACACAACATCAAGCACCTCAAGTCCCGCCTTCTGGCAGCACTTCATTAAATTCTGGATTGACGAGGCAGCGCCGGTTATTATCTGGACCTTTGCCTCAAGCCTCACCCCTACCATTCCGCGCGGGTCAGTAATTCCGTCCTGGCCGTTCACGATAAACTCCAGAGGTACCACATGGAGTATCTCCCGGTCAAACGGAATTGCCACAGCCCTTGCGGCATCGATCACCATGTCAACTTCCTTCTGTCCAATCTCTTTTTCCTTAACAGCGATAACGCCCTGACTTGAGATATATCCTATGTGGCTTCCTGTGACCCCTGTATACACGGTTTTTATATCAACGCCTGACGCCTCTTCAGCACGCTGCACCGCTTCCTTAATTGCTTCAACGGTCTGCTCGATGTTAATGACGACCCCTTTTTTAATGCCCTTTGACGGAGCAGAGCCGACGCCCATTATATTTGTAGAAGAATTATTCTCATCCCGGCTTTTGAAAGGATTGACTTCGGCAACCATAGCGCATATCTTTGTCGAGCCGATATCAAGGCCGACGACTATGCTGCCGTTTTTCGCGGTCACGTCTTTTATAAATCCAAAGTGCATAACTAAGCCTTCTTTTCCTTTTTTCTGTCCATGGCTTTTGCTTTCGCCTTGCCCTTCCCTTTATCCTTTGCTGCCTCAGTCACTTTCTCTTTATCCTTCTCTTTTCCCTTCTCTTTTCCCTTCCCGTTCTCCTTGTCCGGTCTCTCCGGCTTTACCGGCTTCACAATAACAGAATCCTTAAATCTTAAATCCACGTATTGGATCGGCACGCCCATTTTCTTCAGCTCCGGTTCAAGCTCCACCCACTTGTCGAATTTCTCCGCGTATTGCCCGTAACCGACTTTGATAAATTCGCCGTCGATATTCAGATTGAGCCCGTACGGTTCCAGGCCTATCTCTACTAACTGCTTGTCGGCAAGTATTTTCCTGGCGGACAGGGCCTCAACTAATTTCATGGCCTCCGACATTTCTTTTTTATACCTCGGGTCTATCCCATTAATTTCCGGAAGAAAAGGAGTGCCCGCATCATTCAGCCTTTCCATTACATTCCCTTCTTCATTAACAAGGAAAGTCTCTCCTCCGAAATTGAGCAGGGCCTTGGGCCTCGCCTCTTCAATGTCTATCACAAGCGTTCCGGGCAGTTGCCATCTCAAGGTTGTCTTCTTTATCCATGCGTTTTTCCTCAGCCTCTCGTCGATATCTTCCAGGTGAAGGTCCAAAAGAGATTCCCTCCGGATGTTTAAAATGCTTTCAATATCTCTTTTATCAAGATGCTCGTTGCCTGAAACCTCGATATCTCTGACATAAAACGCCTGCGCCAGCAGATACGTTCCAAGCACTATGGTGGTAACTGCCAGCGCAACTGACAGGACAATGCCAGTCCTCTTGAGGAAGACCGAGAACTTTCCCTGTCGCCGCGATACTGATTTCCGTTTGTTATTCTTTGAGCCCAAGCCTTATTATCTCCTCTATAAGATCGCTGAAACTCATGCCCGCGGACTTTGCTATCTTCGGAAGCAAACTCGTCGTTGTCATGCCGGGCAGTGTGTTTACTTCAAGTATATACGGGACCCTGGTGCCTTCATCTATTCTCAGATCAACCCTGCTGGCGCCCGCGCATCCGAGCGCCTTATGGGCCTTTAATGCAATGTCTTTCGCCTTTTCATATGTAGCGTCATCAATCTCAGGGGGGATAATGTACTCAGTAAGGCCCGATGTATACTTTGCCTCGTAGTTATAAAATTCCAGGGACGGCCTCACCTCAACGCCTCCAAGGACCCTCTGGCCGAGTATCCCGATGTGCACCTCTTTGCCGGGGATGAATTTCTCTATCATCACTCTGTTGTCAAATGAGAAGGCCTTCTCAAGGCACGGGAGCATATCTTTTTCCTCTTTAATGATGCTGACCCCGATGCTGGACCCCTCTGTAACAGGCTTGACAACCCACGGCAGTGGAAAGTCAACGGCAGGCAGTTGTGTATCAGCCGCCTTTTTGCCTTTTGTCTGTCGGCGGATGACTATAAACGGAGCTACCGGCAGCCCGTGATATGCAAACATTTTCTTGGACGCCTCTTTGTCCATTGCAAGGGCCGAGGCCATGATGCCTGAGCCTGTGTAAGGGATGCCGAACACTTCGAGCATTCCCTGTATCGCCCCGTTTTCTCCTATTCCCCCGTGTAAGGCGAGGAACGCAAACCTGATCTTTTCCTTCTTCAGCGCGTTGACTACGTCCTTGCTTATATCGATAGGCACTGCGTTATAACCAAGCTCCTGCAGGCTCTGGTATATCGCGAGCCCGCTCCTGATGGAGATGTCCCTCTCGGAGGACTCGCCTCCCATCAATACGCCGATCCTCTTTGTTGTAACAGGTCCTTTAGCCATTTATATTCCTTTCCCTATGATCTTTATCTCCGGCTCAAGCGCGACACCGCTGTGTTCCTTCACCTTCGCCTTCACGGTTTCCATTAATGCGATAAAATCCCTGCACGTGGCATTGCCTTTATTAATGAAATAATTGGCATGTGCCGCGCTCACCTCTACATCGCCGTTCTTCATCCCTTTACACCCTGCCGCGTCTATCAGCCTTCCCGCTGCATCTCCTTCGGGATTTTTAAAAACGCATCCTGCGGAAGGCTCTCCGAGGGGCTGGGTATTTCTCTTTTTATTTAAAAAATCTTTCATGCGCCTTGATATGTCATCAGGATTATCTCTCTTTAATAAAATGTTCGCGCTGAGGATTATCAGGCCATCGGAAATATTTGAAGACCTGTAGGAAAAATTCAATTTGTCCTTCTCCAAAATTGAGATCTTGCCATTCATGTCCATCACCGCTACTGAGACGAGCACGTCTTTAATCTCAGTGCCGAAAGACCCTGCGTTCATAAAAACAGCTCCGCCAAAATATCCGGGTATACCCGCAAGCGCCTCGATGCCGGCGCATCCGTTCTTTTGGGCGAAACTCAAAAGGACCGCAAGCGGAACTCCCGCAGCAACGTACAGAACAGCTTCCCGGTCATTGCTCTCCCTCGTAAACTCAATCCCCCTGAATGCCTTCAATGAGATAACAACGCCTTCTATTCCCTTATCACTGACAAGGAGATTCGTTCCGCCCCCAAGCATGGCCACCGGAATATTCTCCTTTTTTGCAGCGCGCAAGACGTTCCTCAAAGAGACAGGGTCTTCCGGGAAGACCAAGACCTCCGCTGGCCCGCCTATCCTCAAAGACGTGTGCTCCGACATCAACTCATCAAACTTCATCTCGCCCTTGAAAAGCCCTTTTTCAAAAATCCCTTTTAATTCCTTGTCCATCACTCTCATTTAATCCTTAACCTAAAAAACATTTAATAAACCACAGAGGCATTTCTCATTTCTTCTTAATTTTTCTCAGTGCCTCTGTGTCTCTGTGGTTTCATTTTTAATTTTCAAAAACTCCTCTCCGAGCTTCCATACATCTCCTGCCCCGAGAGTCAGCAGGATATCTCCTTGCTTCAATTCCTGATCAAGATAATTTAATATCTCTGACCTGTCCTTTATGTACTCAATGTCCTTGCCTGTGTTCTTTATGGCTTTAAATAAATTTTCAGCATTGACCCCTTCAATGGGTTTTTCTCCTGCGGGATAAATGTCTAACAGCAGCACCTTGTCAGCGTCCGTGAAGGCATAGATGAAATCTTTGAAAAGATCTCTCGTCCTTGTGTACCTGTGCGGCTGAAAGAGAACAACAAGTCTGCCTTCCGCCTTCTGCCCTCTGCCTTCACTCATCGCCGTCTTTGCAGCCTTTAAAGTCGCCATGACCTCGGCAGGGTGATGTCCATAATCGTCAATTATCCTGGTCCCCGAAACTTCCCCTTTCATTTCAAAACGCCGCTGGACCCCGCTGAAGTTGTTTAGGGCCCTTTGTATGTCCACCATGCCCATCTCTAATTCATTTGCAACGGCAATAGCGGCAAGACAGTTGCACACGTTGTGGACTCCGATAAGCGGGACTTCAAATATGCCGAATGATTTCCCGTTTAAGACAGCCTCGAATCTTGTCCTGAAATTATGTGTCTTGATGTCCTTTGCGACAAGGTCGAGGTTGTCGCTCAATCCATAAGTGATAAATCTCCGTTTGACATTGGGCAGTATCTCTTTCATGTGTTCATTGTCGCCGTATAGGACAGCCAGCCCGTAAAAAGGTATTTTATTTATGAATGAATCGAAGGCGTTCTTTATCTCATCAATGTTTTTGAAATAATCCAGATGCTCCCTGTCTATATTAGTCACCACCGCGATAGTGGGAGAGAGTTTCAGGAAAGAGCCGTCGCTCTCATCAGCCTCCGCTACAAGGAAATCTCCCTGCCCCAATTTTGCGTTGCTTCCGATGCCTTTCAATTTTCCGCCAATCACGACGGTAGGGTCGATCCCTCCCTCTGCAAGCACGCTCGCCACCAGTGATGTTGTCGTGGTCTTGCCGTGCGCCCCTGCCACCAGCACCGCGTATTTCAATCTCGCAAGCTCCGCGAGCATCTCCGCCCTCGGTATGACAGGAATGGACAATTTGCGCGCGGCTTCCACCTCAGGATTGTAAGAAGAGACTGCTGATGAGATGACCACAACATCGGCGCTCGTTATATTCTCCGCCTTGTGGCCGATGATGATGTTAATGCCCTGCCCTTTCAATCTGTTCGTAGTTTCAGATTCTTTTAGATCAGAGCCTGAGATGTCATAGCCGAGATTATGGAGGACCTCCGCGATGCCGCTCATGCCGACACCGCCGATACCCACAAAATGAATTTTCTCAAAACGCTTATACATTGTTAAAAGTCCTTTTATTAAAGCATGGTGATAAAATTTATTTTTCTGTCATTCCCGCTTGTCCGGAATCATTTTCAGAAAGATTCCCGACGCGCGGAGCCTGTCCCGACTTGTTCGGGGCTTGCGGGAATGACGCTCTGACAATATCTTCCATTAAATTACCTGTTCCTTATGACCCGCGCTTTGTATTTTCTGTTCTTTGCCCTGCATCCTGTCTACCGCCTTTTTTTTTAAAAGTCCCATCATAAGCTCAACTATTTTCGCTGTGGCCTCGGGGTTGCCCAGGGACTTACTGGTGCGCTCCATCTGCCCTATTGCCTCAGGGTCTTCTATCATGAATTTAATTAGATCGGCAAGCACCTTGCCGTTCAGGTCCCTGTCAAGTATCATCTGGGCCGCGCCGATGTCCCAGAGCTTTCTTGCGTTGACTTCCTGATGATTGCCTGCGGCATACGGGTAAGGAATAAGTATTGCCGCCTTGCCGCACGCGGTCAACTCTGCAAGGGTGGTTGCGCCGGCCCTTGAGACAATTAAATCCGCCACTGCATATGCGTCTGCCATTTCGTGCGCGAATGGGACAACGGTCCCCCTGAATTCACGTACCCTGTAGGCCTCTCTGACGGTATCAAAATCCCTGTCTCCAGTTTGATGCAGAAACTGCACCTTGTCTTTCAGCGGCACAAGGTACGCAAGGGCCTCACTGACCGCGCTGTTTATGCGGCTGGCCCCGAGACTTCCTCCGAAGACAAATATTGTAAAAAGGTCCCTCTCAAGACTGAACGTCTTGTAGCCTTTCTCCCTGCTGCCGCTCAGGATATCAGCCCTTATGGGGTTGCCTGTAAGATAGGTTTTCTCCTGAGGGAAAAAATTCATGCTCTCATGATACGTCACCGCTATGGTGTCGACAAATTTGCTCAGCAATTTATTGGTGAGGCCGGGGAGCGTATTCTGCTCATGTATTATTGTGGGGATGCCCATCATCGAGGCGCATAGGAGCACCGGGCCGGAACTGTAGCCACCGACCCCCAATACCAGTTGAGGCTGAAGCCCTTTCAGTATCGCGCGGGCGTCGCTTAAGGACGTGGGGATTTTCATGACAGATGAAATAGTTTTGAAGATATTTTTCCCGACAAGCCCCTCGGACCTTATAAACCTTATGTCATAGCCTTCTTTGGGAATTATCTTTGACTCAATCCCCCTCGCTGTCCCGATAAATGTGATCTTGACGTTGGCGATTGAATTCCTTAATTCCTTTGCAATGGCAACTGCCGGAAACACATGCCCGCCTGTGCCGCCGCCCGCTATAACAATGTTCATGTCCGCCTTCCCGCGTAATAATTATGGTCCATAAAATTATCAGTGCCTGTCCTGCTGTCTATGGTCCTGTTCTCGTTGTGTCTTGATATGTTTATCAGTATCCCGATCGCGGCAAGATTAATAAGCAGGGATGACCCGCCGTAACTGATAAATGGCAGCGGCAGGCCCTTTGTCGGCATCAGCCCCGTTGTCACCGCAAAATTAATAATGACCTGGACCCCAATCATCATCGTCAAACCGAGTGTCAGGAAATAACTGAACGAATCATTCGTCTTATTTGCGACCTTGACCCCTTTCAGAAAGAAGTACAGGAAGAGGAGCAGCACAAACACCGCGCCGATCATTCCTAATTCTTCCCCGATCAATGAAAAAATAAAATCGGTGTGGACCTCAGGCAGGAAATACAATTTCTGTTTGCTCCCTCCAAGCCCCAGTCCCGTCAGCCCGCCGTTGCCGAATGCGATAAAAGACTGTACAAGCTGAAAGCCGCTGCCGAGAGAATCCTTCCACGGATCGGTAAAAGACATTATCCTTTTCATCCTGTATGAAGACGACGTTACGGCAATATAAATAGCAGGAAGGGAGAGAAGGGCCATTGCCCCGATGTAGCTCAATCTCACCCCTCCGATAAGCAAAAGCCCCATGGTAAGTATCCCGAGGCTCATCACCGCGCCGAAATCAGGCTGGATGATGATTATGCCCTGGAACAAAAGCATAACGCTGATCGGTATTAAAATGCCGAACCGGGCATCTTTCATCCTGTGGATGTTCCTGTCCATGTAATCGGCAAGAAATATAACCATGACTATTTTTGTAAACTCCGAGGGTTGAAAAGTCGTGGGCCAGAGCCTGAGCCACCTTTGTGCGCCATTTGCAGAAATACCGATACCCGGCACAAACACCAGCAGCAGCATAAACAAGGCAATCCCCATCAGTATATGAATTGCGGACACCTGAAATGACGCTATATGAAAAAATGGCCGTCTAAAACTTCGATAGTCCATTCTTGACAGTATGAACATTGCCGCGACCCCGACAAATACAGTAAAGATATGATTCAGCAGAAAATGAAAACTATTGCCGTATTTCTTCATGGACATAAGCACTGTTGAACTGTAGACCATAAGAATGCCTATGCAAACAAGCAATGTTACGGATATTATGATCCCTCTTGTGTCTTTACTGTTCATTCTTTCACTCTCAACTTTTCACTTTTAACTTTCAACTGATTTACCGCATCTTTAAATTTCCTTCCCCTGTCTTCAAAATCCTTGAACATGTCAAAGCTTGCGCAGCCCGGCGACAGCAAAACAACGTCGCCTGCAGACGCCTTTGACAGAGACAGCTCAACCGCTGAATTCAGGTCCTCAGCCATAAGCGTTTCCGCGGCGTCTCCAAGGGCACTGGCGATCTTGTCCTTTGCCTTTCCAATTAAGACCAGTGCTTTGACCTTCCGTCTTACCAGATCTCTCAGGCCGGTAAATTCGCCGCCTTTGTCCAGTCCGCCCATGATGAGTATTAAATTATCGAAACCCTCAAGGGACTTTGCGACAGCCCCCACGTTCGTCCCCTTTGAATCATTTATAAACTTCACTCCCCCGATGTCGGCTACGAACTCAAGCCTGTGCTCAAGTCCCGGGAAGGTCTTCAAAACATTTCTGACTGAGTCAATAGAGCATCCGGAAATCAATGCGATTAAAGAGGCCGCCATTGCATTTTCAATATTATGAACGCCCTGGATCTTTATCTCATCCTGAGATATAAGTGAGAAGCGGAAAGTGAGAAGTGGGAAGTAAGAAGCGGGAAAAGACAATAAGTCACAATAAACAATTCCATCTTTCAGATATATTCCCTCGACCTCTTTCTTCCGGCTGAAATAAAGTATTCCTGGTTTTTCCTTCCCTCTAACTTCCAACTTCTCACTTCCCACTTTTTCTAATTCAGGATCGTCCGCATTCAGGACAAGGAAATCCTCAGGCGTTTGATTTTCAAAAACCCTCGCCTTCGCGTCGATGTATTCATCCATGCCTTTATACCTGTCGAGATGGTCAGGCGTGATGTTGAGGATGGTCGCAATCTTCGGCCTGAAATCTTTTATCGTCTCAAGCTGAAAACTGGAAATCTCGGTCACGATGTAATCAGGTAATGCAGAGTCGGGTTTTAAACCCGCCCCTACGATTTTACACATTTCCTCTGTCAATGCTATCCCGATATTGCCGCCAAGCAGTGAATTGAAACCGGCCTCTTTCAGCATTAGATCAACCAGTGTGGTTACAGTTGATTTCCCGTTGGTCCCGGTAATGCCGATGAAAGGGGTTGGTAAACCGATATCTGATTTGTTTTTTACTAATCCCTGATCCCTGATCCCTAACCCCTGTATCACCTGGTACGCAAGCTCCAGCTCGCCTATTATTGGAATGCCTTTTGCCCTTGCGCGTTCAAGAGAGGGAACTGTCAGCGGTACTCCAGGGCTTATCACTATCATCTCAGCGGTGTCGAAGACCTCAGATGGATTACTGCCTGTAACTACTTTGATGGACGGCAATAATCTTTTAATATTATTCTCAAGCAGACTCCCCTGCTTGTTGTCGGTAATAGTCACGTTCGCCCCTAATTCAGAGAGGAGATTTGCCGCTCCTGTGCCGCTCCTCGCAAGCCCTACGACTACAATGTTCTTATCCTTAAATGTCATCTTCTTTTCATCCACAACTATCATTCTTTCCACTATTGCTTCCCCTCTATCAAGAAGGGGTGTGTTTACTTTATGCTCTTTCTTTTACACACCCCTACCCCTCTTTTTAGAGGGGAAATTTCTCCATCATCTCACCTTTAATGTCGTCAGACTCAACAGCGCAAGGATAATTCCGACAATCCAAAATCGTATTATCACTTTGGGCTCAGGCCAGCCCTTTACCTCAAAATGATGATGAATGGGCGCCATCTTAAAAACCCTTTTACCTGTAAGTTTAAATGACGCCACTTGGATTATTACTGAAAATGTCTCTAAGACAAAAATAGCCCCGACAACCGCCAGCACAATCTCCTGCTTGGTAATCACTGCAAGGGTCCCGAGTGCTCCGCCGAGACCGAGCGATCCAACGTCGCCCATGAAAATATCAGCAGGATAACTGTTGTACCAGAGAAATCCAAGAGCAGCGCCAAACATCGCCCCGCAAAAAACAGTAAGTTCTCCAGTGCCCGGCAGATAAAGGACTTGCAGGTACTGTGAAAAACCCGCGTGTCCTGATATGTAAACGAATACAGCGTTTGCAAGGGAAGCTATCCCGACTAATCCTATTGCAAGGCCGTCTATGCCGTCGGTCAGATTAACCGCATTCGACGACCCGACTATAACAAGAATGGTGAATGGGATGTAAAACCAGCCGAGGTCTATCAGCCATTTTTTAAAAAACGGAATGCTCAGCTTTGCAATATAAATATCGTTGGGGTCATAGTAAAAAGCAAAGCCTATCCCTATGGCAAGCGCAATCTGGGCGCCGAACTTATACCATCCCCTCAATCCTTTAGGATTTTTCCTGACTACCTTGAGATAATCATCCACCAGGCCGATAAGCCCAAAGCCCACTATCGCGGTTATCATTATTAATACAAACTTATTGCTCAGCTCTCCCCACATCAAAACACTGCCGACCACGGACAAAATAATAATGATGCCGCCCATTGTCGGCGTGCCTTCTTTTTTCAGGTGAGTCTGGGGCCCGTCGTCTCTCACATACTGGGTCATGCACATGGTCCTGAGTTTTCTGATAAGCCAGGGGGCCGTTATAAAAGTGATGAGTAAAGAAGTAATAATGGCAAGCGCGGTCCTGAATGTAATATACCTGAACACGTTAAAGGGCGTATAATAATCGTGCAAATAATAAAGCAGCTTATATAACATTTAATATTCTCCCGGCAACTTTATCCATCTGCATCGAGCGCGAGCCTTTTATAAGGACCGAATCTCCATGCTTCAGAATATCCATAATATTTTCGTTAGCGCTGTCGATATTTTTGAAGGTATAAACCTCAGGCGAGGGTCTGTCTTTTTTTGCTTTTAAACATTCCTCTGCGGCCAGGCTCATCATCTCTCCGACCGCGATAAAGACATTCACGCCCATTTCAGATACCATTTTCCCAATCGTCCTGTGCGCATCTTCCGCATACTCATCCAGTTCACGCATGTCGCCAAGAACCGCGACCTTTCTTCCTTCAACGCCAAGACGGACGAGTTCCTTCAATGATCCCTCCATGGATGACGGATTGGCATTGTAGGAATCATTTATTATTGTCATCCCCTTTGTTTTCACAATCTCAAAGCGCATGGAAAAGGCCCTGAAGGATTCAAGCGCGGCCCTGATTTCTTCTGCGGAAACGCCAAGTGAAAAGCCTGCGGCAGAAGCCGCAAGCGCATTGTAAACATTAAAAGTCCCGTGCACATTAAGGCTTACAGGAACACTGCCGGCATCTTTAATATTCAGTGTAAAATTAATCCCGTTTTCCGTTGTCTGAATATCTTTGGCCATGACTTGTGAATCATTGTTTATAGAAAACGTAACGACGTCGCCGCTAAAATTCCCCGCTTTCGCAATCCCCTGCATCATCAGGCTGTCATCAGCATTTACAACCACCACTTTGAGTCCATTGAGTATCTCAAGTTTTGCATTCCTGATTGCCTCGTGGCTGCCGAGCCTGCCGATATGGGCAGTGCCAATGTTCGTAATCACGCCATGTGTTGGAAAAGCTATCTCGCAAAGTCTCTTGATTTCACCTGGCGCATTCATACCCATTTCAACGACCACCGCCTCGTGTTCAGGTTGAAGTTTCATCAGGCTTAAAGGCAAGCCCACATGGTTGTTGAGGTTGCCTTCATTCTTTAAGGTATTGAATCTTTTTGAAAGGACCGCATAGATCATCTCCTTCGTAGTCGTCTTCCCGTTACTGCCTGTAACAGCTATGACAGGGATATCAAGTCTTGTCCTTAGAAAATGCGCAAGGTCCTGCAAAGCGCCCAGGGTGTCTTTTACAAAAATTATTGTCCTGTCTTTTGCCAATACCGCAGGTCTTGAATCCACGACTGCCCCGCTGCCTTTCAAAAGCGCCTTGTCAAGAAATGTATGCCCGTCAAATTTTTCTCCCCTGATGGCAAAAAAAATTTCACCTTCATTAATAGAGCGGGAATCTATCGAGACCCCGCTGAATGTCCTTGAGTCATCAGTAAGCAACTTTCCTCCTGTTGCATTGATGATTTCACGTACCGTTAATGTCATAGCTCCTGGCTCATAGCTAACAGCTTTCTGATCGCCTCTTTCAAAACTTCTTTATCACTGAAGTGATGTCTCTTTCCCTTTATCTCCTGATAATCCTCATGGCCTTTGCCCGCGATAAGCACCGTGTCCCCTTCTTTTGCCATTGCAACTGCCTCTTTAATTGCCAATTCCCTGTCAGGCTGCACCGTATAATTATTTTTGCTGATGCCTTTTAAAACATCTTTAATTATCTCAAGAGGGTCTTCATTGCGCGGGTTGTCCGAGGTGACAATTATAGAATCGCTCAGCTCCGAAGCTGCCGCTCCCATCAAAGACCTTTTGGTTTTGTCCCTGTTGCCGCCGCATCCAAAGACCGTTATCACCCGCCCCTTTGTCAGATGCCTCGCCTCCTGGATAAGTTTTTTCAGGGCATCATCAGTATGGGCATAATCCACTATGCATAAAAAGTTCTGACCTTCGTCCACATTTTCAAATCTGCCTTCAACAGGTTTTGCATTTTCAATCCCCCGTTGAATCACCTCATCACTTATACCCAGTGAATATGCTATGCCGACAGACATCAGAACGTTATACACATTGATGCGGCCGATCAGATGCGAATTTATCGTGAACCTGCTTTCAGGTGTTTGCACATCAAATGATAATCCTTTTAACCCCTCTTTATCCCCCCTTGCTAAGGAAGGAATAAGGGGGGTATCCGTGTTCTGACTTCTGACTTCTGACTTCTGACTTCTTATATTCTCCGCCCTTATCATCGCGCCTTCTTCCAGGCCACAGGTGACAACTTTACAATCGAGTTTTTTTACGAGCGGCCTGATCGCCGGATCATCCCAATTTAATACTGCGGTCCCTTCAGAAGCAAGATAATTGAAAATTCTGCACTTCGCCCTGAAATACTCATCCATCGTGCCGTGAAAGTCGAGGTGGTCCTGCGAAAAATTAGTAAAGGCCGCCGTCTTAAAAGTACAGCCTTCAACTCTTTTAAGCGCCAGCGCGTGTGAGGAAACCTCAAGTACTGCGTAGCTCATGTTATTATACACCATTTCACCCAGACACCTTTGCAAGTCCAGTGACTCAGGCGTTGTATGCGATGCCGCCACTCTCTCATCTCCAGTGATGTAGCAGATAGTTCCCAAAAGACCCGCCCTTTTATCTCCTGCATCGAGGATATTTTTCGTAATAAAGCTTGTCGTAGTCTTTCCATTTGTTCCTGTAATACCGATCAGGGATAAACTTGTGGAGGGCTTGCCGTAAAAGGCGGCGGAGATAAGCGCTAACGCTTCCCTGCTGTCCGGCACTTCAATAAAAGCAGCGCTCTTTTGATCAGCAGATTGATCTGCATTTGTTAAACAAGCCGCTGCCTTTTCCGAAACAATGGCAGCAGCCCCCCTGTTTATCGCATCTCTTATGTAATCGTGGCCGTCAACGGAAAATCCATTGACAGCCACAAAAAGAAAACCTTCTTTTATTAATCTCGAATCATAAGCGATCCCTTTAATTTCCGCATCAAGAGGTCCGGTGCTCGATTTGACCGCCAGACCTTCTAAAAGTTTTAATATGGTCATTTATCCCGTAAAAAAATCTCATCTATAATATCCGTAAAGCATCCGTAATTAAAACCTGCCGGAGCCGCATTCCATGTCCCGCCGGGAAAATACTTTAACGGGATTTACTGACAAGGAAAATCCTGTTCTCATCTTTCTCCATGGGCACGTCAAGATAAGCGAATGTATGTTCAATTATATTTTTAAACACAGGAGCAGCCACGAGTCCTCCGTATGTCTCTCCGACCGGCTCATAAATAACAACGATAAGCGCCACTTTCGGATCGTCAGCAGGGGCAAAGCCCACAAACGAGCCTACAAACCTGTTCTTGGAATAATGTCCTGTCTTTGTATCAAATATCTGCGCCGTGCCGGTCTTTCCAGCCACCAGGTTCCCTTTGACGCTGGCACGCTGAGCGGTGCCTCCCTCTTCAACAACTGTCCTCAGAATATTCCTCAGTGCGGCAGAGGTAGCTTTTGAGATGACCCTTCTTTCTTCAGTCGGTGAATTTTTCCTGACGACCTTGCCGTCCGGAGAAATTATCTCCGATACAATATACGGCTTCATTAACGAACCGCCGTTTGCTATGGCCGAATAGGCCCTCAGCATCTGCAAGGGTGTCACGCCTATCTCCTGGCCTATCGACATGCAGGCCAGGGATGTGCCCGACCATTTTTTAACATTCCTCAAAATACCCTTTGCCTCGCCTGGGAAATCTATGCCGGATTTGTCCCCGTAGCCGAATTTTTTCAGGTATTCATAATATTTCGTCGCTCCAAGCCTCTGTCCTATCTTCACAGCGCCGACGTTTGAGGACTTCTTGATGACCTCCTGAAAATTGAGCACCCCGTGCCTGTGGACGTCATGGATGGTTTTACCCGCAACATTGATCGTACCTCTTGAGACGTCAAACATATCGCCAAGCCCGACCGCCTTTTCTTCCAATGCGGCTGACGCGAGAATGGACTTCATGGTTGAGCCGGGCTCGTACAGGTCTGTAATCGCCCTGTTGCGCTTTTCTTCACCGCCTGCTGCTGAAGGAAGATTGGGGTCGTAAGTGGGCCTGTTGGCCAATGCGAGGATCTCACCTGTCATGGGATTCATCATTATCGCAACCGCGGCCTTTGCCTGCCTTTCCTCCATTGCAGTTGTAAGCTCTCTTTCGACGATGTACTGGAGACCCTCGTCAATAGTGAGGATAAGGTTATTGCCAGGCACAGCTTCCTTTACATCACTGGTGAGGCTCCTGCCTCGTGCATCAATGCCGACTGAAACGCTCTTGACCTCGCCTTTTAAATAATTATTGTAAACAAGCTCAAGCCCGGCAATCCCTTCGTCATCAATGTTTGAAAAACCCAGGACGTGTGATGCAATCTGTCCTTTGGGGTAATAACGTTTCGGTTCAGTGATAAAGCCCATCCATCCATCCCTGAACGGGCGCTTCAGTTCCTCTAATTTGCGGCTCGTCTGCAGGTCCATTCTCCTTGCAAGCCATGTGAAACCCTTGTCCCTTTTTTTATACAGCAAGTCGTTAACTTCTTTCGTCGGGACATTTATTATAGGGGCGATCTGTGAAGACAGGCTGCGTGTATCTTTTACCTTCACCGGCACAACATAGAGCGAGTCTGTTTCGATGTTTGTCGCCATCTCTTTCATGTTCCTGTCCCAGATTATTCCCCTCTGCGGCGTTAACGTCTTCTCCTTTATATATTGCTGCGCGGCCCTTTCTGAGAGTTTCCCGTGGTTGAAGACCATGAGGTCTGCAAGACGGAATAATATAACGGCGAAGCCGAATATGATGACGGTGATAATGACTACCGCCCTCTTCCTGTTGTTTTCAAGCGAAACTTTTCCCTGGTCTTCATCCCAGAGCTTTCTGGAATCAACCTTCTGCCTGGTCCTTCTTTTATTCATATTCATCCCAGAAAATAATTATCTTGTTGTCCATAACGTGTCCTCTTACTTCTTCTCTGCTGCGTTATTTAATGACGTCTTGTAAAGACCGGGCACGGTCTCCCTTTTAACGTAAAAAACTTTTTCCCTCATGGGCATAGTCATGCCGAGATTATTCAGGGCCACCTTCTCAATCTTTTCAGTTGAATAATAATTCGCCCTCTGAGCAACCGCCATCTTTCTCTCCCGCGTAAGCTCCGCCCTCTGCCTGTCAAGCTCCCCAAGCTCATATTCCAGATTAATCACTGCCGCCTTAAGCCATATGATTGCGAATAAGCAAAAGACAAAATAAAGAGGGAAACAAAGTTTTAACAGACTCTTTTTCCTGCTGCTTTTGGCCCTGCATTTTTTCATATTTTCTCCCCAACCCTGAGCTTGGCGCTCCTTGATGAAGGGTTTAATTGCTGCTCCTGCCGGCTTGGGACCAGAGGCTTTTTGGTTATTATGTTAAAGAGACCTTCTTTTGCCAGTTTCTTAAATGCGTTTTTTACAATCCTGTCTTCGAGGGAATGATAAGAGAGCACGCAAAACCTTCCTCCCTGCTCAAGCAGGTCTGCCCCTGACTCAACTGCGGTTGAAAGTTCTTCAAGCTCCTTATTCACCTCTATCCTTATCGCCTGAAATGTCCTTGTTGCAGGATGAATCCTGCCCCTTCTTCCAATCGCCTTTTCGATTATATCTGCAAGCTCCTTGCAGGAGGTGATTGGTTTTTTCTTTCGCGCATAGACCATGGCCCTTGCGATCTTCCTGCTGAACCTGTCCTCACCGTACTTCCATATAATTAAAGCAAGGTCCTGCTCGGAGTAGTTATTAACCACATCTTCGGCAGTGGGCCCCTGCCTCTGGTCCATCCTCATGTCCAGAGGTTCATCTTTCATAAAACTGAACCCCCTGCCTTCCGACTTCAGGTGCAATGTGGAGACCCCCGCGTCAAGAAGCATTCCGTTGACTTTGTTAAAACCGAGACCGTTAACAACCGTCTTCATGTTTGAAAAATTGTCTTGAACAAGATGAACATTGTCATAATTGCTCAGCCGTTCCCTTGCGATCTCCAATGCCTTTTCATCTCTGTCAATGCCGATTAAAGTGCATCCCAGTGCCCGCTGAAGGACCCCTTCTGCATGTCCGCCAAGACCGACAGTTACATCAACGTATATCCCGTTTTTTTGCGGCTGAAGCATTTCAGTTATCTCCTTCAGCATTACAGGTATATGTTCTATTTTCATTTATAGGCCATAACCTGCCAGCTTATCTTCCACAGCTTCCTGTTTAACGCCGGAAATATCCACGGCAGCATCCCATTCCTTCTTGTTCCACAACTCTATTTTCTCAATCTGCCCGACAATGACAATGTCTCCGTTAATATCTGCATCTTCTCTGAGAGCGGACGGGACCAGGATCCTTCCCTGCTTATCAACTTCGCACTCAGTTGCCGATGCAATGACTCTCCTGTTAAAAAGCTTGATGTCTTTGTCCATCTTCGGGAGCGTCCGCACTTTTTCCTCGAGCTTGTTCCACTCTTCCAGTGGATAGATGTGGAGACAGCGGTCAAAGAGAGCATTTGTGACAAAAAGTTTTGTGTTATAATGGTCGGAAATAATTTTTCTTAAAGGAGACGGGATGATTATTCGACCCTTGGGATCAACTGTATAATAATATTTTCCTGTAAATGCTGGCATTCTTTTCCACTATCCTCCACATATTTCCACTGATGTTAAGTATAGAAAGGAAGCATATGCTTGTCAAGGGAAAAATTTGCGAAAAAGATAGCTACTATATTTTGTGGTCTTATGGCCTTGAGAATACTATTTATGGACATTCCAGATAAGAAAAAATCCAGTCTGTCAAAATTCTAAAAGATAGTTTAAATATTGATTCACATTATTATTAAAAAAATTCTTTGATCTTCTTCCATAATTTTTATATCTTGCAACTTGCCTTCAGCATCCTGTATTCTTTAAAAATGGTAGATCCTGTAGAAAGATTTTTAAATTATCTCACTGTGGAGAAAGGGCTTTCTGCAAATACACTGGAAGCCTACAGAAGAGATATTCAAAAATTTCAAAATCATCTTGACAGTATCGGCAAAAAAGTAACGGATTTCAAACGGAGCGACCTCACTTCATTCTTAACGCACATCCGCGACACAGGCAATCAGTCTTCGACTATGGCAAGGAACATCGCGGCGCTGCGCGGCCTGTGCAAGTTTATGCTCCTTGAAGGGATTATCAAGGAAGACCCTGTTGAAAATCTCTCCACGCCAAAGGGATGGAAACGCATCCCGAAGATTATCGGAACTGAAGAAGTTTCTGAATTGCTTCATAAACCCGAAATGGAGAAATTTTCTCTTCGCGACCGGGCGCTTCTTGAGATTATTTACTCTTCGGGTTTAAGAGCAAGCGAAGTTGTGAATTTGAAAGCCGGTGACATAAATTTTGAAGCGGGCTTTATCACCGTGCAGGGTAAAGGCTCTAAAGAAAGAGTCGTCCCTATCAACGAAACAGCATTGAACACGATAAAGCAATATATTGAAGAATTAAGACCAAAGCTTTTGGGCAAAAAAATGAGCCACTACCTTTTTCTCAGAAAAGGCGGGAAGCCGATGACGAGACAGCGATTGTGGCAGTTGATTAAAACATACTCCAAAGGATTATCCATCAAGATATCCCCGCACACACTCAGACACTGTTTCGCCAGCCATTTGCTGGATGGAGGCGCTGATTTGCGCGCGCTCCAGAAGATGCTCGGTCACACCGATATATCCACAACACAAATTTATACAAAGGTCACCCCTGAGAGGTTGAAGAAAATACACAAGGACTATCATCCAAGAGGCTGACAAGTAATTTTCGTTAAGATTTTTTTATGAGGCGATTAGGGGGTTGACAAGTAACAAATTTGAGTTAGAATAAAAATAAGAAATAAATTTGCGATACCCTGGAGCGGAAATAGACCAGAGGACCAGGTAAATTGGTAAGGAAGCGGGAGTTAGATGTGGTGAGCAAGCCTTCAAAGCAAAGAAGGAAGCCTGAAGCATCTACCGAAGCTTCATAAAAGAAAAAGCTCTACGGTTTACCGTAACCGGGGCATCGCCTCGATTTAATAGAGCCATCTGAAGGCGTAACAGGTAATTTGTGAATCAGTTTGGCAGGAAGAAGCATCTACTGCACAACATTCCTAACACCTGGAGAAGCAAGCCTGATGATGACTCTATTTTTGTTTCAGCTTCGTTTCAGTTCAGCGGCTGCCCCGGCCAGATTTATAACCTTGATCAGCTTGCTTCTTATAACTACCAATTTCTTTGTAATCCTGCTGCAATTGTTGAATAAGCTTATTTCGCTTCTCGAATAACCTGGAGCATAGGCGAGGTTTGGATTTATTCATCACGTAACTTACAAAAAAAGGCAGCATAAAGCTGCAATCCCCGTAAGAGACGATGGTCTTGGAAAGCGCAGTGGGATCTATCTTCCCCCATGAAACCGCCTCTGAGGGAGTTGCCCCGCTGAGGCCTCCAGTGTCCGGACGCGCGTCAGTGAATTGTATGAAAAAGTCATGGCCTGCCTCGGGCAACCCCAGGATCTCCTGAATATGCGGTTCAGTTTGAAGGACAAAGTTTTTCGGACTCCCTCCTCCAAGGAGAAGCACTGCGCTTTTGCCGCCCTTCTTCTTGATATCATAAACATAGCTTGTTACTTCATTTATGTCTTTATGTGTATCCATCGGGATGGGAGCGTCTTCAAGCATGAGCGCGGCAACATTCATGCCTATGCTTGAGTCCGCAGGGGAGGAGGTGTGGATAGGCACTCCTGCCTCATATGCAACGGCAAGCAAACTCTCGTCCTTGAGTTTGGGATTTATTCTGATGATCTCCTTTCCCAGGAGGGCATGTATATCCGCGCTTGAGCATGGGTCAGGAAAATTGGCCCTTTCGCGCAGAAGCGTTTTGCGGACAAAAGAGTCAGTATCCAATAACGCTTCGTAATCGAGAAAGATGTCATAGATCCTGATAATCCCGTTTTCGCGCAATTGCCCGTCATCAACAGCAGCTTGACCTTCCCTGAATTTGTATCCGAGCACATGGTGCAGGTCGTGATATAAATTTGCGCCTGTGGAAACTATCCAGTCAACAAAGCCTGCTTTTATCAGGGGGATTAAACAACTGCGCCCTATTCCCGCCGGAACGAGCGCTCCTGCAAGTGATACTCCGATTCTTACGTCTTTTTTGGCCATATGTTTTGAAAACAACTCGCAGGCTTTTCTGAATGTGCCGGCATTGAAAGAAAACATGGAACTCTCAATTACCTCATCTACAGTCATTCCTCTGCGTATCGGATTCGGTTTGAGCGGCACGTGATCTTTTAAATTTAATCTATTTTTTTTATCGCATTTCATGGGCTTATTTTTATCTTAACTCCTTTCAATATCTGGGCCGTAATATACTTAAATTTGCGGGGTTCAAAATTATATCAGCAGGCATTTTTATTTACAACCCCTGCTACCCATTTAATCCTTGAAAATAGCAGTGGTTTTAGATATCATCATTTTAACGAAGGGGAGAATCCATTTGTATAATTTAGTAAGCTTTGCCGGGATATTTATTTTAATGGCTTTTGCATGGTCACTTTCTACCGATAGAAAGGTCATCAACTGGCGAGTCGTGCTATGGGGAACAGCCCTTCAACTGATTTTGGCGCTCTTCATATTTATCGTACCCGCAGGCTCAACAATATTTCTCTATATAAATGATGCTGTGGTGAAGGTGCTTGAAAGCGCAACAGCAGGGACAAGATTTCTCTTCGGCAGGCTGGCCCTTCCGCCAGGAACAAAGAATGAAATGGGGGAGAAATCGCTCGGTTTTATTTTAGCCTTTCAGGCGCTCCCGACAATAATATTTTTTGCAAGCCTCATGGGAATGCTGTATTACATAGGCGTCATGCCATGGCTGATAAAAACATTTTCAAGGGCGTTCACAAGATTGATGAGGATAAGCGGCGCCGAGTCCCTCAGTGTCTCAAGCAATATCTTTGTCGGTGTTGAAGCAAATATGACGGTACTCCCCTATCTCGGCAATATGACACGGTCGGAATTCTGCACCATACTCGCGGCAGGTATGTCAACGACTGCGCTTGTCCCCAAGAGAAGCCGGGACATCTCCGCGGTCGGCTTCAGGGCGCTTTTGGCTGCGACCCTTGCCTGCCTGATGACCGCTGCGGTAGCGGGGACTTTTTTTACTGGCGGGTCGATATTGCTGGACAGGTAATACAGCTCTGTTTTTTAAATGAAGAATGATTTTTCAATTTGAAACGAAACAATACAAGTCTGTCATTCCCGCTTGTCGGGAATCTTTCTTACAGAATGATTCCGAACAAGCGGGAATGACGACTCGGGACAAGCAGAAAGGTCCTTTAAATTAAATATGACCGAAACTATAAAATACGATGTGCTCATTGTCGGCGGAGGCCCTGCCGGCTCAACAGCGGGACATATTTTAAGCAATGCCGGTCTTAAGGTATTGATAATCGACAAGAGCAGATTTCCGAGGCCCAAGCTGTGCGGCGGCTGTATAACAGATAAAACTATCAGGCTCTTAAAAAGAGTATTCGGCGAAGCGGTCAGCGGCCTCAAGAAAAATGGCATCATTAGTTTTGAATCCAACCAATATGAGATCTACTTTAAGGATAAACGCGTAACGAAAAAAGACCTGCCCCTCGCTTTTTATTTTGTCGACAGATACCGTTACGACCACTTTCTTTTGACAATGGCAGGACAGGCCGGCGCAGAGGTTGTCGAAGGCGAGAGATGTATATCTTTAGACATATCCGGCAGCAGGGTAACTACTTCGGCAGGCCGGACAATAGAGGCAAAACTTATTATCGGGGCGGACGGGATCAACAGCATCGTCAGGCGGGGCTTTCCGAAAGGGCACTTTGATCAGCAAAACTGGCTTGATAATATGGCTATCGCCTTTGAGATCTTTATAAATCGTTCACAGCTTAGGAAACAGATCGATCACCCCGTCCTTTATTTTGATTTCGTCAATCATGGATACTCCTGGATATTCCCTAATAAAGAAAAACTGGTCATCGGCGCAGGAGGGCCTTTCAGGAAAAACAAAAAACAGCTTCTGCCCGCATTCAATAATTTCCTGTCAGGGCTTGATATCGGCGAATTTCAACCTGATGAAATTAAGGCAAGCGCCTTCCCGTACGGCGGATTTCTTTTGCAGCCGGCCTTCAGAAACACCCTTCTTGCCGGAGATGCCGCGGGATTTGCAGACCCGCTGTTAGGCGAGGGAATTTTCTACGCGCAGCGAAGCGCCGAACTTGCCTCACAGGCTATTTTGAATGCGTTGCGCGAAGGAAAGGACATTGAGCATGACGCGGCGTATATTGCCGGGCAGTATATCGGCTCATTGCAGAGATACATTTATCCTGAATTTGTTTACGCACGGAAAACCAGGGATTTTATTTTCACTTGCATGAACAGATTCCATCCAGCGTCCTTAAAAATAATTATGGGCCTGCTTGGCACAAAACCGGCTGAAGCAATACATGGCTTAAGATCCTATAAATGGATGAAGCGAAATCATAGAAATTCTGGAGCAGACTTTCATTCGGATGGAAAATTTTAACGCAGAGTTAACAGGCAATTCATGAATGCAGCGGCATGAAAACCAGGTAACCTGCTTTATGCAATTATTTTATTGACAAGTATTGGGTTTTATGATAATTTTTCGATAACGGACACGCATAACAAATCTCTTAGTTTTCAAAAAGGAGGTGGCTCTATGAAGTTGTTTCCAGTTGATCCATTGCAGGAAGCAGCGGAATCAATGGGTGCTCTCGGCGATAAAGGTTTGTCCCGCAGAGACTTCATGAAGTTCTGCACCGGAATGGCCGCATTACTGGCACTGCCCGCTTCGTTTATCCCGAAAATCGCAGAAGCCCTTGGCGGTAAAAAGCCGTATCTTGTGTGGCTTGAGTTTCAGGACTGCTGCGGCAACACCGAGGCCCTTTTGAGGGCGTCAAAGCCGACAGTCGGAGACATTGTCCTTGATATTCTCTCAGTAGATTATCATGAGACGATAATGGCGCCGGCGGGAAAGCAGGCGGAGAAGTCGCTGATGGATGTGGTGAATAACCAGAAGGGCAAATACCTTGTTGTTGTGGAAGGCTCCATCCCCATGAAAGACGGCGGCGTGTATTGCTGCATAGGCGGCAGGTCCGCTGTTGACATTGCAAGGGAGGTTTGCGGCAACGCGCTTGCAACGATTGCAGTAGGCACATGCGCCGCTTACGGAGGAATTCCTGCTGCGCTGCCAAATCCCACAGGAGCGGTAAGTGTAAAAGAGGCTGTGCCGGGCGCGACAGTGATCAACCTGCCGGGCTGTCCGGTAAACGCTGAAAATATTACCGCCTGCATCGTCCATTACCTGACATTCGGATCACTCCCAAATACTGATAAACTCGGCAGGCCTTATTTCGCTTACGGAAAAAGGATCCACGACAATTGCGAGAGAAGGGCGCACTTTGACGCCGGGCAGTTCGTAAGGCAATGGGGAGACGAGGGCCACAGACAGGGCTGGTGTTTATACGAAATGGGATGCAAAGGCCCTGAGACATTTAAGAACTGTCCCACTATCAAATACAATGAAGGCACAAGCTGGCCTGTTCAGGCAGGACACGGCTGCATAGGCTGCGCCGAGCCTAACTTCTGGGACACCATGACGCCCTTCTACAGGAGACTGCCGAAGGTCCCCGGAGTGAGCATCGAAAGCACTGCTGATAAAGTCGGCGCCGGACTTGCCGCGGCAACAGCAGCGGGACTTGTGATACACGGAATAGGACGGGCAATCTCGCCGAAGAAAGAAGAATAACATAAAATGATCATCCACAGATTACACAGATTGACTCAGATTTTTATAAGTTTTTTCTTTAATCTGTGTTATCTGCGAAATCTGCGGATAAAATTCTGAAAGAGAGGTGATTTACATTGGCAAAGTTAGTTATTGACCCTATAACAAGAATTGAAGGACATCTCAGGATTGAGGCAAAGGTTGAAGGCGGAAAGGTTGTTGACGCGTGGAGCTCAAGCACCATGTTCAGGGGCATTGAGATCATTCTCAAAGGCAGAGACCCCAGAGACGCGTGGGCCTTTACCCAGCGCATATGAGGCGTCTGAACAACGGTTCACGCAACCGCCTCGGTGAGAGCGGTCGAAAACGCATTAGGCATCACAATCCCTGACAATGCGCGTCTTATAAGGAACCTTATAACCGGCATTCAGTTCGTTCAGGACCATGTAATTCATTTTTATCATCTCCACGCGCTTGACTGGGTAGACATTGTCAGCGCATTAAAGGCTGACCCTGCAAAGACATCAGCGCTTGCGCAGGCGATCTCGGACTGGCCGAAATCAAGCACGGATTATTTCAAGGGCATCCAGGACAAGCTCAAGGCCTTTGTAGAGAACGGCCAGCTCGGCCCCTTTGCGAACGCTTACTGGGGGCATCCGGCTTACAAGCTTCCTGCTGAAGCAAATCTCATGGCAGTCGCCCACTATCTCGAAGCGCTTGACTGGCAGCGTGATGTAATAAAAATACAGGCCCTGCTCGGCGCAAAGAACCCTCACGCACAGACATACATTGTCGGCGGCATGTCCATCCCTGTTGACCCGAACAGCCAGAACGCCCTGAACGCTGGAAGCATAGCCTTTATCTCAGGGCTTGCAAAGATCGCAAAGGACTTTGTCGAGAAGGTGTATATCCCCGACGTCCTTGCGGTGGCCCCATTCTATAAAGATTGGGCAGGCCACGGAGCAGGCGTCGGCAATTTCCTCGCGTATGGTGAATTCCCAAATGACACGGTAAGTAATACAGACAACCTCTGGCTGCCGCGCGGGATCATTCTCAACAAGGACCTTTCAAGGGTGCATTCCGTGGACCATACCAGGGTTGCTGAATATGTAACTCACTCATGGTATGAGTATTCCGGCGGCGACAGCGCGTCAAAGCATCCATGGGAAGGCGAGACAAACTACAAATACACAGGGCCGAAGCCCCCGTATGAATATCTTGATACGGACGCAAAATACACATGGCTGAAAGCCCCCCGCTATGATAACAAGGCGATGGAGGTCGGGCCTCTTTCAAGAATGCTCGTTGCGTACGGCTCAGGACACAAGAGAGTCCAGGAAGTAGTAAACCTCGTCCTGAAGACATTAGGAGTCGGTCCTGCCGCTTTGTTCTCAACACTCGGACGAATTGCGGCACGTGCGATTGAGACCCTTGTAACAGCGGAGCAGATCCCCGTATGGCTTGATCAGCTTGCAGCGAATATGAAGAAGGGCGACTTCAAGACCCACGCCGGTGAAAAGTGGAACCCCTCTGAATGGCCCAAAGAGGCAAGAGGATACGGCCTTCACGAGGCGCCGAGAGGCGCGTTAGGCCACTGGATAAACATCAAGGACGGCAAGATCGCAAACTACCAGTGCGTAGTACCCGGCACATGGAACGGCTCTCCAAGAGATGCCAACAACCAGAGAGGCCCTTACGAAGAAGCGCTGATAGGAACTCCGGTAGCCAACATCGAACAGCCAATTGAAATTTTGAGGACGATCCACTCGTTCGATCCCTGCATGGCGTGCGCTGTTCATGTGGTGGACCCTGACGGCAAAGAGGTAACAAGGATAAGGATAAAATAGAAAGGGGGTAAATATGAACGACACGAGATTGAAAACCTACGCATGGGAATTTCCCGTAAGATTTACCCACTGGATCAACTTTCTCTGCATCCTTACCCTGTCTGTTACGGGGTTTTACATCGGGAGTCCCTTTATTCATGCCTATTCCTCAAAACAGTGGATAATGGGCTGGATGAGGCTCATTCACTTCATAGCAGCATACACCTTCATGATGAGCGTGATCATCAGGCTCTACTGGTCACTTGCCGGGAACAAGTATGCCTGCATCAGCGAATGGCTTCCATTTACAGGCGAGAAGACAGGCAGGATGATCGATGACCTGAAGTGCTACCTGCTGCTCAGCAGAAAAAGCTGCCATGTCGGACATTCAGCCCTTGGAGGTTTAACATACCTCCTGCTGTTTATAATATTTATCTTTGAGATCGTTTCAGGTTTTGCGATGTATTCGGTAAACCATTCAGGCGCTGTCTGGACGCTCCTTGGGGGATGGCTTACAGGCATAATGCTTTTGCCGACCATCCGGCTGTATCATCACATCTTAATGTACGTGATACTCGCCTTCGCGATGATACATGTTTACATTTCGTGGTTTTCGGACAGCAGGGAGAAGAGCGGTCTGATGGGCTCTATCTTCACCGGGTACAAGTTTATACCTGAAAAAGATGTGAAGTAAAAAACAGCAAGAAGTTAATAGCAAAATTATCAGCCCCGGAAGACTTGGTGTCTTCCGGGGCTGTTTTTGTTTTACATCTTTTCCGCTTCCGTGCTTTTACACTATGGCACTTCTGCACTTTTGAACTCTTGTCCTGTTGTACTTTTGCACTTTCTTGTCTTGAATTTCCAGTCATGCGGCGTTAAGATATTCCATAAATTTAAAGAATCTTTTAATCAGAGGGGATGAATTATATGAAGGTACGTGATATTATAAAATTACTTGAATCGGATGGCTGGTATCTTGTTGTTACCAAAGGGAGTCACAGGCAATATAAACATTCGATAAAGACAGGCAGGGTAACAATTGCCGGACATCCTAATGATGATTTAGCCCCAGGCACTTTAAACAGTATTTTGAAACAGGCGAAATTAAAGGAGGCAAAATAACCATGCACCGTTTTCTTGTGGTCATTGAAAAAGCCAACGGCAATTATTCAGCGTATTCACCGGATCTGCCGGGATGTGTTGCTACAGGCGCTACGCGTGAAGAAACAGAACTAAATATGCATGAGGCTATTAAAATGCATCTTCATGGACTGATTGATGACAACCTGCCAATCCCCGAATCAACTTCCTTTGCTGAATATTTAGCAGTCCCTTAGTAGACTCGTGGAACCTCCTTGCTTCCTGCCTATTTACTTCCATGCTTTTGAACTTTCCAAATTCTGCACTATGGCTCTTTCTTGTCTTGTATTTCACTGTGTGCGTTGCTTATGATATCGTCAGAATGAATAAGAGGGATTGGCTGAATAGTTGGAATAATAGATTGGGACATAGAGCTTCCCTTTCTTAAAATACAAATGCTATGGAAATTGAAGATAAAATAATAGCCATTTTAAAAGATCATGGAAGATTAAAGGCCAATGATATTCTAATCTTTAACAGGAAGACACCCCTAGAATAAAATCTTTTCTGTCTTCCGTGGACTCAGACGCTTCCCCGCACCTTATCTTGATTCATGTATAATAGCTGCATGAAAATTGGGGGCACCTTTTGAACATAGCAATCTTTGGGATCGGCAACATACTTTTGTCTGACGACGGTGTCGGCGTTCATGCGGTGAATAAATTAATAAGCGATTACGTCTTCCCGGAATCTGTTGATCTGATAGACGGCGGGACAAAGGGGCTTGATCTCCTGCCGCTGTTTGAAGGCAGGGACAAGGTCCTGATAATTGACGCTGCGAATTTCAAAAAAGAACCGGGGACAATAGATACTGTTGAGGGCGACAAGATCCCGGCATTTCTGATTTCAAATAAACTCTCCGTGCACCAGATAGGTTTGCCAGATACACTCTTTGCCGCGCGGTTAATGGGAATTACTCCGCCTGAGATGTGCCTCATCGGGATACAGCCGAAGTCAATGGAGACAAGCACGGAATTATCGGATGAGATACAGGAACAGTTGGGCGCCCTTGTGAATAAGGCTGTCCTGAAATTAAAAGAGTGGGGGGTGGAAGCGGTTTCCAGAAAATAGATTTCAACTCCTCTTCCTCATATGTCTCTCGATCTCCCTTTTCGCTTCTTTCTCTTTTATCGCTTCACGTTTTTCATACTGCTTCTTGCCCTTTGCAAGCCCTATCTCGACCTTTGCCTTGCCGCCTTTGAAATAGATCTTTAAAGGTACGAGGGTAAGCCCTTTCTGGCTGATGTTCCCATGCAGTTTGTCTATTTCCTTCTTATGAAGGAGGAGCTTCCTTGTCCGCAGCGGGTCATGGTTTTGAAGATTCCCGTGACTGTACGGACTGATGTGACAATTAAAGAGGAACGCCTCTCCATTCTTAATAATAGCGTAGCTGTCCTTGAGGTTGGCCTTGCCCTCGCGCAGGGATTTTACCTCCGTACCGAGAAGGGAGATGCCGGCCTCGTAAGTCTGCTGAATGAAATAATCGTGATACGCCTTCCTGTTGGTAGCAACCGTCTCCATGATTAAGAGGATAACTTACAGCATTGTGCAAGTCAACTTTTGCACTTAATTAACCACAGAGGGCACAGAGGCACGGAGAAGTAAACGGGAAACAGAAAAATAGAAATCATTATTTGTTATATTTAACTATGAAACCGAAGATCATCCTCATCAATCCGTGGGTCCATGACTTTGCGGCTGCAAACCTCTGGTCCAGGCCGCTGGGCCTGCTCAGGGTTACCGAACCGGCGTGAGGACCCACCTCACGGAGTTCTCGCCGATTCCCCATACACCCTGCTGGGAAGAACTGAAGAGCATGGGGATAATTAATGACGGTATAGATCCGCTTCTTACAAACAACCCTGTCTTCACTTATCTTTTTTCAGGCTATGACCCTTACGCGCTTGAAAAATTAAAGCTTGATGTGCAGCTGTACAACAGCGGTTGGTATATATCCTTGCATAAATAAAGCTACATAATATTATTAATACTGTGCATTATTGATACGGTTGTAGGTACCCCATAACCTGAGAAGGATTTCTTTGAATGCTCCGAAACGTTGAAGTCAAGGCTAAGCGAAGTTCGCCCTGGGTCGTAAAATAACGATTGTGCGTTCCATGCAGACGAGTGTGATGCCATGTTCTTTC